>NZ_JAODNM010000140.1 GCF_025464955.1 Amycolatopsis sp. | reverse complement strand
CTGCACATTATCGCCCTCGACCAGCGAGGACATGCTCGTGCGGGTCATCTCAGTCGATCCGTATCTCGCCCTGCATCAGGCCGGGTTGCTGTGAACCAGTGGACTCAACTCACCCTGACACGCAGGGCAACGCCGAAGTCCTCTTCCCCCGTGTCGCCGGAGTGTGAGCGACGCTGCCTTGCGGTCGTGGTGGCGAGGGTGTTAATCTTCGTGTGCGCCCCAGATGGGCCTATGCACGGAGGTTACGGCTTTTCTTAGCCACCACAGAGAACGGCATTGTTCCGAGTCTCTCGCGTAGGGCATCGTCTTGGGGTTTTTTGGCGTCCTTATGTAGTGCGCGTGTTCAGTGGTGTCTCGTGGTCTGCCTCCGATCTGTTCTAGTGATCTGGAAAGGACTATGTGAACGAGAATTTTGACATCGCCGGGTTCCAACGAGGACTCATCACCGAGTTTCGGGACAACGGTGGAAAACTGAGTGGGATGTTCGAGGGCTGGCGGTTGGTCCTGTTGAACACCGTGGGGGCCGGAGTGGGCAACACCGGACCAGTCTGCTGGGATACCTGGAAATCGGCGGAAAAGGCATCGTCGTCGCGTCCGCGATGGGGGCCGCGAACCATCCGGCGTGGTACCACAATATTCGGAAGAACCCGATGGTGACCGTCGAGACCGGCGCCGAAACCTACGAGGCGATCGCGGGCATTCCACAGGGGCAGGAGCGCGACGGACTGTTCTCCCAAGTGCTCGACGAGGCTCCTGGATTCGCCGAACACCAGGCCAAAACGACCCGGGAGATCCCGGTGGTGGTGCTGCATCGGGTCGGTTCGGAGCTTGATCGAGTCAAGGGAATGGGGGACTGGCTGGTCGAGGTGCACGACTGGCTGCGCGAGGAGCTCGCTGAACTCCGTCGTCAGGCGGACAAGGTCGTCGACGGCACCGCCGGTTCGATTGAACGGACGCCGCCCGACCTGGGGCAGGAGATGCGCGTGCACTGCCTGAACTTCTGCGGGGCGTTGAAGCGGCACCACACGGGGGAGGACATGGCGACCTTCCCGATGCTGGCGCGGCAGTTCCCCGCGCTCGCTCCGGCGCTGGCGAAACTGGGTGCGGAACACGTGGTGGTGGCGCGACTCCAGACGGAGATCCAGCAGCTCGTCGACGGTTATGTCCCGGGTGAAAGCGATCCTGTCCGGCTGCGTGACGAACTCGACCGACTGGCGTCCGAGCTGGAGACCCATTTCGCGTACGAGGAGCAGACGGTCGTCACGGCGCTCAACGCCACTGCGCCGGCTCCGGTCTTCTGACGCAGGCCGTTGTGCGTCGTCTCCGCTCCCTCGGCGGGCCTGTGCTAAAAATGTACCATAAAGTACATTAATGCAGGGTCCAACCGAGGGAGCCGACGATGTTCACCTATGAACCCACCGAAGCCGACAAGACGGCCGCGCCCGTGTCCTATTCCGGCGAAGATCGTTACCTGGGCTACCGCGAGGCGGACCTGGCTAAGCCGTACGCCAAGTACTTCCGCGAGGACACCCTCCCGGTCCAATCGCACGTGCCCGAGGTGCTGCTCGCCGGGATGGCGCCGACGGAGTACGGCTACGACCTCGCGGACGCGGCGCGGATCATGTCGCGGCCCGGGTATCACAAGATGGAAACCGGCTGGACCACAGTGGACAGCGGGGTGGTCGCGGTTTCGGTGCTTACCGACATGCCCGGGGTCACCGGGCAGATGTGGGACTGGTGGTTCGGCTGGCACGCCGGCGAGTCCAGCCGGTACAAGCTGTGGCACCCGGACGCGCACCAGTACAGCGCGGCGGCCGAGCGTCGGAGCGGCGACCGCACGTTGACCGACCGTCAGCGCTACGTCGGCAACGTGTCCTATGTGGATGAGTACGTCGGCGGGAAGATGAACCCGCTGGCCATCCGGTTCGTCGACCCGACACGGCTTGGCTTCGAGGCGTCGAAGCCGGGTGAAACCGTCATCGCCGCCCGCGTCGGCCTGAGCGTGGCGCCGGTCGCCTTCGGCTGGATCGTCCACCAGGTCCGTGCCACCAGTGGCGGCGCGGAGATGCGCAGCAGGTTCTTCCTCAACCACCTGCAGCACCTCGACCTGCCGGCCACGTCCGTCGCCACTCCTCCCGCGGGCCGTGCGCCACTGGGCGAGCCGGACATGGAAGCCCTCGGCGCCGGCCTGCTCTACCATTGCGCCGCCGAGATGAACCACCTCGCGTCGTTCCTCCCGGCCCTGTACGAGGAGTTCAACGGCACGCCATAGAGGAGTCAGATGGCCGAATCCCGCTTCACCGTGCGGGTGAATGGCCGCACGACCGATTCGGACCGGGGCGTCAGCACAACGGGCACGACAGGACAGGCCCTGCAGAACCGCTTCACGAGCACCCGGCCGCCCCGGTCCTCGCTGCAGTAGCCAGCACCCACGACCATCGCAGACCCACGGATAGAGCAGGACAGGCCCTTTTGTGGCTCTTCGGTCGTATGTAAGGGTGCTGGTTGCTGTGGACTGGCTGCGTTTACCGCAGCAAGGGCCGGGTCGTGTCGGTGTACGGCGAATGCCGGTGTCCGAAGCTGAACGTGGGACTCGTCGATCTGAACGTGGGACTCGCACAGCGCGTCGGCGAGTCCCACACTCCGGCTCGGCGAGTCCCACGTTCACGCCGACGAGTCCCACAGTCACTGACAGCCGACCACACCCGCTGAGCTCAAGAACCTCACCCGGCACCCACTGAGGCGTCGCGGACCCACACATACGACACAAGAGCCACAAAAGTGCCCTCCTTGCACACGCGCGTAACCCGCGCACGCAAAGGCCGCAACTCGACGGCGAGTTGCGATCGTTGCGGACGCTAAGTACCGCAACTCGACGGCGAGTTGCGATGGTCGGCGGGACGGCGGCTATCGGATGTGCAACTTCCGCATGATCTTCAGTCCGGAGAGCATGCCCTTGACGTACTTTTCATGATCTTGACCTGGCCGGGGGCCCATGACCTGCCTCTTGAGCACGGCCATGTTCTGCACGTCGGTGTACTTGAGCAGGCCCTGGTCGCCGTGACGTGCGCCGACGCCGGAGCTCTTGACACCGCCGGACGGCGTTCCCTTGGCGGCGTAGGCGGTGGCGAGGATGTCGTTGATGTTGACGTTGCCGGATTCGAGGCGCGCGGCCACGGCGCGCGCGGCGTGGACGTCGCCACTCCAGACCGAGGCGTTGAGGCCGTAGTCGGTGTCATTGGCGAGCGCGACGGCTTCCTCGACGGTGCGGTACTTGTGCAGCGCGACAACGGGTCCGAAGGTTTCGGTGACGCCGCAGAGCATGTCTTTCGTGACGCCCTCGAGAATCGTCGGCTCGAAGAACGCCGGGCCCAGATCGGGCCGGGGCTTGCCCCCACAGAGCACGGTGGCGCCCTTGGCGACGGCGTCCTCGACATGCGACTTCACGCGGCGCATCTGGTCGACGGAGACGAGCGAACCCATGTCGGGGCCGAAGTCGTAGGCGGCGCGGACGTCGAGCGCCTCGGCCTTGGCCACGAAAGCGTTCTTGAACTCGTCGTAGCTGGACTCCGGTAGGTACATGCGCTCGATGTGCATGCAGATCTGGCCAGTGTTGCCGAACGCGCCGAAGATCGCGCCCCGCACGGCCGCTTCCAGGTCGGCGTCGGAGAGCACGATCATCGGGTTCTTGCCGCCGAGCTCGAGGCAGCAGCCGATGAGGTTCCGGCCCGCCCGCTCGCCGATCATCCGGCCGGTGGCCGTGGAGCCGGTGAACATCACGTAGTCGGCGCGGTCGATGAGCGTGGGACCGACGTCCGGGCCCTCGCCGCACACCACCTGGAACACGCCCTCCGGCAGGCCGGCCTCTTCCAGCAGTTGAACGCCGTAGAGCGGTGAGAGCGCTGTCTTGTTGTCGGGCTTGAGCACGACCGCGTTGCCGGCCATCAGCGCCGGCACAGCGTCGGAGATGCCGGTGGCGAACGGGAAGTTCCAGGGCGCGATAATGCCGACGACGCCCTTGGGCTGCCGGATCTCGGTCGACGTCGTCAGCAGCGGCACCGGCCCGCCGCGCCTGACCGGCGCCAGCAACTTGGCGGCCCGCTTCAGATAATGGCTCATCACCATCGGCGGGTCGCAGGTCTCCTCGATCGCCATCCGCCGGTTTTTGCCGCTCTCGACCTGGATGAGGTCGGCGACGGTCCGCGCGTTGTCGAGGAAGATCGCATGCGCCCGCTTGAACACCGCCAGCCGCTGTTTGAGCGGGGTGGCGGCCCATTTCCGCTGCGCCTCGCGCGCGATGGCGAACGCCTGCTCGATGTCGGCCGGCGTCGACTGCGGCAGCTCGACGAGCGTCTCGCCGGTGTAGACCTCGGCGAGCTTCCAGGTCGCGCCGGACGAACCCGGCACCCTGGCGACGAGTCGCCGCAGGAGCGCATCGGTCGTCGACGCGGGACGGGTGAGCTCGAGCGGGGTGAGGGTCATGGTCGTCTTCCGGTTACTTGCCTGAGAGAACGAGTTGCGCGCCCATCTCGCCGATCATGATGCAGGGCGCGTTGGTGTTGCCGCCGGTGATCGACGGCATGATCGAGGCGTCGCACACCCGCAGTCCCTCGACGCCGCGAACCCTGAGATCGGGGCCGACGACCGCGAGCTCGTCGATTCCCATCCGGCAGGTGCCGACGCCGTGGTAGACCGACGTCGCGCGATTCAGGATCGCGTCGCGCAGGCCCTGGCCTCGCAGCTCCTTGCCCGGGTGGATCTCCTCCTTGACCGTGCCGTTGAACGCCTTTGAAGCGAAGATCTCGCGCACCATCTCAGAGCCCTCGCCGAGCACCTCGAGGTCGGCCGGGTCGGCCAGGTACTGGAAGTCGATCAATGGCGCAGTGCCCGGGTCGGCCGAGGCGAGCCGCAACGTGCCGCGGCTCTTCGGATAGATCAGCGTCGCCAGCGCGGTGAGCGCGGTGCGCTTGTCGACGTCGTGCCGGATCGGCGCGTCCTGGTTGGGCGACACGTACGCCCACGGCAGGAGGTGCAGCTGGAGGTCGGGGACCGCGCCGGCTTGGGACGTCTTGAGGAACGCGACCGCCTCGAAGACCGAGTTCGCCAGGAAGGTGGTGCCGGGCCGGATCAGCTCCTTGACCAGTCCGCGCGCGAAGTAGGACGCCGCGCCCTTGTTCCTGCTCGACGACACGTGGAAGGTCAGCGCGTGGAACATGTGGTCGTGCAGGTTGTCGCCGACCGGCAGGTCCGCGAGGACGTCGATGCCGTGCTCCTTGAGGTGCTCGGCGTGGCCGACGCCGGAAAGCATCAGCAGCTGCGCGGATCCGACGAACCCGGCCGAAAGGATGACCTCCTTGCCGGCGCGGACGGTGCGGTGGGTGCCGTCGGTGTCGACGACCTCGACGCCGACGGCGCGACCGTTGTCGATGACGACTTTCTTCGCCAGCACCCCGGACTGCAGTTGAAGCGTCGGCGGCGCGAGATGGTGGAGGTAGCCGCGGGAAGCGCTGTAGCGCAGGCCGTCGGCGGCGTTCTGCTGCATCCGGCTGACACCCTCTTGAGACTCGGCGTTGTAGTCGTCGAGGATCTTGCAGCCGAGTGTGTCGGCGGTGGCTTGGAGGAACTGCAGCGACCCCTGTTCCGGGTCCTTGTTGCGGGTGACCCGGATCGGTCCGCCCGCGCCCCGGAAGGCGTCCTCCCCGTCCTCGAAGTCCTCCAACCGCTTGTACGCGGCGTTCACGCTGTCGGCGTCCCAACCCACGTTGCCTTCGGCGGCCCAGGAGTCGAAGTTGGCGCGGTTGCCGCGGACGTAGACCATGCCGTTGATGGAACTGGAGCCGCCGACCACCTTGCCGCGCGGCACTGGCAGCCTGCGGTCGAGGAGGTGCTTCTGCGGCACCGAGTAGTAGCCCCAGTCGAAGGGCTTCTTGAGCTGGGGCACCGCGTGCATGGGGCCGCTCAGCCCCGGCTTCTTGACGATCAGCTTCTCGTCGGTTCCGCCGGCCTCGAGCACGATCACGCTCGCGCCCGACTCCGCCAGCCGGCCCGCGACCGCTGCCCCGGAGCTGCCCGACCCGACGACCACGTAGTCGGCCTCGTCGCTGCGCGGCGCCATTTTCGCCATGTCCGCTCCTCGCTCCGGCTCGCCACCCGAAACTGTAACCTGTTCTAGTTCCGTCCTACCGTAGAGCGTTCTCGGCCGGTCCGCAACGGCGTCCGGTCGGAGCTCGTGAGCGTTCCGGCCGCCTAGAACCTGCCGCCACACTCCCGAGTCCGAGTCAGTGGAGGTAGTCCCGCTGGTGTTCGGCAATGTCGACGAAGGTCGCCTTGAATTGGGCATAGGCGTCGCGTCCGAGCCGGCGGGCGTGGCGTTGCTGGATCCGGGCCATGATCTGGTCCGCGGTTCGCATCTGATCGAGGCCGCGGGCGGTGGGGCAGATGAGCTTCGCCCGGCGGTCGGCCGGGTCGGGGCGGCGTTCGACATAACCGAGGGCTTCCAGTTCGTCGACGATCGTGCCGATGACCTGCTTGTGCTGACCGGACAGCTTCGACAGGTCGGTCGCCCGGACGCCCTCGGGGTCGAGATAGGCCATGACGGACCCGTGGCGGTGGTGGAGGTCGGTGAAGCCCTGCTCGCGCAGCGACGCGAACAGCTCGTTCTGCACGGCGAACAGCAGCCTGCCCGCCAGTACCCCGAGATCGGGGTTCGAACGGTTCCTCTCGGCCCGGGTAACCACGTGTTCCCGCCTCCTCGTCGTAGTGGTGGATCAGTGTAGTTCGGCCGTGTTCCTGCTCTCACTTCCGCTCGGTCCGATTGCCGTCCCGTCCGCGCGGGGCTAGTCTCATTTTAGTCACTAAATATGACTATCATAGATTATTACCGAGGAGTAGTCATGGAACACGAGAAGTTGCTGGAAGAGGCTTGGGCTGCGCCGGGCAACACGATCGCGGACCTGCCGGCGGTCGATGTCAACCAGGTGCTGGCGGACCGTTACGACGTCGATCGCGACCTGGTGTTCACCCGTTCGATGCTGTGGGACATGGAGGTGCGCAAGGCGTCCGCGCCGGACATCTACATCCCGACCGTCGTCAGGCCCGGCAGCCGCGAGAAGTTCGATGGCAAGACCGAAGGGCGCACCGAGGAGTTCACCCGCGTCTCCGACCAGCGACTATGGCTTGACCAGGACACGTACGGCACGGTGATCGAGCACGTCCACCTCGACCACGATCAGCAGCGGGCGTTCTTCATCGGGGCGTCGGAGTTCACCACGCCGGACGGCCGGGTCTTGCACGCTGGGACCGGGCAGCCGCTGTTCCATGTCGAGCACTCCGTTGCCGGTACCGAACTCCGTCCGCTGAACCGCTGGCGGATCGTCAACCTGACCGAGACGGTGGACAAGGACTTGGCCGAGTACTTCGCCGGGCTGGCCCGCGACGAGTACCTGCGCGTGTTCATCGAGGTGTACCTCCGCCAGGACCTGGGTTACCAGCTCACCCGCAAGTAACTCCGAAGCTATTCACTTTCATGAAGGCGAATAGCTTCGGTATCCGGGTGAGCGTTACCCTATTCCCGGCTGAATTGTTCCGTTGGTCATTAGTTGTTTTCGAAATGCTCCGCAGTTCTTGACAGGCGGCCGGACTCGTCGTCGCGACGCCTGCCGCGGCGGCAGCGCCCGTCGCGCTCCGGCTCTGTCTCAGCCGCCCCAGTCGCACACCTACGCGCTGCCGACCGGTGGAAAGGTTCAGGTGACCGGAGCCGCCGGTGCACATTTCGTGCCGGCGCCGGGCCACCCGGCCACAGCGTCGCCGTTACCGGGGTGGAGACCAACGCCCCCGGGACTGTGAACCGGCTTGGCCGCGGCGCCGACGTAGACAGCAGTCCCGGCGTCCGCGGTGACGCCCAGCGAGTCGACGTCGGTGTTCCGCAGTACGGCGTCGTCGGCCGCCAGGTGTCACCGTCGTCATCCAGATCGCCGTATGACTAC
Source organism: Amycolatopsis sp. (assembly GCF_025464955.1). Classification (GTDB taxonomy): domain Bacteria; phylum Actinomycetota; class Actinomycetes; order Mycobacteriales; family Pseudonocardiaceae; genus Amycolatopsis. The sequence continues at coordinate 93,300 of NZ_JAODNM010000140.1, read as the reverse complement.
GTCCTCGGCGTCCCCAAGACGGATTCGATCCCGGCCGACCAGACGTACCCAGCGTCGGCGTTGGCCACGATCGATGCGTCGTACCCACCGACTTGCCCGCGCAGGACGTTCGCCTGCGCGACGCCGAAGCTGAGCTACGAGGCCTCGCTCGTACCGAACCGGACCGGTCAGTACGAAGGCGTGCTGAGCCGGCTGCTGACGCTCAAGCCGGGTGAGCACCGCGCGATGTCGTGGCGCGGCGGCGTCACGGTCCCGGCACCCTCCACTACGGACGGAACCGGCTACGACGGCCCGACCGGCCTCGGCACCCCGAACGGCCCTGGGCCCTCTGACGGCCGTGTAATCGTTTGCTGGACAGGGGATTACTCGCTCAGGCGTTCGAATAGACTGTGGTTACAGGCGTTCCTGGAGGGCGTCGGCGGCGGCGAGGAGATCCGCCGCCCAGCGCGCGCCGGGCTTCCGGCCGATGCGTTCGATGGGGCCGGAAACTGACACCGCGGCGATCACCGTGCCCGAGGAATCCCGCACCGGCGCTGAGACGCTCGACACGCCTGGCTCCCGTTCGGCGACACTTTGGGCCCAGCCTCGGCGACGTACTTCGAGCAGCGTCCGCTCGCCGTAGACCGCGTCGGTGAGGATCGTCCGCTGGGTGTGCGGATCCGACCACGCGGCAAGGACCTTCGCTCCGGAGCCGGCCGTCATCGGCAGTCTGGAGCCGATCGGCACGGTGTCGCGCAGCCCGCTCGGCGGTTCGGCGGTCGCCACGCAGATCCGCTGCACGCCGTCGCGCCGGTACAGCTGAACGCTTTCCCCGGTGATGTCGCGCAACTTCGGCAGGATCGCCGCCGCCGCGTCGACCAGTGGGTCGGTCGAGCCGCCCGCCAGTTCCGACAGGGCGGTGCCCGGCCGCCACCGGCCGTCCGGTCCCCGGCGCAGCAGCCGGTGCACCTCGAGCCCAACGGCGAGCCGATGCGCCGTGGCGCGCGGCAAACCCGTCCGGGCGCACAGTTCCGCCAGGCCGCATGGATCCTCGGCCACTGCCTGGAGCACGGCCACTGCCTTGTCCAGTACTCCGATCCCGCTATGCTGTCCCACGACGCGATACTATCTTCCCGCACTTTGGGAAGTCCAGAATATGGGAAAATCGAACTCAGGTCGCGATCGACGCGACGCCTTGCCTCTTGAGCCCCACGGCACCCTTCGCCGCCGGCCCGACCGAGTTCCTTGCTCCCGCCAACCTTTGGGAGGAGCCCTGATGGCCAGCTCCAGCACTGCGCGGGGCCGCACGATGGCGGAAAAGGTATGGGAGGCGCACCGGGTGCGCCAAGGTGAAGGCGATGAGCCCGATCTCCTCTACATCGACCTCCACCTGCTGCACGAAGTCACCAGCCCGCAGGCCTTCGACGGGCTGCGGCTCGCCGGGCGCCCGTTGCGGCGAGCCGATCTCACGATCGCCACCGAGGACCACAACGTCCCGACGGTCGACATCGACAAGCCGATCGCAGACCTCGTGTCCCGCACCCAGGTCGACACCCTTCGGAGCAACTGCAAGGAGTTCGGGGTCACCCTGTACCCGATGGGCGACGCCGAGCAGGGCATCGTGCACGTCATCGGCCCGCAGCTCGGCCTGACGCAGCCCGGGATGACCGTGGTGTGCGGCGACAGTCACACCTCGACCCACGGCGCCTTCGGCGCGATGGCGTTCGGCATCGGCACTTCCGAGGTCGAGCACGTGATGGCGACCCAGACGCTGCCGTTACGTCCTTTCAAGACGATGGCGATCACTGTCGACGGCGAACTCCGGCCCGGTGTCACGGCGAAGGACATCATCCTGGCGGTCATCGCCAAGATCGGCACCGGCGGCGGCCAGGGCTACGTCCTGGAGTACCGCGGCGCGGCGATCGAGAAGCTGTCGATGGAAGCGCGGATGACCATCTGCAACATGTCCATCGAAGCCGGTGCCCGCGCCGGGATGATCGCCCCCGACGAGACGACGTTCGAGTACCTGAAGGGCCGCGACCGCGCGCCGAAGGGGGACGACTGGGACGCCGCGGTCGAGAACTGGCGTTCGCTGCCTACCGACGAAGACGCCGAGTTCGACGCCGAAGTCCACCTCGACGCGAGCGAGCTCACGCCGTTCGTCACCTGGGGCACCAACCCAGGGCAGGGACTCCCGCTGGGCGCCAGCGTCCCGGACCCGGCGCAGATCGTCGACGAGAACGAGCGGATCGCCGCCGAGAAGGCCTTGTCCTATATGGACCTGGAACCGGGCACCCCGCTGCGTGAGATCGCCGTGGACACCGTCTTCCTCGGCTCCTGCACCAACGGCCGGATCGAGGACTTCCGGGCCGCCGCGGACGTCCTGCGCGGCCACAAGGTGGCCGATTCGGTGCGGATGCTGGTGGTCCCGGGTTCGATGCGGGTCCGCGTCGCCGCCGAAGCCGAAGGCCTGGACAAGATCTTCATCGACGCCGGCGCGGAGTGGCGCCAGGCGGGTTGCTCGATGTGCCTCGGGATGAACCCGGACCAGCTCAAGCCGGGTGAGCGCAGCGCGTCGACCTCCAACCGCAACTTCGAGGGCAGGCAGGGCAAGGGCGGCCGCACGCACCTCGTCTCGCCGCTCGTGGCGGCCGCTACGGCTGTCAGGGGCACGCTTTCCGCACCCTCCGACCTCGTCTGAGAAGGGACCCACCACCATGGAGCCGTTCACCACCCACACCGGTATCGGGGTCCCCCTGCGCCGGTCCAACGTGGACACTGACCAGATCATCCCCGCGGTCTATCTGAAGCGGGTGACCCGCACCGGGTTCGAGGACGGGTTGTTCGCCGCCTGGCGCGGTGACGAGCAGTTCATCCTCAACCAGGAGCCCTTCAACCGGGGCAGTGTCCTGGTCGCCGGGCCCGACTTCGGCACCGGCTCGTCGCGGGAGCACGCCGTCTGGGCCCTGATGAACTACGGCTTCCGGGCGGTCGTCTCGTCCCGGTTCGCCGACATCTTCCGCGGCAACTCCGGCAAGCAGGGCCTGCTGGCCGCCCAGTGCGAGCAGCAGGACGTCGAACTGCTCTGGAAGCTGCTCGAAAACGAGCCGGGCACGGAGGTCACGGTCGACCTCGAGTCGAAGACCGTACGAGCCAAGGACTTCACCGCGCCCTTCCAGATCGACGACTACACCCGCTGGCGGCTCCTCGAGGGGCTCGACGACATCGCCCTGACGCTCCGACACGCCGCAGAGATCGATTCGTTCGAATCCGGCCGTCCGAGCTGGAAGCCTGTGACCGCCCCGTAAAGCCCCTCAGGCGCCTCCCGGGGTATGGATTCCCTGCTCAGCAAGGGGATCCATACCCCGCCAGACCCCCCGAAATCCACTCCGAACGGCACCTCGGATGACCCCATCGGGGTCCCTCAAGAGGCGGAACCACGCCCGATACAAGGGAAATTTCCGCGCGCCGTTTGGAATTTGTGCTGCATTGGTAATACCGTGTGCGCATAGTCGGCCGACGTGGCCGTGTACAAGTAGTTCTTCTTGGAGGACGGGAATGGCCAACAAGGCTCAGCTCATCGAGGCGCTCTCCGAGCGTTTGGGCGACAAGAAGGTTGCGTCTGAGGCTGTCGACGGCCTCGTCGACATCATCATCCGCACCGTGAACAAGGGCGAGAAGGTGAACATCACCGGCTTCGGGGTGTTCGAGAAGCGCGCCCGCGCCGCTCGCACCGCTCGGAACCCGCGCACCGGCGAGACCGTGAAGGTCAAGAAGACCAACGTGCCCGCGTTCCGGGCCGGTACGACCTTCAAGGACGTGGTCAGCGGCACGAAGAAGCTGCCGAAGGCCACCGTCGTCAAGCGCGCGACGGCTTCCACCGCCACGCGTGCGGCCGCCGCCACCACGCGCACCGCGGCCACCCGGGCGACCGCCAGCCGCCCGACCGCGACCCGCAGCACCACCACGCGTGCGCCTCGGGCGACCGCGACCCGCGCGACCACCACGCGGGCGACCACCACGCGGGCCGCCGCCGCGAAGCCGGCCGCGAAGGCCACCGCAACCAAGGCTCCGGCCAAGGCTGCTCCGGCCAAGGCCGCTCCGAAGGCCACGGCCGCCAAGGCGACCGCTGCCAAGAAGCCGGTCGCCGCCAAGGCCGCGCCGAAGGCAGCTGCCAAGGCGCCCGCCGCCGCGAAGGCCCCGGTCAAGCGGAAGACGACCGCCGCCGCGAAGAAGAAGTAAGTCCGCTCCCAGAGCGACTCGGCAGGGCCCCACGCAACCGCGTGGGGCCCTGCCGCGCGTTCGGGGCAGGTGCCCGGAAATCTCGAGGGACTTGAAGCGCGGGGTCCTGGGTGCGACGCTATCGAGTCGATAGACCGAGCCGCGGACGAGCACTGGAGGGATTGCCACCATCGATATCCGGCTTCTCGGCCCGTTTCGGGCGATCGGTGACGGCGGCCTCCTCGTACTCACGAGCAGCCGCCAGCGCGCGCTGCTCGCGACGCTGGCGTTGTCCGCCGGGCGCCTGGTTTCGATCGACACCCTCGCCCGATGTGTCTGGGGCGACGAGCTTCCTGAGCGGGTCAGGGGCAGCCTGCAGACGTACGTGATGCGGTTGCGGCGCCGGCTCGGGGACACCGCGGTGGTGACCGAGCCGGAGGGCTACCGGCTCGCCGCCGTCCCTTCCGAGGTCGACGCGCTCGAGTTCCTGCGCCTGCTCGACGACGCGACGGTCGAGCAGGACCCCGTTCGTGAGCGTGAACTGCTCGCTGCGGCGCTGGAGCTGTGGCGCGGGACTCCGCTCGAGGGCGTGGGTTCTCCCGCGCTGGCGGCCGACTGGACTCCGTTGCTGACCGAACGCCACCTGTTCGCGGTCGAACGCCGGATCGACCTCGATGCCGGGCTGGCCCCCGATTCCGAGCTCGCCGCGGAGCTGACCGAGCTGATCGCCCAGTTCCCGCTCCGGGAATCCTTGTGGGAGCGGCTGATGCGGGTGCTGGCCAGGTCCGGCCGCCGTGCCGAGGCGCTGGCCAGGTATGCGCAGCTCCGCGAGGTGCTGGCCGACGAACTCGGAGTCGAGCCGGGGGACCGGCTGCGGACGCTGCACGGCGAGCTGCTCGCCCCCGGGGCGCCGCGGCCGCGGACCGCCGAGTCGCTGCCGCGCCAGCTTCCGTTCGATGTGGCCAAGTTCACCGGCCGGGAGGCGGAGATCGCCGAACTGGACCGGTTTCTGGCCGAACGTCCACCGGACGCGACTTCGATCGCGCTGATCGAGGGCACCGCGGGTGTCGGCAAGACCTCGCTCGCCGTGCACTGGGCCCACTCCGTGCGAGACCGTTTCCCCGACGGGCAGCTGTTCCTGGACCTGCGCGGCCACTCGGCGGGCACCCCCGTCGGCTCGGACACGGCGCTGGCCCGGTTCCTGCGCTCCATCGGCGTCCCCGCCGCCCGCATTCCCTCCACTGTGGAGGAACGCTCGGCGATGCTGCGCAGCAGGCTGGCCGGCGCGCGGATGTTGATGTTGCTCGACAACGCCCACGACGCCGACCAGATCCGCCCGCTGCTGCCCGGATCCGGCAACCTCGTGGTCGTCACCAGCCGAAACCAGTTGCGGGGCCTGGTCGCCAGGGAGGGTGCGCGCCGGCTCGCGCTGCGGTCTTTCGATCAGCGCGACGCGACGGCGTTGCTCGCCGGCAGCGTCGGTTACGCCCGGCTCGAGGCGGAACCGGATGCGGTGGCGGAACTGACCGCGCTGTGCGGACGGCTGCCGCTGGCGCTCGCGCTGGCGGGCGAACGGGCGTCCAGGTTCGCCGATCTGTCGATCGCCGGTATCGTCGACGAACTACGCGACCAGCACAGCAGACTCGACACCCTGCGGGACCCCCAGGACGCCGGGACCGACCTGCGCGCGACGTTCTCGTGGTCGTACAACGCCTTGCGCCCGGACGCGGCCCGGCTGTTCCGGCTGCTCGGTCTGCACCCCGGCGTCGACATCAGCCTGCGGGCGGCGGCGGTACTGAGCGGACACCCGACGCACGCCACCCGCGCGCTGCTCGACCAGCTCGCCGCGGCGCACCTGCTCAACCAGGCACGCGGTGACCGATACCAGTTCCACGATCTTCTGCGCGTCTACGCCGTCGAGCTCGCCGAGGAGGACTACGGCGAAGCGGATCGCGTCGCCGTGCTGAAACGGGTCGGCGATTGGTACCTGTGCGCGGTGGCCGAAGCGAACCAGTGGGTGCGGCCGGATCTGCTCACCGAAGACGTCGCGCTGCCGGAGGTGTCCGGTCCGAAGGTCGGCTTCTCCGACCACGACGACACGACCGCCTGGTACGTCGCCGAGCGGGCGACGCTCGTCGCGCTCGTGTCCGCGATGGCGCGCCGGGGCTTGGCGGCGTCAGCGTGGAAGCTGGCGTGGCTGCTGCGCGGGTTCTTCGCGGAGCGGCACGACCTCGACGAGTGGATCGCGACCGCGACCGACGCCGTCGTCGCCGCAAGGGACGCCGGGGACAGGCTGGGCCTGCAGTACGCCGCCAACAATCTCGGTTCGGCGTACCTGCGCGCGTTGCGGCTCGACGACGCGCTGGAAGTCTTGGAAGAGGCCAGGAAGGCGTCGGACGAAGTCGGTGGCAGCCTGCTGACCTTGGCGATCCTCAGCAACCTCGCCGGCGCGTACTACCTGCGCGAGGAGTTCGAGAAGTCGTATCGGTGCGGCTCGGAGGCGGCGAAGACGGCCGTCGAGACGGGCCAGAAGACGTATGTGCCGCACGCTTTGCTGAACGTCAGCGCCAGCTGTATCGCGCTGGAACGGTTCGAGGAAGCCATCGAGCACGCCTACGCGGCCCACGACGCCTTCGACGGGCTCGGTGATCGATACCACTCGGCGTTGGCGCTGGGGAACGTCGCGGATGCCTGCGCGGGCGCCGGACGGCTTGGTGAGGCCATCGGGCATTGCGATCGCGCGCTCGCCGGCCTGCGCGAACTCGGCGTCGACTACGGCACCATCGACGTCCTCATCACCTACGGCAAGGTCGAACTGCTGATGGGCCGAGCCGACGCCGCCGCCGCCCGCTGGACCGAAGCGCTGGAAGTCTGCCGCCGGCTCGGCGATCCCCGCACCTCGGAAATCGGCACCCTGCTAGCGGCCCTCCCCCCGGACCAAGGAGATGCGCCGCACCCCTAGACCGGCGCATCCCGCCTCGTCGCGTGTGCCCGAGCAGTAGACCAGCCGCCACTGTCACCCCACTGTCACGAGCCAACTCACGTCCACCAACGGCAAACTCGCGAGTTTGCCGTTGGTGGACATGAGTTGGCTTAGTGGTGCGCGAGTTCGGGGACGGGGAGGGTGCCGGCGAAGTAGTCGGCGGCCACGAGCTTCGGGCCGTCGGCGAAGGAAAGGACCCAGAACGAGCCCTTCTTGCTCGGTACGACACCGTGCTTGCTGTCGGCGAGCTCGACGCCGTCGCGGTCCGCCAGGGCGCTGACAAGGTCCGGGATCACCCCGCCCTGGCTGGAGATCAGCGGGGCGCCGCCCTCGGCGACGATGGTGAGCAGTCTGCCGATCCCGCGCACGGGGTCCGGCCAGTACCCCTCCTCGGACAGCAGCGGCTCGTGCCGGATCTCGAGCCCGAGGTCGTCCGCGACCCCCTGCACGGTCTGCACGCACCGCAGCCGCGGCGCCGAGAACACCCGGTCGGCGCCGAACATCGGCATCAGCGCGCGAAGCCCGTCCGACTGACGCTGACCCGCCGACGACAGCGGCCGCAGGTCGTCGTCGCCGTTCCACTCCTCGCGCTTGCCCGCCTTCGCGTGGCGCGCGAGGACCACCGTCGTCAGCTCGGCCGGCAGCAGGCAAAAGGTCCGGACCACGTCGACGTCGACGCGCCGGGTGAGCAGGATCTCCGCCTTCGCCGGCTCGACCCAGCGCAGCTCGTCGACCTCGTCGTTCGTCTCGAACGCCCCGCCGACGGCTTCGGCGGCGAAGTAGTCGACCGTCTTGTCCGCCGTGCCGACGCCGTCCCGGGCGACCACGGGATAGGCGACGCGCACCAGATAGCGGCCGAGCTTCGCCGCGAACCCTGTCTCTTCGAGGATTTCGCGGACGGCTGTGCCCGGGATGGTCTCGCCGGGGTCCAGTTTGCCCTTCGGCAGCGACCAGTCGTCATAACGCGGTCGGTGGACGACCGCGAGTTGCAGCACGCCCGAGTCTTCGCGTCGCCATAGCACCGCACCTGCCGCACGGATGGGAACCGAACTCACCCGTTCGCTCCGTGACTCGCGGTCAGCGCGGCCTGGTGATCACGGACCTGGGCGCCGTCGGCGGGCGAAGGCACCCATTCCCCGCTCGCCTTCAGCACCCAGCAGCGGGTGATCGGGTCGAGGGCGGAATCGAGGACGTCGTCGAGCTGGCCGGTCAGCTTCGGGTCCTTGACGCGCACGAGCGCTTCGATGCGGCGGTCGAGGTTGCGGTGCATCATGTCCGCGCTGCCGATCCAGTACGCGTTGCCCGCGCGGAAGTGGAACACCCGCGAGTGCTCGAGGAACCGGCCGAGGATCGACCGGACCTTGATGTTCTCGCTCAGTCCTTCCACCCCCGGCTTGAGCGCGCAGATCCCGCGCACCACAACCTCGACGGGCACTCCCGCGCGCGACGCGTGGTACAGCGCGTCGATGATCTGCTCGTCGACGAGCGAGTTGCACTTGATCCGGATCCCGGCCGCCTGCCCGGCGCGCGCGAGTTCGATCTCCTCGCCGATCGCGCGCAGGATGCCGCGGCGGATGCCGTGCGGCGAGGTCAGGATGTTGCGGTAGGTGTCCTGCCGCGAATAGCCGGTGAGGACGTTGAACAGGTCCGTCAGGTCCGCGCCGATCGTCGGGTCGGCCGTGAGCAGGCCCATGTCCTCGTACAGTCGCGCGGTCTTCGGGTTGTAGTTGCCGGTCCCGATATGGCAGTAACGCCGCAGCGCGGTGCCTTCCTGCCGGATGACCATCGACACCTTGCAGTGGGTTTTGAGCCCCACCAGCCCGTACACGACGTGCACGCCCGCGCGCTCCAGCGTCCGCGCCCAGGTGATGTTGGCCTGCTCGTCGAACCGGGCCTTGATCTCCACCAGCGCGACGACCTGCTTGCCCGCTTCGGCGGCGTCGATCAGCGCGTCGACGATCGGGGAGTCACCGGAGGTGCGGTACAGCGTCTGCTTGATCGCGAGGACCTTGGGATCGGCCGCGGCCTGCTCGATGAACCGCTGCACGCTCGTGGAGAACGAGTCGTACGGGTGATGGACCAGGACGTCGCTCTCGCGCAGGGTCGCGAAGATGCTCTTCGGCGTCTCCCGCTCGCCGAACGCGGGGTGCGTCGCCGGTACGAACGGGCTGTCCTTCAGCTCCTTGCGATCCACACTGGACAGTTGGTGCAGGCAGGTCAGGTCGATCAGCCCCGGGACCTCGACGACGTCGTTCGGATCGACTTCCAGCTCCCTGAGCAGCAGCTCGAGCATGTGCTCGCTCATGTCGGAGGTGACTTCCAGCCGAACCGGCGGGCCGAACCGGCGGCGGGCGAGCTCGCGCTCCAGCGCCTGCAACAGATCCTCGTCGCGGTCTTCCTCGACCTCGAAGTCGGCGTTGCGGGTGACGCGGAACACGTGGTGCTCGAGCACCTCCATGCCGGTGAACAGCTCGCCGAGGTGCGCGGCGATGAGCTCTTCGAGCGGAATGAACGTCGCGGTCCGGTTTTCGCGCTGCTGCTCGATACGGACCAGCCGCCGCACGTTGTTCGGGACCTTGACCCTGGCGAACCGCTCGGTGCCGCCCTCGGGATCCCGCACGGTGACGGCGAGGTTCAGCGACAGCCCGGAGATATAGGGGAAGGGGTGGGCGGGGTCGACGGCCAGCGGGGTCAGCACCGGGAAGATCTGCTCGCTGAAGTAGTTGGACAGCCGGAGCTGGTCCTGACCCTCGAGGTCGGCCCAGCCGACGATCCGGATGTCCTCCTTCGCCAGCAGCGGCCGCAGATGCAGCTCGAACGCGCCGGTCTGCCGCTCGACGAGGTCCTGGTTGCGCTTGGCGATGTACGCCAGCTGCTCGCGCGGGGTGAGCCCGTCGGCGCTTCGGACGGACAGCCCGGTCTCGTCGCGGCGCTTCAGCCCGGCGACACGCACCATGTAGAACTCGTCCAAATTGGACGCGAAGATGGCGAGGAACTTCGCGCGCTCCAGCAGCGCCTGCGACTCGTCCTCGGCAAGCGCGAGCACCCGGGCGTTGAAGTCCTGCCACGACAGCTCGCGGTTGAAGTACCGGTCATCAGGCAAGGTCTCGGCCGACGTCGTCGAAGTCGGGGTCACGGCCGGGGGCGCGGACGGCACGGCGTGGAAGTCCTGCACCGGGCGGCTCGCGGAGCCGCCGCGGGTGGCGCGGTTCTTCACGGCGGGCAGTCTCTTACTGCCGTTCGCCTTGGGACTCGCCGGTTTGGCGGCCCTCCTCCGGGATGGCTCGGTCTTGGCTGAATCCACTGTTGCCGGGGTCGTGCCGTCGTCATCGCTCACGAGGCCATTGTTCACCACTTCGCCGCTTAATGCGCATACCGTGACAGACGGCTTGGTTAACAGTGTCGGAGTCGACAGTGCCCGGTCAGAGGGTCAGGCAGTGCTCCCCGAGCACGGCGCTGGTCCGCTCACCGAGGCCGAGTGTCCTGGCATGGGCAAGATCGCCCGGAGTGTCCACATCGCTACGCAGGGATTCGGCGGACAGCTCGAGCGGCCGCGCCCCGGACTCGGTGTGCGCGAACGCCGAGCCGACACCGAACCGCGGATCGAGCGGCGCGGCGGGGGCCGAGAGCAGCAATGTCGTGCCGGTGCCTTGGCGGTCCGCGGTGAACGCGCGCCGGCCGCCGGCTTCGGCCAGCGCGGCGGCCAGGTCCTCGGCGCGCAACGCGGGCAGGTCGGCCTGCAGAGCACCGACGACCGACGCCGGATCGGCCCGGCGTAGGACCGACTCGCCGTGCCGAAGCGCGGCGTTGAGCCCGGTGACCCGGGGTTCGCGGATGATTTCGGCGCCGTACTCACGCAGCGCCTCGACGGCCGCCGGGTCGCTGGCGACCACCAGCACACGACGTACGCCGGCCGCCGACGTCGCCGCCGCCACCGTGTCGCACGCGAGCGCGAGCACCAGCTCGGCGTGTTCGTCGTCACCGGTCGGGTAGTCCGGCGCCCCGCGGAGCCGCGACTTGCCGATGCGGGGCGGCTTCATCGGGAGGATCAGGTCGACATGCACCCCTCTATCTTTACCGAAAGACGACGCCGCGTGTTATCAACAGCGTCTGAAGACACCCTTGGTGGACCCGTCGGAGCGGCGAGCGGCAGGATCAGCGGAGGGGTTCGGCGCGGACGGAGAGTAAGGAGGGGCGGGATGAAGTCGACCGGCGCGTCCCTGCTCCGCGAAGTCACCGATCTGATGAAGAGCGAGATCGTCACCCTCCTGGCGGAGATCCGCCAGGAGCAATCACCATCGAAGGAGTCCGAGATCACCGAACAGGCGAGCACCCAGCAGACGGAAGGCGACTGATGGCGCAGCCTGCGGAGGTACAGCGGATCACCGTGCTGGGGGCGGGTTCCTGGGGCACGGCGTTCGCGAAGGTCCTCGCCGACGCCGGCCGGGACGTCACGATGTGGGCGCGCCGCGAGGAGATCGCCGAGGAGATCCGCACGGCGAACACCAACCAGTCGTACCTGCCGAACGTGAAGCTGCCTTCGCGGGTGACGGCCACTTCCGACGCGGCGGCCGCGCTGGAGGGCGCGCAAGCGGTGATGTTCGCGGTGCCGAGCCAGAGCCTGCGCGCGAACCTGAGCATGTGGCGGCTGCCGGCCGACGCGATACTGGTCAGCCTCGCGAAGGGCGTCGAACTCGGCTCGCTGAAGCGAATGAGCCAGGTCATCGCCGAAATCGCCGACGTCCCCGAGCGTGACATCGTGGTGGTGTCGGGGCCGAACCTCTCCCGGGAGATCGCGCAGGAACAGCCTTCGGGGGCGGTGGTCGCCTGCGCCGACCACGAACGCGCGGTCGCGATCCAGCGCGCGAGCTTCAACCAATACTTCCGGCCGTACACCAACACCGACGTCATCGGCTGCGAGCTGGGCGGGGCGTGCAAGAACGTCATCGCGCTGAGCTGTGGCATGGCGGTCGGGCTGGGGCTGGGCGCGAACACGATGGCGACGTTGATCACGCGGGGTCTCGCCGAGATGGCCAGGCTCGGTACCAAACTCGGCGCCGACCCGCTCACTTTCGCCGGTCTCGCCGGCGTCGGCGACCTTGTCGCCACGTGCACGTCGCCGCTGTCGCGCAACCGGACGTTCGGCGAGCACCTCGGCCGCGGCGAGACCGTCGAGCAGGCCCAGCTGGCCGGCGGCGGCCAGGTCGCCGAGGGCGTGACGTCGTGTTCGTCCATCCGTGCCCTCGCGGCCGGCCTCGGTGTCGACATGCCGATCACCGACGCGATGTACCGCGTCTGCCACGAGGGCGTCGATCCGCGCCGGGCCGGTGCCGAACTCCTCGGCCGCGAGCAGAAACACGAGTGGTCGTAGGCGCCGTCTGGGTCGTCCACTTGGTGAGAACGACTTGACCGGGCGTCGGGGGTGCTGGTTCGCTCGTGGGGTGAACACGCGGCGAATGACGAACGGGCGGGGTCTTGACGACTCACGCCCGGTCTCGCCGGCGTTGTGTCCTTGTTGTCGGTGAACCCAGCCCCGACCCTGTCGAAGCTCGCGGTGCCCCTGTGTGCCGCATTCCTTTGAGGACACTCACTCATGTTCGCCGTTCCGGACAACACGCTCGTTACTGCCGAAAACCCCGCCCTGCGCCACCCCGTGCGCGTCGCCCTCGAGTTCGCCGCCGACCGTGACCGGTGGCGGCACCTCCTGCGCTACGACCCTGACCAGCGGTTTTCCGCGCTGGTCGACAGCGACGAGCAGCAGGAGGTCTGGCTGATGGCCTGGCTGCCCGGTCAGCACACCGACCTGCACGACCACGTCTTCAGCACCGGGGCGTTCACCGTCGTCAGCGGCTCCCTCACCGAAACCGTCACCCGGCGCGCCCCTGATGGCCGGGCGGTGGTCGAGGCCCACGCCCTGACCGCCGGGCAGTCGCGGGTCTTCGGACCGGGCTACGTCCACGCGGTCCGCAACGACAGCCTGGACCCGGCGATCAGCATCCACGTTTACCGGGACGGCGGCCGGGAAATGCGCCCCTACCACCTGGACGCCCTCGGCGGCCCGGTCCGCCTTTAGCCCTTCGGGTGCCCTCAGCGCCACCCTGGGGGCGTTCAACGCCCCCAGGGTGGCGCTGAGGGATCTTTGGACGAGAGGGATCCCGCCCCAGCCGGAATAATCGGTGTCGCGATCGGCGGGCGGGTGGTAGCTTCGCTCGTCTTCGTCAGCTTGAGTCGTCAGGAGCAGGCAATGCGCCAGGAGTTCGTCCCAACCCAGACCTCCTGTCACTTCGCATGCACTGGGACGAAGCTGTATGAAGACCGTGAACTTGGGAATCCTCGCCCATGTCGACGCCGGTAAGACCAGCCTGACCGAACGTCTGCTCTTCGAAACGGGCGTTATCGGCGAACTCGGCAGTGTCGACGGCGGAACCACCCGGACCGACACGATGGAACTCGAACGCCGCCGCGGGATCACGATCCGTTCGGCGGTGGTGTCCTTCACCGTGGACGACCTGACGGTGAACCTGATCGACACCCCCGGCCACTCCGATTTCATCGCGGAGGTCGAGCGCGCGCTGAGTGTGCTCGACGGGGCGGTACTGGTGGTTTCCGCCGTCGAAGGGGTACAGGTCCAGACGCGAATCCTGATGCGCACCCTGGCGAGGTTGAAGATTCCGACGCTCGTTTTCGTCAACAAGATAGACCGGATGGGCGCGCGTTACGAGGATCTGCTCGAAAGCATCACCGCGAAACTCACCCCCTCGACAATCGCCCTGCAAACCGTGAGCGATCTCGGGAACTGGCCGGCGCGGGTGCATTCCCGTTCCCTCGAAGACGTCCGATTCTTCGAATCCGTTGTGGAGGTCCTGGCTGGGAACGACGACGCTTTCCTCGCTGACTACCTGGCTGAGGACGTGGTCGTCGACGCAGCGCGTGTTCGTCGCGAGCTGGTGACACAAGTCGGAAAAGCACAGCTGACGCCCGTTTTCTTCGGGTCGGCGATGAGCGGTGAAGGGGTCGGTGAGCTGATCCGCGCGATCCGCGAACTGCTTCCCCCGGGAGACACGGGACAGGACGCGCTGAGCGGTTCGGTGTTCAAGATCGAGCGCGGTTTTTCCGGGGAGAAGATCGCCTATGTCCGGGTTTTCGCCGGGTCCCTTGGTATCCGCGAACAAGTTTCGTTCTTCCGGGACGGCGAGTCGGAGGAGCGAACCGCGAAAGTGACCGGGCTCCGCGTTTTCGAGCAGGGTGAAGCCGTTCCGACACAGCGGGTCGCTGCGGGCCGGATCGCGCAGGTATGGGGACTCGACGACGTCAGGATCGGCGACCGGCTCGGCCTGCCCGGCGGAACGACCTCGGGGTCCTACTTCCTGCCGCCGGCGTTCGAAACCGTCGTCCGCGCCGCGGATCCGGCCGAAGAGCCACGCCTCTACCCGGCCCTGCGGACCCTCTCCGAGCAGGACCCGCTCATCCACGTCCGGCGTGGTGAGTACGAGATCTCGGTGAGCCTGTACGGCGAGGTGCAGCAGGAAGTGCTCAAGTCGCAGCTCGAAAGCGAGTTCGGCGTCCACGTGGTCTTCGACGAAACGCAGGTCGTCCACCGGGAAAAGCCGGTCGGCACCGGTGAAGCCCTCGAAGTGATCCTCGAGGACGGGAACCCGTTCTACGCGACCGTCGGGCTCCGGGTCGAGCCGGGAGCGCCGGACAGCGGCGTCGGCTACCGGCTGGACGTCGAGCTCGGAGGTCTGCCGCGGGCGTTCCACACGGCGATCGAACAGACCGTCCGCCAGGAGCTCCGGCACGGCAACTTCGGTTGGGAGGTCACCGACTGCGTGATCACCCTCACCCACACGGGATACGCGTCGCCGGTGACCGCCGCCGCCGACTTCCGCAAGCTGACCGCGTTGGTGCTGGCGACAGCGCTGCGTCGGGCCGGCACCCGCGTGTACGAACCCGTCGAGCGCTTCGAGCTGGAAGTGCCGCCGGACACGATCGCCACCGTCTGCGCGAAACTCGGCGAAGCCGGGGCGGCAGTCCGGGTCGGCGACGGCCGGCTCGAAGGCGTGATCCCGGCGAGGACGGTTCACGCCTTCGAACGGCAGCTACCGGGCATGACCCAGGGCGAAGGGGTTTTCCTGTCCCGCTTCGAGGGCTATCACCCGAGCGTTACCGACCCAGTGCGGCGGTCACCCGGTCGATAATGGCGGCCGGGCTGGGCTGCTCTGCGATTTCCGTGCGGACTTCGGCGGCCGCTTTGGTGAACGCCGGTTCCGTGAGCAGCCGCTCGATCAACGTGCGCGCCGTCGCGGCGTCCGTGCCGGCGGCGTCGCAGCGCAGGCCGACCCCGCGGGCGGCGACGCGGTCCGCGGATATGAAGTTGTCGGCGAACGCCGGCAGCACGAGCTGCGGGACGCCGTAGAACAGCGGCGCGGCCGTGCTGCCGGAACCGCCGTGGTGGACGATCAGCGAACAGCTCGGCAGGATCATCGACAGCGGCAGGAAACCGGCTGACCGCACGTTGTCCGGCAGGGTGCCGAGCGCGGAAAGGTCCGCCGTGCCCGCCGCGAGGACGACGTCGACGTCCATTTCGCCCAGGGCTTCGATCACCGCGGTCAGGTTGGTGGTGCCCGACAGCGCCGGGACGACCGTGCCGAGCGTGACACACACCCTCGGCCGCGTCGCGGGCTCCGCCAGCCAGCCCGGCGCGACGGCGCCGCCGTTGTACGGCACGAACTCCATCGACCACCACGGCACGCCGTCCCGCGGGTCGGGTTCGTCCGCGCTGATCCCGCCCATGCTCGGCGCGCGGGGGTCGATCCGCGCGATCGGCTTCAGCGGGCCCTCGGGGATCGACAGCTTTTCGCGCAACCACACGCTCAGCGCGTCCTCCTTGCCGAACGAGAATTGCCCGCGGGATTCTTCGTCGCGCATGGACCACGAGATCCGGTTCCCGACCTCGAGCGCGGGCTTGCCGAGCGCGAGCGCGGTCAGGGGTCCGGCACCGTGGTCGGAGGGGTAGACGACGAGGTCCGCGCCGAACGCCCGGCCCGCGGCGATCGTGCCCTCGGTCATGGTGAGGGTGAATACGCCGAACGGGCTTCCGGAATCCTTGACCAGCCGCTCCTCCTCGGACAGCTCGTCGGGAGGCGGGGGAGCGCCGGGTCCGATCCGGGCCATCAACTCGCCCCAGACGTCGCGTTCCGGGAAGACGTCGACCATGGCGAGGCCGGCGTCGGCCCCGACCTCGGCTACCTCGGCGGTGGTGGCGAACAGTACTTCGTGCCCAGCGGCCCGCGCGGCCCAGGCCAGCGGGATCAGTGGCAGCATCAGCCCGTACCCGGGCGCAGAGGTGAACAAGATCTTCATGCCACCCACCTTGCCAGCTCTTCCCCGACCCCGTCCTGTCGTTTCCGCTCCGGCTATGTCCTTGCCTTCGCCGATATCCCGCGCGTGCAAGGAGGGCACTTTTGTGGCTCTTCGGTCGTCTGTGTGGGTGCTGGTTGAGCTGGGTGTGGGACTCGTTCGGTCTGAGTGTGGGACTCGCCCTCGCTGAGTGTGGGACTCGCACAGCGCGTCGGCGAGTCCCACACTCCGGCCCGGCGAGTTCCACGTTCAGGCCGACGAGTCCCACAGTCACCACCAGCCGACCACACCCGCTGACCTCAAGAACCTCACCAGCCACTGAGGCGTCGCGGAGTACAAAAGTGCCCCGCGTTAGAGGGTGTGGAGGCCGGGGGTGCGGTGGACGCGGCGGTCGGCGTCGACGATCAGCACCTCGCAGCCCGGTTGCGCGGCAGCCCACGCGATCCCGTCGCGGCCCATCGCGAACGCCGCTGTGGCAGTGGAATCCGCCGTCGTCAGGTCCGACGCGGTGATGGTGACGCTCACCAGCCCGCCGGCCGGTTCCCCGGTCCGCCCATCGAAGATGTGCTGCCCGCGCTCGTAGGTCGCCGACGTCGCCACCGCGAGGTCCCGTGCGGCGATGACCGCGCACAGCGTGTCGGGCTGGTCGGGATGCCGGACACCGACCCGCCACGGCCTGCCGTCCTCGGGCTCGCCGGCGGCGATGACGTCGCCGCCGGCGTTGACACAAAACCGCTGCGCCCCGGACAGCCGAAGGAAGTCCGCGGCCCGCTGCACGGCCCAGCCCTTGACCACCGCACTCGGGTCGAGCCCTCGGCCGGGCACCCGTGCCGTGAACGCTCCGCCGCTCTCGCGTTCGTAGTGCGAGCAAATGCCCATCACTTCACGGAAATCGTCGCTCACCAGCTCCGGCGCCAGTTCACCCCGGTCGTACCGGCAGATTTCGCTGTCCGTCCGAAACGGACTGAACCGGCTGTCGGCCTCGCGCAACGACTCGAACGCGCCTTCGATCGCTTCGACGAGCGCCGGGTCTTCGTCCCGGACGTCGATCGAGATCGGCAGCCCCATGATGTGCTCGACCCGCGTGTTCACTACGCGCCCTTCGCGTCGATCGCGGACTGCATCGACTGCTGGTACGACTCGCTGGTCTGCGTCGCGCCCGAGATCGTGTCGATGTGTGCGTTTTGCGCCTGCAGCGCCTCTTCGCGCAGCTGCGGCAACGCGTCGATCGCGCGGCCGCTGCCGGGCTGCTGGAGGAGCTGGACGTCGACGATGTTGGTGCCGGAGAACACCACCTGCACCTGGACCGTGCCGTAGTCGCTGGATTCCACCGAACCCGGCACGGTGACCTGCGTCGAGGCCGGGGCTCCCGCGCTGGAAGACGTCGTGCTGGACCCCGGTGTGCTCACCGCGGGGGGTTGCGCGATGACGGTGCTGCCGATCGCCGACGGTTCGAACCGCCAGACCGCGACGAACCCGGCTGCCGACAACATGATCGCGAGAATCGTTCTCTTCATGGTTCCCTCACCCTGCCAGGCTGAAGCGTTCGGCGTGAACCTGCGGCCGCGGCACGTCGAGCTCCCGCAGGCTCCGCAGCACAGCACCGGTCATCCCCGGCGGCCCGCAGACGAACACGTCCCGCTCGACGACGTCGGGCACGAGCATGCGCACGTTCCCGGCGCCGAGCAACGGTCCGTGCGGCCCGGACGCGTTCGACGGTCCGGTCAGCAGGTGGACGACGGCGCCGCGCGTCCGAGCGAGCGCTTCGAGTTCCGGCAGCAGCACCGCGTCGACGTCGGTGCCGACACGATAGAGCACGACCACGTGCCCCGCGATGTCCTCCAGCAACGCGCGGATCGGGGTGATCCCGACCCCGCCCGCGATCAGCAGCGCGTTTTCGTGCCGCTGGTGAATGGTGGTGAAAGCGCCGTACGGCCCTTCGGCGAACACACGCGTGCCGACCTTCAGCGTGCGCAACCCCGAACTGCTGTCGCCGACCGCCTTCGCGGTGATCCGCAGCGACTTCCCGTCGGGCGCGGTGGACAGGGAAAACGGGTTCGCCCGCCACCACCTGTCGCGGGTGAGGAAGCGCCACAGGAAGAACTGCCCTGCCCTCGCCGGAAGTTCGTCGAGCCGCTTTCCCGTCATGTACACCGAAACGACGTTGTCCGACTCGGGAACGACGGCCGCGACCCGCAGCTGGTGCCGCAGGTTGCGCCAGAGCGGCAGCACGACCCGGCCGAGCAGCACGGCCGCACCGGCGACACTCCACAGTGTCCACCAGTAGGCGCGTCCCCACGTCGAACTCGTGAACGACTGCCCGATCGCGATCTGGTGGCTGAAGACCAGCAGCACGGCCGCGTAGGTGTAGAGGTGGATGAAGTGCCAGGTTTCGTAGGCCAGCCGCCGTCGCGCGAAGCGTGCGGACGCGGCGCCGACGATCAGGATCAGCACGAACGCCACGATCGCGCGCAGCACGCCTTCGGTGGTGTCGGCCAGCTGGACCACTTCGTCGACGGGCGTGTTGCGCTCCACCGTGGCGTAGCCGAACACGACGAACACGACGTGGGCGAGCAGCAGCCACAGCAGACCGAAACCGGTCCAGCGATGCCAGGTGGTCAGCCGGTCCATACCGAGGCGGCGGTCCAGCCAGCCGAGCCGTGCGACCAGCAGCAGCTGGAAGGCCATGAACAGGGCCGCGTAGAGCCCGGCGAGCCTGCCGATGCTGATCAGCACGTTGTCCGATGGTCCCGCGGCGACGAACAAGGAAGTCACGACGGCGAGGTTGGCGGCGAAAAGGGCGTAGAGGCCTAGGCGTGCGGCGGTGCGCGGCCTGATTGCCGGGCCGATCCGCGCGGCGGTCTGTGGCGCGATCGTCACAGCTGTTCCCCTTCCTCGAGTACGTCTTCGAGCCTGCTCATCGAAGCTGTGGGCGATCTGGGGAACAGCTGTCGAGTTGCTGTCGGGTGGCCCCCCGCCTCGCCCGTGTCCGGGAACTGCCGCAGGATGGACAGGTGGACAACGAAAGCCCGGTGCGGCTACTGGTCGTCGACGACGAGCCGCATATCGCCGAACTGGTGGCCACCGTCGCCAGGTACGAGGGGTGGTCGGCGGTCACCGCGGGAACGGGCGAGGACGCGCTGCGCGAGGCCGCGGTCTTCGGCCCGCACATCGTGGTGCTCGACCTGATGCTGCCCGACATCGACGGGTTCACCGTGCTCGATCGGCTTCGCCGCGGCGGGATGACGGTGCCGGTGGTGTTCCTGACCGCCAAGGACGCCACCGCCGACCGCGTCGCCGGGTTGACCCGCGGCGGTGACGATTACCTGGTCAAGCCGTTCTCGGTCGAGGAACTGATGGCACGGCTGCGCGCGGTGCTGCGTCGCTGCCAGGGGCCGGCGCCGCAGTCGTCGCTGCTCGGCGTCGCCGATTTGACGCTGAACGAGGACACCCGTGAGGTGTTACGCGACGGCGAGCTCGTCACGCTGACCCCGACCGAGTACGAGCTGCTGCGGTACTTGATGCGGCGTGCGCCTTCGGTGTCGACGAAGGCGCAGATCCTCGACCACGTCTGGGAATACGACTTCGGCGGACGGTCCAATGTGGTCGAACTCGTCATCTCGCATCTGCGCCGGAAGCTCGACTCCGGCCGCGATCCGCTGATCCAGACCGTGCGCGGGGTCGGTTACGTAGTGCGCCCGGCCCCCCGGTGAACCCCCGCCGCCGGCTTGCAGCGTGGCGCCGATCGCGGCTCGGCACGCGACTCGCGCTCGGGCTCGGCGCGCTCGCGCTGGTGGTGTTCGCCGTGGTCGGCGTCGTGACCGTCGGGATCATGCAGCACTACCTCGAGCAGCGACTGGACGCGCAGCTCGTCGACAGCCAGAGCCAGCAGCTGGTGAAGCTGAAGAAGATGGGCGGCATGCCGAGCCCGTCCTACGGCTGGTATTCGGCGGTTTTCGAGGTTGGTGACGGCGAGACGAAGCCGAAGTCCGGCAGTGTCCTGCCCGTCGATGTGCAGGGGCTCTCTTCGGCCGCGGCCGACGCGATCGACAGTTCCGTGCTGCGGACTGTCTGGATTCGTGACGCGGGGTGGTATCGGGTCCGGGCATGCCCGCTCGACAGCGGGGAGGTGCTGCTCAGCGCGGCTTCGCAGACCGATCTGTACCGCACCGTCAACCAGCTGATCACCGTCGAAGTGGTGGCGTTCCTCATCGCGTTGGCGCTGCTGGTGATCGTCGGCCGGATCGTGCTCAAGCGCGGGTTGCGCCCGCTGAGCGAGATGGCCGGCACCGCGCACGACATCGCCGCCCACGACCTCACCGAGTCCGCGGACCTGTCCGTGCGCGCCACGGGCGACGGCGGTGGCGCGGAGGTCGAGGAGCTGCGGAGCGCGTTCAACCTCATGCTGGCGCATATCGAGTCTTCGCTGGCGGCGCGGACGGCGGTCAACGAGCGGCTGCGCCGGTTCGTCGCGGACGCCTCACACGAGCTGCGGACGCCGCTGACGTCGATCCGCGGGTACGCCGACCTCTTCCGCTATGCCGCGGCCAACGAGCCCGCCGAGCGCGAAGCGCACCTCGCGAAGATCCGTGCGGAAACCGCGCGGATGAGCGTGCTCGTGGACGACCTCCTGCTGCTGGCCAGGCTCGATTCGACGGAGATGGACGCACTGGTGCGGCCGGAGGACGTCGACGTCGTCGAGCTGGTGGAGGCGGCGGCGGACGCCTTTCGGGCCGGGCGGCCGGGGCATCCGCTGACGGTCGAACCGGGGCCGGCGAGTGTGGTGTTGCGAGGCGATCCGTCGCGGCTGCGTCAGGTTCTCGACAACCTGCTGGCGAACGCCGCGATCCATACCCCGGACGGCACGCCGGTGACAGTGTCGCTGTCGCTCGAGGGTGCCGGAGTCGTGGTGGTGCAGGTCATCGATGCGGGTGACGGTATCGCCGCCGAGAACACCGAGCGGATTTTCGACCGCTTCTTCCGCGTCGACGACTCCCGGAACCGCCGCAACGGCGGCAGCGGGCTCGGGCTCGCGGTGGTGCGATCGCTGGTCGAAGCCCACGGCGGCACGGTCGAGGTCGAAAGCCGGCCCGGCCGCACCGCCTTCACCGTCCGCCTGCCCATCACCCGCGGTTGAGGACGCACGTATCGCAACTCGCCGTCGAGTTGCGGGTCAGGGCGCGCGGTTGAGGACGTGTGGCGGGACGGGGAACTCGGCGATCAGGTCGGCTGAGGGTTCCGGGTCGCCGTAGACCGTGCGGATCGGCAGCACCCCGGCCCAGGACAGGTTCGCCGCGATCTCCTCGGGCGAGTCGTCGGGGCCTTCGGCGCGTGCCTTGACCGACGCCTCGGCGAGGTCCAGCGAGAGCACCGACACCGCGGCGAACTCCTTCGCGTTGACGTCGCGGGCGTGCTCCCACGAGCCCGGCGCGAGGTGGTCGGTGATGACCTTCAGCGCGTGGGTCTTCGCCTCGGGGTCGAGGACCGGACGCGCCTTGCCGAGGATCACCGCGCTCCGGTAGTTCATCGAGTGGTTGTTGATCGAGCGCGCATAGACGATCCCGTCCAGCAGCGTCACGGTCACGCAGACGTCGATGCCTTCGTTCGCCAGCCGCAGGCTGCTCGCGCCGGTGGATCCATGCAGGTAGATCGTGTCACCGTCCCGGCCGAAGCCGGTTGGCAGCACCAGTGGCGCGCCTTCGCGCAAGACGCCGAGATGGCAGATCAGCGCCTCGTCGAGCACCGCGTACAGCGCGGACCGTTCGGTGACCGCGCGGATCTTGCGACGGCCCAGCGTGGTGCGTTCGGTGGCGGAAAGCGGGGCTACGGCGGTCATGGATTCAGTGTCGCTTGGCGCAGTGGCTGTTTTGAATAGCCATTTATCATATGATTCGAAAGGCCACTTATTGGTGGTGCTACCCGAGGAGCTCGCCGTGTCCCATCCCGATACCGCGTTGCCGATCAGCCTTCGGCGCGGGTCCGAGATCCCGCTTGCCGTCCAGCTCGCCGACGCCCTGCGTGACGCGGCCGCGACCGGACACCTCCGCGGCGGCGATCGACTGCCGTCGACGAGGGCGCTCGCCGGTCGGCTCGGCGTCAGTCGCACGGTGACGTCGGCCGCGTACGAGCAGCTGCACGCTGAGGGCTGGATCGCCGGTCGCCACGGCTCCGGCACGTACGTGACGACGTCGCCGCCCGCGGACCGGCCGACCGACGACACGATCCCCGGCGAGGTCCGTGAGCAGGAGATCCTCTTGGAGCTCACCCCCGGCGTCCCGTGGGCAGAAGGGCTCGACAAGTCCGCTTGGCGGCGGGCGTGGCGGGCGGCGGCCGACTCCGCGCCGACGACGCGCGAGAACCGGGCGGGCCTGCCGGACTACCGCGCGGCGATCGCGGAGCACCTCCTCCGGCATCGTGGTCTTGCCGTGGGCACGGACTCGGTGCTGGCGACCGGCGGGACCACGGCCGCGGTGGTCGAACTGGCGGTCGCGGTGCTGGCCCCCGGCGAAGTCGTCGCCGTCGAGGAGCCCGGGTACCAGCGGGCCGTCCAGTCGTTCAGGCGCGCTGGGCTGCAGGTCGTCGGCGTGCCCGTCGACGGCGAGGGTTTGCGGCCGGACCTCGTCCCGGCCGGCGTCCGCGCGGTCTACTGCTCGCCCGCGCACCAGTACCCGATGGGCAGCCGCATGAGCGCGTCCCGACGCGTCGACCTCGTCGGCCGGGCCCGCGCCGAGGGCATGCTCCTGATCGAGGACGACTACGACGGCGAGCTGCGGTTCGACGTCGCGCCGCTGCCACTGCTGGCCGCGCTCGCGCCGGACGTCGTCGTCCACCTCGGCACCACCAGCAAGATCCTCACTCCGGCGCTCGGCGTCGGCTGGATGGTCGCGCCGCCGAGCGTCACCGCGGCCGTGCTGGAGTACCGCGATCGGTCGGGCACCCGGCCTTCGCCCGCCGGCCAGCGCGTTACGATCGAGTTGGCTCGCGCGGGTGACCTCGGCCGCCACCTGCGGAAACTGCGGCGTGAGCTGTTCCAGCGCCGGTCGATGCTGTCGACGGCGTTGACCGCGGCTGGGGTACCGCTGCTCGGTGACGACGCCGGCGCGCATCTTGTGGTCCCGTTCGACTCCGCCGAGACCGAGCTCGCCCGGCTGGCCGCCGCCGAAAAGCGCGGCATCCGGCTCGACGGCCTCGCCCGGCATTTCGCCGGGACGCCGACGGCGTATGGCGCGGCGATCGGGTACGCGGGCTGCTCCCGCGAAGCGCTGGACGGCGCGCTGGACATACTTGTCGACTTACTGCGCCGGGAGCCGGAACACAAGAGCCCGGTAGGGTGACCGGCTATGAGCTCTCCCAAGACGCGGGTTGCCGTGGTGTTCGGTGGTCGTAGTTCCGAGCATACGATTTCGTGTGTTTCCGCAGGTAGCGTCATGGCAAACCTGGATGCGGACCGCTTCGAGGTGGTCCCGGTCGGGATCACCCGGGAGGGTGGCTGGGTCCTCGGTACCGGTGACCCGGCGACGCTCGCCATCGATGGTCGCGAGCTGCCGTCCGTCGAAGGCGGGCAGGCGCTGGTGCTGGCAGCCGACCCGACGTCGAGCGGACTGGTGACGCTGAACCAGGGCGAAGAGGTCGAGGTGCTTTCTGCCGTCGACGTCGTGTTCCCGGTGCTGCACGGCGCGTTCGGGGAGGACGGGACGATCCAGGGACTGCTCGAACTCGCCGGCATCCCGTACGTCGGCCCCGGCGTTTTCGCCAGCGCGGCCGCGATGGACAAGGAATTCGCGAAGAAGCTGCTCGCCGCCGACGGGCTCGAGGTCGGGAAGTACGTCAGCCTCCCGCGCGGTCAGTCCACTGTGGACGAGGCCGACCGCGTGCGGCTGGGCCTGCCGGTGTTCGTCAAGCCGTGCCGCGCCGGGTCGTCGATCGGGATCAGCAAGGTCACCTCGTGGGACCAGTTGGACGCCGCGATCGCGTTGGCGCGTGAGACCGACCCGAAGGTGCTCGTCGAGGCTGCCGCCGTCGGCCGCGAGGTCGAGTGCGGGGTCCTGGAGTTCCCCGACGGACACCTCGAAGCATCGCTGCCGGCCGAAATCCGCGTGCTCAGCGACAAGGCCGATGCCTGGTACGACTTCGAGACCAAGTACCTCGGTGAAGACGCCGATCTCGACATCCCGGCGAAGCTGGACGACGAAGTCACCGAGCGGCTGCGCGCCACCGCGATGGCCGCGTTCCGGGCGCTGGACTGCCAGGGCCTCGCGCGCGTGGACTTCTTCGTGCGCGCCGACGGCGAGCTGATCATCAACGAGGTCAACACGATGCCCGGCTTCACCACGAAGTCCGCGTACCCGAAAATGTGGGAAGTGACCGGCGTCGACTACCCGACCCTGCTTACCACCCTCATCGACACCGCCATCGCCCGAGGCATCGGCCTCCGCTGACCATCGCAACTCGCCGTCGAGTTGCGGTGTCTTAGTTTCCAAGAGACCGCAACTCGACGGCGAGTTGCGTTAGAAGTGCAGGGGGCGGGCGGGGAGCTTCGCCGCGACGACGTCGGAGATCTCCTGTAGCGGGCCCGTTCCGGCGTTGTCGGGCACGGTCAGCGCCGTGTAGACGTCGCGGTCGACGATGTACCAGGTCGCCGCGCCCTCGCCGGTCACCTGCAGCCACTGGACGCCGTTGACCAGCCGGAGCTGCGCACTCGGGGTGAGCTCCGGCGGCTTGTCCAGGCCGCAGCGCAGGACGATCGGGTCGCCCTCGCCCCAGGCCACGGTCGACGGCGGCGCGGGTGTCGCTAGATCACGGACCGTCAGCTGCGCGCCGTTCGACGTCAACGACGACGGCACCGCGTCGATCAGGGTGCGGCAGGGCGCCTCGCCGGAATGCGGCGCGGGCACCGGGACCAGCGCCAACTGGCCGTCCGGCGCGGTGTTGCCGATCGAACTCGCTTTGATGCCGAAAATGGCGACACCCACTGCCAGCCCCACGACCAGCACCGCGGCGACGATGATCAGGAGCCGCGGAGGTGCGCCGGTTTCGGTATCCGTTTCAGCCACGGACTAACTACAGCATGGGTCAAAGATGGACGACCGGGCAGGTCAGCGTCCGCGTGATGCCGTCCACGTTCTGCACCCTCGCCACGACGAGCTGCCCCAGTTGGTCGACGCTGTCGGCGGAGGCGTGGACGATGACGTCGTACGGCCCGGTGACATCCTCTGAACTCGTGACACCCTGGATGCCGGAGATCTCCTCGGCGACCGCGGCCGCCTTTCCGACCTCGGTCTGGATGAGGATGTATGCGTGGACCACGGCGCGCCCCTTCGTCTGGATCGGCAAGCTCAAGGTAGGAACATAGCGGAGCTTGGGAAAACCCTAGGGCATCCGACTATCGGTGACCAACATTCACGCAGTCAGACGGAACGGAGGTGACAGGTGTCACCACAGGAGACGACCGTCCGCGACGCGGGCGAGTTCGGACTGATTCACGCCGTGACCCAGGGCCGCAAGCAGCCGCCGGCCACCCTGCTCGGCCCCGGTGACGACGCGGCCGTGGTCGCGGCACCGGACGGACGCGTGGTGGCGAGCACGGACGTGCTGGTCGAAGGCGTGCACTTCCGCCTCGACTGGTCGAGCGCCGAGCAGGTCGGGCGCAAGGCGATCGCGGTCAACCTGGCCGACATCGCCGCGATGGGGGCCACCCCGACCTCGGTGCTGATCGGGCTGGCCTGCCCGTCGGACACCCCGGTCAAGGTGATCACCGAGCTCACCGACGGCATGTGGCTGGAGGCGGACCGCGCCGGCGTCGGCATCGTCGGCGGGGACATGGTCCGGGCGGACAAGCTCGTCATCAGCGTCACCGCATTGGGTGACCTCGGCGGCCGGGCACCCGTGACGCGCTCGGGCGCGCGGCCCGGTGACGTCGTCGCCGTGTGCGGCAGGCTCGGCTGGGCCGCGGCCGGTCTCGCCGTGCTGGGTCGCGGCTTCCGGTCGCCGGTCGGCGTCGTCAACGCGCAGCGCCACCCCGAACCGCCGTACGAAGCGGGACGGGAAGCCGCCGATGCCGGTGCGACGTCGATGATCGACATCTCGGACGGCCTGCTTGCCGACCTCGGCCACATCGCCGAGGCGTCCGAGGTCGGCATCGACCTCGAAACCCAGCGGCTCGTCGTACCGACCAGGCTCGCCGAGGTCGGGTCCGCGCTCGGGGCCGACCCGCTGCGCTGGATGCTCACCGGTGGCGAGGATCACGCACTGGCCGCGACCTTCCCGCCATTCGTCGACCTGCCAGGGGAATGGACCCGGATCGGCGCGGTGACCATGCCGGAGTCCGGGGTGACCGTCGACGGCAAGACCTACGAACACGAGACAGGCTGGGAACACTGGCGATAGTTTGTCAAAATGGATATCCGTGTCGCCACCTACGACGATCCCGACGCGCTGAAGCTGATCGCCGAGGTTCAGCAGGAGTACATCGTCCGCTACGGCGACATCGACGAGACGCCGGTCGACGTCGCCGAGTTCACTCTGCCGCAGGGCCTGTTCCTGATCGGCTACCTGGACAACGTGCCAGTCGCTTGTGGAGCGTGGCGGGCGCACGACGGCCCCTCGCCGTACTTCCGGCCGGGCGACGCCGAGCTGAAGCGGATGTACGTCTCGGCGTCGGTGCGAGGCCGCGGTTTCGCCCGCGCGGTGCTTGCCGAACTCGAACGCACCGCCGCCGAACGCGGCCGTACCCGGAGCATTCTCGAAACCGGCACCGCGCAGCCCGAAGCCATCGCGTTGTACGAGTCGTCCGGCTACACGCCGATCCGGAAGTTCGGCCACTACAAGGAAGACTCGCGAAGCATCTGCTTCGGCAAGGCGCTCACGGACTCGTGAGCGTTCCGGCCGGGTAGAACCGGCCTAAGTGCTCACGAGGGGCTGAGCTGGAGCATCGTCGCCGAGTGTGGCGCGACGGTGGCCGAGACAGTGTCGGTCGCGGTGCCGGTATCGGTGTGCAGCCACAGGTCGCGCACGGTCCACTGGCCCGGGATCGCCGCGGAAACCCGCGCTGCCGAGTTGCCGGTGTTCAGCAGCACGACGACGTAACGGCTGCCCGACAACGGTTTCCCCCACACCTGTGTGCTCGCCGAGACCGCGAGCCGTTGTCCCTGTGTCCCGGCGAAGTCCTGATCGATGGCGATCACCTCGCGGTTGGTGAGCGTCGCCCGGTCGGTGGCGCCGAACTGGGCGGGATCCGTCCCGGCGAACAGCGGCGCGTTGAAGATCGCCCACATGCTGAAGTGCGCGCGGTTCTCGCTGTCGGTGAGCGTGCCGTTGCCGACCTGCAGCATGTCGGGGTCGTTCCAGCCGCCGGGTGTGCCGGTGGACTGCGCGACCGACGCCTGCTCGTCGATCACCGAGGTCACCGACGCCCAGGTCGGGCTCAGGTCCGCTGTCGTCCGCCAGCTGTTGGCGACCGCGTGTCCCCAAGTCCACGGCTCGCCGACGCCGTACTCCGAGATCGAGTAGACGATCGGCCGCGGCAGCCTCGCCAGTGCGTCGTGCATCTTCGTGTACGCCGCGACGCGGTCTAGCCCGTCGTTGGTGTCGGCGTTGCACCAGTCGTACTTGAGGTAGTCGACGCCCCAGCTCGCGAACGTCTCGGCGTCCTGGCGTTCGTGCCCGAGCGAGCCGATTCCGTGTGCTGGGTAGGCGTTGTTCGCCATCGCGCACGTCGCGCTGCCGGGCACGGCGTAGATGCCGAACTCGAGGCCACGTGAGTGGACATAGTCGGCTAGTGCGGCGATTCCGCTGGGGAAGCGCGTCGGGTCGGCCCGGAGCGAGCCGTCGGCGGCACGGGCCGGGGCCTGCCAGCAGTCGTCGATGACGACGTACCGGTAGCCGGCGTCCCGCATCCAGGTGCTCGCCAACGCGTCGGCGGCGGCGCGGACGACCTGCTCGTTCAGGCCGAAACAGCCGACCTGGTTCCAGCTGTTCCAGCCCATCGGCGGGGTCTTCGCCAGCGCGTTGGCTTCCTCGACGGCGGGCGCGGGCCAGGACAGCAGCACGGCGAGCGCGATCAGCACGACCGTGGCGGCGGTGAGGCGTTGCGTGGGGAAGGTGATGCCCGTGATCCAATCGCAGGAGACGTGAACTCGCGGTATCAGGAGGCGGCATGCCGATCTACGCGCTCGGGGAACTCGAACCGAGCATCCACCCCGACGCCTACGTCCACCCGGACGCGACCGTGATCGGCGACGTTCGCATCGCGGCGCACGCGTCGGTGTGGCCGCAGACCGTGCTGCGGGGTGACCACGGTTACATCGAGATCGGCGAATCCTCGAACGTGCAGGACGGCTGCGTGCTCCATTGCACGCATCGCAATCCGACCATCCTCGGCGCTTCGTCGGCGATCGGCCACTCGGTGCACGTCGAAGGAGCCGTGATCGGGACAGGCTGCCTCATCGCGTCGGGCTCGGTGGTGCTGAACGGGAGTGTGATCGAGGACGGCGGCATGGTCGGCGCCGGCGCGGTGCTGTCGTACGGCTTCCACGTGCCCTCGGGGCACATCGCGCTGGGGGTGCCCGCGAAGACCCGGCCCAACACCTCGTTCGGGCCGGACCTGATCAAGGTCGTCGTCGACGGCTACGTCGAGCGGGCAAAGGTGTTCCGTACCGACCTGAGGCGCCTGGACGGGTAGCGATAGAGTCGCCCGCCGTGACAGCACGTCCTTTGAGCGACATCGTGGAAGCCGGCTGGGCGAAGGCCCTCGAACCCGTGGCCGCCCAGGTCAGCGCGATGGGGGAGTTCCTCCGGGCGGAGATCGCCGCGGGCCGCACCTACCTGCCGGCCGGGGAACACGTGCTGCGGGCGTTCAAGCAGCCGTTTCACGACGTGCGGGTGCTGATTGTCGGCCAGGACCCGTACCCGACCCCCGGCCACGCCGTCGGGCTGAGCTTTTCGGTGGCGCCGGACGTCCGGCCGATCCCGAAGAGCCTGGTCAACATCTACAAGGAGTACACCGACGATCTCGGCCATCCGCTGCCGTCGAACGGGGACCTGACGCCGTGGGCCGAGCAGGGGATCCTGCTGCTGAACAGGGCACTGACGGTCCAGCCCGGCAAGTCGAACTCGCACCAGGGCAAGGGCTGGGAAGACGTCACCGAGCAGGCGATCAAAGCCCTCGTCGCGCGGGACGAGCCGATGGTGGCGATCCTGTGGGGCCGCAACGCCCGCAACCTCAAGCCGATGCTGGGCGACGTCCCGTGCATCGAGTCGGCTCACCCGAGCCCGCTTTCGGCGCACGCCGGATTCTGGGGCTCGAAGCCCTTCAGCCGCGCGAACGAACTCCTCGCGTCCCAAGGCGCTTCCCCCGTCGACTGGAAGCTCCCCTAGCACCCGGCAGAGCTGGGCACTTTTGTGGCTCTTGTGTCGTATGTGGGTCCGCGACGCCTCAGTGGTGTCGGTGTGGCTGGTGAGGTTCCTGAGGTCAGTGGGTGTGGTCGGCTGGTGGTGACTGTGGGACTCGTCGGTTTGAACGTGGGACTCGCCGGGCCGGAGTGTGGGACTCGCCGACGTGCTGTGCGAGTCCCACGTTCAGTGTGGGCGAGTCCCACAGTCAGACCGGCGAGTCCCACACCGTGCCCTGGTTGAGAGCTCAAGCAGGGCACAAAAGTACAAAAGTGCCGTTCTTGGTGACGTGGGTTACAGGGGTGACGCGTGTGGGTGACGCGACGACGTGCGGGGGTCCGGGGGCTTGCCCCCCGGCGGGGGTGTCGGGGCTCGGCCCTCACCGGACACGCGGCGCAAAAAAAATGGCGAGTGCCCGTGGGCACTCGCCATTAGTGACGGCTGAACTCAGCCGCGCACGACCTTGCCGGCCTTGATGCAGGAGGTGCACACGTTCATGCGCTTACGCTGCGACAGACCGATCTTGGCGTGCACGGTCTGGATGTTCGGGTTCCACCGACGGTTGGTACGACGGTGGGAGTGCGAGACCGACTTGCCGAAGCCGGGTCCCTTGGCACAGACGTCGCACACGGCAGCCACGTCGAACTCCTTTAAGATCAGTGAAAGAGATGTTCAGCCCAGATCACCGGGCAACTTGAACATAGTAACCAGCGCGTTTCAGGCGGCCCGAACCGGGTCGATACCCTGCCCTTGACCAGCTTGGAGGTTACGGGTGCGGGTGATGGACACGGTGGCGGTATCCGCCTGGGCTGACGCCTTTGTGCACAGCCTGGACGTGCTGCGTCCGGCCATCAATGGCATCAACGTCTATCCGGTCGCGGACTCCGACACCGGGTCGAACCTGCTGCACACGATGGCCGGCGCGCGGGACGAACTGGCCGGCGCCGAACCGGCGACGGCCGCCGAGGCGCTCGGCGTGCTGGCGAAGGGTGCGGTGGCGGCCGCCCGCGGCAACTCCGGGGTCATCATGTCCCAGGTCCTGCGTGGTTTCGCCGAGTCGGCGGCCACCGGCGGGCCACTCGACGGCGCCGGTCTCGCGGCCGCGCTCGTGCACGCCGACGGCGTCGCCACAGGCGCGGTGACCAGGCCCGTCGCGGGAACCGTGCTCACCGTCCTCCACGCCGTCGCAGCGGCGGTCAAGGGAGAGACCGGCGCACTCGAAGACGTCGCTGTGCGGGCCGCAGCGGTCGCGTCGACCGCCCTCGAGCGCACCCCTGAGCAGCTGCCCGTCCTGGCCAAGGCCGGGGTGGTCGACGCCGGGGCCCGCGGCTTGGTCGCCGTGCTCGACGCGCTCGTCTGCGTGATCATCGGCACCACCACCGAGCCGCCGTCGCGCCCGCTCGACGCGCATACCCACGTCCACGCCGCTCCCGCACCACACGCCTGGGAGGTCATGTACCTGCTGGACGTTGACGACGCTGTCGCCGGTGTCGAGCAGGCAGCCTTGCTCGCGTTGCGGAAGGCGCTGTCCGGGCTCGGCGACAGCGTGACGGTGGCCGGTGACGGGGCCGGCAGCCACGCCGTTCACGTGCACTGCGCGGATATCGGCGCCGCTATCGAGGCGGGGATCGACGCGGGCAGGCTCCGCAAGATCCGGGTGGAACCGCTGATCACTCCCACGCCCGTCGAGGTCGGTGGCGGGGTGGACCGGTCGGTCATCGCGGTGGTGCACGGTGGCGCGCTCGCCGAACTGCTCCGCGCCGAAGGTGTCGGCGTGCTCGCTGTCCCGGCCGGTGAGGTCCCGAGCGTGGAGGACATGCTCGGCATCATCACCGAGTCCGACGGCCGCCATGTGACGCTGCTCCCGGCTGGGATCGAGCTCACCGCGGTGGCCGACGCGGCGGCCGGGCACGCCATGGCCGGCGATCACGACGTCGTGGTCATCCCGTGCGTGTCGCCGGTGCAGGTACTCGCCGCGCTGGCCGTCCACGATCCGCAGCGGCGCACCAACGACGACGTCGTCGCGATGGCCGAAG
Organism: Amycolatopsis sp.; assembly: GCF_025464955.1. GTDB lineage: Bacteria > Actinomycetota > Actinomycetes > Mycobacteriales > Pseudonocardiaceae > Amycolatopsis. Next base: position 61,332 of record NZ_JAODNM010000140.1, on the reverse strand, counting down.
CGGCTGCCGCGACCAGGCGCGGGGAGCTGCTCATTTCGCGCGAGGAGTCGCTGACCTGGGTCGGCCGGGCGCAGGCCGGTGACGTCATCGGCCTGGTCGACGGCGAGGTCGTGGTCATCGAGCCCGCGCCGGCGTCGGAAACCAATCTGGTCGCCGCCGCGATGAACGTGCTGAACCGGATGCTCGCCGTCGGTGGTGAGCTGGTCACGGTGCTCACCGGGGTGGACGCGCCGGTCAACGTGCACCTGGAGTTGGGAGAGCAGTTGAGACTGGAGCATCCTGAAGTGGAGCTGGCGAGCTATCCGGGTGGCCAGCCGGACGCGGTGCTGCTGATCGGGGTGGAGTGACCAAGTGAGTGCGTTGCGCGACGAGCTGACACCGCTGCTGGGTGCCAAGACCGCGAAGGCGCTGGCCGGGTCGCTCGACATCCACACCGTCAGCGACCTGCTGCGGCACTATCCGCGCCGCTATGCCGAGCGCGGTGAGCTGACCGACATCGCCGGCCTCGAGATCGGCGAGCACGTCACGGTGATGGCCAGGATCGAGAAGGTCACCTCGCGCCCGATGAAGGCCAGGTACGGCAACCTGCTGGAAGTGGTGATCACCGACGGCCGCCGTCGGCTCTCGTGCGCCTTCTTCAACCAGGCGGCCAAGCACTCCAAGGGCCTGGTGATCGGCAAAAGCGGCCTGTTCGCCGGCAAGGTCACCGTTTTCCGCGACAACCTGCAGCTGGCCAACCCCGAGTACGAGCTGATCGACGACGAGGCCGATCCCAGCGCCATGGAGACGTTCCTGGCCGAGATGATCCCGGTGTATCCGGCCGCGCAGGGCGTGCCGACCTGGTCGATCGTCAAATGCGTACGACAGGTGCTGGATACGCTCGACGTCGTCGAGGACCCGATGCCGCCGGAGCTGCTGAAGCGCTACGGGTTCGCCGGGCTCGAAGACGCGATGCGCAACATCCACCGCCCCGCCGACTGGGCCCAGCTCGAGAACGCGCGCAAGCGGCTCAAGTGGGACGAAGCGATGGCCGTCCAGCTGATTTTCGCGCAGCGTAGGCATTCCGCGATCTCACGGCCGGCCGTCGGCAACCCGCACAAGGACGGCGGCCTGCTCGACGCTTTCGACAAGCGGCTGCCGTTCGAGCTGACAGCGGGTCAGCGGGAGATCGGCGACGTCCTTGCGCGGGACCTGTCCGGCACGCACCCGATGAACCGGTTGCTGCAGGGTGAGGTCGGGAGCGGCAAGACCGTCGTGGCGCTGCGCGCGATGCTGCAGGTCGTCGATTCGGGCCGGCAGGCCGCGATGCTCGCGCCGACCGAAGTCCTCGCTTCGCAGCACGCCCGCTCGCTGCGCGAGATGCTCGGCGACATCGGCCAGGCTGGTGAGCTCGGCGCCGCCGACAACGCCACGAAGGTCACGCTGCTGACGGGGTCGATGGGCGCCAAGGAACGTAAGCAGGCGCTGCTCGACACGGTGAGCGGCGCGGCCGGGATCATCGTCGGCACGCACGCGATCATCCAGGACACGGTTTCGTTTGCCGAGCTGGGTTTTGTCGTCGTCGACGAGCAGCACCGGTTCGGTGTCGAACAGCGCGACGCCCTGCGCTCGCGCGGCGCGGATTCGACCAGCCCGCACGTCCTGGTCATGACCGCGACCCCGATTCCGCGCACGGTCGCGATGACCGTCTACGGCGACTTGGAGGTCTCGTCGCTGCGTGAGATGCCGGTCGGGCGCTCGCCGATCGCGACCACGGTCGTCCCCGTCGCGGAAAAGCCCGCCTGGTTGGACAGGGTGTGGCAGCGGGTCACCGAAGAGGTCGGCAAGGGGCATCAGGCGTACATCGTCTGCCCGCGGATCGGTGACGAACCCGCGTCCGACAAGGGCGACAAACGGCCGCCGCTCGCGGTGCTCGACGTCGCGCAGGAGCTGGAAAACGGCGCGCTCAGCGGCCTGCGTCTCGGCATCCTGCACGGCCGGATGCCGAGCGACGAGAAGGACACCGTGATGCGGGCTTTCACCGCCGGGAAGCTGGACGTGCTGGTGGCGACCACGGTGATCGAGGTCGGGGTCAACGTGCCGAACGCGACGGCGATGGTGATCATGGACGCCGACCGGTTCGGGGTCAGCCAGCTCCACCAGCTGCGTGGCCGGGTCGGCCGGGGGAGTGTGCCAGGGCTCTGCCTGCTGGTCACCGAAACCCTGGACGGCACCACGACCCGCGAGCGACTGGCCGCCGTCGAGTCCACAACGGACGGATTCGAACTGTCGCGGATGGACCTCGAACTACGTCGCGAAGGCGACATTCTGGGCTCGACGCAGTCCGGCAAGAAGTCCGGGCTGAAGCTGCTTTCGCTGCTGCGCGACGAGGAAGTCATCGCCGAGGCCAGGGAGCGCTCGCAGGAGATCGTCACGAAGGACCCCGCGCTGGCCGCGTACCCCGGCCTGGCGCACATGATCGCCGACGTCGTCGATTCCGACCGCGCGGAGTACCTGGAAAAGACCTAGCTCAGGGACGCTCACCTTAACGCTGGCCGCGGCGGGCATCGGCCGGGTGGACGTGGGGGCGCGCAAGTCGCCGTCGAGTTGCGGTGGTGGCGGAACCGGGCGTGGGACTCGGTTCCGTCAGTGTGGGACATCGCTTCGGTGTTCGAGGTCGTGTTCGCTTTGGGTACCAACGGTTCGCAGGGTTTCACGCGGCTCGGCTGGTCCGCGGTGACCATTCTCGCCGCGGCGGGCGGCATCTTCTTTCTCAGCCTGGCGCTGAAAACGCAGGACCGACGTGGCGTCTGCGGTGACAACGTGGGGTGACTAACCCGTTCGAGGGACATCTTCGAGTTGTCCCGGGTGATCATGCGGGGTAGACGCATGGCATGACTATTCGACTGAAACAGGGTTTCCTGGCCATCGGCGTCTCGGCGGTGGTGGCCACCGCGGTCGCGATACCGGCGAACGCCGCGGTCGGGGTTCAGGCGAATCCGCCCAGCTGGGGACTCGACCGGGTCGACCAGCGCAAGGGCGTCGACCAGTCGTACCACTACGAAACGACCGCCGACGACGTCACGGCGTATGTCATCGACAGCGGGGTCGAGGCCAAACAGGCCGATTTCGGCGGCCGGGTCGAGGCGGGCAAGGACTTCGTCGACGGCACGCCCGCGACGGCCGATCCCAACGGCAACGGCACGCACCTCGCGGGCATCATCGGCGGCGCGACGTACGGGCTGGCGAAGGGCGTCCACATCGTGCCGGTGCGGGTGATCGACCAGCAGGGCGGCGGTTCGATCGACAGCATCCTCGCCGCCATCGACTGGGTCACCAAGAACGCGCAGCAACCCGCGGTCGCGCTGCTCGGCATCGGCGGGGTCCCGAACGCCCAGCTCGACACGGCCGTTCAGGGGCTCGCGGCGGTCATGCCGGTCGCGGTGCCGGCCGGCGGGCAGTCTGCCGACGTCAGCGGGTACTCGCCGGCGCGGGTGTCCGAGGCGCTGACGGTCGGTGCGAGCGACACGAGTGACAAGGTCGCTGCCAACTCGAACTTCGGCGCCGGTGTCGATCTCTACGCGCCGGGTGTCGATGTCCCGTCGCTCACTGCCGGCTCGACAGCGTCGAGCACTCGGTCTGGGACATCCGTCGCGGCGGCGTACGTCGTCGGCGCGGCGGCGTTGTACCGCTCGTTGCACCCGGACGCGAGCCCAGCGGACGTCTGCAAGGCCCTCGTGGCCGCGGCGACTCCCGGTGCGCTCACCGGCGTCCCTGCCGGAACGCCGAACCTGTTGCTGTACACCCTGACCCCGCCGCCCCCGGCCCCTCCGACACCGCCTTCCCCAGAGCCGACTCCCACCCCGTCGCCGTCTCCGTCACCCGCCCCTAACTCGTGAGTGTTCCGGCCGCTTCTAACCGGCCGGAACACTCACGAGACCTGACCAGCGCTAGTAGTGGAACTGCTGGATCTGGGTGTTGTCGGCGGAGAGGGTCCAGCCGGTCCGGTTCGCCGGCTCGAGCTGGATGGACCGTTCGGTGAGCGAGTTGTACTCCCCGCCCGAGTAGTACGACGAGAAGTTGAGCCCCGACGCGACGGACAGCTGCTTCCCGGTCGCCGGATCAGTGACGGCGATCTGCCCGGTGGCGTTGTTGTCCGTGATCACCCCGCCTACCCGGCCGAAGATCGACAGCACCGGCGGCGTCCTGAACGCGATCAGCGCCAGGTGGTTCACCGAGTCGATGGCGAGGTGTGCCGCCTGCTGCTGACGGATGGTGCTCACCGGGCCAGAGACGAGCGTGGCGCCGTCCAGCGGGTTCAACGTCGTGGTGCCGACGATGTTCACGCTGAACGACCGGTAAGGCAGTTGGTACACCTTGTTCGCGACGTCGTCGATGCCGAGCGACCCGGAGCACTGGCTCGCGGACGGGGCCGGCAGCAGCGCACCGGAATCGAGGTTCACCCCGACGACGGCCGCGCCGACCCCGCCACCGAAGCAGATCAGGCCCGATGTGTCCTTCGACAGGTAGACCTGCCCGGTGGCCTGGTTGAGGTCGAGCAGCCGGTAGACCCCGGCCGTGGTACCCGGTCCGTCGGCGAGGATCGCCGCTCCGATCGCACCGCTCGACAGCGTCAGCGGCAACACCACGTCGGCGTTGTCCGCGGTGCGCTTGGCCAGGAGCGCCGCCCGATGCCGCACGGTGTCGACGCGCCCGCCCTGCACGGCGTATCCGGACGTCGTCGCCGAGGCCACGAGCTTGGCGGACGTCGTGTCGTAGGTCTCCACCACCAGCCCGGCGGACGTCGCGTGCAGGACGGCCAGCCGCTGCGCGCCCTGGTCGGTGCCCAGCACCTGATAAACGTCGTCAGGCGACGCGTCCGTGGCCAGGATGCGCCCGAACGTGCCGGTCGCGGGCGTGTACTCACGCAGCGACTCGCTCCCGCTCGGGTCGCGGACCGCGGCCGCCCCGGTTCCGCCGGGTTGGATCGCGAAACTGGTGATCCGACCGCCGCCGGGCGCGAGCCCGTCGTCCAGCGTCAGCATCGACGTCGGCGACGCTTGACCCACCGGCTTCCCGTCACGGCCGGTCGGGAAGACCCGGACGTCGTAGGACAGCGAGCTGCCGAGACCGAGCTTGACAGCGTCGAGTGACACCGTGCCGCTGCGTCCAGGAAGCTGTTGGTAGGCAACGGAACCGGTGTTGACGCCGTCGTTGTCGCGGACGGTTCCGTTGGCGTTCGTGACGGTGTTGAGCGCGTTGTACAGCGTCGGCGCCGGGGCCGAGACCTCTACGGCGGCACCGGTCGCGCCAGGGATCCCGCGCACGTCGTAGCGCAACGAGAAGCCCGGAGCGGCCCGGGGGATCTCCAGGTTGTGACCGAACTGACCGCCGCTCGCGGCCAGTGTCGGCGCGTCCGGCCGCTGCGAGGCGGTCCCGCCGTCGACGCGGATCGGCGTGAACTCGCCGTAGGTCGGGCTGCCGAAGGTCGTCGAGGTCACCGAACGCTGGATGATGCCGAGGCCGTAGATCCCGCCACCACCGTCGAACGCGGTCGCCGGGATCGTGACGTCACCGGAGGTGGCGGTCAGCGGGGCCGTGTAGGCCGCCCCGAAAAGCGGCGCGGACACCGGGTTCCAATGCCCGACGGTCGACACCACGAGCTGCGGTGCCGAGAGGTTCTTGACCCCGGTCAGGTCGTAGTGCACCTTGACCGAGCCTCCCGCCTTGACCGTCGCGGGGGCGACCGGGGCGATCGCCTCCGCGTAGGTACCGTCCGTCGGGCCGAAAACCAGCGACTTCTGCTCAGAAGCCAGTGCCAGCGGGCCGAAACGGACTTGGTAGGTGAGCTGGACCGTCCGGTCCGTCGTCGAGATCACCGGCAACCCGGCGGCCTGCAGCATTTCCGTCGGGGTCAGCCGGACCGCGGGCGTGTCCGAGTGGAACTCGTGGCCGCCGATCCGCACGACGTAGTCGGGACGCCCGAAGGCGGGCAGGCCCGTCACATCGGCGCCGATCGTCACCGGCCCGACCAGCCCTTCACCGGTGCCGCCGGAAACCAGGTCGATTCGTCCGGGGTCGGTGTACTCGGTGAACGAAGCGCCGAGACCGGCTTTGGTGACCCGGTGTGCGACGGACAGCCGCTGGATCTTCGTTGGCGACCCGCCGAGCACGGAGCTGACGGCCGCGGTGACGTCGATCTGCTTGCCGACGGTGATCTGCTGGTCCATCTGCGGCGGGCTGGCGACCGCGCGCCCGGTGCGTTCGAGCAGCGACCGGACGTCTTCGGGACTCGGTGTCCGGCCGGTCAGCCGGGACGCCTGCAGGACGACCGCGGCCGCCGCTGCCGTCATCGGCGCGGACGCCGAAGTGCCGCCGTTGAGCACCGGCGTCACGGCTTGCGCCGCGCCGCGCTGGGTGTGCTCGAAGACGAGGATGCCGTCGCTCGGCGCGGAAACGTCGACGCGGCTGCCGAAGCCGGATGAGAAGAGCTCACCGCCGTCGGTCCGGGTCGTGGCGAACGTGCCCTGACGCGAAAGCGCGCCACCGCTCTGCGGGGACGAGGCGATCGTGTCGTCCAGCGTCGTGCCGCCCACCGCGATCGCGCCGCTGTCGAGCACCTTGGTCGGGGTTGTCGAGGTCGCGTCGTCGTTGATGTCGGTCGTCGCGCCGGGGTCACGGGTGGTGTCCGTGGGGGTGCTGCCGCCGTCCGGGCCGACGGCCGCGGGCGTGTAGAGGCGCGTGCCGTCGTTGGACGAGATGGTGACGACGATGTGGTACTGCCGCACGATCGTCGAGATCACGGCCTGCGTCACCGGGTCGTCTTCCAGATAGCGGCCCGGGAACCCAGCCGTGTCGGTGCCGAAACCGAGGCTCGCGGTGATCACGTTGGGCCGCGGGTTCTGCCGGGCGGCGGCCATCAGCGCGACCGCGATCTGGTCGGTGGTCGGCTGCTGCGGCACGACCAGGCGATACTGCGCGCCGGGCGCGATGCCGAGCAGGTCGGTCAGCCCGCTGCCGACCGCGGACGGGCGCTGCTTGTCATGCGGCAGCGGTGCCATGACACCGAAGTCCAGCATGACCTCGCCAAGCGACGGGTCCTGGTTCTCGGCCGAGCCGACGGGGTCGAGCTGACCCGACGGACTCGAGGTGTAGGTCGGGATCAGCGGCATCGACGGGAGGTCGAGGTAACGCTGTCCGTTTTGGACGATCGTGGTCGGGCCGGACTGCTGCACGTAGGCGTCCCCGGCGTCGGCCATGGACTGGTCGGTCAGGTCGCCGATCGAGACGTTGGTGATGATCTCGCCGGTACCGGGCAGCTGGCCGAACTTGTTCTGCAGCAGGCTGTACGCGCCGACAGCGTCGGTCCCGCCGGCGTTGAGGAAGCTCTGCGCCGACGACGTCAGTCCGTAGTTGTCCGGCAGCCCGGCGGGCGGGTTGGTGTGTGACTGGGCCTTCGCGGCTTTTTGGGCGGCTTGCGGGAAGGGCACCGGGCCGGTCGACATCGCGGAGATGGTCCGGTCCGGCTGGGCGGAAGCGATCCCGGGCGTGGCGGCGAGGGTCTTCGCCGCGGCTGCCGGGTCACCGCCCTTGAGGTGCACGACGAACGTCTTGGCCAGCGACGGCTCGTCCGACAGCGGCTGCACGGAAACCGCGCCGACCTTGGCGAAGGCCGAGTTCAGGCCCGCGTCGGAGGTCACCGCGGCCCGACGTCCACCCGCCACCGGCGCGCCGGTGATCGCGGTGTTGCCGGCGAGGACGGCCAAGACGTCGGAGGGGGCGGCGCGGTTGGTGAACGCCGCGCGGACGGCATCGTCGGTGGGCGCCCAGGATTCGCCGAGCGCGGATTCGCCCAGCGGCAGGGCCAGCGTGGTCTTCGCCAGTACCTTGCCTTTGGCGTCGGTGCGGGTGGCGGTGCCGTCGGCGTCGACGGCGATCGAGCCGCCGTCAGGCATCGACACCTGTCTCGCGGCGGCAGGCTGGGCCTGGGCGGACGGACTCGGTGCGGCAGATGCCGGGCCGGCGAGGACGGTGCCGGCCATCATGGCGGCGGTGACGAGCGGAACGAGCAGCGGGAGCTTATGAGCGCGGAGCACGGCGCCCCTTTCTCACTGTCGGGGGACGAGGAACTGCGGGGATCACCCGAGGGATACGAACGACGACGTTCGGCGAGTGGTCGGATCAATTTCCCAGTACTTCGCGGTGTGGCGCAAGATGGCCACCATGACCAATAGTCGCCAGGTGGCCGAATCCCGCCACGGCGAAACCGAGCTCGACGCCATCGGGATCCCGCCGATCGACGGCCTCGTGTACAGCACGCTGATCTCGCATCCGCGCACCAGGGCGGCCGAGCTGGCCGAACAGTGCGGGCTGTCGGCCCAGCAGGTGGCCAGGGCGTTGTCGCGGCTCGCTTCGGGCGGCATGGCCAGCCGGGTCCCCGGACGGCCGGCCCGCTACGTCGCCGCGCCACCCGACATCGCACTGGGAACGCTCGTAGCGGACCGCGCTGCCGAGCTGCGCGGTGCGCGGGCTCGGATCGACAACCTGATGGAGGTGTTCCGCGAGGCGTCCCGGTTCACCCACCCGGCCGAGCTCGTCGAGGTGATCACCGGGATGGACAACATCAGCAGCCGGGTCGCGCAGGTGCAGGAGAGCGCCCGCACGCAGATCCGAGGCTTCGACAAGCCGCCGTACGTCAGCCGCCCCGGCCACAACCACAGCGACGAGCGCCGGCGGATGGCCGGCGGGATTCGCTATCGGGTGATCTACGACCGGGAGGCGATCGCCATCCCGGGTCGGCTGCAGAGCGACATCCTGGTCAGCAGCGCCCAGGGCGAGCGGTCCCGGGTGCGGCCCGAGCTGCCGGTCAAGATGTTCATGGCCGACGAAGAGCTCGCCGTCATCCCGATCAGCTCATCACCGCACGTCGTCGACGCCGCGTACGTCATCCACGCGTCCGCACTGCTCCAGGCGCTGGTCACGTTGTTCGAGGCGGAGTGGGACCGGGCCGTGCCGATGGCCGAAGCGATCGGCGGAGAGGCGTCAGACGCGAGCCTGGACGGCGAGAACAGGACGCTTCTGACGCTGCTGGCGGCCGGGCAGACCGACGCCGGCATCGGTCGTGCGCTCGGCTGGAGCCCCCGGACGACCCAGCGCCGCGTCCAACGCCTCATGCTCGACCTCAACGCCACCACGCGCTTCCAGGCGGGCATGACCGCCAAAGACCGCGGCTGGCTCTGACTGGGGGCTCGGCCAGAACTCGTGAGTGTTCCGGCTGGTTACAGTGTCCTGCGGGACACCCGCACCGGGCAGGCCGGAACACTCACGAGTGTGTGACCATGACGTCCATCACCTGGTACAGAACTCCCGGAGAGCGGGACCGACCAGGTAACGTGCCTCACCTATTCCTCCGTTATGGGAAGGACCGGGCATGTTCCGCAAGGTGCTGGTCGCGAACCGCGGCGAGATCGCCATCCGCGCATTCCGAGCCGCGTATGAACTGGGCGCCGGCACGGTGGCCGTGTTCCCGCACGAAGACCGCAACTCGCTCCACCGGCTGAAGGCCGACGAGGCCTACGAGATCGGCGAAGAGGGGCATCCGGTCCGCGCGTACCTGTCGGTCGAGGCGATCGTCGCGGCTGCTCAGAAGGCTGGAGCGGACGCCGTCTACCCCGGTTACGGCTTCCTGTCCGAGAACCCGGATCTCGCGCTGGCCTGCGAGGAAGCGGGCATCACGTTCGTGGGTCCGAGCGCTCAGATCCTCGAACTGACCGGTAACAAGGCTCGAGCCATCAAGGCCGCGCGTGAGGCCGGCGTGCCGGTGCTCGGCTCCTCGGAGCCGTCTTCGGACATCGACGCGCTGGTCGCGGCGGCCGAGGAGATCGGCTTCCCGGTGTTCGTCAAGGCCGTCGCCGGTGGCGGTGGCCGAGGGATGCGGCGCGTCGAGGACCCGAACCTGCTGCGCGAGTCGATCGAGGCCGCCGCCCGTGAGGCCGAGTCCGCCTTCGGCGACCCGACGGTGTTCATCGAGAAGGCTGTCATCGAGCCGCGCCACATCGAGGTGCAGATCCTCGCCGACGGCGAGGGCAACATCATCCACCTCTACGAGCGTGACTGCTCGGTCCAGCGGCGGCACCAGAAGGTCGTCGAGCTCGCCCCGGCGCCGAACCTGGACCCCGAGCTGCGGGCGCGGATCTGCGCCGACGCGGTCAACTTCGCGCGCAAGATCGGGTACCGCAACGCCGGTACCGTCGAGTTCCTTCTCGACCGCGAGGGCAAGCACGTGTTCATCGAGATGAACCCGCGCATCCAGGTCGAGCACACCGTCACCGAAGAGGTCACCGACGTCGACCTCGTCCAGGCGCAGCTGCGGATCGCGTCGGGGGAGACCCTGGCCGACCTCGGGCTTTCGCAGGACCAGATCTACACGCGCGGTTTCGCGCTGCAGTGCCGCATCACCACCGAGGACCCGGCCAACGGCTTCCGGCCCGACACCGGCGTGATCAGCGCGTACCGCTCGCCGGGTGGCTCCGGGATCCGGCTCGACGGCGGCACGGCGTTCGCCGGTACCGAGATCAGCGCGCACTTCGACTCGATGCTGGTCAAGCTGACCTGCCGCGGCCGCGACTTCAAGACCGCCGTCGGCCGCGCGCGCCGCGCCGTCGCCGAGTTCCGCATCCGCGGGGTGTCGACGAACATCCCGTTCCTGCAGGCCGTCCTCGACGACCCGGACTTCCGCGAAGGCCGGGTGACGACGTCGTTCATCGAGGAGCGACCGCACCTGCTCACCGCCCGGCACTCCGCCGACCGCGGGACACGGTTGCTGACCTACCTCGCTGATGTCACGGTGAACCGGCCCAACGGCGAGCGGCCGCGGTCGATCGACCCGAAGAACAAGCTGCCGGCGCTGGCGAAGAACGCGGAGCCGGCGGCCGGGTCGAAGCAGAAGCTCGACGAGCTGGGCCCGGAGGGCTTCGCGCGCTGGCTGCGGGAGTCGCCGACCATCGGCGTCACCGACACGACGTTCCGCGACGCGCACCAGTCGCTGCTCGCGACGCGGGTCCGCACCAAGGACCTGCTGGCGGTCGCGCCGGTAGTCGCGAACACCGTGCCGCAGCTGCTTTCGCTGGAGTGCTGGGGTGGCGCGACCTACGACGTCGCACTGCGGTTCCTCGCGGAGGACCCGTGGGACAGGCTCGCGCAGCTGCGTGAGGCCGTGCCGAACATCGCGCTGCAGATGCTGCTGCGCGGCCGCAACACCGTCGGCTACACGCCTTATCCGACCGAGGTCACCACGGCGTTCGTGAAGGAGGCGACGAAGACCGGGATCGACATCTTCCGCATTTTCGACGCGCTCAACGACGTCGAGCAGATGCGTCCGGCGATCGATGCCGTCCGGGAGACCGGCAGCGCGGTGGCGGAAGTCGCACTGTGCTACACATCGGACCTTTCGGACCCGTCGGAGAAGCTGTACACGCTCGACTACTACCTCAAGCTGGCGGAGCAGATCGTCGGCGCCGGCGCGCATGTGCTCGCCATCAAGGACATGGCCGGGCTGCTCCGCGCGCCCGCGGCGTCGAGGTTGGTGACCGCGCTGCGCAAGGAATTCGACCTGCCCGTGCACATCCACACGCACGACACCGCCGGCGGCCAGCTCGCGACCTACCTCGCGGCGATCCAGGCCGGGGCGGACGCGGTGGACGGCGCGGTGTCGTCCATGGCCGGGACGACGTCACAGCCGTCGATCTCCTCGATCGTGGCCGCGACCGACCACTCCGAGCGGACGACCGGGCTCAGCCTGCAGGCCATCGGCGACCTCGAGCCGTACTGGGAGAGCGTCCGCAAGATCTACGCGCCGTTCGAGGCCGGTCTCGCGTCCCCGACCGGCCGCGTGTACCTGCACGAAATCCCCGGTGGTCAGCTGTCGAACCTGCGCACCCAGGCCGTTGCGCTCGGACTCGGGGACCGGTTCGAGGACATCGAAGCGATGTACGCGGCGGCGGACCGGATCCTCGGCCACCTGGTCAAGGTCACGCCTTCGTCCAAAGTCGTCGGTGACCTCGCGCTGCACCTCGTCGGTGCCGGGGTCGCCCCGGCGGACTTCGAGGCCGAGCCCAACAAGTTCGACATCCCGGACTCGGTGATCGGCTTCCTGCGCGGCGAGCTCGGCGACCCGCCCGGTGGCTGGCCGGAGCCGTTCCGCACCAAGGCCCTCGAAGGCCGCGCGGCGGCCAAGCCGATGCAGGAACTGTCCACAGAGGACCGTGACGCGCTGGCGGAGAAGCCGAGGCAGACGCTCAACCGGCTGCTGTTCCCCGGACCGACGAAGGAGTTCGAGGCGCACCGGGAGGCGTTCGGGGACACGAGTGTCCTGCCGAGCAAGGACTTCTTCTACGGGCTGCGTCCGGGCGAGGAGTACCAGGTCGATCTCGAACAAGGGGTCCGGCTGATCATCGAACTCGAGGCGATCGGTGAAGCGGACGAACGCGGCATGCGGACCGTGATGTCCTCGCTGAACGGGCAGCTGCGGCCGATTCAGATCCGGGACACCTCGGTCGCGTCCGACCTGCCGGTGACGGAAAAAGCCGACAAGGCCAACCCGAAGCAGGTCGCCGCGCCGTTCGCCGGCGTCGTCACGCTGCAGGTCGCCGAGGGCGACCAGGTGGCGTCCGGGGCGACGGTCGCGACCATCGAGGCGATGAAGATGGAAGCGTCGATCACCGCGTCGGGTGCCGGCAAGGTGTCCCGGCTCGCGATCAACTCCGTCCAGCAGGTCGAAGGCGGGGATCTCCTCCTCGTCCTGGAGTAGTGGGCATCTCTGCACCCGGGAGAGCGCCGCTAGAGTTCCGAGCGGCGCTAGGGGTGTCAGTTCCGTTAGCCTGGGTAGATGCTGGTCAACGCGGTGCCGCAGGGGCAGGGGGCGGTCGGGCCCCGGGCGGGGGAACTCGCGGAGGGGTGTCTCGCGCTCGGCGAGTTCGTCGGGCGGGTGCTCGGGGAGCCGGTGCACCATGTGCCGCAGGGTAAGACGACGTCGTCCACTGTGGACGGCGTCGTGAACCGGGCGGCGCTGCTGGAGAATCGGGCCGCCCAGCTCGCCGCGCTGGAGGCACCCGCCGGGCCTGTGCTGACGGTCGGCGGAGACTGCGGAGTCGAGCTGGTCCCGATCAGCGTCGCCCGCTTTCGTTATGGCATCGGTCTCAAGGTCGCGTGGTTCGACGCGCACGCGGACCTGAACACCGCCGCCGGCTCGCCGTCGGGCGCGTTTCACGGCATGGTCCTGCGTTCGCTCTTCGGCGAGGGCGATGCCGAGTTCGCCGCGAGTCCTCCACTCGAGCCCAGTAACGCAGTCCTGTTCGGTACCAGGGTTTTTGACCCTGAGGAGCGAGACGCGCTCGACCGCGGACTCGTCAGCCAGGCGCCGGGCAGTCTGCGCGGGGCCGAGTATGTGTATTTGCACTTGGACCTCGACGTCCTCGATCCCGGCGAGTTCTCCGGCATGAACTACCCCGAGTCCGGTGGGATGTCCATCGTCGAGCTGGTCGACGCCATCGGCGGGCTGGCAGGCTTCGAGGTCATCGGCGCGGGTATCACCGAGTGTGTCGCGACAGGTTCGGAGCTGCACGTGCTCGAACCGGTTATCCGCGCCATCGGTGCGCTGCTCAAACCCTGACCAGGTTCGACTCGATGACCGGACGCGGCGGGCGCATCCGAAGCCGGGTGAACACGATCACCGCGACCAGCACCCAGGGTCATCACTGAGGCTTTTCCGGGGCGCTAAGGGCGATACAGGAGTTGCCACCGCAACTCGCCGTCGAGTTGCGGTGCTGAGCGTCTGCAACGATCGCAACTCGCCGTCGAGTTGCGGTCCTTGTGCGCGCGGGTTACGCGCGTGTGCAACGAGGGCACTTTTGTGGAAGAGTGCCCACGCGTCGTGACCCGCACAGATGACAGCAAGAGCGCTCAATGTGCCCATGGGCAGGCCCGGCACGCCCGAGGACGCCGCCGAACTCATCGTGTTCCTCGGCTCCGAGCGCGCCAGGTGGCTGACCGGAGCTCACTACCGGGTCGACGGCGGCAGCATTCCCGTCGTCCGAGCCGGGAAATCTCACCTGCGGCCGTTTGTACCACTGTGTGCGTGCGTTTGGTGGGTCGGTTGTCATCCTCGAGCAGCGACGGTGTGTGAACTTGTCACATCGGTGACAAGAAATCGGTTTCTTCTGCGAGAGGTGACACATTTCGGGCTAGTTTCACGATGTGTCGGGTGTCACCCCGCGACGATGCGGTGCGGACTCTGGGCGGAGCAAAGGAGCTGCGATGTCGGTGGAGCGCGGACTCGAGCAAGTTCCGCCGCCCGCGGCGCTGCCGCGCAAACTCGCCGACATTCTGCGTCCCGAGCTGTCCAGCCTCGCGGCCGAGATCGTCGAGGAGATCCGGTCGTCGATTCCGGCGTACGCGCGGCCGCTCGACGGCCCGTACGGCAAGTCGATCCGGGCCGGCGTCGAATACGCGATCACCCTGTTCGTGGCGCAGATCGCCGACCCGAGTGTGTCGAAGGAACCCTCCCACGAAGTGCATCACCGGCTCGGCCAGAACGAGATGCGCGAGGGTCGCAGCCTCGACACGCTGCAGTCGGCGTATCGCGTCGGCGCGAGGGTTTCCTGGCGACGCATGATGCGGGTCGGCAGGCGCAGCGGGCTTTCGTCGGCGGTGATGTCCCAGCTCGCCGACGCGATGCTCGGCTTCATGGACGAGCTGGCGTCGGTGGCGCTCGACGGCTACCTGGAGGCCAAGGCCTGCACCGCCGGCGCGCTGGACAGCTGGCGGCGCAAACTGTTGCAGCTCATCCTGGAAGTCCCTGCCGCGCCGTCGAAAGCCATCTCCGAACTCGCGCAGCTGACCGGTTGGCCGGTGCCCGACGAAGTCACCGCGGTCGCCGTCCAGCCCGGCGAGCTGGGCCATCCACGACGCCGTGCCGTGGTGGATTCCGACATCCTCGCCGAACTCGACGGCGTCGAGCCGAGACTGGTCGTGCCCGGCAAGATGAGCGGCGCCAGACTGGCCGCCCTGCAGGCAGCATTCCCGGAATGCCGCCTCTCCGTCGGTCCGCTCGTCGGCCTGGAGTCCGCCGCCGACTCGCTCAGATGGGCGCGCAGCACCCTCGCGATGGCCGAACGTGGCGTCATCCCGGCCCGGCGGGTCATCTGGTCCGATCAGCACCTGTCGACGCTCTTGCTCAGTTCTGACACCAACCTCGTCGAACGCTTGCGGTCTCGTCTGTTCGGCCCGCTCGACGGCATGACCGAGAAGCAGCGCGAGCGCATGCTCGAGACGTTGCGGGCGTGGCTGGAAACCCAGGGCAGCGTGCTGGACATCGCCGAGCGGCTCAAGGTGCACCCGCAGACCGTCCGGTACCGCATGCGGCAGCTGCAGGCGACGTTCGGCGAGCAGCTCCAGGACGCCGGCACCCGGTTCGACATGGAACTCGTCCTGCGCGCCGACGCCGTCCGCGGGCTGACCACGCAGACGTGGTCGCCCTACCCGATCTCGGAACTGCTCCCGGCGCCGCGCAAGAGCGCACAGTGGCTGGCGAACTGAACTGCTCCGGCCGAGACCAGGACTCGTGAGTGTTCCGGCACGCCCAGGTGCGGGTGTCCCGCGAAGAACAGTAACCAGCCGGAACGCCCACGAGCGTCTACCTGCGGGCCGGTGTGGCAGGCGGCGGTTGGCAGACCCGGTGATCGGGATCGAGGCAGGGCAAGAGGTTTTCGGTGTCCACTTCGGCCTGGTTGCCGTCGCCGGACGACATGCCGGTGAAGATCTTGCTGAGCGGTTCGGTGGTACCGCAGCCGGTGAACCCGGGCAGCACGAAGCCCCGGTACTTCGGGTCCGGTGAATTCGGGTCCGTGCTCAGGGTGCCAATGCCGAAGGGGTCGTATGGCCCTTCGACGTCGATCTTCACCGGTGACTCGGTCCGGCAGTGAGGACCGACGTCCAGCGGGACGCCGTTGATCTCGACGTTGCTCAGCCGGGCGTTCACCTCGATATGCGACGTGGCGTTTCCGTTGGTGACGATCGCGCTGAACGGGATGAGCGAGGCGCCCTCGGCCACCGGCAGGAATTCCGCCGTCGCCGTGACCGGTACGAAGCCGAAGCCGAGGAACGTGACCTGGGTCGGCGGAACTTTCACCCCGCCGACCGCGATCAGGGCGTCCTCGTTCACTCCGTAGATCGACACGAGACCGTTGAGCAGCATGGTCGGCTTAGTGGTGGTCTTCGCCCCGAGTCGCACCACTTCCGCCTTCGTCACCACCTTGACGATGCTGAGCACCGCGACGGGCGGGCCGATGGGCGGCGGGTCGGCGCCGAGCGCGTTGGTCGCGCTCTTGCCACTTGCGGCCGGGATTGCGGCGGCGGCGCCGAGGACGGTGTTCTGGCCGGCGTCGAGCGGGCAGGAGATCCGGGTGGCCGGCGTTCCGTCATTGGTGGCCGCAGTCTCGCCCGAGGCCAGGGCGAGCGTAGGCCCGCTGAGCGCGAACTCCGTTACGCCGACGGCGTTCATCACGAACCGCGGGACCTCGCCGGTCGCTCTCACGGCTATGTCACCGGTCGCGGGAATGGCGGTCGACGCGATGGTGAGTGGTACGGGAATGTGCTGCTGCTTGCCGTTCTGCACCGCGACGAGGTCGACTTCGAGCCCGCCGGACAATGCCGTGGGCTCGGTGTTGGGTGCGGTAGTCGCGGCAGGGCCTGCCGGAGTCGTGGAAAGGACCGTCGACGAAGGTGTGTCGGACGGCGGTGGAGACTGTGACATCGTCGGAGGTGTCGTGTTGCTGCGAGGTGCGGGCAGCAGTCCGACGACCCCTCGCGGCAGCGTGAACTTCATCGAGAAGGAAGTGATCTTCGTAGGTGCGCCGAGGGTGATCGTCGGTGGAAGGACCGCAGACGTCTCCAATGACACCTGCTGAGAGCCCAATGCCGCGCCGAAGGCGCAAGTGCCGGTGACGGTCCTGGCCGACACGCGTTCGCCCGGCTTGGCCGTGTTCACGTCACCGCCGGTGGCCGCCGACCCGACCCCGGTGCACACCGAGACCAAGCCGAGCGCGGTCAGTACGGTCAAGGCACGCACCGATTTGCTGCGGCTGACGCGACCTGTCATATAAGTGTTCTCCCGAAGCGAGGAAAGCGGAACCGCGGCGGCGGGGTGGCCGGGCTCGCCGTTCGCCTGGTCACCCCGCCGCCCCGGCACTACGGCGTGATGGTGATCGACGGGCTGAACGCGGTGTTCTGCGCCGGCGAAGTCACCTTCAGGGTGCAGTTCATCGTGAACGCGGTCCACGTGTTAGCGGACTTCTTGTGGAACTCCAGCGCCGCGCTGAGCGGGGTGCCGAGTGACAGGGTGGCCGAGCCGGGTGCGCCGGCGGTGAACGCCGGGATGGTCGACCCGGCGTCCTGGGAGATGGTGACCGTGATGCCGCCGCCGGTCGGGTAGATCGCCTGCGGGACGTTGAGGTTCGCGGCGACGCCGCCGTTCGACAGTGTGCCACCGGTACCAGTGACCGGGACGTTCGCCTTGCCGCGAATACCGTCGTAGCCGACGGCCGTCAGCAGCGTGTGGACGGTGGCCGAGATCGACGCGGTGCCGCCGACGTTCGCCGGCGTGGTGACCGAGCCGGTCGCGACCGAGTCGGGCGCGTCGAGGTGGGCCGTGACGGCGACCGGCTGTGCCGAGATGCCGGGGAAGGTGCAGGTGTAGGTGACCGCGGTGGGCACCCCGGCCTGGTAGGTGACCGTGCTCGCCGAAGCCGTGCCCGCGCCGAGCAGCGCCACCGCTCCGGCGATCGCCGTGGCGGTGGCCACCTTGGTCGAAATTCTTCCGATTCTGCGGGACATACCTGTTATCTCCTTTGATCCAGTTTACGTCTCGAAAGTAGATTCCCCACGTGTTCTCCGGCAGAATTCGACCAGCCAATCGCTGTTGCGGATTCGTTGATCCGAAAGGCGTGGGAGGTTGGGGAACTCGCACCCCGACTGCCGGACTCAGCTGCCGAAAACGAGGTTACCCGTGAGTTGTGTTCGTAACAAGGCTTCGGGTGCGCCCGCGGTGCCGGCCGGGTACTGAACCGGTTCTTTTGTGGTTCGGCGCTCAAGTGTCGCGCGGGTTTTATCGGTTCATGACAAAGATGCCATGGTTGGCGCGCTGTGCGGTGCCGCCAGGTTACCATTTGCGATCTTGGTTCGGTGAATCGAATTAATCGCCCGGCAGAAAAGAGGGTATCGTGTCCGGTGATTTCGACAATCGGCGGGTGACACGGCGTAGCGGGGCTTATCTGGCGGCCGCCGTTCTGGTTGCTCCATTGCTCTGGCCGACCGCTGCGACCGCTGCCGCGGTGACGGGCTGTGTCGTCGGCTGGGGCGACGGCAGCTACGGCCCGGTACCGCCGGCTGCCTTTTCCGGCGTATCGGCGATCTCGGCGGGCACCCTCGACGGTCTCGCTCTCAACGGCGGGAGCGTGCTCGCCTGGGGCGACAACAACTTCAGGGAGACCGAAGTCCCGGCCGCAGCGACTTCCGGGGTGAGCGCGATCGCTTCGGGCTGGGGCCATGAACTCGCACTGAAGAACGGCAAGGTCATCGCGTGGGGCAACGACTGGAACGGGCAGATCGACCTCCCGGCCACCGTGGCCTCGGGGGTGACCGCCATTTCCACCAGCGGCCAACACAGCCTGGCGCTCAAACAGAACGGCCAGGTGATCAGCTGGGGTTCCCGCACCGACGTGCCCGCGTCGGCTACTTCCGGCGTGTCGGCGATCTCGGCGGGCGGTGACCACAACCTCGTGCTGAAGGCCGGCAAAGTCATTGCCTGGGGCGACAACACCTATGGGCAGACGACCGTGCCGACGGCCGCCACGTCGGGCGTCAGCGCGATTTCGGCGGGGTTCAACCACAGCCTGGCGCTGAAGAACGGCCAGGTGATCGCCTGGGGACAAGACAATGTCGGCCAGACTAACGTCCCGCCCGGACTCACCGGGGTGGTCGCCGTCGACGCCGGTTGGAATCACAATCTCGCGCTCCTCGCGGATGGCAAGCTGGCCTGGTGGGGTAGCGATCTCGCCGGTGAGACCGATGTGGTCGCGACCAGTTCGCTCGCCGCGGTCTCGGCCGGCGGTTCGAAGAGCCTGGTACTCCAGAACCCGGGAGATCCGACGTTCTGCACACCGCCCGCCTGACCTCGCGGCACACGGCAGGGGGCGATGCCGTCGTGGTCGCCCCCCGCCGCGGTCTTCAGCTGTTGTTCGAGGCCAGGTCCAGCGCGATCGTGTTGCCGGAGCCTGAAACGAGCGCCCCCAACGCGATGTCCGCGATGAAGCAGTTATTGAAGGACGGGATGGTGTACGTCCCGGTCACCCGGAACGACGGCGCGAAGATGTCGACGTTCTTGGCGGTCAGGTTGAGGTCGATCGGGGTGACCGTCTTGCACGCGCCCGGCACCGTCGGCAGCGGGATGATCGGGACGAGCGGGCCGACCCAGATGTCGCTGATCGCCATGGTGGCCGTGGCGTGGGTGTTCAGGTCGCCGTTGGCGATCGAGCCGGTGATCGGCGCGGTCGGGGTGATCGTCACCGTCGCCTTGATCTTGAAGATCCCGGACACCAGCGAGATGTTCGCGGTGGCAGGCGGCAGCGTCAGGTCGGCGCTCAGGCCGACCGCGCCGGTGTCGTTGTTGATGAGGAGGTTCCCGTTCAGCGCACCGGGGCCCAGCGTCATGGCGCTACCGGTCTTCGCGACCGTGGTGGACCCGGTCACCTTGTAGGACACCGGGATCGGGACTACGTCGTCGGCCGAGGCCGGGGCGACGATCACCGTGGTCATGGCGATCCCGACGGCCGCGGCGACCGCGGTCAACCTGCCGATCCGTCTCTTGCTGTTTTTGGAGCGCAGTGAAGACAACATCCTTACTCTCCTAGGGTTATCTCGTAGTGACTGGTTTGCCGAAAATCCTGAGGCGGAATTGTCAGCGCGGTGCCAGATCGGTGATGACCCAGGTCCCGTCCTGCCGTTCCGCGGTGACCGAAAGCTGCGATGCCGCCGCGCTGGTCGTATTCGTGTCGGTCCTCGTCGCCGACTGGTCGAGAAATACCAGGAGTTGCGCGTGATCGGCGTTCAGTGATTGGACCGCCGAATTGACGACCCGGGTGGAAAGCACGAGTTTCTGCCGCGGCGCCATTTGCCGGACCTGGGCGAAGAGCTGATTGTAGGTAGCCAGCGCCTTGCCGCGCAGTACGTTCGCCGCGGCTTGTTCGGTGACCTCGGTCTTGTCATAGGAATAGGAGAAGATCCTGTTCAGCGCCAGCGTGATCGACGAATTCACTTCGGCCGTCGCGCCGGTAACCACGAGCGCCTGGTTCTGCGACGCGCCAGACGAGCGGATCGAGTCGGATTCCAGGGTGAACCACGCGCCGAACCCCGCCAGCAGCAGTGCGACGACGGCGAGCACCCAGGGGAGACGGGCACCCCGCTTGGCCTCGGCGGAGACGTCTGCAGCGTCTTCAGCAACCGCAGTAACTTTGGCGACGTCGGTTTCCGCGAACTCCTCGGTCGTCGTCATGACGCACCCACCGGGACCTGGTCGAGCGCGCTGAGCTTCCAGCCCGCGCCGGTCCGCGTCAGCTGGGCGGCGAACCGGTTGCGCTTGGTACTGGGCGCCGCACCGGTCTTCGCGATGGTGATCTCGACCGACGCGAGCATCTTCGCGCTGCCGGCATGCTCGTCGAGGTCGTTGATCGCGGCGTCAAGCACCTTGCCCGTCGCGACCGTGCCCTCGGCGGCCAGCGCCTTCTTGGTCTTGTCGTCGGTGCCCGCGAGCTGGTCGTGCAGCGGGCCGGTGGTGTCGCCCAGCCAGCTCGCGATGCCCGCGTCGACCTGGTGGTAGTCGAGGCTGCTCAGCGCCGCCACCTGGGCACGCCCGGCCGTCAGCGCGGCGTCACGGGCGCCCGCGTAGGCCAGCGAGTCGTCGTGCGACGCCTGGAACCACGACCAGCCCGACCAGCCGGCGAACACGGCCGCGGCCGCCAGGACCGAGATGGCTCCGGCCAGGGCGTGTCTGTTCTTCACTTTCCCAGCCACAGCATCTCCTCGAGGCTTGTTGAGTCCGACGGCAGATCCGCGAGGCCAAGCGGGCCGGCCAGCCCACCCGGCTTCACCGCGTCCGGGACACCGGCGTGCGGCGCGTTCTGCGAACCGCGCACCGAGGTCGGGTCCCCATACGGGAGCGTGCACGACGCGGCGGTGTTGAACGGCAATGGCGAGAGGTCCGTGCTGCCGCGGTATTGCGTGCTTCCGTAGCCCTGACGGCACGGCAGCGGGTCGTAGAAGCTCAGTACCAGCGACAGGTGCCCGCCGTCCGGGGTGATCGCGGCCGAGGTCGACGCCACCGCCTTCGGCACGTTCACCAGCAGCTGCTGCAATCCGGCCGTCCTGGCGGAGAACACCTCGGACGTCGTGAGCAGGTTCGCCACCAGTACCGAAAGCCCCGGCGTGTTGTCCTGCAGCAACCCACTCAGCTGGGTGGACGCCCCCGGTGTGCTCGCGATCAGCTTGCGCAGGTCACCGTCCGAACTGGACAGCTGCGCGGCGAACGACTTGGCGCTGCCGGCGAAGGTCCGCCACTCCTGCGACGAGTCGACTTGCGTACGCAGCACGGTCGCGCCGTCGTTGATCAGCGTCGAGGTCTCCGGCAGGTGCTGGTTCGCGGTCTGCGTGAACGACGTTGCCGAGTCCATCAACACCTGCAGGTTCGGTCCGGCGCCCTGCAACCCGGCGTCCAGCTCGTTCACCACGATCCGCAGCGAGCCGGTCGGGACGGACCCGGTGAACGCGCTCAGGTTCCCCAACAGATCCTGGACGGGCAGCGGCAGCGTCGTAGACTCGCGCGGGATCACCGAACCGGCGCCGAGGAACGGACCGGCGCTCGTCCGCGGCTGCAGGTCGACGTACTGCTCGCCGACGGCCGACCGGTTGGCCACCACGGCCTGAGAGTTCGTCGGGATCTGCGGAGCGTCGCTCTCGATGAGCAGGTCGGCCTCCATCCCGGTCTGGGTGAGCCGGAGTTCCCCGACCCGGCCGACCGCGACCCCGCGGTAGGTGACCTCGCCGTTGGTGAACAGCCCGCCGCCGTCGGTCAGCTCGAGCTTGACGGTGTAGCGGCCGCCGAACACCTTTCCGAGCCCGGCGTAGTTCGCGCCGATGAAAGCCATGGCCACCAAGGCGATGACGATGAAGGCGAGTACCTGGACGCGGATCTTCGCGGTGAGCATCAGCGGTTCCCTCCGGCCACGGAAGGCGTCCCGGAGGGCAGGGTGGTTACCGGCCCCGAGGCCGGCAGCGGCATCGGTGGCCCGTCGCCCGGTGGGACGCCCTCGCCCGGCGGCGGCAGCGGCACCCCGGACGCCGGGGTGACACTCAGGAAGGTGTTGAGGTAGTCGCCCTTGATCCCCGGCAATACGGCGTCGGTGAACGGGAACGTCGGCAGGATCTGCAGGGCGTTCGGCAGGTCGTCACCCGCGTCGGCGAGCCGCTGCAGGATCGGCGCGAGCGAGTTCAGGTCCGCGACCAGGTCGTCTTTGCTCTTGGTGATGGTGTCGACGGCGACCCCTGACAGCTGGTCGAGCGAGTTGAGCATCGCCACGAGCTGGGTGCGCTGATCCGCCAGCGTCTGCAGGCCCGGGGTCAGGTCCGTCAGCGCTCCGGAGATCTGGGTGTGCCGGTTCGCGAGCGTCACCGACAGCTGGTTGAGGCCGTCGAGGGCGTCGGTGATATCGCCGCGGTGTGCGTCCAGATTGGACGTCAGAGTGTCCACTCCGGACAGGAACGAGCGGATCTGCTGCTCGTTGCCGGTCATCACCTTCGCCAGCTCCTGGTTGATCGTCTGCAGCTGCCCGATGCCGCCGCCGTTGAGCAGCAGCGACAGGGCGCCGAAGACCTCTTCCACCTCAGGGTTGCGGTTGGTGCGCACCTGCGGGATCGTCGCGCCGTCCTTGAGCCGGTTGCCGTCCGCGACCGGCGTCGCCTTGGCCGTTCCGTCGGTGGGCGCGGCCAGCTCGATGAACTTCTCCCCGAGCAGGCTCGATTGCCTCAGCGCGGCGGTCGCGCCGGCGGGCAGGACGACGTCGCCGTTGATGTCGAGCACGGTCTCCGCGGTCCAGCCGTCGGTGCCGAGGCGGATCGTCTCGACCCGCCCGACCGGGACGTCGCCGACCTTCACCGCGGCCTGCGGCACCAGGTCGAGTACGTCCGCGAACTGCACGGTCACGTGATACGGATGACTGCCGAGGTCTGCGCCGCCGGGCAGCGGCAGGTCGTAGACACCCTTGAACCCGCCCGAACACGACGTGAGGACCGCGCAGCAGGCGAGCGCGGTCGCGGCTGCCCAGGCGCGCTTCACCGTCCGCCTCCCTGGGTGGTGACGGGCGGGTCGGTCATCGGCAGGGGCAGCCCCGGCGTCAGGTAGTCCAGCAGGTCACCGCGACCCTGCAGCGTCCCGGTCTTGGGGTCGAAAGCGTTGAGCACGTTGGTGACCGCCAGCGGTGCGGTGTCAAGCGTCTCCGCGAGTGACGCGCGCTGCTTGACCAACGTCTGCGTGGTCACCACCAGATTGTCTACATTGGACTTGATGAGCGCGCGGTTGTTTTTGATGAAGTCCTGGATGTCGGCCAGCGCACCGCCGAGCGTGTTCAGAGCCCCGGCGAGCTCGGTGCGGTTCTGTGCCAGGTTGCTCGTCACCGCGGCCAGCTGCTCGTTGACGCTGGACACTTGGTTATCGTTACCTGCCAACATAGTGGTGAATTTCTGCAGCTCGTCGACCGTGCCGAAAAGATCGTTCTTGTTACCCGCCAACGTTCGCGCCAAGTCAGCGAAGTTGGCCACCGTCTGGTTGAACGCCTGGCCGTTGCCCTGCAGGTTCGCCGCGCCGGTGTTCAGCAGCTCGGACAACGCGCCGCTTTTGTTGGCTCCGTTGGGCCCGAGCGCGCTGGTGAGGCTGTTCAGGCTCGCGTAGAGCTGGTCGAGTTCGACCGGGGTGCCCGTGCGGTCGACGTCGACGACAGCGTCGTTCTGCAGCTGCGGCCCCGAACCGGCGAGCTTCGAGAACTGGACGTACCGGTCGGCCACCACGCTCGGCGCGACGACGAGCACGTTCGTGTCCGCCGACACCGGTACCTTTCCGCTGTAGCTCATGGTGACCTCGACCTGCTCACCGCGTGGCGTGACGGAGTCGACCTCGCCGATCTTGACGCCCAGCAGCCGGACGTCGGAGCCGGCATAAACCCCGACCGCGCGGGTGAAGTACGCGGTGACCTTCTTGTCGCCGCTGCCGGAGAAGATCCACCAGAGCCCGCCGATCACGACCAGCGCGAGCACGGCGGCGACCGCGACGAACCGGGTCAGCCGGACCTGGGAGCGGGTCGTGTTCATCCGGGACTCCCGATGGTCTTGGGTGGGGTGCAGGATTTCCGGTTGTCCGGCAGGAGCCCGCACAGGTAGGAGTCGACCCAGCGCCCGTTGCCGGCGCTGTTGTTCAGCACCCGGAAATACGGCCCGGCGAGCTGCAGGCTTTTGTCGAGATTGTCGTTCTGCTGCTTGAGAATCCCGGTGACGGCGTTCAGGCCGGCCAGTGCCGGGTTGAGCGCGGCCTGGTTGTCGTGGACCAGCCCGGTCAATTGGGTGCCGAGGTTCCGCGCGCCGACCAGCAGCAGGTGGATGGAGTCGCGCCGGTTGGCCAGCTCGGTGAGCAGCTGGTTCCCGTCGTTGATCAGCTTGTCGAAGTCGCCGTCGGACGCGGCGAGCGTGCCGGTGATCTTGTGCGCGTTGGTGAGCAGGTCCGCAAGCTCGTTGTCACGGGAGGAGATCGTCTTCGACAACGACGTCAGCCCGTCGAGCGCGGTCCTGATCTGCGCGGGGGAGTTCTTGAACGTGTCGCTGATCGCGCGGAAGCTTTCGGCGAGCTGGTTGGTGTCGATCGCGCCGACCGTCTCAGCCAGGCCGTTGAACGCCTCGGTGACGTCGTACGGCGTGATCGTCCGGGTGAGCGGGATCGTCCGCCTCGGGTCCTGATCGGTGTCGCCGAGCGGGCTCAGCGACAGGAACTTGCGGCCCAGCAACGTTTTGATCTTGATCTGCACCGAGGTCTTATCGCCCACCCAGGCGTCTTTGACCTTGAACTTCACCAGCACGTGGTCGACGTCGAGGTCCACGCTTGCGACCTCGCCGACCTTGATCCCCGCGATGCGGACCTCGTCGCTGGACTGCAGCCCGGCGGCTTCGGAGAAGTCGGCGGAGTACGTCGTGCCCGAGCCGACGATCGGCAGGTTGTCGAAGTTGAACGTCGCGGTGAGCACCGCGGCGAGGACGACGCTGCCGACGGCACCGAGGACTAACGGGTTGCGCTCACGGAAGGACTTCACGGCTGGCACCTCGCAGCGGTGACGGGGACGCCCCGCGGGGGAGTGGTCCGCAGGGTCGCGCTGCACAGGTAGAAGTTCATCCACGAGCCGTACGAACCGAGCTTGCCGATCTGGTTGAACTTCTCCGGCAGCAGGTTGAGGAACTGGTCGAGCTGGGGCGAAGCCGTGGCCAGGTTCTGCGACAGTTCGCCGAGCCCGCTGATACTCGCCTTCAGCGGCGGCCGCGCGGCTTCGAGCAGCCCGGAGGTCGCGGTCGAAAGGTCGGCGATGCCGGAGATGGCGTCGCCGATCGATGCCCGGTCGCCGGCGAGCCCGGACACCAGCTGGCGCAGAGTCGAGATCAACGTGGACAGCGAGTCGCCCTTCGAGTTGATGTTCTTCAGCACCGAGTCGAGGTTCGTGATCACGCTGCCGATCACCTGGTCGCGGTCGGCGAGGGTGGAGGTGAGTGAACCGGTGTGGCTGAGCAGGTCTTCGACCGTGCCGCCCTCGCCCTGGAGCACCTGGACGATCTCGCCGGAGAGCTGGTTGACGTCGTTGGGCGAGAGGGCCTGGAAGAGTGGTTTGAAGCCGTTGAATAGGTCGGTCAGGTCCAGCGCGGGCGTGGTGCGTTCGAGCGGGATCTCGGCGCCCGGCGCGAGCACCGCCGTGGTGTCCGGACCGCGGACCAGCGCGATGTACCGCTGGCCCACCATGTTGCGGTACTTGATCACCGCGGTCACGTCGGCGGGCAGCTTGCGCCCGCGGTCGACGGAGAACCCGACGCGCGCAAAGCTGTGCCGGCTGATCCCCAGCGACTCGACCTGCCCGACGCGGACCCCGGAGATGCGGACGTCGTCACCGACGTTCAGCGCCGTGGCGTCGGTGAACGTCGCGCCGTACTCGTCGGTGTCGCCCAGTCCGGTATTGGTGATCGAGATCGCCAGCAGGGTGGTCGCCAGCGCGGTGACGGCGATGAAGATCAGTGCCTTGATCAGCGGGCCCACGAAGTTTCTCACCGGACGGTCACCTGCGTTCCCCGGTAGAGCGGGCCGACCAGCACGCTGCTCCACGCCGGAACCTGGCTGGTGGGGACGCCGAGTGCGGGCGCGGTCAGGGTGGCGATGAGCTCGCGTTCCTGGGGCGAGTTCGCGACGCCGAGATCGCCGGCACCGCCGGGCATCAGCGGCTGGGCGTCGCTTCCCGGCGCGACGGCCGCGGTTCCGGTGGTCGGCACGACCCCGCTCGGGTAGCACCGCGGGCCGCCCGACGCGTTGTACACCGGGTCGTCGCGGCCGGGCACGTACTTCCCGCGCGACTGCGTGACCTGGACGTCCACGTGCAGCCCCGGTTCGTTCGTGCCCTTGCCGAGCACCTTGTCCATCGACGGCTCCAACGCCGTCATCGCTTTGAGGGTGCACGGGAAGCTGGGGGAGTACTCCGCGGCGACCTGCAGCGGCGCGCGGCTGTCCGCGGCGAGCCCGATCAGGTTGACCTGGTTGTTCTTCAGGAACGTCTGGATGTCCTGTGCGGACGACGTGACCTGCGGGTACAGCGCCGCGAGGTCGGCCTGCTTCTCTTTGACGGTGGCGAGGGTGACCGCCGAGCTGGTGAGCGCGTCGAGCAGGTCCGGCGCGATGTCGCCGTACAGCTTGCCGGCCGTGGCGAGGTCGCGCATGCCCTGGTCGAGCTTCGGCAGGTCGGGGTTGAACTGGTCGAGGTAGTTGGCGGCCTGCGTGATGGTGTCGCCCAGTTGCTTGCCACGGCCCTGCAGCGCGCCGGCGACCGCGGTCAACGTCGTCGCGAGCTTCTGCGGCTGCACGGCCTGCAACACGGGCAGCAGGTTGTCGAACACCTTCTCCAGCTCGACCGCGTTCGACGAATGGTCCTGGTTGATGACGTCGCCCGCGGCCAGCTTCGGGGCGCTGGACGCCTCGGGAATGGACAACTGGACGTAGCGCTCGCCGAAGAGCGTCTTCGGGACCAGCAGTGCGGAGACGTTCGTCGGCAGCCACTGGACCTTGTCCGGTTCCATCGCGAGGTCGATTTCCGCGCCGTCGGAAGTGCTGCGGAGGCCCCGGATCTCACCGACGACGACCCCGCGCGCCTTGACGTCCCCGCCGGCCTGCAGCTGGTTGCCGATCGTGTCGGTCTTCAGCGTCACGGGCACTTCGGCCACGAAGTCCTTGTTGTAGATCATGATCGACAACGTCACGAACGCGGTGAGCACCACGAGGAACAGGACGCCGGCCGTCCGGACACCCCATTTGCGCAAGCCCTGGCGCTTCATCCGGCGATCTTCACGGTCGTCGTCGCGCCCCAGATGGCGAGGCTCAGGAAGAAGTCGAGCACGCTGATCGCGACGATCGCGGTACGGACGGCGCGGCCCACGGCCACGCCCACACCGGCCGGCCCGCCGCTGGCGCGGAACCCGTAATAACAATGGGCGAGCACGATGACGATACTGAACACCAATACCTTGCCGAATGACCAGAGCACGTCCCCGGGTGGCAGGAACAGTCTGAAGTAATGGTCATAGGTGCCGGCCGATTGGCCGAACCCCCAGATCGTCACCTGCCGCGACGCGAGATACGACGTCAGCAGGCCGATCGCGTACAACGGGATCACCGCGACGAAACCGGCGATGATCCGGGTGGTGACCAGGTAGGGGATACTCGGAATGCCCATGACCTCGAGCGCGTCGATCTCCTCGGAAATGCGCATCGCGCCGAGTTGGGCGGTGAAACCGCAACCGACCGTCGCCGACAGTGCGAGTCCGGCCACCAATGGCGCGATTTCGCGGGTGTTGAAATACGCGGAGACGAATCCGGCGAAAGCCGCGGTGCCGACCTGGTTGAGCGCCGAATACCCCTGCAGCCCGACGACCGTGCCGGTGAACACCGTCATCCCGACCATCACGCCGATCGTGCCGCCGATGACGGCGAGCGCGCCGGTGCCGAAGCTGACCTCCGCGAGCAGCCGCGTGATCTCGCGGAGGTACCGGCGGATCGCGCGCGGCGCCCAGGCCAGTGCCCGCAGGTAGAACAGGATCTGGTCGCCGAGGGAGTCGAGGAAGCCGAACTGCTTGTCGATCGTTCCGCGGAGGCGCTCGCCCCTGGAACCGGTGCCGGTCGTCACCACTGGGGTCACATCCCCTTCGGTGGAACGAGCTGCAGGTACAGGGTGCTCAGCACGACGTTGATCAGGAACAGCAGCAGGAACGTGATGACGACCGACTGGTTGACGGCGTCCCCGACGCCCTTCGGGCCGCCCTTGGGGTTCAGGCCGCGGTAGGAGGCGACGATCGCGGCGACGAACCCGAAGATCAGGGCCTTGATCTCGCTGATCCACAGATCGGGCAGCTGCGCCAGCGCGGAGAAACTCGCCAGATACGCGCCGGGGGTGCCGTGTTGCATGATGACGTTGAAGAAGTAGCCGCCCAGCACGCCGACCACGCTGACCATGCCGTTGAGGAACACCGAAACGCCCATGGCGGCCAGCACCCGCGGCACGATCAGGCGCTGGACCGGGGAAACCCCGAGCACTTCCATCGCGTCGATCTCTTCGCGGATCGTGCGGGAACCAAGGTCGGCGCACATCGCCGAACCTCCGGCGCCGGCGATCAGCAGCGCCGTCACGATCGGGCTGGCCTGCTGGATGATCGCGAGCACACTCGCCGCGCCGGTGAACGACTGCGCGCCGATCTGCGTGGTCAGCGAACCGAGGTGCAACGCGATCACGGCGCCGAACGGAATGGCGACCAACGCGGTCGGCAGGATCGAAACACTCGCGATGAACCAGAACTGCTGAATCAATTCACGGGCCTGGAACGGGCGTTTGAACAAGCACCGGACGACGTCGAGGCCGAGCGCGTACAACCGCCCGGTTTCCCGTAGTGCCGCCGCTCCCGGAAACGAAGATGACCCGGAGGTCCTGATTCCCACGCCGACCTCCCCCGTCTCGGTCAATACCGCTGGGCCGAATGGCGGAAGGCTGTTACCGTGCCATTCATTACTCGTCGGTACGCTAACTTTGCGGGAGAGTTGTAACAAGAACTTCGCCGTTATCCGATGGTTACGGCCTGGTAACCCCGGCTTTTTTGTCAGGGAGTGACAATTTTTCCGAACGCCTTTGTCGGCAGGTGACCGCTACCGCCCCCGCCGCCATTTCTTATCCGATCCTGACAAATTTCGCCAGCGACCCATAATTAATCCCCCACCCCAATTATGCCCGCGCGCTCCGCCGCGAGTCCCACACTCACCGACGACGAGTCCCACGTTCAGCGCGGCGAGTTGAACGTGGGGAGGCCGAGATGGCGAGTTCCGGCTCACCGCAGCAAGAACTGGGGCGGGGGTGGACGTGAGTTGGCGGGTTACGCGGTGCGGAGGGTGGAGACGAGGTCGTACGAGTGGCGGCGGTCGGCGTGGTCGTGGACCATCGTGGTGATCATGAGCTCGTCGGCGGCGGTGTCGGCCAGCAGGGTTTCGAGGCCCTTGCGGACGGTTTCCGGGGAGCCGATGATGTTGCTGTCGAAACGCTCCTCGATGAACAGCCGGTCCATCTCGGTGTACGGGTAGTCCGCGGCCTGCTGCGGGGTCGGCAGGGGGATCGGACGGCCGCTGCGGAGGCTGAGGAACGTCAGCCCGCTCGGGGCGGCGAGCCACTGGGCCCGCTCGTCGGTGTCGGCGGCGATGACGGACACGCCGAGCATCACGTACGGCTCCTGCAGCACCTCGGACGGCCGGAACGCGTTCCGATAGATCTGTACCGCCGGGATCGTGTTCTGCGCGCTGAAGTGGTGCGCGAACGAGAACGGCAGACCCAGCGAGCCGGCGAGCTGCGCGCTGAAGCCGCTCGAACCGAGCAGCCACACCGGCGGCTTGTTGCCTTCGGCCGGGGCGGCGCGCACGGCGTGCCCCTCACCCGGTTCGAAGTAGCCGATCAGCTCGGCAAGCTGCTGCGGGAAGTTCTCCGCCGAAAGTCCACCGGGCCCGCGGAGCGCGAGCGCCGTCCGCTGGTCCGTGCCCGGCGCGCGGCCGATACCGAGGTCGATCCGGCCGGGGTGGAACGCCTCCAGCGTGCCGAACTGCTCCGCGACGACCAGCGGCGCGTGGTTCGGCAGCATCACGCCGCCGGAACCGACGCGGATGGTCTTCGTCGCCGCGGCGACCTCGCCGATCAGCACGGCGGTCGCCGAACTGGCGATCCCGGGCATGTTGTGGTGCTCGGCGAGCCAGTAGCGGTTGAAGCCCAGGCCTTCGGTGTACTGCGCCAGATCGACGGAGTTGCGGAGCGCCATCCCGACGTCGCCCCCGCTCACGATCGGCGAGAGGTCGAGCACGGACAGCGGCACGTCAGACAAAGAGGTCACACCGGTGACAACGCGCGCCAACCCGGAACCCTTCCCTGATGTGACCGGATGTGACCTAGTGCGGCAGCCAGTCCGGGTTCGAGGCGAGGACGGTCAACTGCTGGGTCGCGCGGGTGAGCGCGACGTAGAGCACCCGACGCCCGGTGGTGGACTCGGTGACCAGGTCCATCGGCTCCACCAGGACCACGGCGTCGTACTCCAGGCCCTTCGAGTCGAGGCTGCCGACGACCTTGAGCCGCTCGTCGGCCTGCCCGGCCAGCCAGCCTTCGACCTCGGTGACCCGTTCCATCGCGGTGATGACGCCGACCGTGCCCTCGACGCTGTCGATCAGCTCCTTGGTCGCCGCCTGCACCGCGCCTTCCAGCCCGAGCGCGTCGACCATGCGGACGTCGGGGCCGATCCCGGTGTTGCGGACCGCGTGCGGCAGGTCGTCCGCCTCGGCGTGCCCGGCGACGACCTTGGCCGCCAGGTCGAAGATCTCCGCCGAGTTCCGGTAGTTCGTGCGCAGCGTGAACCGGCGGCGGGCGGCGCTGGTGCCGAAGGCGTGGTCACGCGCCTGCGCGGCCTCCTCCGGGTCCGGCCACGAGCTCTGCACCGGGTCGCCGACGACGGTCCAGCTCGCGTACTTGCCGCGCCTGCCGACCATCCGCCACTGCATCGGCGAAAGGTCCTGCGACTCGTCGACGACGACGTGGGAGTACTCGTCGTAGTGCGAGGGACGGTGTGTCCCGCTGCCGCTGCGCGACGGGTGCTCCTCGACCGGCTCCTGCGAACGGCGGCGCTTGGGCTCCGGCCCGATCAACACCCGCAGCTCGTCGAGCAGCGCGATGTCGGCCACCGACCAACCCCTGGACCGGTCCGCCATCGAGGCGGCCAGCATCGAGATCTCGTGGCGGTTGAGCAGCCCCTTGGCCGCCGCCGCGAGCCGCGGCTCGTCGCCCATCCAGCGCAGGATCTGCGCCGGGTACAGCACGGGCCACCACTCGACGAGGAACCGGTGGAACTCGATCCGCTCGCCGAGTTCGTAGACCAGGTCGGCCTTCTCGAAACTCTTGCCGTCTTCCTTCGCGTGCTGCTCCGCCTTGGCCGCCAGCGTGTCCAGCAACGCCTCCGCGGCCCGGATCCGCGACCGGTTGGGCGGCCCGCCGTGGCCGTGCACCTTGCGGCGCACCTTCTCCAGCTCGCGCGCGTCGAGCTTGAGGACTTCGCCGCGGTAGACGATGCGCATGTCCTTCGGCGCGTCCGGCGGGGTCTCCCGCAGCGCCCGCAACAGGACCTTCCGCATCCGCAGCGACCCCTTGACCGCGGCCAGTGGCGCCGGGTCCTGGCGCGTCGCCTCAAGCCCGTCGAGCACCTCGCCGAGCGCGCGCAGTTCGACGTTCGTCTCACCCATCGACGGCAGGACCCGCTCGATGTAGCTGGTGAACACCCCCGACGGCCCCACGACGAGGACGCCCGCGCCGCCGAGCTGACGCCGATAGCGGTAGAGCAGGTATGCCGCGCGGTGCAGCGCGACGGCCGTCTTCCCGGTGCCCGGCCCGCCGGTGATCTCGGTGACCCCGCGCCACGGCGCCCGGATGACCTCGTCCTGTTCCTTCTGGATGGTGGCGACGATGTCGCGCATCTTCTCGCCGCGCGACCGGCCGAGGGCGGCCATCAAGGCGCCTTCGCCGATGATCTGCATGTCCGCGGGCACGGCGTCGGCGATGAGCACGTCGTCGTCGACGTCGAGCACGTTCTGCCCGGAGCAGCGGATGACGCGTCGCCGGACCACCTCCATCGGCTCCTCGGCTGTCGCCTGGTAGAACGCCGCCGCCGCGGGCGCGCGCCAGTCGGTGACGAGGTTGTCGAACTCCGAGTCTCGGATGCCGAGCCTGCCGACATAGATCGTTTCGGTGGCGAGATGGTCGAGGCGTCCGAAGACGAGGCCCTCGTACTCGGCGTCGAGCGTCTGCAGGGTCTGGTTGGCGTGGAAGACCATCATGTCCCGCTCGAAGAGCATGGACGCCTGTTCGAAGATGGCTTCCCGGCCGGCCCCCATGCCGATTTCGTACCCTTTCGAGCGCATGGCTTCGGCTTGGGTGCGCAACTCGGCGAGCCGGGCGTACACCCGGTCCACGTGGGTCTGCTCGATGGCGATCTCGGCCCGTCTGACCCGAGGTTCGGACACGCAACGCTCCTAAAATGCTCAACCGCCTTCGAGGGCGAAGAACGACTCTACGCGTCGGGTGTGACGCCTTCATCAAGAGCCGACGAACACCACAACCGCGCCGGGCCTGCGAAGATGCGACGGTGACCAGGATCGTGGCCGGTTCCGCCGGCGGGAGACGGCTCAAGGTGCCGCCGAAGGGCACGCGGCCGACGTCCGAACGCGTGCGCGAGGCGCTGTTCAACGCGCTCGAAGTGGCTGGTGAGCTCGACGGCTCGCGTGTGCTGGACCTCTATGCAGGGTCAGGCGCGCTCGGCCTGGAAGCCCTGTCCAGGGGCGCGTCGGACGCGATGTTCGTCGAGGCGGACAGACGCGCTGTCGACGTACTGAAGAGCAACGTCGCCGCGCTGGGACTCGGCGGGACAGTGCGCTCGGGCCAGGTCGAGGTCGTAGTAGCGACACCCGCGGGCACGCCGTACGACGTCGTGATCGCCGACCCGCCCTACGCCGTCGACTCCGCCGGGCTGGGCACCGTGCTCGCTTCGCTCGCTTCGGGCGGTTGGCTGGCCATCGGCGCGCTGGTGATCATCGAGCGCGCCACCCGCGACGGCGAGCCCGACTATCCGTCCGGTTTCGCGCCGATCCGCGTCAAGCGCTACGGCGATACCGCCCTGCACTGGGCGGAATTCATCGGGACTGTGTGACGCTCCTGTCACGAACGCGCGCGGGGCCTCCCGCCTTGGTAGCGTCCGCGCATGCGGCGTGCGGTCTGTCCCGGTTCTTATGATCCAGCGACCAACGGCCACCTCGACATCATCGAGCGGGCCTCCCACCTCTTCGACGAGGTCGTGGTCACGGTCATGGTCAACAAGAGCAAAAAGGGCCTGTTCTCCATCGAAGAGCGGATGGAGATCCTCCGGGAGACCACCTCGGACCTGCCCGGCGTCCGGGTCGACTCCTGGCACGGCCTGCTCGTCGACTACTGCCGGCAGAACGACATCATCGCCATCGCCAAGGGCCTGCGCTCGGTCAGCGACTTCGACTACGAGCTGCAGATGGCCCAGATGAACCGCGAGCTGTCCGGGATCGAAACCCTGTTGATGGCGAACAACCCGACTTATGGCTTCGTGTCCAGTTCGCTGGTCAAAGAGGTCGCGACGTTCGGCGGGAACATCGAACACCTCGTCCCGCAGGCGGTCTTCAAGAGGCTCACCGAACGGCTCTCCAGGCGCGATTAGCCCGATCGGCCGCATACGTTCGTAGGGCATTTGGCCGCAGCAACAAGTGTTAACTCGTGAGCCTCCTCACGATCATCCGATCGGGTTACGGTCCGAAAATGACCAACAACAAACGATCGCGAGTAGCCGCCCTCCTGCTTGCCCTTGTCATGACCTTCTTCGGCGGAGTGGGTCTCGCCGAAGCCTCGCCGGCCGCCCCCGCGGCTCCGGCAGCCCCGTCAGCTCCCGCGCAGAACTCGTGTGGGGACGTTTCCGGGTTCAACCACGCCGCGCTGTCGAGCCTCCCGGCGCAGGCGACCACGACGTACAACCTCATCCTGCAGGGCGGGCCGTTCCCGTACCCGAAGAACGACGGCGTCGTGTTCACCAACGTCGAGCAGATCCTCCCGTCCTGCGCCTCGGCGTACTACCACGAGTACACGGTGCCGACGCCCGGCGCGTCGAACCGCGGCACCCGCCGCATCATCACGGGCAAGGCCGGCGAGTTCTTCTACACCGGTGACCACTACAAGACGTTCTCCGTGATCGACGTCAGCGGTGGCGGCGGTGGCGGTGGCGGGACCAAGCAGTGCGGTGATACCTCCGGGCTGACCCAGGTCGGTCTCTCGACGCTGTCGTCCGCGGCGCAGTCCGTGGTCAGCGACGTCCAGGCGGGTGCCTCCGGCGCGGTCTACCAGAACCGCGAAGGCGTCATCCCGGCCTGTGCCGCGAACTACTACGAGCTGTTCCCGGTCGGCACGTCCGACCGCGTGATCTCCGGCAAGGGCGGCGAGCTCTTCTACACCCCGGACAAGTTCGTCACGTTCAAGGCCATCGACCTCACCAGCTGATCCGTGCAACCTCCCGTGCCTCCTCATCCGTGAGCTACATCGGAACACGGTCGAGGAGGCACGGATGAGGACTGGGGACGATGCGAGCTTCAGGGAGTTCGCCAGGCACAGGTCGTTGACGCTAAGAAGGACGGCGTACCTCCTGTGCGGCGACTGGCATCTCGCGGAGGACCTGGTCCAGACCGCGCTCATCAAGCTCTACCGGGTCTGGCCGAAGGTCAGCCGGAACGGGCCCGTCGACAACTACTCGAGACAGGTTCTGCTGCGCTGCTGGCTCGACGAGCAGCGACGGCCGTGGCGGCGGAAGGAAAACCGCGACGGCGTCGTGCCCGAACAGCCGGACGTTCGCGCCGATCCCTCGGCTGTCGCCGGGATCTCGGAACCTCTTCGTCTCGCCCTCGCCGAAGTTCCAGCGAAACAGCGTGCGGCCGTGGTGCTCCGCTACTGCGCGGATCTTTCCGTCGCGGACACCGCCGCCGCGCTGCGCTGTTCCGAAGGGACCGTCAAGAGCCAGGCCGCACGGGGTCTCGAAACCCTGCGTGCGGCCGTGACGCGACGGGAAGCCGGTCTGCTTCCCGTCGAGAGGAGCAGGTAGTGGACGACAAGCAGTTGATCGCGGAACTGGGCGGGCTGGCCACGGTGCCGCGCCCGCTGGGGTTCGACCCCGACGACGTCGCGACGAAGGCGGCGAAGCGGATCCAAACCCGCCGGATGGCCGTCGGTGCCGGACTGACCACGCTGGCGGTGATCGGTGCGGTGGCCGTGGTCGTCCCCAGGCTGTCCGCGCCGAAGCAGGCTCCGGTCGGCCAAGCTCCGGTGAGCACCACTTCGCCGGCCCCGGCCGACCCGGGAACCGCGCAGCGGGAGGTCGCCAGGCAGCATCTGCTGAAGGTGCTGCCGAGCTTGGTGCCGGGGGCGAAGGACATCCAGGCGCCCGCGTTCCCCCCTGGGGACGCACCCGACATGACGACCGGTGCGGTGACCTTTCAGGACTCGGCCGGACCCGCGTACTTCACCTTCACCATCAGTGGGGCCGCGGGCAGCAAGGTGTCGATGAAACCGCTGAAGTCCTGGTGCCCGGCCCACCCCGCCGACCCCCAGCTCGGACCGGACGGCAAGCCGCTGCGGTGTGACAACCTCCGCCAGCCCGACGGCAGCACGGTCGTGCTGATGGAGTCGGGGTCGCCAGGGCCGTCCGGCAGGGTGTCGAAGATCGACGAACTCGACGCCCTGCATTACCGCAACGACGGAAGCGTGGTCAGCGCCATCGACGGCGAGTTCCTGACCGCGACGCTGGCCATGAAGTACGGCTTCACCGATGCGGACGGCAACCCGAAAGAGTCCCGCCCGCGGTACCCGCTGACCGAGCAGCAGCTGATCGGGCTGGTGACCGATCCGGGGTTCGTCCTGAAGTAACGGCAGTACCGGGCGTGTTTCCGCGGTGGCGTGATCACCAGGACACGCCCGGTGCCGTGTTCGTCCACCGGTTCGGGTGATCCAGCGGGCAAACTGGACTCAGCGAAACGGGGATTGCTTGCCTTAGGGAGTGGCCGTGTACCGGGTATTCGAGGCTCTCGACGAGCTCGTCACGATTGTCGAAGAGGCACGCGGTGTGCCGATGACGTCGAGCTGTGTCGTCCCGCGCGGTGATCTGCTCGAGTTACTCGACGACGTCCGCGACGCGCTGCCCGGCGAGGTCGACGACGCGCAGGACGTGCTCGACAAGCGCGACCAGATGATCCACTCCGCTCGCTCCGAGGCCGACGCCACGGTCGGCGACGCCAACGCCGAGGCCCAGGCCACCGTGTCCGGCGCGGCCGGCGAAGCGGACCGGATCCTGGGCGACGCCCAGGCCCGCGCCGAGCAGATGATGGCTGACGCGCACGCCGAGGCCGAGCGCATGGTCGCGGCGGGGCAGGCCGAGTTCCAGAACCTCACCGACCGCTCTCGCGCCGAGGCCGAGCGCATGATCCAGGCCGGCCGCGACGCTTACGACCGCGCTCTCGACGAGGGCCGCAACGAGCAGGCCAGGATGGTTTCCCAGACCGAGGTCGTGCAGGCCGCGCACGCCGAGTCCGCGAGGATCGTCGACGAGGCGCACGCCGAGGCGGACAGGCAGCGCGTCGAGTGCGACGCCTACGTCGACGGCAAGCTCGCCGAGTTCTCGGAGCTGCTCGCGACCACCCTGCGCACGGTCGATTCGGGCCGCAACCACCTGCGGGCCCCGGCGAACCTCGGCGGCAACCGCTCGACCGCCCTCTACGACTACCAGGGCTGACGGGCTCGTGAGCGTTTAGGCCGCTTCTAGGCGGCCGCAACACTCACGAGCCCTGAACTGGCGTGGAGGCGCTGGTGAGGGTCGCGTACCCTGATGGGCGACATGTCTGAAGAAAAACTTCCGCCGCCCAGGCCCCCGCGTGTAGACCTCCGCAGCCCCTGGGTGCTCGATACCCGCGAGCTCGCCCGGCATGCCGGCCTGAGCCGCTCCGTCCACCGTTCCGTCCCTCTCGACACCGCACTCGGCGTGCCGGACGTCATCGTCCTGCCCAAGGGCACCGAGATCGAGCTCGACCTCCTGATCGAGTCCGTGGTCGAGGGCGTGCTGCTCACCGGCACCGCCTCGGTGACGGCCACCGGCAACTGCTCGCGCTGCCTCGACCCGATCGACGAGGACATCGACGTCGACTTCACCGAGCTATACGCGTACCCCGGCTCCACCACCGAGGCCACCACCGACGAGGACGAGATCTCCCGCCTGGTCGACAACCGGATCGAGCTCGAATCGCTGGTGTGCGACGCGCTGGTACTGGCCATGCCGCTGGTGCCGTTGTGCGAGGAAGACTGCCAGGGCCTCTGCGTCGAATGCGGTGTGAAGTGGGCCGATCTCGAGCCCGGACACGGGCATGAGAAGATAGATCCTCGGTGGGCCGCGCTGGTCGAGCGTTTCGATGAAACGCCGTCGAGTGAAGATCCGGCAAGCGGCCCCGGAAAGCAAGCCTGACGAGCACCAGCTCGATCCAGCGAAGAAATGTCGGCTCGCGCAAGTGAGCACACTGTGATGAGGGAGATCTACTCGTGGCCGTCCCGAAGCGGAAGATGTCGCGATCCAACACCCGCGCGCGCCGCAGCCAGTGGAAGGCGGCTCCGGTTCAGCTGGTGCCCTGCTCCAACCGCGCCTGCAAGCAGCCCAAGCTCCAGCACATCGCCTGCCCCACCTGCGGTCAGCACAACGGCCGTCAGGTCGTTGAGCCAGCCTGAGACCGCTGACTGACATGGGGGGCAAGTCGCCTGTGGGACCGGCCTCCGATCCCGCTTCGCTGCTCGAAGCACTCGACATCACCTTTGATGACGAGTTGTTGACGCTCGCGCTGACCCACCGTTCTTATGCTTATGAGAACGGTGGGCTTCCGCCCAACGAGCGTCTCGAGTTTCTCGGCGATGCGGTATTGGGTCTGGTCGTCACCGACCATCTGTACAACAGCCATCCCGAACTCGCCGAGGGTTCGCTCGCGAAATTGCGCGCCAGCGTGGTCAACATGCACGCACTGGCACGGGTCGCGCGAGGTCTCGGTGAGGGCGGGCTAGGCGCGCACCTGCTGCTGGGCAAGGGTGAGGAACTCACCGGCGGCCGGGACAAGGCGAGCATCCTCGCCGACGGTCTCGAAGCCGTGATCGGTGCCGCGTATCTGGCGCACGGCATCGATATCGCCCGCAAACTGGTGCATCACCTGTTCGACGAGTTGCTCGTCGAGGCGCCGCTGCGCGGAGCCGGTCTCGACTGGAAGACCAGCCTGCAGGAGCTCACCGCTTCTTCGGGCTTCGGTGTTCCCGAGTACAAGGTCGAGGACACCGGCCCGGACCACCGCAAGGAGTTCTCGGCCACGGTGTTCGTCGCCCATCGCGACCTCGGTCACGGTGAGGGCACCACGAAGAAGGAAGCCGAGCAGAAGGCCGCCGAGACGGCCTGGCGCTCGCTGTCGGCGGAATTGGGCAACGACGCGCAGTCCTGAGAGCGCGTCCGCTCTCTCTTCAGAGGCGAGGCTGAACGCGTTATGCCCGAACTTCCCGAGGTCGAGGTCGTCCGGCTGGGCCTGCAGGCCCACGTCGCGGGCCGGGAGATCGCCAAGGTCGAGGTCCTGCACGACCGGGCCATCCGGCGGCACACCCTCGGCGCGGACGATTTCACCGGCAGGCTCGCCGGCGCCCGGATCCTCGCCGCACGTCGACGCGGTAAGTACCTGTGGCTGGAGCTGTCCGACGGCGAAGCCGTGCTCGCGCATCTCGGGATGAGCGGGCAGATGCTCGTCCAGCCCGAAGGCACCCCCGACGAGAAGCACCTCAGGGTGCGCGTCCGGTTCGCCGGTGACGGCCCGGAGCTTCGTTTCGTCGACCAGCGCACGTTCGGCGGGCTCGCGCTCGCGGACCTGGTCGAGGTCGACGGCGCTTCGCTGCCCAGTACCATCGCGCATATCGCGCGGGACCCGATGGACCCGGCGTTCGACCCGAAGGCCGCCGTCCGCGCCCTGCGTTCGCGGCGCACCGAGGTCAAACGGGCCCTGCTCGATCAGACGCTGGTCTCCGGGGTCGGCAATATCTACGCCGACGAGTCGCTGTGGCGGTCCAAGCTGCACTGGGCCCGGCCCACCGACAAGCTGACCAACGCCCAGGGCGCGAAACTCATCGCCGCCGCGACAGACGTCATGAACGAGGCCCTGCTTGCGGGCGGCACGTCGTTCGATGCGTTATACGTCAACGTAAACGGCCAATCCGGCTACTTCGACCGCTCGCTCGACGCGTACGGCCAAGAAGGCCTGCCCTGCGGCCGCTGCGGCACCCCGATCCGCCGTGACCCCTTCATGAACCGCTCGTCCTTCTCGTGCCCCCGCTGCCAACCCCGCCCGCGAGGCCTCTAGTAGAGCAACTCGACGGCGAGTTGCGGCGGCTACAACCGCGACACGCCACGGCCTAACGCCGTGCGCGGTAGTGCGCATTGCGTGGTAGCGTTCACCGCGTAAGAGCGGAGGGTAAGTGGAGATCAGTCAGCTACTCAAGGGTGTGCTCGATCTCGCCGTCCTCGCGGTACTCCGCGAAGAAGACGGCTACGGGTACGACGTCCTGCGTCGCCTGAGACATGCGGGGCTCGAGGAAGTAGGCGATGCGTCGGTGTACGGCACGTTGCGGCGGTTGTACAAGGCCGGGTTGCTGACGTCCTACGTCGTGCCCAGCGAAGAAGGACCGCACCGCAAGTACTACAGCTTGAACGAGCCGGGGGGCGAGCGTCTCGCGGAATCCGCGAAGACCTGGCAGAACTTCGCCTCGACAATGAACGCTCTGGTGGGAGAGGCAGCAGCATGAGTACGGAGAGCTCCACCCCGGTGCGGGTCTACCTCGCGAGGGTCAGGAACGCACTGGACGACCTTCCCCCGGCCGAACTCGAGGAGGTCCTCGACGACGTCCGGCCCCACCTGGCCGAGATCGTGGCCGAACTGGGCACGGAAGCCCGCGTCGACGCGCTGATCGCCCAGCTCGGCACTCCCGAGGCTTACGCGGCGGAGCTGCGCGCGGCCGGCGAGTACCCGCCTCGGGCCGAATCGGTGGCATCGGTGAAGAGTTCCGAGCACAGACTGGCACCTCGGCTCGCGTTGTGGTCCGTCATCGTCTGCGCATTCCTGATGGGGCTTTTCGCCATCGGGGCCGCGAACGACATGCAACCCGACGGCCTGATCCTCGCCGCCGTACCGCTGGGGATTCCGGTGCTGTTGAGCGCCTGGTACGTCCTCAGCCGTGGCACTGCCGGGATCACAGGGCTGCCGGAAGTGCGGAAAATCCGTTCCCTCTTCGCTCAGGACAACCGATTGCTGCGGTACCTCCGGTCGCTCTTGCCCGCGTGGCCGCTGGTGTGCGCGGTGGTGTTCGTCGGGCTCGGGTTGGCGCTGTTCTTGCGGCGCACTACTGATGGCCTGGTGGCGTTGTTGCTGCTCACCGCGGTCGCAGCGGCCGTGGTGGCCACCGCCGCGCGGCTCAAGATCGAGCGCCGCTGGTTGTGGCTGCACGTTCCGGTCGCGGCCATCGTGGTCGGCAGCGGGGTGGGCATGGCGAGCTACTTCGTCGACGCGATCGGTCACAACGGCAACAGCAGCCCCGTTTCCTACTCGCCGGTGACGGCCGTCGACGGCAGCCCGGCGTTGACTTACGGCGGCGACCCCGTTGACAACGTCTACGCGTTCGACGCGCAGGGCAAACCGCTGAAGGACGTCTATCTCTTCGACGACAAGGGCCGTCCGCTCAACCTGCCGAGGTACACCTGCGACACGGCCGGCGGCGGCTTCTCGAAAACCGGTGAGGACAACAGGTTCCCGCGCCCCAACGCCGGGCCGAATTCCGACAACGCATACAGCGGCGGCTGGTATGACGGCTACGGCAACTACAAAAGCGGCCCGTACACAGCCGGTTCGTACGCCGGGAATGGTCCGTACGGCGCCAATCGCGGCTGCCACGACCAGGTGAACGCACCGTTCGCCGCGGTGATCCCGACGTCCACGCCGACGCCGACCCCCTCGGCGAGCCCGACCGCCAGCCCGACCCCGTCGGGCACCGCGTCACCGAGCCCGACGCCGGACGCACCGAAGTCGACAACTTCCATCAAGCCCCCCGGCTAGATGGCGCGGAGTCGTGGGGGAGCCGAGGTCGGGGCGGCTCCCCCACGGCTGACCTCCGGTCCAGGACTGTGGTCACCCGGAGTCTGAGAACGAAACAGGCCCGAAACCTCCCTCGAACCTGTGGCTGGTGTCCTGGGTGGGTGCCATCACCGGAGAACGGCGGCGCGACCCTGACCGGTCTCGAAGCCGACACCCTGAGCCTGCGCACCACCGTGGTGCACGGGTACGAGCGCGCGTACCGGATGGCCGGGCGCGGGCCGGCGGTCCTGTTCATCCACGGCATCGGTGACGACTCGTCGACCTGGCTGGACGTGCTCGCATCGTTGACCGGTGAGTTCACCGTGATCGCGCCGGACCTGCTCGGCCACGGCGGCTCCGCGAAGCCCCGCGCCGACTACTCCGTGGCCGCCTACGCGTGCGGGATGCGGGATCTGCTGGCGACACTGGACATCGAGAAGGTGAGCGTGGTCGGGCATTCGCTCGGCGGCGGGGTCGCGATGCAATTCGCGTACCAGTTTCCCCAGCTGTGCGAACGACTCGTGCTCGTCGGGTCGGGCGGGATTTCGACCGAGGTGCACCCGTTGCTGCGACTCGCCGCCGCACCGGGCGCGGGCTTGCTGCTGCCGTTGATCGGGAGCGCGCCTGCACGGCTCGCGTTGCGCGGCTTCAGCGACCTGCTGCGCGCGACCGGTGGTATCGGGCTCGGGCCGGACATGGACTACGTCATCGCGAAGTACGCGCGGCTGGTGGAGTCGAGTTCGCGGCAGGCATTCCTGCGGACGCTGCGGTCGGTGGTCGACTGGCGCGGGCAGGTGGTGAACATGCTGGACCGGTGCTACCTCACCGAGGGAATTCCGACGATGCTGGTGTGGGGCACTCGCGACCATGTCGTGCCGAGTGCGCACGCGGTGCTGGCACACCAGGCGATGCCGAGCAGCAGGCTCGAAGTCTTCGCCGGGGCCGGGCACTTTCCCCATCGCAGCGATCCGAAGCGGTTCCTCGAGATCCTGCGGGAGTTCCTCGGGCAGACCCATCCCGCCCGGCATGACGTCCGGCGGTGGCGCGGCCTGCTGCGCGCGGGCAGCAGGCCGGCCGTCACCCCGGACCGGGAATCCCTCGATCGTGCCACCGTCTCCAGCGGCACCTGAGGGAGCCGTTTACTGGAAGGCGCTCTTCGCGGCGAGGTTGGCGAGCAGCTCGCGGCCCTTCTCGGCGTTGCGCGGCTGGGACAGCACGTCATACCGACGCGCGACCAGCTGGCTCTGCGAGATGAAGCTGCGCGCGCCCTTCTTCGACGCGTACCCGAGCGCCCCGAACAGCA
Organism: Amycolatopsis sp.; assembly: GCF_025464955.1. Taxonomy (GTDB): domain Bacteria; phylum Actinomycetota; class Actinomycetes; order Mycobacteriales; family Pseudonocardiaceae; genus Amycolatopsis. The sequence continues at coordinate 18,349 of NZ_JAODNM010000140.1, read as the reverse complement.
GGTTGAACGCGATACCCGCGACCAGCCCGATGCCGATCGGCAGCAACCCCGCGTTCGGCGTGAAGAACGTCAGCATCAGGCCGAGGAACAGCCCGAACCAGGCGCCGGACATCGCCGAGCTGGTCAGCACCTTGTTCCAGCTGAGCTTGCCCGCGATGCGCTCGACGAGCATCGGCTCCACGCCGACGATGGTGACGTCCGTGACCGGGAAGTCGGTGCCCGCGAGGTGGTCGACCGCCCGCTGGGCGCCCTCGTAAGAGTCGTAGGACCCGATGGGCCACCCCTGGGGCAGTGTCGGCAGCTGCGGCCTGGCCTGTCCTTGAGTGAATGCGGTCTGTGTGAAGGCTGTGGTCATTCGTCTCACCTCTCTTGACCTGTCCAACGTACGGGCAGGGGCGAATCGTCCCGATCCGGAGGGATTCACAGTGTCTTATCAGCAAACAGCCGCGGTAGACCATCCCATGGTCCTCCGATCGGCGCATTTGTACAGCTCAGAGCGTCCGAAACAGCCGTCTGGCGTTACCTCCGAGGAAGAGTTCGGCGGCTTCGGGGTCCAGGCCCAGCTCGTCGAGGCGCCTGAGGCAGCGACCAGGGGACACCATCGGGTAGTTGCTGCCGAACAGGACCCGCGAGCGGCCGCGTCCGCGCATGAACTCGACGAGCTCGGCGGGTAGGCGGTGCACCGCGTAGGCGGAGGTGTCGATGTGGAAGTTCGGGTACTTCGTGGCGAGCGAGAGCACTTCGGGCAGCCACGGGTAGCCGACGTGCCCGCCGATCACGACGAGCTCGGGGAAGTCGAGCAGGACCTCATCCAGGTACGGTATCGGCCTCCCGGGCTCGGACGGGCACAGCGGCCCGGTGTGCCCGATCTGCGTGCAGAACGGGACGTCTTGCTCGACACAGGCGACGTAGATGGGGTAGTAGCGGCGGTCGTTGGGTGGCCGGTTCCACAGCCAGGGCACCACGCGCACGGCGACGAATCCCAGGTCGCGTACGCAGCGGCGGATCTCCCGGACGGCGCCCATCGGGTCGTCGAGGTCGACGGTCGCGACACCGGCGAACCGGTCGGGATGTGCCTGGACGAGCTCGGCGACCTCGTTGTTGGAGATGAGGACGCCGCTCGGACCGTGCCACGCCGATAGCAGGCCCATCCCGACGCCGGCCTCGTCCATCGCGGCCAGGGTGTCCACGACCCGCGCGGTCTGGCGCGTCTGCCCGGTCCACCGCAACACGGTGTCGAGCCAGGGCTCGGCCATGAACCGGGCGTTCGGATGCTGCATCCAGGCGTCGACGATGTCCGCTGCCATCTTCCGCAGAGTAGTCGAGAATCGGGCTGGCGTTGACGTGGAGAGCGCCGGGCGGTAGGAAGTGCGTCTAAAGGTTCTATTTTGGTCCTTTAACTTGCTTGCGAGGAGTGACGGCTGTGGGAAGCAAGAGAAGCATGCTCACCCTGGACAGGCTGAAAGAGCTGATCGAGGACGGGACGATCGACACGGTCCTGGTCGCGATCACCGATATGCAGGGCAGGCTCCAGGGCAAGCGGTGTGCCGCCGAGTACTTCCTCAACGAGGTCGTGCCGAACGCCACGGAAGCCTGCAACTACCTGCTCGCCGTCGACGTCGACATGAACACCGTCGACGGGTACGAGATGTCGTCCTGGGAGCGCGGCTACGGCGACTTCGTGCTGCGGCCCGACTTCGACACCCTGCGTCTCGTGCCCTGGCAGGAGGGCACCGCCCTGGTGCTGGCCGATATCGAATGGGTCGAGGGCGGCGCGGTTCCGGTGTCGCCCCGCCAGATCCTGCGCAAGCAGCTCGACAGGCTCGCCGAACGCGGTCTTGAGGCGTACGTCGGCACCGAGCTGGAGTTCATCGTCTTCGACGACACCTACGAAGCCGCGTGGGACAAGGCGTACCACGGTTTGCGGCCGTCGAACCAGTACAACGTCGACTACTCGATGCTCGGTACCGCGCGGCTCGAGCCGCTGCTTCGCCGCATCCGCAACGACATGACCGGCGCCGGGCTCTACGTCGAGTCGGCCAAGGGCGAGTGCAACCCCGGCCAGCACGAGATCGCGTTCAAGTACGACCGCGCGCTCGCGACCTGCGACAACCATGGCATCTACAAGAACGGCGCGAAGGAAATCGCCGCGCTCGAAGGCAAGAGCCTCACGTTCATGGCGAAGTACAACGAGCGAGAGGGCAACTCATGCCATATCCACCTGAGCCTGCGGACGACCGAGGGCGAGCCCGCGTTCGCCGGTGACGGCCCCGGCGGGTTCTCGCCGCTGATGGAGCACTTCCTCGCCGGCCAACTCGCCGGACTGCGTGAGCTGACGTACTTCCTCGCGCCGAACATCAACTCCTACAAGCGTTTCGTGCCCGGCAGTTTCGCGCCGACCACGGTCGCGTGGGGCAGTGACAACCGCACGTGCGCCCTGCGAGTCGTGGGGCACGGTCAGTCGCTGCGGTTCGAGAACCGGGTGCCGGGCGGCGACGTCAACCCGTACCTGGCCGTCGCCGCGCTGATCGCGGCCGGTCTTCACGGCGTCGACAACGAGCTGCCACTCGAACCGGAGCTGTCCGGCAATGCCTACGCGGCGGGTGAGAGCGGCGAGAAGCCGACCGTACCGACTACGCTGCGTGAATCCGCAACGCTGCTGGGGGAGAGCGAGCTCGCCCGCGCCGCGTTCGGCGACGACGTGATCGACCACTATCTCAACGCGGCACGTATCGAGCTCTCGGCGTACGAAGCCGCCGTCACCGATTGGGAGCGGATCCGTGGTTTCGAACGGCTTTAAGCCGCTGATCGGCCTCACGACCTACCTCGAACCGACGCGTTTCGGGGTCTGGGACGTCGAGGCGGCCGTGCTGCACGGCGTGTACGTCGACGGGATCGTGCGGGCCGGGGGTGTCCCCGTGCTGCTTCCGCCCGCCAGTGACGGCTACGCCGAGTTACTATCTGTTGTGGACGGTCTGGGGCTGACCGGTGGCGCCGACGTCGACCCGTCACGCTACGGCCAGGAACCGCACGAGACGACGTACACGCGGCCCGCTCGTGACACGTTCGAGTTCGCGTTGCTCGACGGCGCGCTTGGCGCCGGAATCCCGGTGCTGGGCGTCTGCCGGGGGATGCAGGTGCTCAACGTCGCCCTCGGCGGAACACTGAGCCAGCATCTGCCGGAGTCCGCCGGCAGTGCCGAGCACCAGCCGGCTCGCGCGGTTTTCGGCGCCACCAGCGTTCGCCTCGAACAGGGCAGCCGAGCGGCGTCGATCCTCGGCGCCGTCACGAAATGCCACTGCTACCACCACCAGGCCGTAGACAAGCTGGGCGACGGGCTCAACGCCGTCGGCTGGTCGGGCGACGGCCAGATCGAAGCCATCGAGATGCCGGGCGACGCGTTCGTCCTCGGCGTCCAATGGCACCCCGAGCAGGACAATGACGACCGGCGGCTCTTCGCCGCATTGGTGGCCGCGGCCGCACAGAGGAAAGGCAGCTCATGACCAGTTTCGCCGTGATCAATCCCGCCACCGAGGAGGTGGTGAGGTCGGTCGCGCTGACTTCCGCCGAAGAGACCGACACCGCGATAGCGCGGGCGCGGGCCGCATTCCCCGCGTGGCGCGCGGTGTCGCCCGGCGACCGCGCGCGGCTGCTGCGGCGGTTCGCGGACGCGGTGGAAGGCGATATCGAGAACCTCGCGCAGCTCGAAGTCACCAACTCCGGGCACACCATCGGCAATGCGCGCTGGGAAGCCGGCAACGTCCGCGACGTGCTGAACTACTACTCGGCGTCGCCGGAACGCCTGATCGGCAAGCAGATCCCGGTGCCGGGCGGGGTGAACCTGACGTTCGCCGAACCGCTCGGCGTGGTCAGCGTGATCGTGCCGTGGAACTTCCCGATGCCGATCGCGGGCTGGGGTTTCGCGCCCGCGCTCGCCGCCGGGAACACCGTCGTCCTCAAACCGGCCGAGTTGACGCCGCTGACGGCCATCCGGCTTGGGGAGTTGGCACGCGAAGCGGGGATTCCCGAGGACGTGTTCCAGGTGCTTCCGGGCAAGGGATCCGTTGTCGGGCAGCGGTTTGTCGACAACCCGGCGGTGCGCAAGGTCGTCTTCACCGGCTCGACCGAGGTCGGTAAGCAGATCATGGCAGGCTGCGCCGCGCAGGTGAAGCGGGTGACGCTCGAACTCGGCGGGAAGAACGCGAATATCGTGTTCGCGGACGCCGATCTGGAGAAAGCCGCCGCGAGGGCGCCATACGGCGTGTTCGACAACGCCGGGCAGGACTGCTGCGCGCGGTCTCTGATCCTGGTGCAGGCATCGGCTTACGACAAGTTCATGGAGTTGCTCGAACCCGCGGTCAAGGGCGTCGTAGTCGGCGACCCCGGGTTGGAAGCCACCGAGATGGGCCCGCTGATTTCCGCGCAGCACAAGCAGAAGGTGTCTTCGTACATCTCGTCGGACTCGCCGGTCGCGTTCCGCGGGAGTGCGCCGGAAGGTGACGGGTTCTGGTTCCCGCCGACCGTCGTGACGCCGTCCGGGCTTCAGGATCCGCTGGCGTCGGACGAGATCTTCGGACCGGTTGTCGCCGTGGTGCGGTTCGAGGACGAGGCCGACGCGGTGAAGATGGCCAACCACACCGAATACGGCCTGTCCGGATCGATCTGGACCCGCGATGTCGGCCGCGCGCTGCGTGTCTCGCGGGGGGTCGAAGCCGGAAACCTCTCGGTCAACTCGCACTCTTCGGTGCGGTACTGGACGCCGTTCGGCGGGTTCAAGCAGTCCGGCCTCGGCCGGGAACTCGGCCCGGACGCCGTCGACGCCTTCACCGAAACCAAAAATGTCTTTATCTCAACGGAGGAATGATGCAGCGTTTCGAAGGCCGCGTAGCGGTGATCACCGGCGGCGCCAGCGGAATCGGCCTCGCCTCCGCGCGCAGGCTCGCGAGCGAGGGCGCGAAGATCGTCATCGCGGACGTCACCGATGACGCGGGCAAGGTCGCCGCGGACGAGGTCGGCGGTTTGTACGTCCGGACCGACGTCACCGACGAGGAGCAGGTCAAAGCCCTGTTCCAAACCACCGTCGACGAGTTCGGCTCCCTGGACGTCGCGTTCAACAACGCCGGCATCTCCCCGCCCGACGACGACTCGATCCTGACGACCGGGCTCGAGGCGTGGCAGCGGGTCCAGCAGGTGAACCTGACGTCGGTGTTCCTGTGTTGCAAGTACGCCATCCCGCACATGCAGAAGCAGGGCAAGGGCTCGATCATCAACACGGCGTCGTTCGTCGCGGTGATGGGCGCGGCGACGTCGCAGATCTCCTACACCGCGTCCAAGGGCGGCGTGCTGTCGATGAGCCGGGAACTCGGCGTCCAGTTCGCGCGCGAGAACATCCGGATCAACGCGCTCTGCCCGGGCCCGGTGAACACGCCGCTGCTGAAGGAACTGTTCGCGAAGGACCCCGAGCGAGCTGCCCGGCGCCTGGTGCATGTGCCGGTCGGCCGCTTTGCGGAACCGGAGGAACTAGCCGCCGCCGTGGCGTTCCTGGCAAGCGACGACGCGTCGTTCATCACGGCGTCGCAGTTCCTCGTGGACGGCGGTATTTCGGGAGCCTATGTGACTCCGCTTTAGGGGTTTGACTCCGGCTTCCCACTTTTGCGCTTTTGTGGGTCTCTTAGTTTCCAAGAGACCGCAAGTCGCCGTCGAGTTGCGGTGGTGGTGGAGGCGGTTTGATTCCTGCTGGCCCCGGTCTACTGCAGCAAGGACCGGGGCCGGTCGGGGTTCGCGGAGCGGCTCCGAGGGCCTGTTCCGTTTTGTCGGATCCGAGCTGTGAAAGCGATTTTTTGTCGGACTGAGCGCACGTTTGGCGCCTTTCTTGATTCGCCAATCACGGTAAGCGACTGCGCTCGTTTGTCTGGTGTATGCGTGAGTGACCCGGCGAGCGGGTGCAGGACGCGAGTGGGCGTAATTCGTTGCTATGGCGGCGTTTCTGAATATTCGATGAACACGTTCAGCGATAATAGGCATCACCTGAATGTGTTCCGAATGTACGTTCGATCCGTAGTAGAATAAAGGAGTGCCCAGCGTAACGATCACCCTCCCTGATCCCGCCGATATCCGGCGTGCTGATCCGGCGATGCTGGTCGAGTACGCCCGGGTGATCACCCGGGAGATGAACCGGTACACCGCGCTGCTGGGGCTCGTGGTCACCAAGACCGAGACTGACGGTATCAAGGCCACCCATCAGTACAACTCGGCGGTGCAGTGGCTGATGCATACGACGGGGTTGTCTGAGCCTGCCGCACGTCAGATCGTGGTCCGTGCCCGCGGCACCAACTCCTTGTACGCCATCGACGGGACAGAGGTCCCCGGTGTCGCACCGCTGACCGGTCTCGCCGCACTGGCCGCTGCTCTCACTCCCGCGCAGCTAGACGTGCTCGTGAAAACGATGACGGCGATGCCCGCGACGGTGTCGGAGGAGGATCGGGTGGCGGCGGAGAAGATCCTCATCGGTGTGGCCCGTGCCGCGTCCCCGGTCGAGGTGAAGAAAGCCGGCGACCGGATCCTCGACACCCTCGACCCCGATGGGCCGGAGCCGAAGGATCCGCCGGAGAGACCGGAGCGGGAGTTGTCGTTCCAGGAACACCGCGACGGCTCCGCGACGCTCAAAGGCAAGCTGGACAACGTGGCCTACGCCCAGTTGCGGGCCGCGTTGGATCCGTTGGCGAAGCCGCACTCTTCGAAAGAGGAAGGCCGCGACACCCGCAGTCAATGGGAACGCCACGCCGACGCGTTGGTCGATCTGGTCCGTCTCGCGATGACGGTCGACGAGATCCCGACTCACGGTGGTGACCGGGTGCATGTGGCGGTCACCGTGGACTACGAGACGCTGAAGTCCGGGATCGGGACGGCGATGCTCGACTACGGTGGCGTCATCACCGCCGCCGAAGCGCGCATGCTCGCCTGTGACTGCAAGATCATCCCCGCTGTTCTCGGGACCGAGAGTGAGCAGATGGATTTGGGTCGGTCCAAGCGGATCATCACCACCGGGCAACGGCGAAGACTTGTCATGAGGGACCGCGGTTGCGCGTTTCCCGGTTGTAAAAGCCACGCCAAACACTGCGACGGGCACCATATCGTGTATTGGATCCTTGGCGGGCCAACAAATCTGGACAACTTGACCTTGCTGTGTCAGCGTCATCACCGGCTTGTGCATTGTGGTGGTTGGGAAGTGCGGATGGGCGGCGACGGGAGACCGGACTTCATCCCGCCCGCTTATCTCGATCCGCTTCGAAGACCCAGGCGCAACACCGTTCACCTGTAACAGAAAACCCACCCCAGGGCTCGTGAGTGCCGCGACCGGATCATCCGGCCGCGACACCGACGAGCCCTGACTGCATTCCCGGCTTTCGCAACTCGCCGTCGAGTTGCGAAGGCCCGCCGACCCTTGGTACGAACCATTCGTACCAAGGGTCCCCCGATACGAATGGCAGCGGACGCGGCAACCTTCAGTGATCACATCGGCACCGGCGGCACCATCGCGTGACGGGAGTGGCACTCGGATCCGTACTGCGTGCCCGTCGTCGCCTCGGTCCTTGCTTCAGTAGACGGGATTTCCGGCACTGCGGTCCGCACGAGCCGGAACCCCGAACGCCAAGTTATGCCTAGGATCTGACCATGGGTGACGTGACAGGTGGAGACGAGACGCTGCCGTTCGTCTACCGGGTCACCAAGTACGACCCGGCCGATCGCGACGAGGGCGGCCAGTACATCGGTACCGAGGACTTGAACACCGGCCTGGCCGGTTACTACGACGGCGCCGTGGCGTTGGAGTTGCTGCGGGGGATGTTGCGGGAAGGCGGTGCATGGTGTCGGCTCGAAGTGGCGGGTGCTCTTTCGGTATACCTCGGCTGGGACCAATACGTCTATGTCGGCAGCAACGAGCTATGCGGACGCGCAGCCGACCGCACCGCTGAGTTGGGATTGTTCGCTGAGAGACGCGACGCATCGCCCTACGACGTGAGATTCGACGAGGCGGGAGAGCAGCGGCCCGCCGATGAGACCTTCTGGGCTCGGGTGAAGTGGTGCGTTTCGGCAGGTGACTCATTGGCTCTGGAGGAGGGCTACCTCCGCAACGCCTACCGACGGCATCCCCTCACCTCGGCCAATGTCGATGAAGTTCGTGCTGGGCTTGCGCCTCGTGCGCTCCTGACGGTGTTGGTGTCTGGCGACGAGAGTTGTTTCACCGCGGCGCTGCCGGACGCCGACGGAGTTCTCCGCGCACGGTGGCGGACCGAGCCGGCAGCGAGTGACCTTCGTTGGACCTTCCTGAAGACCGTGCACCCGGGGCAGGTTCGTCGCGGGCTGGTCACCTCGGTCACCGATACTGGCGTGTTCGTCGAACTCGTTGGTGCTGAAGGGATCGTGCCGGATCCGGGCGAGGTGCTCGAAGCGGGACAGGAGACCACGGTGGAGGTGATCGAGGTGGACATGGTGCGTGAGCGCGTCATCCTCTCATTGGCGCCCACGCCGATCGGCGGTCATCAGCGGCCTTAGGGGTGCCAGGTGCGGTGTTTCGGAAGGGGTTTCGCGTAGGAGCCGGCTCGGCTCGTTTTCAGGCCCAGTGTCACGCACGACTCGGCGAGGCGGACTGCGGCGGCGACGCCGTCGACGACGGGGACGTCCAGCATGGCGCTGATGCGGCGGTCGAGGCCGGTCATACCGGCGCAGCCGAGGACGACGACTTCGGCCCCCGCGTCGCGGACCCGGCGGGCGGCGGTCAGGAGGGCGGACTCGGTGCGTCGTTGGTCGGCGAGGTCGAGGACGCCCAGGCCGGCACCCACGACGGCGACGCAGTGCTGGCCGACACCCGCGCCGTGCAGGCTGTCCTCGATCAGGCCGCACGTCCGGTCCAAAGTGGTCACGACTCCGAACCGGCGGCCCAGCAGGCAGGCCAGGTGCGCCGCCGCTTCGGTGATGTCGACGACCGGGACGTCGAGCAGTTCGCGGGCGCCTTCGCGGCCGTGCTCGCCGAATCCGGCCATCACCACGGCGTCGAACGGCTGCTCGAACTTGCGCAGGAGGTCCAAGACGGCGGCAGCGCTGAGGAAGCTGTCCAGCCACCCCTCTGCCGACTCCGGGCCCCAGGCCGGGGTGACGGCCAGGATCTCGGTACCGGCGCTCGCCGCGGAACGCGCGCCGGCCTCGATCTCCTTGGTCATCGCCTCGGTGGTGTTGCAGTTGGTCACCAGGATGCGCATCAGGCCGCGACCGCTTCCCGCTGTCTCCAGGACAACGCCAGATACAGTAGTGCCGACGACGTCGTGCCGATGAACCACGAATAAGGCGCGGCCGGGGCGAACACCGGGACGAGCGCGATCACCGCCGCGATACCCGCGGTCGGGATGAACGCTCCGATCGCGAGCGGGTTCACCCCGCGCTTGTAGTGATAAGGCGCGCCGGGCTTCGCGACGAACAACTGCGCGACGTCGATCTTGCCGCGCCTGATCAGGTAGTAGTCGACGATCATGATCCCGAACAGTGGGCCGAGGAACGCGCCGAGCCCGCCGAGGAAGTAGTTGACCACGGTCGGCGACGAGTACAGCTTCCACGGCAGCACGCACAGCGCGGCGACCGCGCTGATCATTCCGCCGATGGTGAACGTGATCCGTTTCGGCCAGATGTTCGCCAGGTCGTACGCGGGGGACACGAAGTTCGCGACGATGTTGACGCCCATGGTGGCGACTGCGAAGGTGACCGCGCCGAGGACCAGCACCGGTGTGTTGTGCACGCGTGCGAGAAGGTCGGCCGGGTTGGTGATCGCTTCGCCGAACACCCTCAGGCTGCCCGCGGTGACGATGACCGACAGCAGCGCGAACGCCGTCGAATTGATCGGCAGGCCCCAGAAGTTGCCGCGCCGCACGGTTTTCTGGTCGGGAGCGAAGCGGGAGAAGTCGCAGAAGTTCAGCATCAGCGTGCCGTAGGTGCTCAGGATGAGCCCCGTGGCGCCGAACCACTCGCGGACCTGCTGGCCGCCGGAAAGGTGCGTCGGGCTGGTGGTCAGCGAGATGTTCCAGTGCCCGGCCGCGAGGATCCACACGGCGAGCGCGATCATCACCACCCAGATCGCCGGCCCGCACCAGTCCTGGAACTTGCGGACCGTTTCCATGCCCCGGGTCAGGATGAGCGCCTGCGCCAGCCACAGCGCGACGAAACACACCCAGCCGAGCGCGTGCAGACCAAGGAAACTGTGTTCCGTCCACGATTTCATGCCCGGGTCGATCGTCAGCACGAGCAGCGTGATCGCCACCGACGCGAGATACGTCTGGATGCCGTACCAGAAGATGGCGATGATGGCCCTGATCAGCGCGGGCAGGTTCGCGCCGAACGTGCCGAAGCTCATCCGCGCGACGACCGGGAACGGTACGCCGGTGCGCTGGCCGATGCGGCCCATCAGGTTCATGCCGAAGTAGATGAGCACGAATCCGAACAGCAGCGCGGTGAACACCTGCCACGCCGACAGGCCGAGCACGAACAGGCCAGCGGCGAACGTGTAGTTGCCGAGGTTGTGTACGTCCGACATCCACAGCGCGAAGATGTCGTAGACCTTCCAGCGGCGATCCGTGGCGGGCGCCAGGTCGTCGTTGTAAAGGCGAGGGTCGGGAGTCGGTTCGGACGCGGGGGTGGTTCCGGTCTTGGTGAGGTTCGCGGCGGTCACGGTGCCTCCGGCGGGGGTTTGGGATACCAAAACTTGGTATCCCAAATATCGACCCGCGGTCCCCGGTCGTCAAGGGTTTCCCCGCTACGCTCTTGTTAAGGCCGGTTACGCGGCTGTTCACATGAGGGGGAGAAAGTGGTTGCGGAAGTGCCTCCGCCGCCGTTGGCCGCGATCCGGCAGCGGGTGCGTGACGAGTTGCGCGACCGGATCCTGACCGGCCGCCTGAAGCCGGGCGATCGCCTGGTCGAGCGTGAGCTCGCCGAGGATCTCGGTGTCTCGCGGGTGCCGGTGCGGGAAGCGATCCGCAGCCTGGAGAGCGAAGGTTTCGTCGTCGTCCAGTCGCCGCGACGCGTGGTGGTCCGGCAGCTCGACCGATCGGACGTCGAGGAGCTCTTCGACGTCCGCGAAGCACTCGAAGGCCTTGCCGCCGGTCTCGCGGCGAGCCGCGCGACGAGCAAGGACCTGCGGAAGCTGGAACGCCTGCTCGAAGACGCTGCGAAGGCGACAGCAAGCAGCCAGGCGAGCCGCATCACCGCGCTCAACACCCGCTTCCACGACGAGATCGTCGCGATCGCCGGCAACGGCCTGCTGTCCACGGTCCTCCAGCCGCTCGAAGGCCGTCTTCGGTGGCTGACCAGCCAAAACGAGCACTTCGGCGAGCTGCTCGAAGAGCACTGGCGGCTGTTCGAGGCAATCAAGTCCGGCGACGCCGAGCGGGCGAAGGCCAGCGCCGCCGAACACGTCCGCGTCAACCGCGCCGTCACCCTGACCCAGCTGTTCGGCGCCTGAGTCGTGAGTGTTCCGGCCGGTTCTAACCGGCCTAACCACTCACCAGAGGACTAGGCCGGGTACACCGAGCTCGTCGGAGGTCGCCGCATACCTCGACCTGCGACTGCCTCGGCATCTTCGAGTCATCCATAGTGTCGACGTCGATCTTGAGCTCGCGGCGGCCGACCAGCCTGGATTCTCGCGGCGTCCGGATCTGGTGGTGGTTCAGCTTGCGGTCGCCGGCGGAGAGTGGCGTTGACCGCGTCTCGAGGCCGACGGCTGGACCAGGGGCAACGGACCAGGTACGGTGCGCGGTATAACTGAAGACAGGGCCGTTATGAGCTGGAGCGGGAGAGCGTCGTGAGTTCGGCGACGCACCGAAGGAGCAAACTCCCCGGAATCTCTCAGGTACAACTACCGCTTCGAGCCAGGCCACTCTGGAAAGCAGGCGCACCCGCGCCTCACCCAAGGTGAAAGCCGCGTCCGCGCGGTGAAGCTCTCAGGTGCCATGACAGAGGGGGAGTTCCCAGCGCGGGGTTCTGCCCGGCGCCTGACCGAGGAGCTCCCAGGTTGTCATCAGGCACTGTGTTTCCCGAAGCCGTCAGTTCGTCGTTCGCTTCCCGCCACATCGGTCCCGCTGACTCCGAGCAGGCCAAGATGCTGGCCGAGTGCGGTTACGGCTCCCTCGACGCCATGGTCGAAGCGGCTGTCCCTTCTGCCATCCGCGTCACCCGCGACCTCGACCTGCCGCCCGCGGCGTCCGAGGAGGAGGCGATCGCCGAGCTGCGCAAGCTCGCGGCGCTGAACACCCGCAACGTCCAGATGATCGGCCTCGGTTACAGCGACACCTTCACCCCGGCGGTCATCCGGCGGAACGTGCTCGAGAGCCCGGCCTGGTACACCGCGTACACGCCGTACCAGCCGGAGATCTCGCAGGGCCGTCTAGAGGCGCTGCTGAACTTCCAGACCATGGTCTCCGAGCTCACCGGCCTGACCACGGCGAACGCGTCGCTGCTCGACGAGTCCACGGCCGTGGCCGAGGCCGTCATGCTGATGCGCCGCGTGTCGAAGTCCAAGTCCAACGTCGTCGTGCTCGACGCCGAGTGCCTGCCGCAGACCATCGCCGTGGTCCGCACCCGCGCCCAGGCCGTCGGCATCGACGTCGAGGTCCGTGACCTGCTCACCGGGCTGCCTGACGACTTCTTCGGCGTGGTCGTGCAGTACCCGGGCGCCTCCGGTGTGCTCCGCGGCGCCGGTTTTTACCGCGCGCTGTCCGAGTCGGCGAAGGCCGCTGGCGCGCTGTACACCGCAGCCGCCGACCTCCTCGCGCTGACGCTGATCACCGCGCCCGGCGAGTTCGGTGCCGACATCGCCGCTGGTTCGACGCAGCGCTTCGGCGTTCCGCTCGGCTACGGCGGACCGCACGCCGGGTTCATGTCGGTGCGCGCCGGCCTCGAGCGCTCGCTACCCGGCCGCCTCGTCGGCGTGTCCGTCGACGCCGACGGCAACCCGGCGTACCGGCTCGCGCTGCAGACCCGTGAGCAGCACATTCGCCGCGAGAAGGCGACCTCCAACATCTGCACCGCGCAGGTCCTGCCCGCCGTGCTGGCCGCGATGTACGCCGTCTACCACGGCCCGGACGGCCTGAAGGCCATCGCGAACCGCGTCCACGACCTCGCGACAGCGCTTGCGGCGGCGCTGCGTACCGGTGGCGTCGAGGTCGTGCACGAAGGCTTCTTCGACACCGTCCTCGCGCACGTTCCGGGCCGCGCGGACGCCGTGCACGCCGCGGCCAGGAAGACCGGGATCAACCTGGGCCGCGTCGACGCCGACCACGTCCGGATCGCCTGCGACGAGGTCACCCGCGCGGACCTGCTCGCCAAGGTCCTCCGCGCGTTCGGCGTGGACACCGAGCTGGATGCCGCCGGGTCGGCGCTTCCGACTGGCCTTGTTCGCGAGAGCGACTTCCTCACCCACGACGTCTTCCGCTCGCACCACAGCGAGACGGCGATGCTGCGGTACCTCCGGAGCCTGTCCGATCAGGACTACGCGCTCGACCGCGGCATGATCCCGCTCGGCTCCTGCACGATGAAGCTCAACGCCACCACGGAGATGGAGCCCATCAGCTGGCCGGAGTTCGCGGGCATTCACCCGTTCGCCCCCGCCGAGGACGCCCAGGGTTACCACGTGCTCGTCGAGCAGCTTGCGACCTGGCTGGCCGAGGTCACCGGCTACGACAAGGTGTCCCTGCAGCCCAACGCGGGCAGCCAGGGTGAGCTCGCCGGGCTTCTCGCGATCCGTGCGTACCACCACGCGAACGCCCAGCCGGAGCGCGAGATCTGCCTGATCCCGTCTTCTGCGCACGGCACCAACGCCGCGTCCGCGGTGCTCGCCGGGATGCGCGTGGTCGTAGTCGCCTGCACCACCGAGGGCAACGTCGACCTCGCCGACCTGCAGTCCAAAGTGGACAAGCATGCCGGTGAGCTCGCCGCGATCATGGTCACCTACCCGTCGACCCACGGCGTCTACGAGAACGGCATCGACGAGATCGCCCGGATCGTGCACGCGGGCGGCGGCCAGGTCTACGTCGACGGCGCGAACCTCAACGCGCTGCTCGGGCTGGCCAAGCCCGGTGAGTTCGGCGGCGACGTTTCGCACCTGAACCTGCACAAGACGTTCTGCATCCCGCACGGCGGTGGCGGTCCGGGTGTCGGCCCGGTGGCGGTCCGTGCGCACCTCGCGCCGTACCTGCCCAACCACCCGCTGCTCGATGGTGCCGGTCCGGAGACCGGTGTCGGCCCGATCTCGGGCGCGCCGTACGGCTCGGCGTCGATCCTGCCGATCTCGTGGGCCTACGTCCGCATGATGGGCGCGCCCGGCCTGACCACCGCGACGAAGGTCGCCGTGCTCGCCGCGAACTACGTCGCCTCGCGGCTCTCGCCGCACTACCCGGTGCTCTACACCGGACAGAGCGGCCTGGTCGCGCACGAGTGCATTCTCGACCTGCGCGGGCTCACCAAGGACACCGGCGTGACCGTGGACGACGTCGCGAAACGCCTGGTCGACTACGGGTTCCACGCGCCGACGATGTCGTTCCCGGTCGCCGGCACGCTGATGGTCGAGCCGACCGAGAGCGAGAACCTCGGTGAGATCGACCGGTTCTGCGACGCCATGATCGCGATCCGGCACGAGATCGACGCCGTCGCGCAAGGCCGCTGGAAGGTCGAGGAGAGCCCGCTGCGTGGCGCTCCCCACACCGCCGAGACTCTTGTCGGCGAGTGGAACCTGCCGTATGACCGCAAACTCGCGGTGTACCCCGCCGGAGTGAACCCGAAGGCGAAGTACTGGCCGCCGGTCCGTCGCATCGACGGCGCGCACGGCGACCGTAACCTTGTGTGCTCCTGCCCGCCGCTCACCGCCTACCAGGACTGAAGGCCATGACTTCTCCTCAAAAACCGGCGCGCGAATCGCCCCTGCACGAGGTCCACAAAAGCCTCGGTGCCCTGTTCACCGACTTCGCTGGCTGGTCGATGCCGGTCCGCTATTCGAGCGAGCTGGCCGAGCACAAGGCCGTCCGCGAAGCCGCCGGGATCTTCGACCTGTCGCACATGGCCGAAATCGAGGTGACCGGCCCGCAGGCCGCCGACGTGCTCGACTACGCGCTGGTCGGCAACTTGACTGCGGTCAAGGTCGGCCGCGCGCGGTACTCGATGCTCTGCGACGCGTCCGGCGGGATACTGGACGACCTCGTCGTCTACCGGCTGGAGGACGAGAAGTTCCTGGTCGTGGCCAATGCGGGCAACGCTGCTGTGGTGGCGGACGCGTTGGCCGAGCGTGTCGCCGGCTTCGACGCCGTCGTCACCAACCGGTCGTCGGAGGTCGCGCTGATCGCTGTCCAAGGGCCGCGATCCACCGACATCGTCAGCGCGGTGACCGAGGCGAACTTGGCCGAGCTGAAGTACTACGCCAGCGTTCCCGCGGTCGTGAACGGCCATGACGTCCTCCTCGCGCGCACCGGTTACACCGGCGAGGACGGCTTCGAGCTATACGTCGCGGCCGCCGAGGCTCCCGCCGTGTGGCAGATCCTGACCGAGGCCGGCGCGCCGCACGGCCTGCTCCCGGCCGGGCTCGCCTGCCGCGACACGCTGCGTCTGGAAGCTGGAATGCCGTTGTACGGCAACGAGTTGTCCGCCGAGCTCAGCCCGTTCCAGGCCGGGCTCGGCCGAGTGGTGAAGTTCGAGAAGCCCGGTGACTTCGTCGGCAAGGAGGCCCTGACCGGGCGCGCCGAGACCGACGAGGCACGGGTCCTGGTCGGCCTTCGCGGGTCCGGTCGCCGCGCGCCGCGTCACGGCTACAAGCTGCTGGACGGCGAAACCGAGGTCGGCGAGGTCACCAGCGGTGCACTGTCGCCGACGCTGGGCTACCCGATCGCGATGGCGTACCTGACGCCCGAGCTCAACCAGCCGGGCACCAAGCTGTCGGTGGACATCCGCGGGAAGATCGAGCCCGTCGAGGTCGTCGCCCTGCCCTTCTACAAGCGCGCCTGAACCCGAGGAAACAGATGAGCATCCCCCAGGATCTGAAGTACACCAAGGAACACGAGTGGTTGCGCATCGACGGTGACGTCGCGCAGGTCGGCATCACCGAGTTCGCCTCCGAGGCGCTCGGGGATATCGTGTTCGTGCAGCTCCCGGCCGTCGGCGACACCGTCACCGCCGGCGAGGTCTGTGGCGAGGTCGAGTCGACCAAGTCGGTCAGCGAGCTGTACGCGCCGGTCAGCGGCGAGGTCGTCGAGGTGAACGACGCCACCGCCGACGCGCCCGAGCTGATCAACTCGGACCCGTTCGAAAAGGGCTGGCTGTTCAAGGTCCGCACCGAGGGTGCTGCCGAACTGCTCGACGCCGCCGCTTATGCCGCACTGATCAAGGAAGGCTGACCATGACCTCCTCCTTCAACGCCACGCTGTCCGAAGTGGACCCCGAGGTCGCCGAGGCCGTCGCCCACGAGCTGACCCGCCAGCAGAGCACGCTGGAAATGATCGCGTCGGAGAACTTCGCGCCAGTCGGTGTGCTCGAAGCGCAGGGCTCCGTGCTGACGAACAAGTACGCCGAGGGCTACCCAGGCCGCCGCTACTACGGTGGCTGTGAGTACGTCGACGTCATCGAGCAGCTCGCGATCGACCGTGCGAAGGCGCTGTTCGGTGCCGAGCATGCCAACGTCCAGCCGCACTCCGGCGCGCAGGCCAACGCCGCCGCCATGGTCGCGGTGCTCCAGCCGGGAGACACCATCCTCGGTCTCGACCTCGCGCACGGCGGGCACCTGACGCACGGCATGAAAATCAACTTCTCCGGCAAGCTCTACAACGTCGTCGCCTACCATGTCGACAAAGAGACCGGAATTGTCGACCTTGAAGAGATCGAGCGGCTCGCCACCGAGCACAAGCCGAAGCTGATCATCGCCGGCTGGTCGGCGTACCCGCGTCAGCTCGACTTCGCCGAGTTCCGGCGCATCGCCGACCTCGTCGACGCCAAGCTGATGGTGGACATGGCGCACTTCGCCGGGCTCGTCGCGGCCGGGCTGCACCCGAGCCCGGTGCCGCACGCCGACATCGTCACCACGACCACGCACAAGACCCTCGGCGGCCCGCGCGGCGGCATCATCCTGTGCCGTCAGGAGCTCGCGAAGAAGATCAACTCCGCGGTGTTCCCCGGCCAGCAGGGCGGTCCGCTTGAGCACGTCATCGCGGCGAAGGCCGTAGCGCTGAAGATCGCCGCGAGCGAGGAGTTCAAGGAGCGCCAGCAGCGGGTCCTCGAAGGCTCGAAGATCCTCGCCGACCGACTGTCCCAACAGGACTGCCTCGACGCGGGCGTGCGGGTACTCACCGGCGGAACCGACGTGCACCTGGTGCTCGTCGACCTCGTCAACTCCACTTTGGACGGCCAGCAGGCCGAGGACCGGCTGCACTCGGTCGGGATCACGGTCAACCGCAACGCCGTCCCGTTCGACCCGCGCCCGCCGATGATCACCTCGGGGCTGCGCATCGGCACCCCGGCGCTGGCCACTCGCGGTTTCGGCGCCGAGGACTTCGCCGAGGTCTCCGACATCATCGCGCTCGCGCTGCAGGCGGACTTCGACGACGCCGCCAAGCAGACTCTGGGCTCCCGTGTCGAGCTGTTGGCCAAGAAGCACCCGCTGTACGCGGACCTCGGATGAGCGCGGCGCCCGACGGGCGGAAGCTCCTGCGGCTTGAAGTCCGCAATGCCGAGACGCCGATTGAGAAGAAGCCGCCGTGGATCAAGACCAAGGCGCGGATGGGCCCTGAGTTCACCGAGCTCAAGGCCCTGGTCAAGCGTGAAGGTCTGCACACGGTGTGTGAGGAGGCTGGTTGTCCGAACATTTACGAGTGTTGGGAAGATCGCGAGGCCACTTTCTTGATCGGTGGTAGTCAGTGCACGCGTCGGTGTGATTTCTGCCAGATTGACACGGGTAAGCCGGATGCGCTGGACCGTGCTGAGCCGCGGAAGGTGGCGGAGTCTGTTCAGGCGATGGGTCTGCGGTATTCGACGGTGACTGGTGTCGCGCGTGATGATCTCGATGACGGTGGTGCGTGGCTTTACGCGGAGACTGTGCGTCAGATTCACGGGCTTAACCCGGGCACTGGTGTCGAACTGTTGATTCCGGACTTCAATGCGGACCCGGAGCAGCTCGGGGAGGTATTTTCTTCCCGGCCGGAGGTGTTGGCGCATAATGTGGAGACGGTGCCGCGGATTTTTAAGCGGATTCGTCCTGGTTTCCGTTATGCGCGGTCGTTGTCGGTGATCACGGCGGCTCGTGAGGCTGGGTTGGTGACGAAGTCGAACCTGATTT
>NZ_JAODNM010000135.1 GCF_025464955.1 Amycolatopsis sp. | reverse complement strand
CGCCACCGTCATCCTCGGCCTCACCTTCCAAACTCGAGAGATAGCCGTCGAGTCGCACGGTCCGGCGGAGACCGCGCGGCAGGTCATGTTGCAGCTACTCAGGTCTCCACCCACGCTGCCCTACGTCGCAGGCGCGACTCCACCCTCCGCTGAGACTCGTTCCAGCGCTAACCCGCGTCCACTAAACCGGGAACACTTCGGACAGGTGCAGTTCGAGCCGGCAGGAGGCGAGACTCTTTCCCCGGATTGAGGTTCCCCCTTTGGACCTCAGAGTGGCGACCAGAGTTCATCAAGGCTCAGGGTCTCACCAGTCATGATCAGCTAAGTGCGGCCGCGGTACTAGCTTTTCCCTGCTACGCAAGAGGATTCTCCGCACCACATGATGCTTGCTCGCCAGCCCGAGCCTGTTTGACTACGCAAAGAGGGACAGAGCCCACCATCGCGGCAGGCGATAATCCTATGCTTACTGAGCGATTCTTTTTCTGTTGGGCCAGCGGGAAAGCGGTCGCGGTAGGCAAGCGCGCGACGACGCAGCGGACTGTCGAAGCGGCTCGTGAGGGTCACTGGGGAATGGAAGCCCGGTGGAGCAGATGGTCCGAGAGTCAGCAATATTGACACAAGACGGCAGGATGGCGTCAAGATCATGTCCAGGAAGGCAGATCTGCTTCCGGTTAGTGCCGTGTGCGAGTCATGACACCCGTCCAGCGACTGTGTCGGGTGATAATTCGACGGTGGGGAGTCACGACTTCCAGCGTCGGGAGCTACACGGGATTCACCCAGCGGCAGGCCACACCGGGAACAGAAGCTCCGCGGCCATCATCGCCGCGAACTTCACATCCCTGCTACCGATTGGGATCTTCATGAAGTTCTGGACCCGGATCGCAGCAGGAGTTTTGCTCGGTTTGCGGACTACGGCGACGGCCAAGGTGCACGCACTGCGCGCCGCTGTGGCGCTCCATGCCGACACTGTTCAAGGAGGTGAGTGGATTCCCGGTCGGTGAGGCAGGGGCCAGTGGGCGCCGCTGAGGATCGGAAGCGTCATTCTGGAGGGATTTCGCGCGAAAGCGGGAGGGGTCAGCAGTGCTTTTTCGGTTATTGGGACATCTGGAAGTGATCGATCGTGAGCAAGCGGTCTCACTCGGCGGGATACGGCCGCGTGCGACGCTGGGGTTCCTGTTACTGCACAACAATTCGATGGTGCCCGCCAGCAAGCTGATCAAAGCACTGTGGCCGACCGACACCCCCGCCACTGGGCGGAAGATGCTGCACAACGCGATTTCCCGGGTACGTGGCATGCTCGACGCCCAGGAACTGCACCCGGACGGTTCCGTCCTGCTGACCCACACACCTGGTTACTTTCTGCGGGTGAGCCCCGAAGCACTCGATCTCACTTGTTTCCAGGCGCAGGCCGAGCAGGGCCACACGCAGCTTCTCGCCGGATCCTGGGAAGAGGCCGCGAGCACTCTGCGGGATGGGTTGAAACTGTGGCGGGGCTCCGCGTTGGTGGATCTCGTTGAGGCCGGGATCTCCTGGCCCGAGCTCACTGCGCTGGAGAACTCCAAGCTCGTCGCGTTGGAAGACTGTGTCGAAGCGGAGATGGCGTCTGGGCGGCATGCTGAGGTGATCAGCGAGCTCGAGATGTACGTCGAGACCGGACCGTTGCGGGAGCGAATGTCCGGCCAGCTGATGCGGGCGCTGTACCACTGCGGCCGCCAGTCCGACGCTCTCGGCCTCTACCAGCGGACCCGCACCGAGCTCGTCGAGCAGTTCGGCCTCGACCCCAGCCCCAGGCTGCAGGAATTCGAGCGCGCGATCCTCAA
Source organism: Amycolatopsis sp. (assembly GCF_025464955.1). Classification (GTDB taxonomy): domain Bacteria; phylum Actinomycetota; class Actinomycetes; order Mycobacteriales; family Pseudonocardiaceae; genus Amycolatopsis. Next base: position 5,557 of record NZ_JAODNM010000135.1, on the reverse strand, counting down.
CCACGATCTGACCTCCGGGTCCGTGCTCACCCGGCCCGAGGTCCCGCGGCCGCAGGACGCACCGATCGAGGTGCGGGCCGTGCCAGCGGCGGAGATCGCGGCGGCGCCCGAGCCCGTCGAGCCGCCGGTGGTGGCCGCGGACGACCCGGCCGGTCTGCCGATCCACCCGCCGGCCAGGATCGCCGCGACTGACGGCCAAGACACTCTTGACGCCTCTGAGAGCGAGAACGTGCGGCGCGCGGCCATGGCGGACGCCGGCGAGCTCAAGCAGGTCAGCCTCGTGCTTGTGATGGCGACGCCGGCCCCGGGCGACCCGGCCGACCCCGAACACACGGAACTCGTTCGCCGGCATGTCGTGGACAGCATCAAGGACGAAGCCGAGCGCTGGGGCGGGAGCGTCGCCGGCACGCTGGGACCGCTGTGGCTGGTGGTCTTCGGCGCGCCGAAGACCTGTGAATCCGATGCCTGGCGGGCGGTGCAGGGCGCGTTCGCGATCCGTGACCGCTTCCGGGAAGAGAGAGCCGCCGCCGTCGAGGGCTCCGGGATGGCCGTGACCGCGTCGGTCGCGGTCGCCATCGGAGAGGCTCTCGTACGGCCTCAGGTGAACACGCCGGGGATGCCGCCGATGGTCACCGGAGAGATTCTCGACCGTGCCCTGAATTTGCTCACCTCAACGCCCTCGGCCGAGGTCTCGATCTGTGACACCACTATCCGGGCCAGCGAGGCATTGACCTTCGATCTCGATGACGCCGGGCCGCTGTGTGCCGTCACGGAGTCTACCGTCGTCGAATGCCCGGTCGACGCGCCTTTCGTCGGCCGCGAGCGCGACCTGGAGATGCTGCGCGACCTTTTCCTGGCCGCCGGAACAACTGCATCAGCTCGATTTCCTGCTGGGCCACAACAAATCCGTAGGGGAGACACCTCTGGACGGCTCGCCGGCCACGGTGACGTACACGTACGGCGAGCCGACCCTCGGCGGGCACTACTACAACGTCGACGTCAGCTGGCCGGGCACGATGGCCGGCCGGTGGATCTTCGGCTGGAACCCGGCCGACGAGGAGTTCAACGTCTACTACATCGCCGATTCCGGCAGCCAGGGTACCGCGGCGTCGGCGGGCTGGGTCGAGGGCGAATTCGTCGTCGGTTCCTACACCGTGGCCGAGCGGAACGCGCACAAGATCGTCCGCGACGTTTTCGCCAAGGCCGATACCCACGGCAATTTCGTCACCCGGTCTTTCGTGTAGTCCGCGGCGGGTGACAAGTGGATCCCGATTGATGTGTTCCACAGTCACCCCATCAGCGCCGAGCAAGCGAGTGAGGAGAACCCCGGTGCCCACTACTGAAGCCCCGCTGGAAGAGGTGTTCGGCCCTGCCTTCGCCGAAAACCCGTACCCTATCTTCGCCAGCCTGCGCGAGCGCGCCCCGGCCCGCCGGGTCACCACCTACCGCGGGCTCAACGCCTGGCTGGTGACCCGCTATGCCGACGTTCGCGCACTGCTCGCGGATCCGCGGCTGGCCAAGGACGGCCACCGGATCGGCGAACTGATGACCCGGCACAGCGTCGTCTCGGGCAACGCCACCGGTTTCCCCGCCGGGCTCACCACGAACATGGTCAACAGCGATCCGCCGGACCACACCCGCCTGCGCAACCTCGTCGGCCGGGAGTTCACCGGCAGGCGCGTGTCGGGGCTGCGGCCCCGGATCGAAGAAATCGTCGACAGCCTGCTCGACGAGATGGCCGTGCACCAGGAGGTCGACCTCGTCCAGTCACTGTCGCTGCAGCTGCCAATCGCCGTGATCGGTGAGCTGCTCGGCGTGCCGCAGGAAGACCGCAAGGACTTCTTCGGCTGGGCCGACACCCTCTACGGTGGCACCGCGGCGCCCGCCGATCTCGGCAATGCGTACATGGCCATCATCGGCTACCTGGGCAAGCTCTGTGAGATCAAGCGGGACAACCCCGCCGACGACCTGCTCACCGCACTTGTCCAGGTCAGCGACAACAAAGACCGCCTCAACCCCGAAGAGCTCGTGTCGATGGCCCTGCTGCTGTTGAGGGCAGGCCACGAAATGACCAGCAGGCAGCTCACCAACGGAGTGCTCGCATTGCTGCTCGACCCAGGCCAGCTCGCTGCTTTGCGCGCCGATCCGGGCCTGCTGCCCAACGCCGTCGAGGAGCGGTTAACTACCGAGCCCGTTTCCGTCGGCGGGGTGGAGATCCCCGAGGGCGAGTTCGTGCTGCTCTCGCTGGCTTCGGGTAACCGCGACCCGGAGAAGTTCCCGGACCCCGACCGGCTCGACATCACGCGGTCCACGGCGGGGAACCTGGCCATGGGCCATGGTGTCCACCACTGCGTCGGTGCGGCACTGGGCAGGCTGGAGATCGCGATCGGCAGGCTGTTGGTCCGCTTCCCGGACCTGGCACTGGCTGTGGCGCCCGAGGACGTCGAGTGGCTCGTGAACACGTTCTTCCGCGGGCCCGTCTCGCTCCCGATCAGCCTGGCGAAGGGCTGATACCCGGGATCGTGGGTGAGGTTCGGCAGTCCCGAGTCTCACCCACGAAATCCGGTGCAGGAAAGGCAAGCTGAAACGAGGCCCGAAAATAGGCCAGCAGCAGGGACTTAATCAGACACAAAATAATTTCGTATCAGCATTAGTGTGTCCTTCGCTTGTTTAATTCGCGGCCATCTCCCCGTCGCGCTCAGTCGGAACTACTACGCCGTCAGGACCTGCGCGCGCCGCCGCGACACCGGTCGGCAACCTCCCTCGATCGAAGCAAAAGACGCTGGTAGTGCACACTTTCCACCCCTGCAGGGTCGGCAGGGTTCGGAGGTACCGAACCGCACCGAACCCCACCCCCCACCACCCGAACCATCGATACCACAACCACAGTGTTTGGGTTTATCCTTGGCTTATTGTTGACTCAGGCTTATTGTTGACTCACTTTGATATGACACCCCTTAGTGGTGAAACGAAAGCGGGAAGTAGTCCCCCTGAAACAACGCCAGATCTTCAGCCAGCCGAAGAGAGGAATGGTCACCAAATGAGTACAGCCACCGTCACCAGCCTGGTCAGCCGGCCAAGTAGCACAGTCCCGGTCCCCCGGCCCGATGGCTTCACCGATGTCTTCCGCTCCTTCTTCGATAGGTCGGGGATGTGCCTGGCGAGCCTGGACCCACAGGTCCAGGTGATGGAGGCGAATGTGGACTTCTTCCGCCAGTTCGGTCGTTCGTCGTCGGAGGTGTGTGGTCACAGCTTTTACGAGCTGCTGCACCCGAGCGTGCGGGAGAAAGTGGAGCAGCAGTTCGCCCGCTTGACCGAGGGCCGGCGACCGCGGTTCGTCGAGTGGATGGTCGCCGTACGTCCAGGCGAGTCGGCGTTCGCCGGTGAGCTGACCGGGATCGCGGTGCACGGTGAGAACGGTCAGGTGGAGAGCATCATGGTGCTGGTCAGCCCCGAGAAGTTCGACCGTGCTCCGCAGGTGCTGACCGGTCACAAGAAGCTGCTGACCGCGATGGACGCACGGATCCTGGAGGGTATCGCCTCGGGTGTGTCGACGGTGCAGCTCGCGGCGATGCTGTACCTGAGCCGGGGTGGCGTGGAGTACCACGTGAGCACCCTGCTGCGGAAGCTCAAGGTGTCCAACCGTCCGGCGCTGGTCTCCAAGGCCTACTCGATGGGCATCTTCGCGGTGGGCGCGTGGCCGCCGCGGGTCCTCCCCGACTACGTGAAGTGAACCGCACAGCAAGAATAAACTCAGCGCTCGCCGGCGATCGTCGCCATGACCGTGGCCAGGGTGGCGTCGAGGACGGCGCATGCATGGTCGCCCGCGGGAAGTGCTCGCGCGATCGTGACCGCGCCCACGATCGACGCGATCATGACCCATGCCTGGCCGACCTGTTCTTCAGGAGTGCCTCGCAGGACGGGGGCCAGGATGGCGACCAGGTCCGCCATTCGGCCTCGGTACGCTTCGCGAACCGAGGCGCCCGCGCGTGCCACATCGGAGCTCAGTGACGGCATCACGCAGCCGTCGGCGGGGTTCTCACGGTGCTGGTCGCTGAGGTAGAGGCGGATTACCTCGCCGAGCTGGTGCCGTCGTTCCGACGGCTCGGCTTCGGCGACGCCGGCGAACTCGATGCCGAGCTGTGCGGCGACGACCTCTTCGAGCAGTGCTTCCTTGTTCTCGAAGTTCGAGTAGAGCGCCCCTGAGGTGACCTCGGCGGACGCGGCGAGTGCGTCGACGCCGATGCCACGGAAACCGTTCTCCTTCAGCGAGCGGGATGCCTGCCGCAGGATCGCCGCCTTGGCCTGCGTCTTGTGCTCCTTGGAGTACCTCATCGCGGGTCCCTTCTTCCTGTCTGGGGTCATCCTCTCAACTCATAGGGTAGCGTTCGTTACATAACGACTGCTATCCTATGGATGTCCGACGCCGCCACCGGCACGAAGCGAGAGAAGGCCAGCACCATGTCCGCACCATTCACTGAAGCCGTCACCAAGACCGCGAACGTCGGCGACACCCCCTTTGCCTACCGTGAGGTAGGCACGGCCACGGGCGTCCCGCTGGTGCTCCTGCACCACGTCACCGCGATGCTCGACGATTGGGACCCCGCCGTGATCGACGGCCTTGCGGCCGAGCGGCACGTCATCCTGGTCGACCTGCGCGGCGTCGGCCGCTCCGGCGGCACCACCCCCGACAACTTCGAGGCGATGACCGAGGACACGGTCGCGTTCCTGCAGGCTCTCGGGCTGGGCACGGTCGACCTGCTGGGCTACTCACTGGGCGGCATCGTCGCCCAGCTGGTCGCCCAGCAGCACCCCGGACTGGTCCGGCGGGTCATCCTCGCCGCCACCACGCACGCCGGTGCGCCGGGGCCGGCCGCCACGGGCTCCGTGCTGCAGGCCGCGATTGCGAAGGCGACGACCGAGGGTAAGCACCCGAAACACTTCTTGTTCTTCGCGCCGACGCCGACCGGCCAGGCGGCCGCCGATGTCTTCCTGGCACGCCTGAGCGAGCGCACCGAGGATCTCGACGCCCCGGTGACCAACGAGACCATCGGCGCCCAGTTGACCGCGCTGGCCAAGTGGGAGCAGGGTTCGCCTGCCGGCCTGGCTGCCGTGCAGCAGCCTGTGCTGGTGGTCAACGGGGACAACGACACGATGTGGCCGACCCCCGGCACCGTGCAGCTCGCCGAGCTGCTGCCCAACGCCCAGCTGGCGATCTATCCCGGCTCCGGCCACGGCGGGATCTTCCAGTACCACGACCTGTTCGTGCAGCAGGCGCTGGACTTCCTCCGCGACTGACCCGCGATCACAGCACAGGCTCCCCGTCCGGGTCCACCCCTGGACGGGGAGCCTGATCAGTAGTGGATCTGCTGAGTCCTCGGGCGACCTGGCGACGGATACGGCCTTGCCAGGCAAGCGACCCCATCAAGGGACGTAGGGCAGCGTGGGTGGAGACCTGAGTAGCTGCAACATGACCTGCCGCGCGGTCTCCGCCGGACCGTGCGACTCGACGGCTATCTCTCGAGTTTGGAAGGTGAGGCCGAGGATGACGGTGGCG
>NZ_JAODNM010000087.1 GCF_025464955.1 Amycolatopsis sp. | reverse complement strand
TGAAACCGATTTTCATTAAATTCTCCTTATTCAGGCAAGCTTCCGGTGGTGATCCAGCTGCGGACGTCGGCCATCCATCCCTCGAAGTGAGGGAAGACCGCGCCCGAACCCTACGTTTGCGGCGGGGGTGGGACAAAGTCGGGTTGTTGGTGGCTGACCTGCCGATTTGTGTCGCGACACGCGGGCCGGTTTCAGTAGGTGGAGTTGGATGGTGCGGGTGACCAGGCGGGTTCCGGGGTAACGCCTCCTCGCCATGGGCAGCGCGCAGCGTGTTCGAGCCCTGTCATGATTTCTGCGTAAGCCGGAGGTGAGTTGCTTACGTTTGCATGTTATCAGCAGGGAATGCCTCCTGGGAAGAGTTGGACTAGCGTGTTGAGTGCCACTTTCCAGCCCCAGGTCCCGGTACCCGAGTCGCCTCCTCGTTGGCTGGAAATATTCCGAATTCCGAGGCAGAGAAGTTTCATTGCCGCGTCTTTATCGGGGAAGTAGCCGCGGTTCTTGGTAATTTTCCGGAGTTGGAAGTTAATGGATTCGATCGCGTTTGTCGTGCACACGACTTTGCGGAACTGGGGAGGGTAGTCAAGGAACGGAATGAAGTCGTTCCACGCGTTATTCCAGACGTCCACGGCGCCGGGATACTGAGTTCCGTACAGTTTTCGAAATTCGTCACGGGCAAGCTCGGCCGCCTCAAGGGTCGACGCGGTATACATTTCCCGCATCGCTTTCGCCAGGGGTTTGCGATCTTTGTACGACACGAACCGCACGGCGTTGCGGATCACGTGCACGACGCAGGTCCGCACGACCGTGCCGGGGAAGATCGACCGGATCGCGTCGGGCAGCCCGGTGAGACCGTCGCAGCAGGCGATGAGGATGTCTTTCACGCCACGGTTGCTCAGGTCGGCGAGGATCTTCGCCCAGAACTTCGCGCCTTCGGTGTCCTGGATCCAGCAGCCCAGAGCATGCTTGCGGCCGTCGACGCCGATCCCGATGGCGAGGTAGGCGACCTTCGTGGTGACGACACCGTTGTCTTTGATCCGCAACCGGATCCCGTCGACATAGAGAACGGGGTAGACTTCGTCGAGAGGGCGGGATTGCCACGCTTTAACCTCGTCGATCACGACGTCGGTGACATTCGAGATCAATTCGCGGGATGCGTTCACGCCGTATACTTCCCGCAGGTGCGCTTCGATTCGCGGGTGGTCATTCCCCGCGAATACAACGACAGGATCATGTCGTCGATATTGCCCAGCCGGCGGGACCGTTTCGGCACGATCGCCGGCTCGAACGACCCATTCCGATCCCGCGGAACCTCAATCTCCACGGGGCCGCTGATCGTGGACACTGTCTTCCGGGTCTTCCCATTCCGGGAATTACCTGTGCCGTGTCCGTCTGGCGAGCCGGATTCGTAGCCGAGATGCTCGGTCATCTCGGTTTGTAGCGCCCGCTCCAGCACGGCTTTTGTGAGCTGGTTGAGCAGGCCGTTCATGCCGTCAACCGGCGTTCCGGAGGCTTCCGCGTCCTGCAGGAGCGCGTCGATCGTCTCCGGTGAGAGCGCCTCGGCCAAGCGCTGCGCGGCAGCCTCGTCACCACGACGAGGCGGTGTGTTCTGCGCCACTCGGTGTCCTTCCGGCCGGTTTCAGACCGATCGATCTTGGTACACCTCCGGCTTACACAGTTGGCATGACACGCCCCGAGTTGGTGCCCAGGCGGCGTTTCAGCGCGGCGACTTCAGCTCGCAGCGCGGTGATCTCCTCGCGTGCACGCGCGAGCTCCACCGCCTGTGCCGCGACCAGCGCGGCCAGCTCGTCGTATGACGGACGAACACCTTCTCCCACAACAAGATCATCCCACATGCCCACTCACAGCAACAAAATGGCCTGAACAGTTACCGGTGCCGCATCTTTCTTATCGCTATGGGCAATCACCAGCGTCGCATCGAAATCCAGCCGCAGCTCCTGCCCCCGCTGCGGGGCGGCACCCGCGGCCCACGCCCGCCGCCGCGCCACCGCACGCGCGGCCCGCACCGCGACCAGATGCTCCTCATCGATGCGTTCCAACAACCGCCACGCCGTGGGCAACGACGCCACCGCACCAAACAACTCAGGCCGGTCCCGCAGCCCCGCGATCCCCGACACCGCGTCCGCGCCATCCGACTCCGCCGCCACCTCCCGCAACAACAGGGCCCCAGCATGCGACACAACACCAGCACCATCAGCGCTGACCTTCAACCGACGCGGCCTCTTGATAGTCTTCACGCGCGAAGTGCCTCTCTGATCGGCGACATGGACCCTCATCAAGTCCCAGTTTCCCCAACCAGACAGGCACTTTCGCGCATTCAGACCACGAGTCACCCCAAACCCCGTGCAACACCCGGGTTAGGATGCACCGGGGCCTCGCGCCGGGATTTCGCGCCGGGATTTCGCGGAAAGCAGGGCGGTGGTGCCCAGGCCAATCTCCAGGCCTAGATAGGCCCAGTACGTCCAGGTGGTCCGGGGACGGTCGAGCGCCAGGGACACCAGTCGCACGCCAGCCGCACCGAGCCAAGTCACGCCAACTGCGGTCTCGGCGGCCGATTCGCTGCTCACCAGCGCCCACCCGCCAAGGGCCGCGAACGTGCCCCCGAGACCGGCCCGCGTCTCCGAGATGCCCCGCGCGGTCGGCATTGTGAGTTCCAGCGCCTCACCCACACTCTTCGGCGCGACCACACCGGCCACGCCGGACAACAACAACGCTGCACTGCTCAATCGCCCGAGATTCACTTGCACAACGCTACATTGATGTCGCGAAATGGCCCGCTCAGAGCTGCCGATACAGCTGATCGTGTCCGATTTTCGGGCTGAGCCAGCCGACGGTGACGTATATGGTCTCGGGAGTTAGTTGACAGTTTGTGCTCAGGACATCCTTTGAGAGGGAATTCTGGATCATCGGCGTTTGGACCAAGCCTTGGTCCGGGTGATCGGGGTGTTTCCGGCGTGTCAGCGCGGCGACTCGCAGGCGCTGACGCGCGACCATGACGACGCCGTCTCGGGGAACCCGCCGTTCGGCTCGGGGCGCGTGACCCGCAGGTATGCCCTTCGGTGATGCACCCGACCCCGGACATGATCTGCCCTGGTGTGCAGTACCGGCACTGCATGGCGTCCCGGTCGATGAAGGCCTGTTGAAGCGGGCGGAGACGGCCGCCCTGCTCGAGTCCCTCGATCGTGGTCACCTCGGCGCCGTCGTGCATGACTGTGAAGGTCAGGCACGAGGCGACCCGGCGGCCGTCGACCGGGACCGTGGCCACCTCGCCGTTGATCCTGAGCGTCACAGGTGCTTCCGGGGCAGGCTCACCGGCTTCGGTTTCGGCTTCGGAGCCGGCCGTGCTGATCGCCAGCGCCGAACCGGCGACCGCGGTGGCCTCGAGAAACCGTCCGCGCGTGAGCCAGTCCGGCGGCGAGTCCATCTTGTCTTCACTCAATGCCGACATCTCCTTCGAGGTTCCTGTGAATGCGGACTGGATGACGCGTCTGGGACTCCACTGCGCCGGATACGAGCATTGCCGGACGCCTGCCTTCGCGTCAAAGACCTATTCCGCTCTCTGTAATACCCCGGGGGTACCAGCGGTCTTCCGACCGCAACCCGGATCGAAAGGGATATGCAGAGAAGGCATCACAGAAGCGGAAACAGGTCTTGGACACGGCTTGCTCGGCTCCGGCACAGTCGTAGATACCGACGACACGAGCGAGGACGAATGGGTATTACCGCAAAGCCCGGGATGAACCGCGACGCGGTGCTGTGGTCGGCGGTCGCGAATGAGCGAGGTAACCGGCCCGTGCTGGTGATGCTGCATGGGTGGAGTTACGACGAGACGCATCTCTACCGGCGGCTCGCCTCGCATTTACCCGAAGAACTCGTGGTCGCCTCGGTCAGGGCGCGCATTCCGGAGGCCGGCGGGTACGCTTGGTTTCCCAGCGCGGGAAATCCCATCGGTAATCCCCAGCCCCGGGTGGCGAACGCCGCGACCGAAGATGTTCTGGCGTGGACGCGCACCCTGGACGCGCCGTCGATCGGCCTGCTCGGCTTCTCCCAAGGTGGCGCCATGGTCCACCAGCTGATGCGGCGCGCTCCCGGGCTCTTCGCCTACGGCGTGAGCCTGGCGGGATTCGTCGTGGCCGATCAACAGCCCGGCGACGCGACCTTGGCCAAGACCCGTCCCCCGGTCTACTCGGGCCGCGGGGAGAACGACTGGGTCATCCCGGACACCGCCGTCGACCGCACCGAACGCTGGCTGAAGGAGCATGCCACCGCCGAAACCCAGGTCTACAGCGGACTGGATCACGACGTCGCCGGACAGGAAATCGACGACCTCGCCGGGTTCGTCGCCAAGCAGCTCCACCAAGAGAGGTAGGCGAGCATTACCCATGCGTCACAACATCGAGTTCGACGCCGAAGGCGCTTTGCTGCGCGGTTGGTTCTACGAGGCCGAGGGCGCGAGCGGCCCGGCTCCCTGCGTGGTCATGGCCCATGGCTGGACCTCGACGAAGCACATGTACCTCGATCGGTTCGCGGAGGTGTTCGCCGCCGCCGGACTCGCCGTCCTCGTCTTCGACAACCGCGGCTGGGGCGATTCTGAGACTGCGCCGGGCAAACCGCGGCACGAGATTGACCCGTGGGAGCAGGTCAGGGACTACCAGCACGCGATCACCTGCGCACAGAACCGGCCCGAGGTCGATCCGGACCGGATCGGCGTGTGGGGCACGAGTTTCTCGGCCGGGCACGCCTACGTGGTCGCCGCGATCGACCGCCGAGTCAAGGCGGTCAGCGGGCAAGCGCCCTTCATTAGCGGTCGAGCGACTTACGCGAACCTCGCCCGGGTCGACAACCGCGTCGTCGGGCCGGAGCAGTTCACCGCGGACCGTCGAGCCCGAGCTCTGGGCGAGCCGGCTGCGACGGTGCCGGTCATCGGCAACGACCCCGGCGAACTCGTCGGGCTGCCGACCCCGGACTCCTACGACTGGTTCACCCACGCACGGGCCGAGCTCGATCCCAGCTGGCCGAACGAAGTCACCCTTCGCAGCATCGACCTCTTCTACGGTTACGAGCCGGGGAGGTACCTGCCGGACATCACCCCGACCCCACTGCTGATGATCGTAGGGAGCGAAGACGGTTTGACCGGCGGGAACCTGGCCGCCGCGGCCTACCAGACGGCGTCCGAGCCGAAGAAGATCGTGTTCCTCCCCGGTGGACACTTCGACGCCTACACGGGTGCCGGGTTCACCGTGGCTTCCCGCGCAGCCAGCGACTGGTTCCTGGAGCACCTCACTGCGCGATGACGACCCGGCCACGAAAATCGCCTCGGCTACCGGATCGTCGATCCGGTAGCCGAGGGCGAGGCTGATCAGGGCCTCAGCCGGTCCCGACGGTCGACCCGCCGCCCTTCGGGACCTGTGCACAACCACGCCAGCTCGTAGGTGATGGCCGACGCCGTCCGCGACGCGAACGCCACCGGCTCGTCGGCCGCGTCCGGGCGTTCGTCGATGAGCCGATCGACCACGCCGGAGCGTCGCAGATCGGCCGCACGCACGTGCTGCGCATCCGCGACTTCGGGAGCGCGTCCGGTGTCGCGGTACCAGACCATCGCGGCCCCTTCGGGCGGCAGCGGACACAGCCAGGCGTGCCGGGCGGCGAGCACGCGGTCGGCCGGGAGCAACGCGATTGCGGCACCACCGGCACCTTGCCCGAGCAGCACCGACAGGGTCGGGACCGAGAGAGTCTGGAGGTCGGCCAGGCACCGGGCGATCTCACCGGCGAGGCCGCCCCACTCGGCAGTAGGGCTCAACTCGGCTCCGTCCGTGTCGATCACGCTCACGAACGGCAACCGCAGTTCGGCGGCGAGTCGCAATCCGCGGCGCGCGGTCCGCAAGTCCGCCGGCCCCGGCGACCGGCCGGCATCGCGGTCGTAGCCGGCGAGCAGCCGGGTGGGGAGCACGGCGTCGACGAGTCCGTGCCCGAACAACGCCTGCGCGGTCTGGACTTCGGGCGGAAACGGCTCGCCGTTCAACGCCTCGAACACGCTAGGGCCAAGGAAACCGACGAGGGCGCCCGGCTCGGCCACGGTAATGTGCCCGAGCGACGCCCAGGACGCAAAGACGCCTCCCGTAGCCGGATTTCGCAGGTGCACGAGGTATGGCAGACCGGCCGCCTTGTGTTCGGTCAAGGCCAGCACGATCGGAGCCGTCCGCGTGAACGCCGCGGCACCTTCCTGCATGCGTGTCCCACCCGACGCCGCCGACGCGAGGAGTGGCAGCCGCGACGCCGTCGCACGACGCACTGCCGTGACGATCCGGTGCGCCGCCGCCGTGCCGATCGATCCCCCCATGAAGGCGAACTCGCTGCACATGACCGCGACCCTGCGGCCCGCGAGCAGGCCTTCCCCGGTGATGATCGCCTCGTCGGCACCGCTGCGGAGCGCCGCTCGGGCCAGAGCCTCCCTGTACTCCCAGTCGGCGACCTGCCGGGGTGGAGAGTCCCACGACCTGAAGCTGTCGACATCGAGCACCACGGCCAGCAACGCTCCAGCGCTGGAGATGTCGACCGCGGTCACGACACTGACGAACATTCCCGCCAGCGGCGTAGCAGTCACGCTTTCTCATCTCTCGTTCAGCACCCTAGGCCGACAGGGCAGCTCAGTCCTGGGCGAACACGCTCAGGGGCTCGGTGTGGCTGGGCTGCCAGCCCAGCTCTCGCTGAGCCTTGGCCGGAGTGAACTGCTGGTCGAGCGCGAAAGCGTCCGCGATCGGTCCCATTTCGGCACTGGCCTGCTCAAGCGTGATCGACGTGGTCTTGCCGTCCAGGCCCGCGGCGCGTGCACACGCCTCGGCGACCTCCTTCGCGGTCGGGTTCACCCCGCCGACGCCCACATAGACCGAACCGGCCTCCGCCGACAAGGCGGCGACATAGAGCGGGGCGAGATCGTCGATGTGCACCAGCGCCCAGCGGTTGCCACCGTCCCCGATGTAGGAGATGGCACCCTTCTCCGTGCCGGGCTGGACGAAGAACGCGTCGATCAGGCGATTGTCGCCGCCGTAGATCAATCCGGGCTGCACGATGACCGGGCGTCCGCCGTCGGCCGTCCGCGCCAGCACGGCGTCCTCCACTGCCTTCCGCCAGGCCACTGCACCCGGCGGGTTCCACGCCGCCGTCTCGTCCTGGACACCGTCGGTGTCGCCGTAGACCCAGGTTCCGCCGGTGTGGACGTAGGTTCCACCGCCCACGCCGTCCTGCATCGCGGCGGCCGCGGCAAGATCCTCCTCCCCTGAGGAGGCCTGGGCGAGGTGGATCACCGCCTCCGCGCGAGCCGCAGCCTCCCGGAGCACCTCCAGGTCCGCGAGTCCGCCTCGAACCGCCGTCGCGCCGACCGCCACAACGGCCTCTTCGGCGCGTACGCTGCGGGCGAGTGCTTCCACGGTGTGGCCCTGGCCGACCAGTTCGGCGATCGTGGCCTGGCCGATATAGCCCGACCCACCGGTGAGAAAGACCCTCATGGTAACTCCCTTTTCTCGCATCAGGTACCGCACCATCATGGGCGGATATCGCTGTGTCCGTCCAAGACTTATTCCGTGCCCTGTGATACCAACGCGGTATCGCGGAGTGGTGATTCGTAGAACGCATTACAGAACTCAAAACAGGTATTGGACTTCACTCGCCTGGGTCGGGCACATTCAACGACACGGACGAAGGGGTGAGGATCAATGGGGACCACGAGGAAACCTGGTATGGACCGCGACGCGGTGCTGTGGTCCGAGCCAGAGCGTGGCGACCGTCCCTTGCTGGTGATGCTGCACGGCTGGAGCTACGACGAGACGCACCTGTACGAGCGGATCGTGCCGCTGCTGCCGAAGGAGCTCGTGGTCGCGTCGGTCCGGGCGCGCATCCCGGAAGCCGGTGGGTACGCCTGGTTTCCTCGCGAGGGAAACCCGATCGGCAATCCTCAACCCCAGGTGGCGAACGCGGCAACCGAAGACGTGCTGGGCTGGACGCGCACGCTCGACGCGCCGTCGATCGGCCTACTCGGCTTTTCGCAAGGTGCCGCCATGTCGCACCAGCTGATGAGGCACTCCCCAGCGCGCTTCAGCTACTGCGTGAACCTGGCAGGGTTCATTGTGGACGGTCACGAGCCCGGCGACGCGATCTTGACCAAGACCCGTCCCCCGGTCTACTGGGGTCGGGGGGAGGACGACTTCGTGATCCCAGCTGACACCGTCCGGCGTACCGAACACTGGCTGCGGGAGCATGCCACCGCCGAGATCCGGGTCTATCCCGGCTTGGACCACGACGTCGCCGGACAAAAGATCGACGACGCCGTCGCCTTCGTCGCCCACCAGATCCGCCGAGACTGACGAAGTCAGTCCTCCTGCGCGAGAGTGGTCGCGATTTCGGCGAAGTCGTAGATCGTTCGTGAACGGCGCGAACGATCCACGCCAGGCACACCCAGTTGGGCGCGATGTCCTCGACGGGGATGTGCACGACGTCGGGGCGTGTGTAGAAGCTCGCGGTGGAGATCGGGATGATCGAGATCCCGGTTCCGGCCGCCACGTGTTCGAGCTTCTCCTCAACGCTGTGGATCACGAGGAGTGGTTCCGCCGTGCCGTCGCGGAGCTCCAGCGCGATATCCCGCCATTCGGGGACGGCGTCGGGATTCTGCAGGAGGTGCTCCTCGGCCAGCGCGACGAAGTACCGCAGTTTGCGCAGGTCGACATCCATGCGAACTCCTTGACAGGGGTGATCGGCTCAGACGGACCCAACGGCCTCATATCGCAGGCTCTGTTCCCTGGCGTAGGCCTGCGCCAGGGAACAGAGCCGGTAGCGCCGAGGACCGCCATGGTCGAGCAGGTTGGCGTCCACCAAACGGTCCAGCGCGTCCTCGGCCTCGATGAGGGAGCAGCCGAGGAAGGCGGCGACGGTTGCCGCGGTGAACGCGTCGGTGCTGATTCTGCCCAGGATCCGCAGAACCGCCTCGGGCTGGATGCTGTTGCGGGGTGGAGTGCGGAGGGCGGCGCGGGCGGTGTCGAAACAGTCGCGCAGTGCCAGGTCGCCGACACTGAGTTCGTCGAGCAGCCCGTTGGGGACCTCCAGCCATGCGAAGTCCCCGATGAGTCAGCGCCAAACCTGCCGGGTCCGCCGCGGTGGGCTCCTCCCACGGTCTCGGCAAAGTTGTCGCGAGGACACAAACCATTAACGGGCTAAACCGATGCCAAGCGCTCTACGCAGGTCAGCGGGGTGCCGTATCCACAGGTCGACCGCCATCCCATCGGGGCGGGTCAACGTCAGACAGCCCTGGCCGCCTGGACCCCAGACCGGCGCAATCTCCGGCGTCCACGAGCGGTCCCAGACCACAGGCCCCACTCCCCGTTTCCGGTCACCTTCCCGCGGTTCCCAGTGTAATTCGCCGTCGACCAAGGACAATCGCCCCATAAACTCACCGACTTCCTGCTGCCGCGAGTGCCGACCGGGGGCTTTGGCGCCCAGCAGCAGAGCCGCTGACACCGGCAATTGCGCAGACCACGACGGTGCGGCACCAGCGGCCCGCCGCCGCGTTTCGGCCCGCCCACCGAGCCACAGAACAACCATCCCCACGACGTACACCGACAAGAGCACCCCGACTGGTACGGCCACCGCGGGGATCCAGCCCACCTTGAACGCGAGCGACACCGACAAGGCGGCTAGGAAAAGCACTCCCACGAGCGCACTGGATCGGCGCCGCCGCTCTCGTTCCCTGCCGTATTCAGTCATCAAGGTTCCGTTCGCTTCGGTATCAGCAGACGATAGCCGCTCCACCGTACGGAGAGTATGTGCGCGGCATCGGCGCTGCCATCCCCCACCGCCACCACTGCTCTCGTCCATGATGGGCCCCGAGGCTTCCGGACAGTGATCAGGGGGCGATTCTACGCTGCCCGTGTTCCGTTCAAGTACTCGATATGAATCTCACGTGGAGTCTTATACCCGATACCGGAATGGAGACGTCGGGTATTGTATCGGAATTCTATGTAGTACGCAATATCCCGGCGTGCGTGCTCTAGGGTTGGGTACTCAGTGCGGTGCACCCGATCGTTCTTCAGTGCTGCGAAGAACGACTCCGCCATCGCATTATCGTAACAGATCCCGGTCCTACCGACTGACTGCCTGATCTTCAGCGACCGCACTGTCTCGGCAAATTCGGACGACGTGTTGTCGTCCATTGCCCAGCCGACCACAGCCTTGGTATGACAGTCGATGACAGTCGATGACAGTCGCCAAATAGAGCCACCCTTCCCACGTGGGGATGCAGGTGATGTCGCCGACCATCTTGACGCCAGGCGCCTCCGCCGTGAAGTCGCGGTTGACCAGGCCAGGGATAGGGCCGCTGGCGCCGGACTCAGTGAGACTGAAGCGCCACGGCCTCGGCTGGCAGGCCACCAGACCCAACTCCCCGCATCACCGATCGCACCAGCTCCGGCCCGGCCTCGACGTCCCACCTCACGAGTTGAGCGTGAATACGTCGGTAACCGTAGGTTTCATCCGAATCGTCGAACGCTTTCCGGACGAGAAGCTTCACCTTCTCGCGCCGCTCGGCCGTGGCTGACTCCGGCCGGGACCTCCACTCGTAGAAACCGGATGTGGACACGCTGAGATGAGCACACATGAACGTGACAG
>NZ_JAODNM010000068.1 GCF_025464955.1 Amycolatopsis sp. | reverse complement strand
GTCGCGTCGGCGATCATGTCGGCGAGAATGTCCTGAGCCAACTGCGGTTTGGTCATGAACTCCACGCCAGCGGGGATGCCGAGCGCCGCACGGTCCCCGGCGTCGGCGAGTTGCTCTTCCGGCACATGAATACGGGCACCGACCAGCGCGTGCCCACAACGCGGTCGACGACTGACTGTCATGCCCGCTTCTAGTGTTCGTCGAGCTTGGCCGGGGTCGTCCCGGCAGCGAACGCAGCCAGCTGGCTGACCGTGCCGGCGAAGACGTCCTGATCGCCGGGGAACGTCCCTGAGTGGGCCCACTGGTAGAACGTGTACGCGCTCCAACCGGCCGGCATCCCCGGCGGGCCGCCGGCGTCGGACGCGACCGGTTCGATCCACAGCGGGGAGTTGACCGGAATGGTCGTATTGCTACCCGTGCAGTGACTCCACCAGCCGCGGGTCGTGTAGATGACCGGCCAGCGGTGCGCATGGGTGTGCACCGTGGTGATGAAATCGTTGATCCAGGCCCTGATCTGCGCGGGCGTCCGGTTGTAGCACCATCCGGCCCAGTCTGCCGTCGAGTAGGGGTTGTACTCGATGTCGAGGGCCGGCGGGAGCGTCTTCCCGTCGTTGCTCCACCCGCCGCCGTGAGCGACGAAGAACGTTGCCTGGTCCACGCCGGACGCTTGGTCCGGCAGCCCGAAGTGATAGGCGCTTCGTTTGAGTCCGACGTTCGCCGAGCCGGTGTAGTTCGCGGCGAACTGCGGATCGAGGTACGTCGTCCCCTCGGTAGCCTTCACGTAGGCGAACTTCGCACCATTAGCAGCTACTGCGTTCCAGTCCACTTGATTCTGGTAATGACTGACATCCAGCCCTGGCGTACCAGCTACCGCGTTCGCAGACTTTGCTTCCGGCTGCAGCTTTGGAGCAGCCGCGCGCTCGAACGCTGGAACAGACGATCCCATGTAATCCGCTTCGGGATGCAATGGCGTGCTCACCATCGCCGTGTCAGACACAAGGAGCGGCGACGCACTAACTGACGCTTGAGGACCGGCCATAGTCGTCAGTCCAGCCGCAACCACTCCAGCCAAACCAATCACTACCAGCCCACGCTTTACACGTTTTGTCATTACCGACTCCTTGCATCACATCGAAGAACAAACTTGTCAATTCAATGGAAACCAGAAACATTCGAGACTTGCCCAGAAATCATGCTAAATGCAAAATCGAACAGCTGGCGATCCATCAAGGGCTACCAGAAGATCCGATTGCCCGAATTTTTCACACACAGGTGCCAAGGCGCCTGAATACCCGAAGGGAGTCGAGCAATGCTCGACTCCCTTCGGATTTACTTAGCTACTCAACTTATTCTTGATGATCCGAACTACCACCGTCAATCGCGTCTTGCTGTCGCCAACGCTGCGCCAAAATCGAACTAGCCAACACAATGAAGCCGGCACAGAGTCCGGGACCCCAAGAGCTGGCCAGCGAGAAGTTTATAGCCAAAGCTATTCCGACACACAGCAAGAGGACGGCAACTCTCCCGAAAGTTACCTTCGGAAACCTTGACTTCATCAGCATTCCTTAACTTTGACGTAACGAAATCGCGACTACGAGGCTACTCAGCGCCACGGGCGCCACCGATACCAACCACGCGATGTCGGGTTCCAATGCCGACCACGGTAGAATATTGGCTTTCTATAGGAAACCCTGCCGCGCACCGTCTGCGCCGTGCGCCGCCCAATAGAAGAATTAGCACCCTTTAGCGCGCGTCCGGGGCCGACCGCACCCATGATTCCGCCGATAACCGTGCTCCTGATCGCAGCGCCCCACGACCAGTTTTTTGTGCCGGCGTTGTTCGCCGCGTATGTGGCGAATCCGGCAGCGGCACCGACGATTACTCCGCATACCACGCTGACACCGCAGGCGATAGCGCCAGCGGCGGCTGCAACAGTGACAACTGCAGCCACAATCGGGCGCCAGTTGGCGGCAACAAAGTGACCAACAGAACTGACGGCGTGATTAAGCCAATCTGGCCATTGTCCATTAAGGTCCGTGGTGTTGATGGGGTCTCCGGAAACGTAGTCGTAGTCGTTAGCGGAGCCGCCTTCCACCGGGTCGACTGACAAGAACCTGCCGAGCAGCGGGCTGTATGGCCGTGCACCCATCTCGACTATGGACAACGCACCGGCATGTTCATAGCCGCGTTGGTGCTGTCCGAGCCAGCCGTAGTCCATCTGGCCGGGCTGGTTGTCGGGAACGTTGTCGGTGTCGACGGTTCCGTCAGCGGCTAGCGGTTCGCCGAACGGTGTGTAGGTGCGCAGCGCGCCGACCTGATGTCCGGCGTTGTCGAGGGTCAGACTGAGATCGCCTCGGGTCGTCGGCGCATCCCAGTTGGGTTGTCCGGTGTCGGCGCTGCCCTTGTCGGTGTAGAGGACTCCACCCGGCAAGCTGATGGTGCGTGTCAGGATCCGTTTGTCGCTGGCCAGTACGAAGGCTGGGCTGTCGCCGGCTCCGGTGAATGAGTAGAGGGCGTCGGCGGTGGAGTCACCCTGTGTGGCCGCACGCCTGGTGATGCGGTCGGTCGCGTCACGCACGTAGGTCACATCAGCAGGGTCTGCTCCCGTGGTGCGGGCGGTGAGGTGACGGTCCGCGGCATCGTAGCCGAGGTAGGTTGTCGATCCACCGGACGTGAATTGGGTGGTGTTGCCGTGTGTGTCGTAGCCGAACCCGGTGAGCGCGTTCGCTCCTGTGGTGGCGAGGACCCGGTCCGCCGCGTCGTAGCACGAATCGGTCTCCGCGGTACCGGCGGCTGTCTGGTCGAGCAGGCGGACCCGGTTTGTGTTGAGCCCCGCGTTGGCTTGACTGCCAGCCGGGCATGCTGCGGACGCGTTCGATGTGAAGTCGTAGGTGTAGTGGTGACCTGCTACATACGCTTCGGTCAGTCTTCCGACCGAGTCGTAGAGGTAGTTGGGACCGTTGGGATGCGCGTCTACGCCTCCGAGCTGCTCGTCGAAGATCGTGCCGGACCTCGTCCGGCTGACTTGAGACACCACCGTCTTATCATCACTGGTGGTCCACGTCGACGATGTCACATCCCCTGCCGGGTTCTTCCCGATCGCCGAGAGCGCTGACCCGTTCGAGTAGGCCACGGCTGACAGCTCTCCGGCCCCGTCGTAGGTCGAAGTAGCCAGCACCGTGTTGTCGAGTTTCGTGGTCAGGGTCCGCCCTGCGTCGTCGTAGGAAGGGGTGGCTACCTGCGGCGAGTCAGCGGGGTTAGGTGGTGTGACCTTCTGTGACAATACGCGCCCGATCTGATCAAAGGACGTATCGGTTTTGGTGCCGTAGACATCGATGTAGGACACCGTGCGGCCGAGCAGGTCCAGGCGGGTCGTGACTGTTCCGGCGGTGTCCGACACTGCCGTGGTTAGTGGGTCACCGCCTACAGCGTAGTTGGTGGTCACCGTTCGCTCTCCCGCCGTCGGGTTGGCGGGTGTCTTGACTGCAACGACCCGATCGCGGGCGTCGTAGGTTGTGCAGATCCAATCGCCGGACGTTGATTTGGCGACGACCCTGCCGGAAGCGTCATAGACTTGTTCGTCGACTCGCGCCGTCCCGGTGGCCGGGGCGGCTGATCTGGTCAGTTTGGACATGCCGCCCTGGTTGACCGCGGGGCTACCTGCGACGCAGGGGTTAGCGCGTGTTTCCGTGTCCCCGTAGTTCGAGTACGTGGTGGTGGCTCCAGTCGGCATGGTCTTAGAGACCTTGCGCAGATAGCCCGAACCCGGCGCTTCGTAGCCGTTCTTCGCCGTCAGCCCTTCCGTGCCAGCACCGGTGGTAGCGCTGGTCGCCAGGCCGTAGGTTGCGTCCAGACCAGACTGGGCATATTGCGCGCTAACGACCTTGTCCGGCACGCCGTCGGACTCTGAGGTCGTGGTGGAGGTCTTGAGCCCGTACCGTGGCCGAAGCTGGGCACCGGGAACAAGTTGCTGAACGCCAGCAGGAGTCGTCCAGTTGAGGTCGAGCTTGGCGTAGCCGGCGTTGTCGTAGTAGTCGATGCGGATCTTCTTGGCCTGCCCGGCCGAGTCGTTGTGGACCGTGGCCGTGCGCATCGTCGCGCCGGAGATTTGCCAGTAGTCCATGACCAGCTGGTCATCGATCCACATCCGGATGCCGTCGTCGACGTTGGCCCGCAACACGTAGTCCCCTGCCGCGGGGAACACGATGTCACCGGTCAGCCTAAGTGAAAACCCGTCCGCGTTCAGGCCCGGTGTGACGGCCGTGCTGTTTTCCCACGGGCTCTGGACCGTGCCGTCAGCCGGCCCGATACCGGTTTGGTAGACGGCCGGGGCGCCTGAGAGCGTCAGGTTGTTGTAGAACGCCGCGCTCAGGCCGTTGACGCCTTCGTCATAGCCAGTGTGGGTGTGCGCCAAAGTCCCCGCGCACGCGGTTGTCGGTACTTGGCCGGTGAAACACGACGTCGGTCCGGGGCCGTAGGAGTCCGTCGGCCGGTCGGCGTAGTCATACACCGTGGTCGATTTCCTTCCGGCGGAGTCGGTCGAGGAGAGCTGGAGATCTTTCGGACCCCACTCTTGGCTCGTTGTCCTTCCTGTCGCATCTGTTGTCGACAGGGTCCGGTCCGCGCCGTCGTAAGTAACCTTGCTCGAGAATCCGATGGCGGGGTTCAGCCCAGCCGAATCGGTGAATGTCTGCAGGTTCGCCGGGTCATACCGGTAGGTCTTTCCCGGGCGTGGCTGGCCAGGAAGAGGTGCCGGCCCGGTCAGAAGGTGGGCCTTGGGTTTGCCAGTTGAGGTGTCATAGGTGACGTCGGTGCGCACGTCCGCTGCGGTAGTGCGATTGGCGGGGTCCGCAGCGATCCAGTCGTTGACCAACGAGGACCGCTGCGAGGTCAGCAGGCCGGTGGCGTCGTAGCCGTAGTCGTTGTCCTCAGCCCCGGGATCCTCGATCCGGGCCAGCCGCCCCTGTGCGTACCAGAGACGAGATTCGGTGCCGTCCCAGTAGGTGATGCGACACAGCATCTGAGCAGGCGGCAACGCATCCGACCCTGCCGGCGGGGTCACGCCGCCGTAGCAGTCGTCGCCGGCCCGGTTGTAGTGCAGCACGTGGGCGCGACCGGAGACCGGGTCCTTGATCTGAGCCAACCGTGATGGGGTGCCGTCGTAGATGTTCTGCAGGGCCGCGGGTTTGCGTGAGTCCGCCGCCGATGACTGGGTGTCGAGTTTCCCGTCGGCGCGGAAGGTGAACATCGAGCCGCCTTCGGTCAGCGTGATCAGACCGTTGGTGTCGAGGGAGAGGATCCCGTCCTCGTCCTGTGGTGGGGTGTAGCCGCCGGTGCTCTTCTTCGTCCAAGTGTGCTTGGCACCCGAGGCGTCGGTGAGCACGATGGTCTGGTCGGTGACCTTGGCGTCGGTGTAACTCGTACCGTCACCGTCGACGTCGGCCGACAACGTCCAGCCTTGTGGCAGGGCGGGGAGGTCGCTGGTGAACAGCCAGTCCGCGGGGACGATCTGCTCGGGCAGCGCGGTTCCAGCGGTGGTGCGGGTGAACAGCCGCATCCTCGACGGACCGGTGACCTGGGCCAGTTCGACCTTGATGGGTACCCGCTGCCCGGCGGTCAGCGCGACCCCTGTGGCCTGGGTCCAGTTCAGATCACTGGGTCCGGTGCTCTTGTACACCTGGGTGCCGTTGATCCACACCTGCGCCGCATCATCGTGGACGCCGGCGAACTGGTAGGTCCCGGCGACCGGGGCTTGGAAGAAACCCTCCCACCGGACGACGAAGTAGCTCGGGGCCAGCGCCGGCGCGAACGGGGAGTCGGTACCCCAGTCGACGTTGACCTGCGGCTCGGTGCGGGTCAGCACGGGCTGCTGCGCGGGGTTGATGTTGCCGTTGTGCGACAGGTCCGCGAAATACGACGCCCGCAGCCCCTTGGGGTCGTGCTGCTGGGAGTTGTAGGTGAAGTTCAGCCCCGCGTTGCCACCGACCGTGGTGAACGTCGGTGTGGCCTCCGAAGTCGACACGTTGCCGTTGGCCATATTCACCGTGACCGGACCGGCCGTGTCGACCGGCGACGGTCCGTGGTCGCCGATGCGCTGGTCGACCTTGAAGTGCCCGATCCAGGTGGGCGAGACCGACGTCGCGCCACTGTAGGCGGCGGCCTGCCAGGTGTAGGCCACACCGTCCTGCAGCACCCCGTCGGGAACGGTCCAGGTCGGTGTCGCCAGGCAGCCCGATTCGACGACGACACCGGACTTGGCGTCAGCGCCGGTGGCGACCTTGAAGCAGTACGTGACGGGGTCTCCGTCGGGGTCCTTGACCGCGTTCACGGCCAGCGTCGGTGTCATGGTCGTCAGGACACTGCCGTCGGCGGGTGAGACCAGGGTCGGGGCGGGGGCCGGTGTGCCGGTGTCGACGGTCAGCGTGGCGTCGAGGTGCTTGTAGGTGAAGGTGCCGGCTTGTTCGGTGCCGACCATCATGAAGAACGCGGTGCTGTCTTTGGCGTTGACCCGGGCGCGCATGAACCCGGTGAGGCCTTCGCCGTTGAAACTGCCGACGTCGCCGACAAGGGCGCTGGCCATGTAGCCACCGACGCCGTTGTAGTTGAACGCGGAGGCTTGGTAGAGGTCGGCGTTCCAGGTCTTGACCGAGCCGGTGGTGTCGGTGTTGCGGGTGACGTCCATCCGGGCGTTGACGACGGTCTTGCCGAACAGCGACGAGTAGTCGACGTGGAAGACGGCGCGGTTGTAGGTGTCGCCGTTGGCCTGGCTGTTGCCGATCCGCAGTCCGCAGCTGTCGCAGACGGTGCCGTCGGAGCGGTAGGCGTGCGATTCGGTAACGCCGAAGGTGAAGGTGGGGTCGACGTGGACCGGGTAGACGCGCTTGCTGTCGTGCAGCCACGTGCTGTCGACCGCCACGGTGAGCCACCAAGCGTCGCCGGCGTTGTCCAGCGTGTAGCTGCCGCCGGTGATCGCGGGCCCGGTCTGGTCGTTGCCCGACGAGTCCCAGGTCTCCACCGGCGGGATGACGATCTTCGTCGCACCGGTGATGTCGGTCAGCAGCACCGCGCCGGACTTGTCGATCTTCGGCGTCAGGCCTTGGGTGCTCAGGCGGAAGCGCCACGAGGAGTTGCCGTCGGCGGGAGCCCGTTTGAGCTTGATGGTCTCCTTGACCGCGCTGGGCGTGACTTCGTAGTCCAGGTCAGTGTTGGGGGCGACATTGGCGTACGCCACCGAGTCACCGGTTACTGCGGCCGGGGCGGGGGTTGCCTTGTCGAAGGCGAGGCTGGCTTTGTCCGCGCCGGCCTGGACCTGCAGGACAGCGGGGTCATTAGCATTGGACGCCAGCGACGGGCTCAGCGGGTGGTGGTCGGCCGCGGCGCGGCGCGATGCCGGGTTGACCTGCAACGTCGTGTTGATCGCCTGCCACTTCCCGGCGGCGTCCTGCACGTTGAGTGGCTCGGTGGACTGGCGCATCGAGTGCGTACCGTCGGGGTTGACGTACTCGGTGACGAATGTCGATTGGGAGATGACGCGCGAGCGCTGCGCATCGAAATGGCTGGTCGCGCTCCCGGCCAGCTTGGTCAGTGGCGTGAAGTCCGCCTTCTGGCTCCCACTGACCGGGGCGGGCGCAGCCGGTGCGGAGTTGAGCACCGGGACGTCGCGCGGGTCGATCCGGTGCGGTGCGGGCGGTGGTTGGGACGCTACTGCCGGCACCACACTCGTCGACGCCAGCACCACCACGGACACTATGAGCAAGACAAGCCCACGGACATACGTCCAGGCTCGATCACGATGTAACGAACGCACGAAAACCCCTCGAAAGAAACGCGACCATGACGGCGCACGTTGGAACGGCAGAAGGGAACTCTTCTGCCGCATCTTCACCCATTCGGCGTATCTGGGAAACCGCATTGTTTCCCGCTAAAAAATCGGGAGCTTGAGTGAACAGAAAAGCGTCAAGGCATCCGGGACGCTCATCGCCACTACCTCACCCGGTTGTTACGCGAACCGGCAACTTCTTCACGACCGTCACCCTTTCGTTACTTTAAATCCGACATACAGTTCTCATATGGCCTTAATCCGGCACGCATAAAGGAGAGTTCACAGGATTCTCACAGGGTAGCCTCAGCCTGGTCACAGCACCGCTGAACGGCACACGCTAGCCTTCGCCAGGCGCGACGTAGGTTGTCCGCGACAGAGAACTGTAGGCAAGAACCCTAAAATCACGACAGAGAGTAATTCATGACAGGCGGCCTGCGGTCAGAACGTTCACCGGAAACCGTCCTTTCGGAGGTTGCCGAGTCAGGACCTATTCCCTATAGCGATCGCGCCCGGGATTCCATCAACAAAATACCTGTGGCGCTGCTCACAATTGTGTGTATTGTGCCGCTGGCTCTCGCGGCGCTGGCCGCGGTGCGGGCGCCCCGGGTGCATGAGCTGCTTGACTACTGGCACGTGCTGGCGAAGGTCACCACCGACGACGGCTCCCTGATCCCGGCTCAGCTGTTCACCTATCACCTGGACCAGCCGTTCGTCCTGCCCTCGCTGCTGTTCTGGGCGGACGCTGCCTGGTTCGGCGGTGACAACCGCGTGCTCACCCTGCTGACGGTGGCGATGATGGCCGCGGTGGTGGTGCTGCTGCGCACGATGCTGCCGGCCTCGCTCGGCCCGGTGAAGCGTGCGACACTGACCACCGCCTTCGCCTTCCTGATGCTGTCCTCGCACGCGGCGGAACTGTGGCTGCAAGGAACCAACGGCATCAGCTGGGTCCCGGCCGTCCTGTTCAGCGTGCTCGCCATCGCCCTCGCCCACCACGACCGCCCCTGGGCCGCCTGCGTAGCGGCGGCCGTCGGCTGCCTGTGCTTCGGCGCGGCGTTCCCCGCGTGGTTCTCGATCGCGCTGGTCGCCTGGCTGCGGCGAAGCCCCACCCTCAAGGCGGTCGTCCCCGCGATCATCGGGGTCGTGGTGTTCGCGCTGTGGTTCGCGACGAAGCCCGCGGCGCAGCAGTCGCTGGCGAGCTCCGCCTTCGACCCCGACGGTCGCCTGTCGGTCATCACCGCGGCGCTGGGCGGCCTGTGGTCCGCCGACGTCCCAGTCGTGGCGATCATCGCCGGCGGCATCACCCTGGCCGCACTGGTACTGCTGAGCTGGTCACCCACGCGAGCACGCGCTGTCGACTCGGCGCCCGAGGGCCCCAGCGCGGGCTGGATCGGTGTGGCGCTCTACGCCGCTGCGCTTGCCGTGATGCTCGGCCTCGGCCGCACCAGCTCGGACGTCCCCAACGGCAACGTCGGTCTCATCAGCCGGTATGTCATCGTCGCCGCCCTGGCCACCTGTGCTCTGCTCACCCTCCTCGCGCTGCACCGACCGAAGCTGCCCACCCGCCATCTCGTGGCTGGCACCCTCACCGTCGCGCTGCTGACCCACGCCATCGGCGGAACGACCGCCGACGCCGTCAA
Organism: Amycolatopsis sp.; assembly: GCF_025464955.1. Classification (GTDB taxonomy): domain Bacteria; phylum Actinomycetota; class Actinomycetes; order Mycobacteriales; family Pseudonocardiaceae; genus Amycolatopsis. Next base: position 6,037 of record NZ_JAODNM010000068.1, on the reverse strand, counting down.
ACGCAGCTACGCACCCCTGCAACTCGTCGGCGTCGCCCTGCGCGTCAACGCCACTGCCGCGTTGAACGCCCTGCACATCGAACCCACCGCCATACCCGCCGCACGGGCCCTGCACGATTACCCGTTCACCGCTGCCTTCACCCTCGGCTGCGGCCACCACGAACTCGGCAGTCACATCGACCTCACCACGGTCCAAGTACTCCCCGGTTCCACCAGCGCCAGCCTCAACCGCGGCACCCTCGACCAGCAGACCACCGCCCCGGGCAGCATCATCTCCGGATGGGCCACCATCAGCGGCACTCCGACAACCTGTGTCCTCGTGACCGACGGAACCGGCACAGTCGCAGGCGGCGGCATCACCGGTCTCGATCACCCGGACGCCGGCACCAGCGGCTTCCAAGCCGTCGCCGCGCCGAACACCCCATCCCCCGTCGTCCTGGTGGTGGCGGCCAACGTGTTCTACCGCGTGTCCACCACCGCCAACCCGACATCGGCACACTAGATTCCGCATGCTCCAGCGCCGACCCGATCTCGGCATCGCATCAACAATAAAACCTCCTCGCGTCGCCGATCGGCACTCACTATGTCGAATACCTGCAGGCCGTCATGCTGGACTCGCGCGAGCGGGCCCACCCGCTGTACACCTGTCAGCGGTCACGTAATTCCCCCACCTGTGGCGGTGTGGCAGTCGGTTGTAGGCCTCACACGCAGGTTCGCTCGCCCTCACGGTCACGTGAGGGAAGGGCGCCGATGGCGAGGAGAAGTTTCGACGTGTTCGACCTGATCGAGTTGTTCACCCATTGGCATGCCGGACGGTCGCAGCGCCAGCTCGCCGAGAGTCTGGGGATCGACCGCAAGACTGTCGCGAAGTACCTGGCACCGGCCATCGAGGAGTCGCTACTGCCCGGCAGCGACCCGGCCACCGACCAGCAATGGTCCGAGCACATCGCGCGATGGTTTCCCGAAATCGCCGACCCGGGACTACGCGCCACGACCTGGCCGCGGATCGAGGCTCACCGCGACCGGATCGTCACCTGGCTCGCCGCCGACGTCACGGTCGCGACCATCGCCCAACGCCTCCGCGACGACCACACCGTGGATGCGTCGGAATCCTCTGTCCGGCGATGGATTGGCGCGAACCTGTCGGAGGAATCAGCGCGGGAGAAAGTAACCGTGCCGCGCGGTGCCGTCGAGGCAGGCTCGGAAGCGCAGATCGACTACGGACGGCTGGGCATGTGGCTGGACCCGGCCACCGGCAGGCGGGTCGCGGTGTGGGCGTTTGTCATGGTGCTGTCCTGCTCTCGGCACCTGTTCGTGCAACCGGTGATCCGGATGGACCAACCCTCTTGATGTGCCTCACATGTGGCCGCGTTCGAGTTCTTCACCGGGGTTCCCTCCAGGCTGGTGCCCGACAACCTCAAAACCGGCGTCGACAAGCCAGACCTCTACGACCCGAAGATCAACAAGGCCTACGCGGAACTCGCCGCGCACTACGACACGCTGGTCGATCCGGCACGAGCACGCAAACCGAAGGACAAACCGCGGGTCGAACGCCCGATGCAGTACGTGCGGGACTCATTCTGGGCCGGTCGGCAGTTCGCGTCACTGGCCGCGATGCAGGCCGAGGCGATCCGCTGGTGCCGAGAGGTCGCCGGGACCCGCCACAGCCGTGCGCTGGAGGGTGCGCAGCCCGCCGCAGTGTTCGAAGCGGTCGAACGATCTGCACTGATTCCCTTACCTGTCAACGGTTTTCAGCTCGCGACGTGGTCGACGGGGAAGGTAGCTGTCGACTGCCACGTCAAGGTCGGCAAGGCCCTGTATTCGGTGCCGTGGCGGCTGATCGGAGCCCAGGTCCATGCCCGCAGTTGCGGCGACCTCGTGCAGATCGTGCACGAGGGTGAGGTCGTGGCTACCCATGTGGCGCATCGGTCGGGGCGGGCTACCGACTTCGAGCACTATCCGCCGGAGAAGATCGCCTTCCACATGCGCAACCCCACCTGGTGCCGCCGCGTCGCCGCTGAGATCGGACCGTCCTGCGTCGGGGTGATCGCCGCGTTCATGGCGGTCAACGCGATCTCCCGGCTCCGCAGCGCCCAAGGCGTGCTCGCTCTGCGCAAAGAGTTCGACGATGCCCGGCTTGAGGCCGCGTGCGCACGTGCCGCCGAGGTCGGCGATCCGAGTTATCGCACGATCAAAGGAATCCTCGCTGCCGGCACTGAACACGGCGACGAACCGGCGACAAGTTCGCCGCCCGCGACGGCGCCGGCGTTTCTGCGCGGGCCAGCACAGTTCGACGCGGACAACGCCAGCGCCTAAAGCAACCGTCGATTCGCTCACCTCCACACCACAATTCGACCATATATCCGGGAGAACAGCACTTATGAACGTTCTCGATCCAGCGCTGCGCACCGCGTTACGCACCCTGAAGCTGACAGGCATGCTCGACACCCTTGATGCTCGTCTCGCCCAAACCCGCGACGGCACCCTCGGGCACCTCGAATTCCTGCAAGTGCTCTGCGAAGATGAAATCACCCGGCGCGAATCGGCCGCACTGACCCGGCGGATCCGTCGAGCGAAGTTCGAGGAACAGTCCACCTTCGAAAGCTTCGACTTTGCCGCCAACGCGAAGCTGCCCGCCGCGATGCTGCGTGACCTCGGTGCCCTGCGGTGGCTCGACGCCGCCGAGTCGGTGATCCTGTTCGGGCCCGTCGGTGTCGGGAAAACTCATGTGGCACAAGCACTCGGACATGCTGTCGCGCGCCGTGGTGGTGATGTTCGGTTCGCGAAAACCTCCCGTGTTCTTTCCGACTTGGCCGGTGGTCACGCCGACCGGTCCTGGGGTCAACGCATCCGCGAGTACACCAAACCTCTCGTGCTCATCCTTGACGACTTCGCCATGCGTGAGCACACCGCGATGCATGCCGATGACCTCTACGAATTGATCAGCGATCGAGCCGTCAACGGCAAACCGCTGATCCTGACCAGCAACCGCGCGCCCAAGGACTGGTACAACCTGTTCCCCAACCCGGTCGTCGCGGAATCGCTGCTTGATCGGCTCATCAACACCAGCCACCAGATCCTGATGGACGGACCCAGTTACCGACCCCGCAAACGACCCGGCCGCACCGCCAGCTAGACAACGCCCCGACAAACAGGTACACCTACATCCGAGGCCCACCGGTGGAGGAATTACCTGACGGCAGCCCCGGGGGAATTACGTGACCGTCGACAATGAGACTTTCGGTCGTCGGAGTCGCGGGCTCCCCCCGGGGAGGCGAGGATGGCGGCCAAGCGCCAGATTCGAGACCACCGAGCACCGCCCGAAATGGGCGTTTCAGTGCCAGTTTCGGGGGGATCAGAATTACGTGCGTTTTGCAACTGATGTCAAAATTGATGTCAAACCGGATTTTGTTGATCTTGGTTTTTGCTCCGGTGCTGGTCAGAGGTGGTGGGCGCAGTAGGGATCGAACCTACGACCGCTCGGGTGTAAACCGAGTGCTCTCCCGCTGAGCTATGCGCCCGGGAAGGTGGCGCCCCCGACCGGGGGCGCCACCGGCAAGACTCAGGCCAGTTCGGCCACGGCCTTCTTCCAGGACTGCTGGTCGCGCGCTTCACCGGGCTGGTTGACCTCGGCGTAGCGGACGATGCCGTCCTTGTCGATCAGGAACGTGCCGCGGTTGGCCAGACCGGCCGCCTCGTTGAAGACGCCGTAGGTCGTGGCGACGGCACCGTGCGGCCAGAAGTCCGACAGCAGTGGGAACTGGTAACCCTGCTGCTCGGCCCACGCCTTGAGGGAGAACGGTGTGTCGACAGACACACCGAGCACCTGGACGCCCTGGCCGTCGTACTCGGCGAACTCGTCGCGCAGCTGGCACAGCTCGCCGGTGCAGATGCCGCTGAAGGCGAACGGGTAGAAAACCAGCAGTACCGGCTTGTCACCCTGGAACGACGACAGCTTCACCGCCTGCTTGTTGTAGTCGTTGAGGGTGAAATCCGGGGCCTGGGTACCGACCTCGACTGCCATGTCTGGGCATCCCTTCGAGCATTTTCGAACGCGCTGAACAAGCCTGCTGTCTCAACCCTATCGTGTGAGCGGACCTAGGCGGGGCCCGCCGGGGGGTCAGCGTTTGGTGTTCGACTTCGGCGGCACCAATCGAGTACCGGACCAGCCCGGTGCGGCACTGATGTTGGATGTCTGGGCCAGTCCGACCGTCGACACCGCTTCCGCGATGTCACTCGGTTCGACGTGCCCAGGCTGGCCGTTCTTCGGTGTCAGTACCCAGATGACCCCGTCGGTGGCCATCGGCGTCTTGGCGTCGATCAGGGCGTCGACCAGGTCACCGTCGTCGTCGCGCCACCAGAGCAGCACGACTTCGATGACCTCGTCGGCATCCTCGTCGAGGATGTCACCACCGATCTGTTCCTCGATCGCGGCACGGAGGTCGTCGTCGACGTCCTCGTCCCAGCCGATCTCCTGGACCACCATGTCCGGCTTGATGCCAAGCCTCTCGGCGACGCTGCTTTGTTCAGCGTCTCCTGCGGCGACCACTGCTGTCACTCCTCCAACTACGAAGGAGTGCGACGACCAAAACGCTGGCGGCCGTCACACTCGGGTATACGGATGTCCGATAGCGAACACTGGTGAGGCGCCGCGCGCAACCGTCCACACCGGATCGGCGGCAACCTGTGTCGCAGCGTACGGGCATCATGACACCTCGCGCACGCCCCACGCGAGGTGAATCCGGACCCACTCGGGCAGCGCGGGCGGCGTGCCGCCGGGGGTCTCGCATAGGGTGGACTTGATATCGCGCGCGCGGTACATCCGCAGGTCGGGGGTGTCGCAGCGGGGTTGACGGAGGTTACCGCTCAGTACTGGTGACTCCGGGCAGTGTTTGCGGCAACGATGGCGAGTAACGCTCGCCTGCTGAGTTTTGTACGAGCATGACCAGCTACAACTTTTCGCAAGGAGATCCCTTGGCCTCGCAGAACGACGGCGCCTCCCCCAAGGAGGCCCCGGCACGCGTACGCGTGATCCGTGACGGATTGGCGGCGCACCTGCCCGACATCGACACCGAGGAGACAGCCGAATGGCTCGACTCCTTCGACGAGGCACTCGCCCGAGGCGGCCAGCAACGCGCCCGGTACCTGATGCTGAGGCTGCTGGAGCGCGCGCGTGAGCGCAACGTCGGAGTCCCGGCGCTGACGTCGACGGACTACGTCAACACCATCCCGACCGAGAACGAACCCTGGTTCCCCGGCGACGAGGAGATCGAGCGCCGCTACCGGGCGTACATCCGCTGGAACGCGGCCATCATGGTGCACCGCGCGCAGCGCCCTGGCGTGGGTGTCGGCGGTCACATTTCGACCTACGCTTCGTCCGCCGCGCTCTACGAGGTGGGCTTCAACCACTTCTTCCGCGGCAAGGACCACTCCGGCGGCGGCGACCAGATCTACATCCAGGGCCACGCCTCCCCCGGCATCTACGCCCGCGCGTTCCTCGAGGGCAGGCTCACCGAGCAGCAGCTCGACGGTTTCCGCCAGGAGTATTCGCACGCGGGCGAGGGCGGCGGGCTGCCGTCGTACCCGCACCCGCGTCTGATGCCGCACTTCTGGGAGAACCCCACCGTCTCCATGGGCCTCGGCCCGATGAACGCGATCTACCAGGCGCGGACCAACCGCTACCTGCGCGACCGCGGCCTCAAGGACACCAACGACCAGCACGTCTGGGCGTTCCTCGGCGACGGCGAGATGGACGAGCCGGAATCGCGCGGCCTGATCCACGTGGCCGCCGGCGAGGGCCTCGACAACCTGACCTTCGTGATCAACTGCAACCTGCAGCGGCTCGACGGCCCGGTGCGCGGCAACGGCAAGGTGATCCAGGAGCTCGAGGGGATCTTCCGCGGCGCCGGCTGGAACGTCATCAAGGTCATTTGGGGCTCACGCTGGGATCCGCTCTTGGCCGCCGACCACACCGGCATGCTCGTCAAGCTGATGGGCGAGACGCTCGACGGCGACTACCAGACCTACAAGTCGCGCG
>NZ_JAODNM010000062.1 GCF_025464955.1 Amycolatopsis sp. | reverse complement strand
ACCTGTAACAGAACAACCCGCCCCAGGGCTCGTGAGTGCCGCGACCGGATCATCCGGCCGCGACACTAACGAGCCCTGACTGCATTCCCCGGCTTTCGCAACTCGCCGTCGAGTTGCGGTAGTTGATGTCCCCAACGATCGCAACTCCCCGTCGAGTTGCGATCGCTCCACATCGCGGACATGGCGCTCGGACCGGCTCGGCATCCCCAGCCGCCCTGCCTTGCTTCAGTGGACCGGAACCGATGGGACGGTCACGGTTGAGCGATCAGGGCTTGGGTGCCTGGCGGCAGGGCGGCGTGGGCCAGGTAGCGCGTGATTGCCTGGCGTAGGGCGCGCACGGCGCGGGACGGTTCCAGGTCCAGGCGGTAGGCGAGTTGCACGGTGCGGGTCAGGCCGGGTGCGCTGAACTGCGTCCTGCGAAACCGGTCACCGACGACCGTGCTCGGCACCACGGCCAAGCCGATGCCGGCTTTGACGAACTCCAGCACAGCGTCCATCTCGCCCCCCTCGATCGCGAACGCCGGCTCGAACCCCTCGGCACGGCAGGCGGCGACGGTCGCTTCGCGGAGGTCGTACCCGCGACGGAACATCACCAGCGGGCGGCCTTCGAGCTGGCTGATCCGCATCCGCTGGCCGCGTACGGGCGGCGGCGCGTCCTTCGGGGAGATCACCACGAGTTCCTCGACGAACAGTGGCAGCATCGACAGCCGCGGGTCGTCCTGCACGCGAGAGTCGACGATCATCGCCAGATCGAGTGCCCCTTCCGACAGTTCCGACTGCAGATCCCGCGACCCGCCTTCGTGCAGCTGCAGCTCGATGCCCGGGTAGTCGCGGCAGAACGTCGCCAGCATCGTCGGCAGCAGGCCGGTGCACAGGCTCGGCGTCGCACCCAAGCGGACTCGCCCGCGCCCGAGCTCGTCGAGCTCACGGATCGCGCGGTACGCCGTGTCGGTGTCGGCCAGGATGCGCCGTGCGATCGGCAGCAGGGTCTCCCCCGCCTCGGTCAGCGACACGTTGCCACGGATGCGGTGGAACAAGCTCGCGCCGAGATCCTTCTCCAGCGCGCGCACCTGCTGGGACAGCGACGGCTGCGCGACCTGCATCTGCTCCGCGGCCTGGGTGAAGTGCCGAGTCTCGGCAACGGCGACGAAGTACGCGAGCTGTTGGAATTGCATACACTCATCATAGCCAAAACCTCTGCTTACCAGAGTTAGCATCTGTTTGCCCTCTGGCGAATCGCGGCCTAACGTCGGTTGGCGTGGTAAGTCACCTAGCCGCGGCCAAGCCCGCACAGCGCAAGCCCTCGGGGATCCGGGCGTTCTGGGATTCGACGATCGGCAAGAAGATCATCATGGCCCTGACCGGCCTGATGTTCGTCGCTTTCCTGCTCGTGCACATGGCAGGCAACCTGAAGATCTTCTTCGGCCCAGACGACTTCAACCACTATGCGAACTGGCTGCGCACGATCGGCGAACCCGTGCTGCACAGTTCGTGGTTCCTCTGGATCCAGCGCACGGCACTGATCGTCGGACTCGTGCTGCACATCACCACGGCCGTCCAGCTGTCCCGGCGCGACCGCAGAGCCCGCCCGGTGCGGTACGTACACAGCCAACGTCCACAAGCGACCTTCGCCACCCGGACCATGCGCTGGGGCGGCGCGACGCTCGCCGTGTTCATCGTCTGGCACATCCTCGACCTGACGTTGGGGGTGACCAACCAGGACTTCCGCGTCGACCAGCCTTACCACAACATCACCGCAGACTTCCAAGTCTGGTGGGTCAACGTGATCTACATCGTGGCGCTGCTCATGCTCGGGCTGCACATCAACCACGGCTTCTGGAGCGCGGCGCGGACACTCGGCATCGCCAGCCCCGCGCGGGACAAGGCACTCAAAGCCATCGGGTCGATCCTCGCCGTCGTCATCACGGCCGGGTTCATCATCGTGCCCGTCGGCGTGATGACAGGATTGGTGGGCTGACATGCTCGAATACTCCGTCGGCGCACCGATCGCCGACACCAGGGCGCCGGCGGGCGAGATCGCGAACCGCTGGGGCGACCGGAAGTTCGGTGCCAAGCTGGTGAACCCGGCGAACCGGCGCAAGCACCGCGTCATCGTGGTGGGCACCGGCCTCGCCGGTGGTGCCGCCGGCGCAACGCTCGCCGAGCAGGGCTACCACGTGATCCAGTTCTGCTTCCAGGACTCGCCTCGGCGCGCGCATTCCGTCGCCGCGCAGGGCGGGATCAACGCCGCGAAGAACTACCGCAACGACGGCGACTCGGTGTACCGGTTGTTCTACGACACGGTGAAGGGCGGTGACTTCCGCTCGCGGGAGTCCAATGTGTACCGGCTGGCGGAGATCTCCAACCAGATCATCGACCAGTGTGTCGCGCAGGGAGTGCCGTTCGCCCGCGAATACGGCGGTCTCCTGGACACCCGGTCGTTCGGCGGGGTCCAGGTGCAGCGGACGTTCTACGCGCGCGGCCAAACGGGCCAGCAGCTGCTGATCGGCGCATACCAGGCGCTGTCGCGGCAGATCGACGCCGGCAGCGTCGAAATGCACGCCCGCACGGAAATGCTCGACCTCGTCGTCATCGACGGCAAGGCCCGCGGTATCGTCGCGCGCGATCTGGTCACCGGCCAGGTCCAGACCCACCTCGCCGACGCCGTCGTACTGGCGACCGGCGGCTACGGGAACCTGTTCTACCTCTCGACCAACGCCAAGGGCTCCAACGCGAGCGCGATCTGGCGCGCCCACAAACGCGGCGCGTACCTGGCGAACCCGTGCTTCACCCAGATCCATCCGACCTGCATCCCGCGGTCGGGTGAGCACCAGTCGAAGCTGACGTTGATGAGCGAGTCGCTGCGCAACGACGGCCGTATCTGGGTGCCGAAGGAAAAGGGCGACAGCCGTCCGCCGAACCAGATCCCCGAAGACGAACGGGACTATTACCTGGAGAGGATCTATCCCAGCTTCGGCAACCTGGTCCCCCGCGACATCGCGTCGCGCGCGGCGAAGAACCAGTGCGACGCCGGCTTCGGGGTTGGGCCGGGCGGGCTCGGTGTCTACCTCGATTTCGCCGACGCCCTCGAGCGCATGGGACGTCCCGCGATCGAGGAGAAGTACGGCAACCTGTTCGACATGTACGCCCAGATCACCGCGGAAAACCCTTACGAGACACCGATGCGGATCTACCCGGCGATCCACTACACGATGGGCGGGCTCTGGGTCGACTACGACCTGCAGACCACGATTCCCGGCCTGTTCGCGATCGGCGAGGCCAACTTCTCCGACCACGGCGCCAATCGGCTCGGCGCGTCCGCGCTGATGCAGGGCTTGGCAGACGGGTACTTCGTGCTGCCCCCGGCCATCAACGACTACCTCGCGCGCGGCGGCTTCGACGAGGTCAAGCCGGACCACCCGGCCGTCACCCAGGTCGAGTCCGAAGTGGAGGAACGGCTGACACGGCTGCTGTCGATCGACGGCACCCGGACCGTCGACTCCTTCCATCGCGAGCTCGGCATGCTGATGTGGGACCATTGCGGAATGTCCCGCAACGAGGCCGGCCTACGCAAGGCACTCGAACGTATTCCGGCGCTGCGTGACGAGTTCTGGCGCTCGGTCAAGGTTCCGGGTACGGGCGAACAGTTGAACCAGGAACTCGAAAAGGCCAACCGGGTGGCGGACTTCCTGGAGTTCGGTGAACTGCTGCTGCTCGACGCGTGGGCGCGCGAAGAATCCTGCGGTGGCCATTTCCGCGAGGAGCACCAGACTCCCGACGGCGAAGCGCAACGTGATGACGAGAACTTCAGCTACGTCGCTGCCTGGGAGTACGGCGGCAAGAACCCGGTGCTGCACAAGGAAGACCTCGAGTTCACCTACGTCCATCCCACCCAGCGGAGTTACACATGAAACTCACGGTCCGCATCTGGCGCCAGCCCGGTCCCGAAGCCAAGGGCGGCATGGTCGACTACCCGGTCGACGACATCAGTCCGGACATGTCGTTCCTCGAAATGCTCGACGTGCTCAACGAGCAACTCATCCTCGCCGGCGAAGAGCCGGTCGCGTTCGACCATGACTGCCGCGAGGGCATCTGCGGCTCGTGCGGGGTCGTGATCAACGGCCGGGCACACGGCCCGCAGCAGACCACCACCTGCCAGCTGCACATGCGCACGTTCCAGGACGGCGACGTGATCGACGTCGAACCATGGCGCTCCAAAGCCTTCCCGATCATCAAGGACCTGGTCGTCGACCGCTCGGCCTTCGACCGGATCGTCGGCTCCGGCGGTTACATCACCGCCCCGACCGGCAGCGCACCCGACGCGCACGCGACGCCGGTGCCCAAGAAGGACGCCGACCTCGCGTTCGACAACGCCACCTGCATCGGTTGCGGTGCCTGCGTCGCCGCCTGCCCGAACGGTTCGGCAATGCTGTTCACCTCGGCCAAGGTGACGCACCTCAACCTGCTGCCGCAGGGGCAGCCGGAGCGGGAACAGCGCGTGCTCGACATGGTCGGCACCATGGACGACGAAGGGTTCGGCGGCTGCACCAATAGCGGTGAATGCGTCGGATCGTGCCCGAAGGGCATCCCGTTCGCCAGCATCAGCAACCTGAACCGAGAATTCCTCCACGCTTCCCGCTCCGGCCGGGACTAGGCCGCGGTGGTCACCGTGATCGTGCCGGTGGCGCCGACACCGGAGCCGGTGATGGCGGCGACGGTGAAGGTGTAGCTCGTGCCGGGTTTCAAGTCTGGGATCACGCGGGTCATGGCCTTGGCGGTGGGCTGGCTGACGACCGCGTCTCGGCCCGTTTCGGTGATCGTCCGCGGAGAGCCGGAACCGGTGGTGACGGTGACGCGGTAGCCGATGACAGGGGTGTCGCCGGTGTCCGACGGCGGTGTCCAATGCAGACTCGTGGCGGTGGACGACGGCAGGGCCTTGAGGCCGGCGGGTGCCGCGGCGAGCTTTCCGGCCTGCTTGCCGGGGGTGACGGGCGCTGCGGGCAGGGACGGCGTGCCCGTGCCGAGTGCGTTGGTGGCCGCGACGGTGACGGTGTACGCCGTGCCGTCGGCCAGTCCGTCCAGCTCGGCGTAACCCTGACGCTGGAACGTGGCGGCGCCGATGGTGACGTGGGCGGCATGCGTCCCGGCGGTGGCCGTCACGACGTATCCGGTCACCGGCGACCCGTTGTCGGCGAACGTCGGATTCCAAGTGGTGTAAAGCTTCTTGTCGGCGGCGAAGGTACCGATCCGCGATGGCGGCTCGGGTGCGGCCGACCCGCCGACCTGCTGGTCGAGCAGCGAGCGATACGCGGGTTGCAGGCCGGCGTTGGCGGTGATCGCCGCGGGTGCGGCAGAAGGCGTCGACAGCAGGTGGTTGCCGGTCGTGACCACCCCCTTGTTATTGCCGTCCTTGTCACCCTGTTCCCAGTAGTTGCCCTCGATCAGGGTCGGATCGTTGTTCCCCAGTTTGTCGCGGTAGTCCACATGGGTCGATCCGACGTTGCTGTACGCGGTCGCGTACAGCACGTTGCCCTGCACCGTTTCGTAGGTGTTCCCGTTGTCGGTGTAGATGCTCTTCCCGAGCCCCCACTGGTCGTGGATGACGTTGCCGGTCACTTTTTCGCCGTCTGCCAGCGAAGTACCGGTGATGCCCTGGGTGTAGATGCCGCCACCGTCGTCGAGCAGGTTCATGTAGTCGAAGATCAGGTTGTCGGAAACGGCATTGTCGTGGGAGATGTTCGGCGTCGCCGGCTGCTTGATCTTGTCCGGCCAGCCGCCCCAGCCGACCGAGATCGCCGAATACGCGACATGGTCGATCTGGTTGTGCGCGAGGGTGTCGTGCTGGCTGTACCCGTTGACGATCGCCACCCCGCCGTGGAACTCCCTGGGCAGGTCGTACAGGTGGTTGTTCGTCACCTGGACACCGCGGGTGACGGCGTTGCCACTGGAGGACATCGGCGCGTCCACACCGCCGACCTCGACGCCGTTTCCGGAGATGTCGGTGAAGATGTCGCCGTTCACCGTGGAATCCTGGCTGCCGCCGCCGAGGTCGAGCCCGGCCGCGCCGAGGTGGTCGAACACGCTGCCGGTGAACTCCATCCGCTGTCCATAAGAGACGGACACGTTGCCGGGTTCCTTCGTCCACGACGCGTACGGGCAGGTGCCGCCGGCCACGAACTGGCAGAGGCCCTGGGTCGCGTATCCGGTGGGACCGGTGACCGTGTACCCGGCTTGGATCTCGGAGAACCCCTCCGAAGTGGACGGTGTCAGCCAAGTGGCGTAGGCGAACTCCAAGCCACGGAACGAAACGTCGTGGATCGGCGCCTGCGCGGTGCCCTGTGCGTCGACGAGTTTCTGCAGTACTGGCACCTCGACGTCCGCGTGTGCCAGGTTCTCACCGGGCTTCGGCAGGTAGTAGACCTTGTGCGCGGAGCGGTCCAGATACCACTCTCCGGGCGTGTCGAGCAGTTCGAAGGCGTTCTCGGCGTACGCGGGCTGCCTGCCGTTGGTGAGGTCCGCCGGGCCGACCATGTTCACACTGCGGCCGGGGATGTCCGGGAACAGCACACGTTTGGTGGAGTTGTCCCAGCACGGCTGCGCCATGGTGATAGTCGTCCCGTCGATCGACGCGAGCGGGCACCGGGGTTCGGTCCATTGCCCGAGGCCGTAGCGCTGAACGTTCCACAACGCTTCCCCGGCGGTGTAGACCAGTTCGATGTCGCCAGGGTTCTGCCAGCTCGCGAGCGCGGACGAAGACGCCGTGTACCCGGCGGAGGTGGCATTCAGGGTGACCGGCAGCGCACCGCGGGCACGTTGCTCGCGGACACCGTTGACGTACAGCTGCCGCGTGTTGTCCAGACCAGCCGGCGCCGGCGCGGCGAACAGGCCCGGCCGTCCGGCGACCGGCTGCCAGCCGGTGACCTGCTCGCCCCCGTTGAGCTGCGTCGTACCGGTGCCTTGCCAGCTGACGGGGTGCCCGTTGCTGCCGGAATCGCGGGCGTCGAGCGTCAACGCCGACGGCAGCCGGAAGACACCCGACGCGAGATGCACGGTCAGGTCCGCGGTGAGCCCCTTCGCGGTGCGGGCGCGGACGAGGTCACGCGCGTGCTGCAGGCTGCGGACCGGTTGCGCCGCGGTACCCGGTGCGCTGTCGGAACCCTGGGGAGAGACGTAGACGTCTTGGTTGCCGGTCTGGGCGACGGCTGTCCCGCCTCCCGCCAGCGCGAAAGCCAGCAGCACAGCGGCGGCCAGCCCTCGGACACGATGAACAACAGAACCCGTCACAAGACACTCCCAGCGAATCGTCGTCGATACACGGTCGTTTCTGGCGGCGGACCAGCAGCGCTGAACATAGGATCTTTCAAGCCAGTTGTCGACACTTTTGGCCGACAGTCCGGCAAAATCCACCCATTCATCCGATGACAGCGCTAGTTACCGGGGATCAAACGGAGAAAACTGGGGTGGGATCACCAGTAGGAAGCCCGTACGTTCGAGTCATGACCACCTCCACAGCCGCCCAGCTCTGGGTCCGGCGATTCCATCCGGTACCGGAAGCACCCGTGCGGTTGGTGTGCTTCCCGCACGCGGGTGGGTCCGCCAGCTACTTCCACCCGGTGTCCGCGAGGCTTTCCCCGGCCGCCGAGGTACTGGCCGTGCAGTACCCGGGCCGTCAGGACCGGCACCGCGAGCCGATGATCGACGACCTCGCGGCGCTCGCCGACACCCTGGCCGACGTCTTCGACGACGGGGACGGCAGGCCGACGGCGTTCTTCGGCCACAGCATGGGCGCGACTCTCGCGTTCGAAGTCGGCCGGCGACTGGAGGCCCGCGGTACCGAACTGGGCGGCCTGTTCGTGTCCGGGCGCCGAGCACCGATCACGCGTCGCGACGAACGTGAGCACCTGAAGGACGACCGCGGTCTGCTGGACGCGATGAAGAGCCTCAACGGCACCGAAGCGGGCCTGCTCGACGACGAGGACATCGTGCGGATGGTGCTGCCCGCGGTCCGCAACGACTACAAGGCGGCCGAGACCTACCGCTACGTGCCCGGGCCCGACGTCAGCTGCCCGGTGGTCGCGCTGATCGGCGACGAAGACCCCAAGGTCACCGTCGCCGAAGCCGAGCGGTGGCGCGAGCACACCTCCGGCGCTTTCGAACTGAAGACGTTCCGCGGCGGGCATTTTTATCTGAACGTCCACCACGCCGAGGTGAACCGGCTGCTCGCCGAGTCACTCGCCGTAATCGCCACCGGGGGCTAGTCGAACAACCTCGCCCAACCCCCGTGCAGGTCAGCTGTGCAGGGCGCTTCCGGCCTGCCAGTCGGCCCAGTTGAGCTCCCAGTCGCCGTAGGTGTCGTACACCGGCAGCGCCGGACCGCCCGAGTTGACGACCTCGACGACATCGCCGAGGTTGAACTCGTTGAAGAACGCCTGCGCGTTCGCCGGGCTGAGGTTGATGCAGCCGTGCGACACGTTCGAGCTGCCCTGCGCACCGACGGTGTTCGCGTTCTGGTGGACGAACTCGCCGTCGTTGGAGATCCGCTCGGCCCAGTGCTCGATCGCGTCGTAGGCGCCGGCGGCCGGCGGGCACAGGCCGTAGCTGCAGGAGTTCATCTCGACCTGTTCTTTCTTGTCGGAGATGACGTGTGGGCCGATGTGCGTCGGTGTCGCGTCCTTGCCGAGGCTGATCGGCATGGTGCCGACGACGGCGCCGTTGTGCACGATCTGCATCTGCTCGGTGTTGCCGTCGGCCTTCGCGATCCAGGAGTCGTGGATCTTGTACGTCGCGGTGCGGTCGGTCTTGCCGTAAACGCCGCCGCCGAGGTTGACGCCGTAGAGGTTCACGTCGACCTTGACGGTGGTGTTGGCCTGCCAGTAGACCTGCGGCCGGTAGTGCACGGTCTTGTTGTCGATCCAGTGCCAGCTGCCAGCCTGCGACGGGGTCGACGTCACCTTCAGCGCCTTCTCAGCCGCTGCCTTGTCGGTGACGGCGTGGTCGAAGTTGACGCCGATGACCTGGCCGACGCCGAACGTGGTGCCCGCCGCGGGCGGCGCCGGGAGCATCGCCGGGAACACCTGCGCGGCCGGGGTCACCGTGGTCATGCTGCTCTTCTGCTCAACCTGCTTGCCACCGCCGTCGATCGCTTCGGCCACGACGTTGTACGTGGCGCCGTAACCGAGCTGCTCACCGGACGTCCAGCTCAACCCGTCCGCGGCGAGCGCGCCCTGCACCGCCTTACCCTTCGCGGCATTGGTGACCGTGACGGCGGTGAGCTTGCCGTCGGTCACCTTGACCACGATCGGCGTGTTCGGGTTGAGATCGCCGCCGCCGGGGCTGATCGTCACCTTCGCCGCCGACACCACGGCCAAGGCATTGCTACTCGGCGCACCGGGCACGCTCGCGGTGCCGGCGTCGGCCGACGAACAGGCGCTGAGCACCAGCGCGGCCACGGCAAGACCGGCGACGCCGGCCGACCGACGACGCCACTGGTTCACGCTTGATCGGACGCGCATGGAGATCCTCTTCGCTCGTGGCCGTGTACAGCCGCTTCGTGACCGGCCTCACTCCGCGCGGAAGGCGGGCGGCGGTCTTACGGTTGTTAGGACGCGGCACGGCGTCGGACGTTGCTTCGCACCACGCGACTTCCCGAGTTTTTCAGCGCGGGAAAACGACAATTAACCGGCCGAGGGTAACGGCCGGTTAATTGTCCTTAAAGGACTTCCCAAGTTCTACTGAAAGGAGCAGCCGGGGTTGGGCTCGTCCTCGGACAGCGGGCTGCCGGCCGGGTCGATGTAGAGGACGTCGAGAACCATCGGCGTGGTACCGAGGTTGCGCCCGATGTGGACGTGGTCGGCACCGCTGGGCTCGATGAACGTGGCACCGGCGTGGTAGACGCCGTCGACCTGGCAGTCGGCTTCGTCATGGGTCAGCGTGCCGCTCTTGACCAGCGCGAACAGCGTGCCGTCGTGGTGGTGCCAGCCGGTGCTCCCGCCGGGCGCGATGGTGATCTCCCGCAGGATGAAGTCCTTGCCGCCCACCGTGTGCTGGCTGAGGATCGTGGCCGTGACGCCCGACGACGGCGTGGCCTCGGCGGTTCCCGGTAGCAGGGACAGTCCGAGAACGGCCACCCCGGCGAGCGCGGCCCGGTACCCATTACGCATTTTCTTCCCCTCCGAAACCCCAGGCTGAGTCCTCGCGCTCACCATGAGGAGTGCGATTCGCGCTCATGATCAAGGCAGCGGTCAGTGCCTGTCAACGGCTCGACCCGTTCGGACGGCCGTTTCCTCCCTTTCGGACGCCCAGACGTGCCCTTGCGCTCTTGGCGTTGCGGATCCTGTTAGGGCTTCCGGCCGACGACAGCGAGGATGCTCGCGCGCTCCGGGTTGCTGCCGACGTCTTCGGGGTTCTCGGGGCGCCATTCGGGGGTGAAGACGACCCCTGGCTCCACAATCTCGAAGCCGTCCATCAGCGCGCGGAGCTCGTCACCGCTGCGCAGGAACAGCGGGCGGGTGGTGTTCTCGTAGAGCGCTACGGCTCGCGTCATCTCGTCGTCCGCGAGATCGCTGGTGTCCGATGACAAGGCGAGGTAACTGCCCGGCGCGAGGGCGTCTCGGTACTCGGCGATCAGGGCGGCGGGGTCGCGCGAGTCCGGGATGAAGTGGACGAAGCAGGCGAAGAACACCATCACCGGCTTGCTGAAGTCCAGCAGGTTCTGGGTGACCGGGTGGTCGAGGACGTCTTCGGG
The DNA here is from genome assembly GCF_025464955.1 of Amycolatopsis sp. Classification (GTDB taxonomy): domain Bacteria; phylum Actinomycetota; class Actinomycetes; order Mycobacteriales; family Pseudonocardiaceae; genus Amycolatopsis. Next base: position 78,372 of record NZ_JAODNM010000062.1, on the reverse strand, counting down.
CTGTTCGCCGTCGGCGTTGATCATCGCCGCCAGGTCGTTGCCTTCGAGGACGATCTCGCTGTGCGCCACCGCGATGGCCTCGTTGTCCACGTAGACCACCCGCGATTCCGGCGCGAGCTCCTGGGCGACCTCGTGGACGTGCCCCTCGGTGGGCATGCCGGACCCGATGTCGAGGAACTGCCGGATGCCCTGTGAGATCCCGAACTTGACCGCGCGGCGCAGCCAGCCGCGGTTCATCATGGCCATCTCGCGGGCGCGCGGAAGCTGCTCGATCACCTTGTCGGCGAACGCGCGGTCCATCGCGTAGTTGAGCTTGCCGCCGATGAGGTAGTCGTACACCCGCGCCGGGTTGGGGATGTCCAGCTGCAGGTCCTGACCCGCTCGCTCGGGCTGCTGCTCGTTCGTTACTCCGGCCATGTTCGGCACCCGTTCTGCTCGCGACTCGCTCCTGCCGCAGATCCTAGAGTGCGGCTGAGAACCGACGGTTCAGCTGTGCAGCTTCGTCGGTGTGATGACGAGCGCGGCGGAGAAGAGTTCCGCGAACCGTTCGGGAGTGCCGAACATGGCTCCGATGCGCTCGGTGTATTTGGCCAGATACTCGAGCTGGTTGTTTGCGGACGGCTGGTCTTCGGCCAGCCTGGCGACGCCTTCGACGCGCACGATGTCCCGGCCGATGTCGGTGACGTCGAGGGTCAGGCTCACCTTCGGGTTGTCGACGAGATTGCGCAGCTTCGCCTTCCCCGGCTGGGTGTAGAGCAGGATCGTCTCGTCCTCGAGCAGCAGGAACCAGACCGGGACGCTGACCGGCTGCCCGTCCGGCCGCACGGTGGTCAACCAGGCCATCAGGTTGCGCCGCAGCCGAGCCTCGACCCGCTCGCGGTCACTCGCCGACAGGTGCGACGTGAGTTCCATGATGTGGTGCCGTCCCCTCAGTGTTTTTCCCGGTGTTTCGCCGGTGTTTTCCCCAGTGTTTTTTCCCCGGAGCCTCCCCGGCGATCTTGAGCAAAAGCTACCCGAGGGGTACGACAGTTCCGGCCGAGCCGGTACTCAACTCGACAAGTCGACTTCCACCATTGCACGTTGATCTTGACGCATGAACGGACTCAGGGTTGCTTTTCTGTCGTCAGCAACACTTTTGTGCCACCCGAACAGGTGGTGAACGTCTTACCTCATGACAGCGAGTTCCAAGATTTTCCCACACAAATGCCGTCAGGCCTGAGGGGATATCGAGGACTCGAGGGACGAGAACGGCGCGGGTGCGCCGAAGACAAGAGGAGTCGACATGAACAGGACCATCGTTCGCACCGGGATCGCGGCAGCCGCGGCACTGGGCGTTTCGCTGGCCGGCGCGAGCCTGTGGGCCGGCACGGCGTCCGCGATGCCGGCCGAGGGCTGCAACGCGGACCAGCTCGTCACCACCGTCGTCCACGGAAGCCCGGGCGCCGGGCAGCGTTACGCCGAGGTGCAGTTCACCGCCAAGGCGCACCAGTACTGCCAGCTCAAGGGCAACCTGCCGGTGACGATCACCGGTGCCCGCAACGTGCTCGTCACGCCGGACACCTTCAGCCCGGCCACCGTCGTGCACCTCAGGCCGGGTTCCTCGGCGCACGTCCTGCTGCACTGGACGGGTATCGCGGACGCGGCCCAGCAGGAGACCCCGAACAGCATCACCGTGCGGACCCCCGGTGACCGCGGCCAGCACGTCACGCTGCCGTGGAACGAGGGCTCGGTGGATGCGTCCCCTGAGTCGCACAGCATCGACGTCGGCGTGGTCCAGGCGGGCCCGGCAGACCAGTAGCACCCAGGCCGGCCCGGGTCCGAATCCCGACCGGTGCACCCGCAGTACAACGGCAGCCCCACCGACCCCCAAGACGGTGGGGCTGCCGCCTTTTCTCCGCCGCTCGCTAGCGCCGTGCGCGCTGGCCTGAGCGGCGGAAGACGACGAACAGCAAGCGCAGCCCCACCAGCGAGCTGAGCACCAGGAAGTTGTAACCGAACACCTGGTGCAGCGTCAGGTCCGGCAGTACGCGCGGACCGCTGGTGCTCGCGAGCAGCAGCACGGCCATCAGCCCGGTCGCACCGCCGACGAGCGCGAGCAGGACCTCGTGCACCAGCCCGGTCACCACGTCCCGATCGCGTTCGTCGGAGAACAGCCGCACGTTGACCGAAAGCCGGCCCTGCTCCAGCGCGTTGCCGATGCGGTCGATCCGCCTCGGCAGCCGGCGCAGCACCGGGAGCAGTGCCATCACCTCGTTGACCGCGTTGTGCCGCAACGATTCCGGCCGCAGCCCCGCGCCGACCCGTTCGGCGGCAAACGCGCGGGACTCCCCCAAGATGTCGAACCCCGGTGCCAGCAACGCCAGCGTTCCCTCCAAAGTGGACAGTGAGCGGAACACCGCGGCGATCGGTGGTGGCACGCTGAGCCGGAATTCCGCCACCACGCGCATCAGGTCGGTGAACATCTCGACGTTCGGCGACTGCCCATGGGCGAAGTGCTTCGCCACGAGCGCGCCGAGAGCTCGTTCCAGTCGCTGCTCCTCGATCTCGTCGGGCCGGTCGACGATCTCGAGCAAACCGTCACGCAGGGCCGCCGGGTCGCCGCGGTCCAGCGCAAGTACGAGGTTCTGCAGCCCGCCACGCAAACCCGCGTCGAGCCTGCCGACCGAGCCGAAGTCCAGCAATCCCAGCCGGCCGTCGGCCATGAGCAGGACGTTGCCGGGGTGCGGATCGGCGTGGAAGACCCCGCCGAGCATCACCTGCTGCAGCACGCACCGCAGCAGCGAACGTGCCAATGGAAGGCGTTCGCTCGGCGGCACCGCGTCCTTGGCCACGGACAGCGGCTTGCCGTCGAGTCGCCGCATCACCAGAACGCGGCCCGTGGACAGTTCTTTGTGGACGGTCGGCAGCGCGATCTCGTCGCTGTCATAGGCCGCGGCCACCGTCTCGATGTTGCGCGCTTCGGTGCGGAAGTCGAACTCCTCGGCTAGCGCGTCGGCGAGTCCGTCCGCCAGCTCGACCAGACCGAGCGAGCGCGCCCAGTCCGCACGTCGTTCCAGCGACACGGCCACGCGGCGCACGATGTCGAGATCGCGCTCCACCACCGTTTCGACGTCCGGCCGCTGCACCTTGACGACAACGTCCTCACCGCTCTTCAGGCGAGCGCGGTACACCTGCGCGATCGATGCGGCAGCCAGCGGCTCGGGATCAAACTCGGCGAAGACGCCCTCAGGTGCGGCTCCGAGTTCGTTACGCAGCAACAACTGGACGGCGTCGACGTCGGCGTGGGCGACCTGGTCCTGCAGCAAACTCAGCTCGTCGATGAACACCTGCGGGAGGATGTCCGCGCGCGTGGACAGCACCTGCCCCAGCTTCACGAACGTCACGCCGCCTTCCTCCAGCGCCCGGCGCAGCGAGCGCGCGAGCTTGGCATGTCGCACCGTGGGGAGCCCTGTTTCGCGGCGGCCGCTGAGGTAGCGCCCCAGCCCGTGCTTGATCGCGATGCGGCTGATCTGCGAATAGCGGCGAGCGCGGGCGACACGGGACCGCAGCGACCGGACGCGGCCGAGCAGCCCGAGCCCGGTACCGCTCGGCACGGCGACCTCCGCGACGAACACGAACACCAGCGTCGCCAGGAACCCGCAGCCGGCGACCGGGACCAGCAGACCGACGAACGCGGATGGCCGCGCGAAGACGTCGTGGGAGAACGCCTGCATGATCGCGCCGGCCACCAACCAGCCGATCATCGCGCCGGCCAGCGCACGGAACGTGCCGATCCGGACGCCGAGCACCCGGCGCGACGCGACGACGAGCGGCCACAACACCAAGGCGTAGACGGGAAGGATGAGCACTCCGAGCAGCAGGCTGATCATGCCGATCAGCACACCAGCCCGCGCCGCCCCGCGATTCCCGCTCGGGTCCGGCACCCCTCCCTCCTGAGAGTGAACGCGTACAAGGACCCCTCGGGGCCACGCACCCAGGCCGCACCGCAACCCCGAACCCTGGCCACATCCGGAAAATTTCCGGCCATCCGGCGGGTTGACGCGGCGCGGTAGCTGTACTTGTCTGAAGGGGTACCAGTAGCGACAACGTTGTCATCGCGGTCAATCGGGCAAAACGCCACAAATGGTGTCACGCCGCGCCACGAAAAGGTCCGCTGACAACGTTGTCGTCATGGTGTCGGCTCCGCTGTCAGGCCGGCTCACGCCGGTTTCCCCAGTCGCCTCGGCGACGACTTTTCGGAGGTATCGATGGCCCGATTGAGACCGCTCGTCTGTTCATTGGTCGCGGTCGCCGGGACCGTTGGCGCGTTGATGGTGCCGCTCGGCACCGCGGCCGCGGCCAGCGCCTACGTGCAGGACCCCGCCGCACTCGTCAACCCCCTGATCGGCACCTCCAACTTCGTCGACGACTTCCCCGGCGCCGATGTCCCGTTCGGGATGGTGCAGTGGAGCCCGGACACCCCGAGCCGGCCCTCGGGCGGCGGCTACGAGTACAACGACAAGTCGATCACCGGCTACAGCCTCACCCACGTGTCCGGGCCCGGTTGCCCGGCCAGCGGCGACATTCCGATCCTGCCGACGGTCGGCGCGGTCGGCACCAACCCCGGCGCCACCACCGCGCCGCTCGACCACACCGCGGAACAGGCCACCGCCGGCGACTACAAGCTGACCGCCGGCGGCGTCACCACCGACTTGACCACCACCACCCGCTCCGGCATGAGCCAGTTCACCTTCCCGTCGGGCACCGCGTCGAATCTGCTGTTCAAGTTGTCCGGCAGCGCCACCGGCACCGACGCCACGCACTTCCAGGTGATCAACAGCAAAGAGGTCGCCGGCTGGATCACCAGCGGCAACTTCTGCGGCGCGACCGACAAGTACAACGTGTACTTCGACATGCAGTTCGACCAGCCGTTCACCGCACAGGGCACGTGGCAGAACTCGAAGGTCACCGCGAACTCGAAGCAGCTGAACGACCTCGCCGTGCAAGGCTCCCCCGGTTCCGCGGGCACCGTGGGCAAGTCTTCGCCCGGTAGCCGGACCAACACCCAGACCCCGTCGTACCACGGCGCGGCCCCGCAGGGAACGACGTCGAAGAAGGCGCCGATGATCTCGCCGCCGGTGTCCGGCGCCGACGGTGCCTACGTCACCTTCGACACGACCAAGAACCAGACCGTGCAGGCCAAGGTCGGGCTGTCGTACGTGAGCACCGATAACGCGGTCGCCAACCGGACCGCGGAGAACCCGGGCTGGAACTTCGCCAAGACGAAGGCGGCCGCGCACGACTCGTGGAAGACCATGCTGAACCGCATCCAGATCGGCGGCGGCACGGCCGACCAGCAGACCGTCTTCTACACGTCGCTTTACCACTCGCTGTTGCACCCCAACGTCTTCAGCGATACCAACGGCGAGTACATGGGCTTCGACAACCAGGTCCATCACGCAGCCAAGGGCCACGTCGAATACGCCAACTATTCGGGCTGGGACATTTACCGTTCGCAGGTCCAGCTGGCCGCGATCGTCGCGCCCCAGCAGACCAGCGACTCGATCAGGTCGATGCTCAACGAGTACGACCAGACCGGCATGCTGCCGAAATGGGCCCTCAACAACGGGGAAAGCTATGTGATGGTGGGCGACCCGGCCGACCCGATCATCGCCGACGCCTACGCTTTCGGAGCTCGTGACTTCGACACCAAGCACGCGCTCGAGGTGATGCTCACCGAAGCGAACCAGACCGGGAACATCCGGCCAGGCAACAGTTACTACCAGAACCAGGGCTACCTGCCGATGGACGGCAGCTACACCTGCTGCAACTTCTACGGCCCGGTGTCCACCCAGCTGGAGTACAACACCGCCGACCACGCGCTGTCGACGTTCGCCGCGGCGCTCGGTGACAAGACCAACGCCGCCAAGCTGGCCGCGCGCGCCCAGAACTGGGTGAACGTGTTCAACCCCGGCAGCAACTTCATGGAGCCCAAGTACGCGAACGGCCAGTTCGAGCCCGGGTTCACCCCGAGCAGCAGCAACGGTTTCGTCGAGGCCAACTCCTACCAGTACACCCCGATGGTGCCGTTCGACATCCACGGTCTGGCCACCGCGGCCGGCGGCGACAAGGCGTGGGAGCAGCGGCTGGACGGGTTGATGTCCAACGTCGCCCACCCGACCGCGTCCAACGCCGACCTGTCCAACGAACCGAGCATCGAAATCCCCTGGGAATACGACTACGTCGGCGCGCCCTACAAGACGCAGGCCACCGTGCGCCAGGTCCAGCAGCAGCTGTGGACCAACGCTCCCAACGGTTTCTTCGGCAACGACGACCTCGGCGCGATGAGTGCCTGGTACGTGTTCTCGGCGCTCGGCATGTTCCCGGAGACCCCGGGTACCGCCGATCTCGCGCTGGGCAGCCCGGTGTTCCCGAACAGCCAGGTCCACCTCGCGAACAACAAGACGCTGACCATCAACGCCCCGCAGGCGGCGCCCGACGCGCCGTACGTGCAGAGCCTGTCCAACAACGGAAAGGCCTGGGAGCACGCGTACCTGCCGACCGGTGACATCACCGGCGGCGGCCGGCTGGACTACGTGCTCGGCACCACGCCGAACACCGCGTGGGCAGCCAAGCCGGCCGACGCACCGCCGTCGGACACCACCAACCTGCTGCCGGCACTGGGTTACACCGGCAATGGCGCGCAGGTGATCGTGGCTCCCGGCGCGAGCGCGTCGATCACCCTCGGCGCGCGCAGCCTGTCGACCTCGGCACAGACCGTGTCCTGGACGGCGACCGGCGCCAACGGGCTCACCGTGGGCCCGAACAACGGCACGATGTCGGTGCCGGCCGGCCGTGACGGCAGCCAGGCCATCGGTGTCACCGCGCCGACGGCGGAAGGTCGCTACCTGGCGACCTTCAAGCTCACGTCGTCGACCGGTACGGCGCTGCCGAACGTCCTGGTCGAGGTGGACGTGGCAAAGCCGGGCTCGTTGTGGCCGTATTACAACGACGCCGGGGTCATCACCGACGGCACGTCGACGTCGGCGAACTACGACGGTGACGGCTGGGCCTACTCTTCGAACGAACTCGCCAAGGCCGGCATCACGCCGGGTGCGACAGTCACTTCGAACGGCCTGAACTACCTGTGGCCCAACGTTCCCGACGGCCAGCAGGACAACATCGAAGCGGGTGGCCAGACCATCCCGCTGACCGGTACGGCCGGTGCGACGAAGTTCGGCATTCTCGGCAGTGCCACCAACGCCGACCCCGGTTCCCAGGGTTCGTTCTTGGTGCACTTCACCGACGGGACTTCGCAGACCGTCCAACTAGGACTGAGCGACTGGACGCTGGGGGCGAGTTCGTTCCCGCCGGCCTTCGGCAACACCACCACCGCGACCACCGCCTACCGCAACAGCACGTCCGGCGGCACGAGGCAGGACGTCAAGACGTACCTGTTCTCCGCCGACACCGCGCTGCAGGCCGGTAAGACGGTGTCGGGCATCACCCTGCCGACCGCGGTCGACCAGGGCCAGCTCCACGTGTTCGCCTTCGCCATCGGCTGACACTCTTCCACCACTGAAGGCCATCCTCTTTCCGCAACTGCGGCGAGGGGGTGGCCTTCAGCGCACTCCAGGTGGCAGGAACGCGAAGATCGTTGCTGTCGAACCGGCGCCGACGTCGTTTCGTGGCCGGTCAGCCCGGGTCGGATTCCACCGGCGGCGCGCCGTCCGCCTGGCGGTCACCGTCCGGTCGCACCGCCTGCTCCAAGTTCGCCACCAACCGCATCAGCAGAGCGGAGAGCTGCTGCCTCTCGCTTTCGGCGAAGCCCGCGAGGGCGTCCGCGTTGCCCTGCAACAGCGCGGCCCGGGTCTCGGGCAGCGGCGGCGACCGCGGCTACCTGCAGGAACTTCTCGCTGACGGGATCCTCGACGAGGCCGAGCTACCGGTGGTGGAAGCCCGGCCAGGTTTCGGGCGGCCGTTCCCGCACCACCCCGCGGAGGAATCCCTGGCGCGTTTCCGATACGGGATGCGAACGCTGCCGATCATGCATGCGGCAGGGGTGAAAATCGTCGCCGGAAGCGATGTCGCGATGACGATGCCTTCGCCACCGTCGGCGTTGCTGCGCGAGCTGCAACTGTTCGCCAAGGCCGGGCTGCCGGCCGCCGAGGTCGTCGCCACGGCGACCCGGCACGCCGCGGAGCGGATCGGGGTGCCTTGCTCGACCCGGCCGACCGGGTAGCCACGATCTGCCGGGGCAAGGTGCTTCCGCGGGGCTGGCGGCCGGACCACGACACCAGGTGGGGTGTCGCGTGATTCCGGTGTTTTTACCTGGCGCGGGGCCACTGACGAGCCGGCGCTACAGTCGAAGGATCACCGACGATCCGGAGGCGACGTGGCACAGGTTCGGCCCTTCCGCAGCGAAACGACCCAGGCACAGTTGGACGACCTCCACGAGCGGCTGGCCCGGACCCGGCCGGCGCCCGCGCTGTCCGGCAGTGAGTGGACACACGGCACGCCACCGGACTACCTCGCCGAGCTGCTGACGTACTGGCGGGACGAGTTCGACTGGCCGGCCGCGGAACGCAAGCTCAACGAGCTGCCGCAGTTCCAGGCCGATGTCGAGGACTGCACGCTGCATTTCGTCCACGCCAAGGGCACGGGTCCGAAGCCGTTCCCGCTGCTGTTCACGCACGGCTGGCCCGGCTCGTTCTGGGAAGTGCACAAGATCCTCGGCCCGCTGACGGATCCGGGGGCGCACGGCGGCGACCCGGCCGATGCGTTCGACGTCGTCGCGCCGAGCCTGCCCGGTTACGGGTTCTCGCCGCACCCGGCGCGGCCGGGGATCAACCCTGGCGCGATCGCCGACCTCTTCGACCAGCTGATGGTCGACACACTCGGCTACCAGCGTTACGGCGCACAAGGCGGGGACTGGGGTGCGATGGTGACCACCGCGCTGGGTCGCGAGCACGGGAAGACCGTCGCCGGTATCCACCTCAACATGGCATCGGCAATGCCCGTCCTCAACGAGGACTCGGCACCGCTGACCCCGGCTGAGCAGGAATACGTCGACGGCCGGACCTGGTGGCGCACCGAAGAAGGCGGCTACGGGCACATCCAGGGCACCAAACCGAGCACCCTGGCCGCCGGCCTGTCCGACTCCCCCGCCGGGCTGGCGGCGTGGATCGTGGAGAAGTTCCGTGCCTGGAGCGACTGCGACGGCGACGTCGAATCGGTGTTCAGCAAGGACGAACTGCTCACCAACATCACGCTGTACTGGCTGACCAACACCATCGGCACGTCGACGCGGCTGTATTACGAAGCCCAGCACGGCATGACCTCGCCGGCAGGCTACATCGACACCCCGACCGGCTTCGCCCGCTTCCCGAAGGAGATCTCGGCGCCGCCGCGCGAGTGGATGGAACGAGCCCACAACCTGACGCGGTTCACCGAGTTCGAACGCGGCGGCCACTTCGCCGCGCTCGAACAACCCGAGGCGCTCGTGCGCGAGATCCGGGAGTTCTTCCGCCCCCTACGCGAGATCTGACAGCGTTTCCTCAAGCCTGGTCGACAACCTCGTCGACCAGGCCGTAGTCGACGGCTTCGGACGCGGTGAACCATCTCTTCCCGTCCGAGTCCTTGATGACCTGAGCTACGGACTGACCGGTGGCTTCCGAAGTAACCACCGCCATTTCCCGTATCCATTTGTCGCGAAGCACGTTCTGCGGGGCGTTCCCGCTGCCACCGACTCCGGAGACTCCCGTCATGGTGATCCTGTTAGCTGTTTCGTCGTCGATTTCGTCGCCTAGAACGATTATCCGTTCCTTCAGCAGGCGCTCCTGCGCGTCATCGGTCAATAGGATGCCGGGCCGGCTTCGACTGTACTGGTCCAACAGTCACGGTTTCCTCGTCGACTCGACCGTCCATGATCCGGAATGAGCGAAATTCGACGTTCTCCGGGTCGCGTGTGGACACGATCACGTGGTGAACGTCGTCGCCGGCGGAGAGCGCGATGTCGGCTTTTGACGGATAGGCCGCACAGTCCGTGTACGAGCGATAAATGACGACAACGTCCTCGTTTCGCGCGTCTATTTCGCGATAGACTTTGAGCTGCTGCAGACTGTCGAATCGCCAATAGGCAGCGGAGCGCTCGGCGTTGTCCAGGGGAATGACCCGTTCGGGCCGATCGGAGTCGGCGGGCCCGACTACGAGCCCGCACGCCAAGACGGGATGGTCGGCGAGGGCATGCGTGATGATCGCATCCACCACGGCCTGGTCGATGGTGAGCATTGCGGCACCCTCCGGGTTTCGGTCCTCCGGGCGGGAACCGTAGCGCGGCGTGCTCGGGACCGGTCCCGAACGACGAGGGCACTAGGTGTCGGCGTCGGTCGCGCGGCGGATCCCGGCCCTGCAAGGAGTACCCGCATGGTCAGCCCCTGATCTCGGGGCGGTCGATGATCCGCAGCCAGCTGCCGTCGGGCTGCCGCCGGACAACCTGGGTCCGGCCGCCGGTGTTGTCCGCCGACTTCGTCGAGGTCAGCGCGAGATCGCCGTGATAGACGGTCGGCAGCGCTTCCTCGACCTTGAAGTCCGACAGGTGCTTGAGCATTTCCTCCAGCACCTTGAGGATCGCTTCGCGGCCGACTGTCGCCGAACCCGGTGGGTAGGCGAGCACGGCGTCTTCTTCGTACAGCGCGGCAAGTCCTTCGGCGTCACCGGCGTTGGCCCGTTGCGCGAACAGGCGGGCGAGGGCTTCGGGTTCGGTGGCGCGTTCACGGTTCTGAGTCATGAACCCAGTCTGCGAGCCGGCCGACGAGAAGTCCAAGAGCTGGTTCTGATCCAAACCAGAACTTCTGGTTATGGTTCAGCAGAGATCGACGGCCGCCACGGTCAGCTCGACACCGACTTGCGATGCTGAGCGTCCGCAAGCAGGGCACTCTTGTCCAAAAGTGCCCCGCAACTCGCCGTCGACTTGCGGTCTCTGAGAAACTGAGAGACCCCACAAAAGTGCGACGCCGGGAGCGCGCGAGTGCCCGCCCAGCTCAGGCGCCCTTTCGCGCGACCACCCGGAAAGCATTGGACATCCCTCGTTTACGGCCGATCGGCGCGGTGAGTTGGTCGATGACGATGGCGACCAGAAAGACCGGGATGCTCAGGAGCCAGCCGACCTTGCGCCGCAGGACCTGCAGGCGTGTCGGGCGGTCCTGGCGCCAGGCCAGGTCCTCGCCGCTGATCGTGACCGCGTTGACCGCGAGCGACGTGGCGCAGACCAGATCCGAGGCAGAATGCGGCTCGGCACGTTGCTCGGCGACCACGGTGAAGCCCAGTGCGGTCAGTTCCGCGCGAAGGTTCCCGATCGAGATCAGGTTCAGGTGCTGCGGCTGCAGCCACGGCAGCCACCAGCGGCCGAGCAAACGGCCCCACCGCGACTCGGGATCGGGCAGCTCGATGGCCAGGTACCCGCCTTCGGACAGCGCCACCGCGGCGGCGGCGAGCTCGCTCTTCGGGTCGGTGGTGTGCTCAAGGTAGTGGTACATGCTGATCACGTCGTACCGGCCGGAAAGTTCCTCGGCCAGCTCGACGAAGTTGCCGCGGTAGGCCCGGCGAATCCGGTTGTCCTGCTGCGCCAGTTCGACACCCTCGGTCATGTCCAGACCATCGAACTCGGTATCCGGAAGAACCTTCTTCGCGTCTCGGCAGAAATGTCCGTGCCCGGTACCTACGTCGAGCCACTGCCCTGGCGAACAGATCGAGGCGACCAGCCGAGCCCGGCCTTCATAGCCTTTGCTGTTCACCTCGAACATGTTGTTCATGTTCTTCTCGCCGAGGCCGTCGTAACAGTCCCGGTAGTAGAAGTCGAGGCCTTCCGGAGCCAGCCGCGGGTTCTGGAAGATGTGCCCACAGTCCTCACAGGCCTCCAGCACGAAGCGACCTGGCTTGTGCTGCAGCAGATCCGTCGTCCGCAGCCGCACGACGAGTTGCTTCGAATCGCACCACGGACACGTTTCGCGGCGTTCTTCGAAGAACCGGTCGGTGCCGGCGGCGAGGTCGGACAGGTAGGCGGGCCTGCGTTCAGCGACCGCGTCGATCTCCGTCATGTGCGAGGAGTGTAGTGATGACGAACCGGCGTGTCGTTAATTTGACGCAACAAATAGGGGCACTACGGAAACTGCCGACCCCGGCCCGGGGTTTCGGTTCACCCGGGTCACGGGGCCTGGATCCGCCAGAGCGCGGTCGGCGACTCGCCGGGGCCGGACGTCGACTCGAACGCGATCCAGTGCCCGTCCGGCGACCAGCTCGGCGCCCCGCTGTACGCGGCGTCGACGTGGGTCACCTGGACCGGAGTGCCGGCGCTCAGCCCTGAGGTCACGAACAGCTGGGACCGGCCGGTGACCCCGAGATCGGACGAATACACCACCCGGGTCCCCTCCGGCGACCAGCTGGCATCGGTGTTCTCGCCACCGTTGGTGAGGCTGAGCGGCGCTGTCCCGTCCGGCGCAACGGTGACCAGGTCCCAGGTGCCGGCCGCGGCGGTGGCCGAGTGGGACTGGAACACGATCCGGTCGCCGCGCGGGGACCAGTTCGGCTCGCGGTTGTCCGTCCCGGTGCCCGGCCCGTCGACCAGCCTGGTCAGGTTGCTGCCGTCCGCGCGGACCTTCCAGATGCTGCCCGACGCGGCCTGCCCGTCCTGGTCAAGGTTCTCCTGGAAGACGATCCAAACACCGTCCGGCGAGAAACTCGGCTCGGTGAAGCCGCGCGGTTTCGCGTGTTCGGTGACCCGCTTCGGCGAACTGCCCGGAACGGGTTTCATGGTCCAGACCTCGTCGAGATCGGTCCGGTCGAAGGAGAACGTCACCAGCCCTGCCGGACCGTTCCAGCTCGAGCCCGGCAGGTTGACCGCGCTCTGGTCGCCTTCGGCCAGCAGCACGGCCGGCTCGGCCCCGGAACCCGGGTCGAGCAGTTCGAGACGGGCCGCACCTTGGTTGTAGTTGTCGGGGAACAACGTGAGCAAGACAGTCTTGCCGTCCGGCGAAAACGCGGCATTCTGCGCGCTGGCGGTGAGCCCGGGCGGCCGATACAGCAGCTCGGCACCGTCGGCCCGCGTCTCGGCAGGCGCGCCGAACGCGGTGCCCGGCACGGAAACGGCCAGCAGGACGGACGCACACACCATCATCATCGACAGTCTCGACACCTTGGTCTCCCCCGGTTTCACCGGGTGCGGTCCGCGCCCGGTCGTACCGGTGATCCTGGCGTAGGGACCGTCCCGTCGACATGGGACTTATGTCCCGATCACCCGGGAGAGCTTGTTATGTCCGTTTGCCTGCCTTTCAGGGCAGGTGATGGACGGCGTCGAGGACGATCTCGCTCTGCGCGGCGGCTCCGGCGCCGTTGGGATGGAACGGGAACGCCAGCAGCAGCGGGTTGCTCACCGAAAGCGGGATGAGCCCGGCGACGTCGGCGACCGTGGGGGCCTCGCAGACGTCGTGTCCCAGCGTCGGGGTGTAGGTGTCGACGAGCTGGACGTGGGAGGCGGTCGCGACGGCTGCGAGCATGGCGTTCATCTGCAGGAACTTCGCCTGCAGATACGCCACATCGGGATCGAGGACCGGGACGATCGGCCAGCAGCCCTTCCCGTTCGCCGGCAACCCGGCCAGATAGTTGACCAGCAGGATCCGGGCGTGCGGCGACCGCTGGTGGATCTGCGCCAGCGCGGTCGCGATCTTCGGCGCGGTCGCGGTGATCGCCACGGCGACGCTGTCGACCCCGCCCTTCGGCGCGAGCTTGTCCTTGCAGTAGCCACCAAGCGGCGCGGGCGTGCCGAGGCCGAGGTTGGGCAGCAGGTTGAGGCAGCCCTCGATGTCGCCGGCGAGGCCGATGTCGTTGCCGCCCATCCCGAGCGTGACGAGGTCGGTGGTCGGGGTGAGCCGGTCGAACTGCGGCGGGTTGACGCCGCCGAGCGCCGCTGTCTGCGGCTGCGTCAGGCTCACCGTCGTCGCGCTGCCGCAGCTGGCGTCGCGAAAGTTGCTGATGCCGAGGGCGCCGGCGACCTCGTGCGGGTAGTCCGTGACGGACTGCGCGCAGTCGAGCGGCGTGAACTGCGTCGTCGGCGGGAACGTCGTGAAGACGTCTGCGGTCCAGGAGTCACCGAGCGCGACGTACTCGTGATAGACCGGTGCGGCCGCGTTCGCGGGTATCGCCGCGAGCATTCCGACCGCCACCATCGCCGCGATCGCGGCCGAACGGATTCTGTTCACGGCAGGTACCGGTCCTTCTGTGGTGGGGTGTTCGCCGAATGGACCTTGGCTATCGCGCGGTCCCAGGAAAAGTTGAGCACCGGGCCGGCCAGTCCGGCGAACACGCGCATGGCGTTGGCCGCCGGCGAAGGGCAGATCGCGAAGCGGCGGCGATCGATGCCGGTGAGGATCGCCTTCGCGACTTCCTGCGGGCTGAGCAAGCGGAAGCCGCCGTTGAGGGCCTGCAGCTCGGCGGGTTTGTACTGCTGCTCTTCGACGTACTGCGGGGTGTCGGTGTCGAGCGGGTAGACGATGGCGGCGTGGACACCGTGCGGTTTCAGCTCGGCTCGCAGCGACTCCATCAGCCCGCGGACCGCGTACTTGGCCGGGGTGTACGCCGAGTAGCCGAAGAGGCCGATCAGCGCGACGGCCGAAGAAACGGCGACGACGCTCCCCCGGCCGCGCGCGATCATGCCGGGCACGACGGCCCTCATCGCGGTCAACGTCCCGAAGTAGTCGATCTCCATCATTTCCCGGAACACTTCGTCGGACAGCTCGGTGAACCGGCCCGGGCGGGCGACTCCGGCGCAGGCGACGAGGACTTCGCACGGCCCAGCAGCGTCGGCCAGCTCCCCGATCGCCGATCTGAGCGCGTCGGCCTCGGACACGTCGACAGCCCGCGTCTGCACCGTCGCTCCCCCGTGGCGCAGGTCGTCCGCGGCGGCCTCCAGCCGGGACTCGCCACGGGCGATCAACGAGACCGTCGCCCCGCGACCGGCCAGCTGCCGAGCGGTCTCGAGCCCGATTCCGCTGGAGCCGCCGGTGACGATCGCGTGCGCGCCGCGAAGGTCGACCGATCGCCTCACCACGTCACCCCCCAGCTCATCGGACGGAACGCACGCGATAGACCATCGCGGCGCCGATCAACGTGGCCACCCCCGCGACGGCGAACAGCACGGTGTATCCACCGAGGACAGTGATGACCAGCGCCGCGGCCAGCGGGGCCAGCGACTGGGGCACATTGGTGCCGACGTTCATGATCCCGAGGTCCTTCGCGCGGCTCTCCGCGTCCGGCAGCACCTGGATGACCAGCGCCTGGTCGACCGACAGGAACGCGCCGTACCCCGCGCCGAGGAAGCCCGCGGCGATCTCCGCGGTGGTGAAACTGGGCCAGATGACCAGCAGCAGCGCGGCGATCGCCTGCAGACACGACGCGCTGGCGACGAAGATCCGGCGACGGCCGGTGCGGTCCGACGCGGCGCCGCCGAGGTAGGTCGCGAGCAGCGTGAACACGAGGTAGATGGCGGTGGCGACCAGCAGCGCGTTGTCCGGATCGGCCAGCTTGAGGCTGTCGGTGAAGAAGTACAGCAGGTACGTAGTGGACAGTGCGTTGCCGAAGTTGACCATCAACCGGCCGCCGAACGCCCAGGCGAAATCCGGGTTGGCCCGCGGGCTGACCCACATACTGTCGGTGAGGGTGCGCACGGACAGCGGCAGTTTCGGCTGGTTACCGGCAGATTCGCGGTAACGCAGCACGAACGGCGTCGCGCAGACGACCGCGACCACCGCGAGCAGCAGGTAGCCGGTGATCGTCCCGGTGATCAGCTGGGTGACCACCACGAGCCCGACCAGGATCCCGACCGCCTGGGGACCGAACATCGCCGCCGAAACCTTGCCGCGCTGGTTCTCCGGCACCTGGTCCGCCACCGCGGCCGTCAACCCCGCCGAAGACATCGAGAAGCCGAGCGAAGCCACCAGCCAGCAGACCGCGACGCCGCCCCATGAGCCCTGCAGCCCGGTCAGCGCGAGCGCCACCACGAACACGACGATGCCGGCGGCCATCCACACTCGACGTCGGCCGAACCGCGACCTGGTGTGGTCACACAGCGCCCCGCAGACCGGCAACGCGATCAACGCCACCACGCCCGCGAGCCCGTTGATCACCGCGAAGTCGCGGACCTTGTGGACGCTGTCGAGCGCGGCGAGCTGGTTAGGCAGGAGCAGCTGGACGGGCACCAGCCAGGCCAGCCAGAACCCGAACCACAACAAGGTGAAGCGACCTGTCCACGCCCTTGAGACCGGGCGCACGGGCTGCGACTCGGTGTCGGACGTGATGTCGGCCGAGCTCATCGCCGTCCCCCTCGCCGCCTCCGTTTGGTCGAGCGATCGTCGCAGGTCAACGTCGCGTTAGGAAGGACCAAATGGAGTGATCAGCCGGCGGCGTGGATTACTCTCGGCATCGGCTGCGCGGCGGAGACACCGCTGAAGCAGCTTCGTTCGGCCTCGACGTAGGTCTTGCCGCCGCCACCGAATGACCATCGCACCGCGTTCGACTCCTCGGCGTCGTAGGACGGCGCGAGGAAAAAGAACAGCGAAAGCCTGCCGTTGATCTTCGGAAAGTTGCCCGCCGGAAGCTTGACCGCGTAGAACCCCACCCGCTCCAGCTTCCCCGTCTCGACCGAAATAGTGACCGAGAACGTGTATGCCCGAACCCGAAGGTAGCGCTGCATTTCCTGAGCAAGCTTCCTTTCCGGCGGAGTCGCGTCCACTATTTGCGTGAACCGGACGCACTGCTCGTCGGTCAGCGGCCCCGGCGCGCGGAAATAGAGCGTCACCGCGTTGTTGAGGTAGTCGACGGAGACGTGCCGGCAGCTCGTCAGCGCGAGGTCGGCGAACAACGGAGCGTGCCGCCGGACCGTGCGCGGCACTCCGCGGACGCCGAGGACGTCGTCGAGTGGGATCGTACCCCCGAGATAGACACAGGTCTTGGCCAAGCCGCGGCCCGCGTCGAAGTCGCAGGACTGCTCCGGACGTCCGCCGTGGAGCGCGCTCCACGACTGGATCAGCGGCACCAGGCTCGCGTTCGCGGTGAGCAACCCGGCACCCACCGCGACGCCGACCGTGTCCTTGCGCTTACGCGCATAAAACCGGTAATTGAGCGGATCGCCGGGCCGGTCGGTGGTCCGGAGCAAAACCGGGCCATCGATGAACCTGTCCGCGTACACCTGCAGCGCCCGCCGGTTCGCCGGCTCCGAGAATGGAGCGTCGAGTACCGTGGCGACATTTCCCAAATCGGTCAGGAACCTTCTCAGTGAGAATTCCGCACCCATTGAACCCGCCTCCATTCCACTGTGGAACTCAGCGTAAGCATCCACCGGATGGTCCTTGACGGAAGAGTGACACCTGTGCTCTTTGAGACACCGATCACTACCCGAAGATGGCGAAGGTGCCGCGACCGGGAGTTCGCCGACCACGCACGGCAAGCAGGCGCTCACCCGCGATGAACTTGGTCGTGTGTCCCAGCGTCGCGGCTATTCGTCGCTTTTGTTCTTATAGTGCCCAGGCCACTTGGCATGCGGGATGCGCGCGATGGTCAGGATTTCGCCGAGCCGGGACCATTCGTCGCCGCCGAGTCGCGCCAGCGGACGGAGTTTCTCGCTCGAGGGCAGGGAGCCCCCGTACCTGTCCGGCGAAAAGACGTCCGCGTCGATGGCCGCATGCAGGACCCTGCCGATGACGACAATCGACTTACCGGAGTTGCCGAGTTCGATATCGCGCTCCAAGCGGCATTCGAGCGCGACCGGCGACTCCGCGACCCGGTAGGGCTTCACCGTGGAACTGGTTTCCCGGGTGAGCCCGACCGCGTCGAACTCGCTGATGTCGCGGGGGAAGTCCGTGCCGCTCGCGTTGATCTGCTCGAACATCGACTCGTTGGCCAGGTTGACGACGAACTCGCCGGTCTCCCGGATGTTCAGCAGCGAGTCCTTCACCCCGATCGAGGTGAACTGCACCATCGGCGGGTCCACACAGGACACGGTGAAGAACGAATGCGGGGCGAGGTTGTCGACCCCGGCCGCCGACCGCGACGACACCCAGGCGATCGGGCGGGGCACGACGACGGACGTCAGCAGCCGATAGAACGCTCCCGGGCCGACGACCTCGGGATCCAGATCAGTACGCATGTGTTCAGCTCTCGCGTCGACGACATTTTCACCCTACCGGAGTCGTCGAATCCCGTTCCTGACGACGGTATCCGCCGGTTCTGGTGCCGAACCGCAGCGCGACGACGTCGAGCGGGTAGTTCTGCGTCGACCGCCACGGCTTGCGCACGCCCTGCTTGGGCGGCTCGGCGGCGGCGCGCTTGATGTACCCGGAGCTCAGGTCGAGCAACGGCCTGCCTTCGCCCGCCGAATCCACGCCGGCCCGCGGGGCACACTCCGTGTAGCCGTGGTCCACGACTGGTTGGTGTAGCCGACGGACCACGCGAGGTTCGGGACGCCGTCGAACATCATGCCCTGGTAGGCCAACGTGCGGCCCGGGTCCACCGGCGTGCCGTCCACGACGAAGCTGATCTGCCCGAAGGACACCATCTTGAGGCCGGTCGCGGTCACGATGATGTCGGCGTCGAGTTCCTCGCCGGAGACCAGTTCGATGCCCCGAGGCGTGAACCGTTCGATCCGATCGGTGACCATCGACGCTCGCTTCGCCTTGAGTGCCTTGAACAGGTCACCGTCGGGAACCAGGCAAAGCCGCTGGTCCCAAGGGGCGTAGTCGGGCGAGAAATGCGGGTCGATCGGCACCGAATCGCCGACTTGAAGGGCAATTCCGCCCCGGAGGAGCGCGGCAGCACGCGCGGGCCGCAGCCGGAAGTACTGGTAGAACAGGTTGGCGCGCACGATGTTCCGCGTCCGGATCACCCGGTATGCGAGTTCTGACGGCAGGTACGCGCGAATCCGGTTCGCAACGTGCACGATCCGGCCCCCGAAGTCCTCCTGCCCGGGGAAGTCGACGACGTGCCCGACGTCTGCGCTGTAGTAGCCGCTGCACAGGTAGAGGAACGAACACGTGTACCGCGCGAATTCCGTGCCGTGGGTGACCTCGACCGTCCACGGCGAGTCGCTTGTGGACCAGGACGCCCGCGTGACCCAGTGGCCGAACCGGATGTGGCGGTCGATTCCGTACGTGCTGGATGCCCATCTCGCCGTCACCGCCGACTTCGACCCTGCCGACCTCGTCGACCGCGCGCTCGAAGTGCACGCCCCCCTCAACCAGGACCCGCCGGGCCTGCTCGGGTTCCTGCTGTCGACCCCGGGCGTCACACGTTCACCCGGCGTCGCCGAAGCGATCAACGACCGGATCGTGGTACTCCTCCGCCGCGGGGCACCGGACTTGTCGGATGACCGCCGGACCGTCGCGGCCGGGATGATCATGAACATCACCAACGGCCTGTACGCCCTGGGCCGACCCGCCGGCGCCGCCGTCCGAGCCGAGGTCCGCCACGCCCTACTCAGCTACATCACGACGCTGGTCTAGGCACCCGACCGAAGTCGTCGTCGACCAATTGACAAAAGTAATTTTTGCGTACAGAATAATTTTTGTGATCAGAGACCTCCTCTACCTGGAGCGCGTCGAGCAGGCCGAGACGCTGCTCAAACCGCAGCGCATCGAGGTACTGCGGCAGTTGGCCGAGCCGCGCTCGTGCACCGAGGTCGCCGCTCGGCTGGACCAGACCCAGCAGCGCGTCTACTACCACGTCAAGCGGCTCGTCGAGCACGGCCTCGTCACCCTGGTCGACGAGCGCCGGGTGCGCGGCATCAACGAGGGTGTCTACCAGGCCACCGCGCGCGCCTACTGGCTCTCCCCGCGCCTCGTCGGCCGGATCGGCCAACGCCAGCAACGTGACGAAGCCAGCCTCGGCTACCTCCTCGACCTCATGGAAGAGGTCCAGTCCGACGTCGCCGACCTCCACACCCAAGCGGCCCACCAAGCAGGCCAGCACAGCGAAGCGGACCTGCCGTCACTCGGCGTCTCCGGCGAGATCCGGGTGCGACCGGACCGGCGCCCCGAGTTCATGGCCGACCTGAAGACCGCCCTGCAGGACCTCTTCACCAAATACGGCGGCGACGAAGGCGACGCGTTCAAACTCGCCGTCGCCTGCTACCCCGACCGCCCCCACGACGAAGAAGACACCATCCGACAAGGAGAAAATCGATGAGCACGTTGAAGAAGCGCATCCGGATCGCCGCCTCACCGCTCGCGGTACACCGCGCTCTCACCGACCCGGCGGCGCTGCAGGTCTGGCTCACCGAACACGCCGAGGTGAACCTGCCCGACCGGTACCAGTTCTGGGGTCGCTTCACCCCGGACGGCGAAGGGCCGAACCAGCGCCTGCTGCACGTCGATGACAGCTCGCTGCGCTTCGACTGGCAACTCGACGGCGTCACCACGACCGTCGACATTGGACTGGCCGCCGAGTCAGGACCGGGCGGGGACAGCGGATCGACCCTGCTGACGCTCACCCAGACCGAGGTCACCGGCTGGCCCGAGCTGCTGACGGACACCAGCAACCGCAGTCTGATGCACACCTACTGGGCGCTGGCCCTGGCCAACCTGGCTGACTACGCCGAAGGGCGGGAACCCATCGCGCGGTGCGACTTCACCAGCCCGGTGCTGCGCGGCGAGATCCTGATCGACGCCGACCGGCTCGCGGTTTACGCGTCGCTGACCGAGCCGGAGCAGTTCTCCCGATGGTTCGGCGCGAAGGTCGACGCCGAGCTGTACCCGGGCGGCCGCTGGGCGATGGGCGGTTTCGAGGCGAACACCGAACCCGCGCACATCGTCGACATCCAGCCGGGCCGTTCGATGTCGGTCGACTGGGGCGACATGGTCGAGTCCTGGGAGCTGGCCGACTCGGCGGGGCACACCCGGCTGACCTATGTCCAAAGTGGATTCGACGAAACCCGGCCGCCGTACGCCGGCTGGCTGGGTGCGCTCGGCGGCCTGGCGGAACTGCGCCGCTACCACGAAAACAAGAACTGGCGCACCATGTGGGTCGAGGTGCGGCTCGAAGGCATCCCGGAAGGACTCCTGACAATCAACTAGCCGACGCCTCTCCAGGCAACACCCTGCATCAACGCATCTAGACCACCGACCACGACACACCTCGGCGAACAAGATCACCCGAGTAGTGCGACGACGCGCGTGTGGCGACCGGAGGTTCCGCCCCTGGCGGGTGTTTCCGCTGCCGAACACCACCAGAGCCCTTACGTGGAGCGGAAACACCCATCCGGCGCCAGCTTGAAACCCACCACCAAACGAGCGAGCGAAAACGTCAGGAGTCAACCAGACTGATCACAACCTCGTGCACTCCAGTCAGATCCGACGGAATGCTGGGATCGTCACGAGGTTCCCCATCCAACTCGAACCGCACAGCCTCGACACCAGATCCAGCCACAGCGAGGTTCAGCGTCATCCCGCGATAGCGCAGCCCAGTCAGTGACAGACCATCGAACCCGGGTGGCACGACTGGGGCGAAACGGATCGAGTCCGCCTCGAAGTCCATTCCGAACAGTCCGTGGTGGACCATGGACAGATAGCCGGCCGCGCTCCACAACTGACGTGGCGACCCGCCGGGCTTGCCGTCCTCGGGCAGATAGAACTCCGAAAACGTGGTGTCCTTCTTGGACAGTTCTAGCAGGCTGTCCAGCTCAGCACCGAACCGTACGATGTCTCGCTGAGACACAGCAGCCCTCGCCCAATAAGCCTGGACGAACGGCCAGACCGTGCCGTTGTGGTAGAAGTCGGAGTCACTGCGTTTGCTGTAGTCCGTCCATTCCGGATACTGCGGCCACAGCGACGGGATTCCATGCGGCGTGGTGGGCGTGTTCGCCAGGATGCTCGCCGCTTTCACAGAATCCGCGACTCCCCACAGGATCGCGAAGGACTCGCCAGTCGCCTCCATCCGATCCGAGGCCACACCGTCCTCGTCCTCGTAGTAGGCGTAGTAGCCCTTGTCCTGCCACCACAATCGCGTGTTGATCGCGTCTTTCAGCTTCCCGGCCTTGACTTCGAAAGACCCGACGTCCTGCCCCAGCAGCCGTCCCATCCGAGCGGCGAGGACATAGCCCCGATAGTGCAGCAAGTTGGTGCTGAGCGCCTTCGTTTTCCCCACCAGCGAACCCTTGTGGGCGTACTTCCCCGGATAGCCGCTGTTGGACTCCATGAACGTCGAGCAGCCGGTGAACAGCCCCGAGGAGCTGTCGAAAACCTCCCGTTCAGCTCGGGCGAGGGTATTCTTTGTGACGTCGTGGCTCCACCGCAGGAACTCCTGGTCACCGGACGCCGTATAGACCGACCAAGCCCCGACCGCGCCGACGATCGCGTCAGTCAGGTTCGGCCAGCCGCCGAAATGTCCGCACGAGTCCTGCCGCCAAACCACCCCGTACCGGCCGCGTTTGGCCATGTCCCGCAGGGTGGCCATGGCGACACCGGGATGCACCAAACCGGCCCCGGCGTCGACGGCGTACGCCGTGTCCCTGGTCCACAACTGGTTCCAGGTCAGTCCGGCGATGAACTTGCCGCGCACGACGTCACCCGCGATGTCCGCGATCGCCTTGCGGTACGCGACGTCGTAGTCGTCACGGCCCGAAGCGAACACCGGGGGCTCCCCCGCCGGCGCCGTCTTGCCGAAGAATCGGCCCATCCACCCCTGCATTCCCGCCACAGTACGGGTCTCAGCCGGCGAAGTCCTTGCGAAGCATGGCGATCATCGCCTCCGGCGTAATGGTGACCGGCCGATCGCTGACCTGGCCGTCTCCCAGTTCGACGACCCGCCAGGCACCGTCGGCCCGCAGCGCGAGGTCCACCGTCACGAATGGCAGCCCCAACGCCGCGACCAGCGGCTGGACCGCGGCCAGGTCGAGCTCGGCAGGCGGCGGGTCGCCGGGCGTGTCAGGATGCGGTCCGATCAGGCGGCAGACACCGTCGACCCACCAGGTGCGCACCTCCGACGAGGTGAAGTCCTCGAAAGCGCGAAGGACGAACCCGCCGACCATGTCGTCGTCGCGCAGCTGCCGGAACCGGTTCGCCACAGCCCAGGCAGCGTCCGCGTCGTCGAGCTCGGGGATGAACGCTGCTTCGTGCCAGTAGTGCTTCATCGACTTCGCATAGTCACGCAACACAGCGGGACCACTGCCGAGACCGCCACGCGCTTGGTCGAACGCGGCACGCTCATCACCGACGGTCCACGTCGAACGCGGGGTGACAGCCTCCAGCGGGTCATACCAACCCGGTAACTCGTGTGCTCGCTGATACTGGTCGGCATCGGTGCGCAGAGTGACCCCGCGCGCTGCCAGCGCCAAAGCGAACGCCGCGTACTGCTCACCACGCAGCATCCAGCCGCGGTAGACGGCATCTCCGCTCGCAGGCACCCCGCGTACCGCTTCAGCGGCTCAACCTGCCCTGGTCAGCGCGTCATGATCGACCAGCGCGACATCGATACCGCACTCGCGGGCAGCACGCGCCTCTTCGGCGAAATGCTCGTCGGGACGACGCGGTCGAAGGACGTCGGACGGAACGAGTAGCAGCATGCGCACATCGTGCCCTGCTGGGACCCGAGCCTCCACGTCTTTTCCCGATCTGCGGCCCGAACCGGTCCGCAGCAGCTATTCGGCCTTGTTGCGGGCCATGAAAGTTTCCGCGGTGCCCGCGTCGGGGTCGACGAACACGATGTCGTCCGGTCGGCGGCGCGGAACGTCGATCGCCAGGAACACCAGCGGCTCCTCGACTATCCGCGGAAAGCCGTGGACCTTCTTCTTCTCGAAGCACAGGAACATTCCCGGCTTGGCTTCGTACTCCTCGCCGTCGAGGTGAAAGGTGCCGCGTCCGCTGACGACGTAGAGGTGCTCGTCGCACTCGTTGTGAAAATGGAGCGGAACCTCCCGATATATCCGAAAAATCCGGGCACTGGCTGTCGCCTTGTCGACGAAGTACTTGTCGACCAACATCGTGTCCGCTGTGTCCGGTAAGAGTGAAGTTTCCTCGAATATGTCGAAAACACTGCTTGTGTTATCGCTTTCCATTTTCAACCTCCTCGTCCGCTGCTTCTTTCAGCTTAGGGCACCCCCTCACGCTGGAAACACCTCCAGGAATTAAGTTAGCCTTACTTGACTTTGCGGGGAGGGAGGCTCGATGTGGGCTTACGCGCTGCCGAACCTGTTGATCGGGTTGCGGGAAGGGCTGGAAGCGGGGCTCGTGGTGAGCATTCTGGTCGCCGCCATCCGCAAAACGGGCCTTTCCGACACCCCGGCCGGTCGCCGGATTTCCACCGCGCCGATTTGGCTGGGCGTAGTGGCCGCCGTCGTGCTGGCGCTCAGTTTCGGCGCCGTGCTCACGTTCTACCGCTCGATCCTGTCGACCACCGGGCAGGAAGCACTGGGCGGCTCCCTCAGCGTGATCGCCGTGGTCCTCGTCACCGCGATGATCTTCTGGATGCGCCGCACCGCCCGTTCGCTTTCTGGCGAGTTGCGGGCCAAGGTCGCGACCGCCCTGAAGATCAGCACCGCCGCGCTCGCCCTGACCGCGTTCCTCGCCGTCGGCCGCGAAGGCGTCGAGACGGCGTTGTTCCTGTTCACCGCCGCGCAGGCGTCCGGGCAGACCGTCGCCCCGCTGATCGGCGCCGCTGTCGGCATCGCGCTGGCCGTCGTGCTGTGCGTGCTGCTCTACCGCAGTACCGTGCGCATCCAGCTCGGCGTGTTCTTCAACCGCACCGCCGCACTGCTGATCGTGATCGCCGCCGGGGTGTTGGCCTACGGTCTCGGCGACCTGCAGGACGCCGGAATCCTGCCGGGACACACCTGGGTCGCGTTCGACCTGTCCCAGCACATCGACGCGTCGTCGTGGTGGGCGTCGATCATCACCGGCGTCACCGAGCTGTCGCCGAAGATGACCTGGCTGCAGGTGATCGCTTACGTCGTCTACCTGGCCAGCGTGCTGTTCGTCTTCCTGCAGGCGAGTTCGTCGGCACCAGCGCCCCCTCCCGCAGAGTCCGAGCCCGCTCTGGTGAAGGCCCCGCCCGCGCGACGCTGGGTCGTCACCGCGGTGGCTGCCGCGCTGGTCGTACCTCCGGTCGCGGCCGGCGCGCTGATCCTGTTCGCGCCAGGCAAAGCCACCGCGGGCTCGCAGCAGATCCAGGTCACGGCGTCGGCCTGCGCACCCGATTGGTCTGCCACCGGCGCCGGATCGCAGTCCTACACCGTGGTGAACAAGTCGGGCCACACCGTCGAGGTCAACCTCGTCCAAGCCGCCACCCAGGGCATCGCCGCCGAGATCGAGACGCTCGGCCCGGCCACCCAGGAGACCCTGTCGACCGGCCTCACCACGGGCGGCTACTTCTGGCGCTGCCTCGCCGACGGCCTGCCCGACATGACGTCGGCAACGCTCCAGATCTCCGGAGACACCGCCCAGGCTCCGCCGGCCGCGGTCAAACCGGTGACCACCGACGACCTGCAGCCGGCTGCGACCGCATACCAGGGCTACGTCAGGCCGAAGCTGGTCACGCTGCTCAGCCAGGTCGCGACGATCCGCGTGGACCTGGCGAGCGGGCAACTCCCGGCGGCACAACGGGATTGGCTGGCGGCGCAACTCACCTGGGAGCAGGTCGGCGCCGCGTACGACAGCTTCGGCGACTCGGGTGACGCCATCGACGGGCTGCCGCAGGCCCTGCCCAACGGCGTGAACGACAGCGGGTTCACCGGCCTGCACCGCCTGGAATACGGCCTCTGGCACGGTCAGTCCGCGGTCGCGCTGCTCCCCGTGGCCGACGCGCTCACCAGCGACATCACCACGTTGCAGGGCAAGTTGCCGCAGTTGACCATCGATCCCACGGACATGCCGATCCGCGCGCACGAGATCCTCGAAGACGCGCTGCGGGACCACTTGAACGGCCTGACCGACGAAGGTTCCGGCGCGGCGTACCAGGAGACCTACGCCGACGTCCAGGGCACCGAAGTCGTCCTCGGCGAGCTCGAGCCGCTGCTCACGCCTCGCGCGCCGCAGCTGCTGCCGACCATTCAGCGTCAGCTCGACACCCTGAGCCAGGCACTGCAGGCGACCCAGTGGCACAGCCCGGCGTCAACGCCGACGGCCGCGCAGGAGCGGGTGAACGCGACGCTCGGCGCGGTTCTGGAGAACCTGTCGGACGTCCCCGATCTGCTCGAAGTCCCCGCGCACTAAGGAACTCTGCGCACTAAAGAGAAGGCGCCAACCATGGACATCAACCGCCGTAATCTCCTCAGGGGCGCCGTCGCCGGGGCGGCCGGCACCGCGTTGGGTGGCGGCCTGCTGGCGGCCGGGGCGAAAGCCGACGCGAACGCGGCCACGCCGGCGAGCCCGCTCGCCCCGGAACTGGTGCCGTTCCACGGCGTCCACCAGGCCGGGATCGTCGGACCCACGCCGCAGCAGCGGTACTCGACGCATGTCGCCTTCGACGTCACCGCTGCCAAGAAGACGGACCTCGTCGCGCTGTTCCAGACCCTCACTGACCGGGCACGGTTCCTGACGGCCGGCGGCGTCGCGCCCAACCTCGGCGTGGGCGCTCCGCCTTCGGACTCCGACGTGCTTGGCCCGGCCATCCCGTCGGACGGGCTCAGCGTCACCGTGTCCGTCGGCAGCAGCCTGTTCGACGACCGCTACGGCCTGGCGTCGGCCAAGCCCGCCGGTCTCGTGCCGATGCGCAGCTTCCCGAACGACTCGCTGCAACCCGCGGTCTGCCACGGCGACCTGCTCCTGCAGATCTGCGCGAACAGCCCGGACACCGTGCACCACGCACTGCGCGACATCGCCAAGCACACCCGCGGCGGCATGCAGATCAAGTACCGGATGGACGGGTTCGTGTCGCCGCCGCGTCCGTCCGGCACTCCGCGCAACCTGATGGGCTTCAAGGACGGCATCTCCCAGCCCGCGCGGTCCGACGACGACCAGATCGTCTGGGTGCAACCGGGGGCGGCCGACCCCGCGTGGACCGTCGGCGGTTCGTACCAGGTGGTGCGGTTCATCAGGATGCTCGTCGAGTTCTGGGACAGGGTGTCGATCAACGAGCAGGAGAACATGTTCGGCCGCCGGCGCGACACCGGCGCCCCGCTCGACGGCGCGGTCGAAACCGACACCCCGAACTACGCCAAGGACCCCAAGGGCACGGTCATCCCGGTCGACTCGCACATCCGGGTGGCCAACCCGCGCACCCCGGAGACCGCGAACAGCCGCATCCTGCGTCGGCCGTACAACTACGACAACGGCGTCGACCAGAACGGCAACATGGAGGCCGGCCTGGTGTTCGTCTGCTATCAGCAGGACATCAAGCGCCAGTTCGAAGCCACCCAGACCAGGCTCATCGACGAACCACTCGTCGACTACATCCAGCCCTACGGCGGCGGCTACTTCCTCGCCCTGCCCGGCGTCCGCGACACCAACGACTACTACGCCAAGGCCCTGCTCACGGCTTGACGGCGGGCACTTTTGTGGCTCTTGTGTCGTAGGCGTGGGTCCCCGGGGTGCTGGTTGATGTGTGCTGGTGGCGTTTACAGCGGCAAGGACCGGGGCGAGTAGGGGCTTCCTGGCTGTTCTGAGGTCCGGTCGTGCGGCGTGCGGTCAAGAGCGCTGTCGGTAGCCGAGTGTGGGACTCGGCGCCGTGAACGTGGGACTCGCGGGCCGCGTCGGCGAGTCCCACGTTCAGGTCGACGAGTCCCACGTTCACCGACCGCCGACCACGCCCACACCACACGACAGGCCCATCAGATCCGCTCCACGGACACCCCGTCCGCCCCGGTCCCTGCTGCAGTAAAACGGAACCAGCAGGAGAGGCACTTTTGTACTTTTGTGCCCTGCTTGAACGCTGAACGAGGGCACTCTGGTGGAAAAGCGCCCAGGGCACGTTGCGGCACGTACGGGTGGCAGGTAACCCGTTAGGGTGATGCGCTTGTTGCTCAGAGGCATGCTCTGGCGAGCGGCGAACGAGGAAGAGTCCAACACGGCGTTTCCGGCTGACTATTTGTTGCGCCGTAAGGGTTTCATCAACAATCGGCGGTGCGGAGTCACGTGGGTGCCCCATAAGCCAATGCGCTCGCGCCTATCACAGCGCCTGCCGCGACGGAGGGCGACAAGGACAGAAAAGCGCCGTAAGGATTACGGGGTCCCCCACAGGCTCCCAACGTGCGTGCAGATTTCGGGTCCGCGCCCGCTCAGCGTGCGAGAAGTCGTCAGCGGGTGGAGGATCGATCGACGGCCAGCGTAGCACGGTCGGAAATATTCCCAACTTCCGTCGGGTTGCTTATTTTCCCACTCTTGAGTTAACTCCAACGAGTGGGTAGCAGCCAACTACGGAGGCACTGTGCGTAGTACTTTGCGGGGACTTACCGCCATCGCCGGATTCGCATCCCTGGCGTTGGCGTTCGGTGCGCTACCGGCGCAAGCGAACGCCATCGCGACGCCACTTCAGCCCCAGACGGCCCACGTCTGCGACCAGGCGGTACAGCCTGGTCAGGCGACGTGCTTCGCGTTGAAGAGAACAGATATCCAAGCCCACGCGCTTGCCCCCAACGCAGCTCCGAGCGGGCTCGGGCCGTCCGATATCCAGTCCGCCTACAAGCTCGGCGCCGGCGGCTCCGGCCAGACGGTCGGGATCGTGGACGCGAACGACGACCCGAACGCCGAAGCCGACCTCGCGGCCTACCGCAAGCAGTTCGGCTTGCCGGAGTGCTCCACGGCGAACGGCTGCTTCTCCAAGGTCAACCAGAACGGCAAGACGAGCCCGCTCCCGGCCGGTGACACCGGCTGGGCCGGCGAGATCTCACTTGACGTCGACATGGTTTCGGCGACCTGCCCCAGCTGCAAGATCCTGCTGGTGGAGGCCGACAGTGCCACGATCGACAACCTGGGCAAGTCGGTGAACACCGCCGTCTCGCTGGGTGCGAAGTACGTCTCGAACAGCTACGGCGGCTCCGAGGACGGCTCAGAGACCGCGTCGGACTCGTCGTACTACACGCACGCAGGAGTAGCTGTCACCGCGAGCACCGGTGACAGCGGCTATGGCGCCAGCTACCCGGCTACCGGCGCCGGCGTCACGGCTGTCGGCGGTACCTCGCTGACCAAGGACAGCTCCAGCCGCGGCTGGACCGAAGCAGCCTGGAGCGGCGCCGGCAGCGGCTGCTCGACCGACGTCGCCAAGCCGTCGTTCCAGAGCAGCGTGAACACCGGCTGTAACAACCGGGCCGAAGCCGACGTCTCCGCGGTGGCCGACCCGGCGACCGGAGTGGCCGTCTACCAGACCTACGGTGGCAACGGCTGGGCGGTTTACGGCGGAACGAGTGCCTCTTCGCCGATCATCGCGAGCGTTTACGCGCTGGCCGGCGCACCGGCAGCTTCGGCCAGCCCGAACTCATACCCGTACGCCCACACCGACGGCCTGTTCGACGTGACCACCGGCAGCAACGGTTCGTGCTCGGTCACGGCCCAGTGCAACGCGGGCACCGGTTGGGACGGCCCGACCGGGCTGGGTACCCCGAACGGCACAGCCGCTTTCAAGGGCTGATTTTCACCCGGCAGTAGGACAACCGCCCGGCACCGCGCACCCCGCGGTGCCGGGCGTCTACTGTGCGGGGATGAATTCCTCTTTCCGGCCCGCAATTGTGCGGTACCCGAGGTGAATGCGCGCTTCGAGGAACTCGATTTCCGCCCGACCCCGATGGGCGAACTGGTTTTGCGGCGCCGCTGGGATCTCACTTTCGACCGGGAAGTCTATGAGATCAAACTCGACGACGACTTCCTGATGTCGAGTCTGTTCACCGTCGCCGAAGAGGAAATGGGCCGTCTCGCACTGGCGGAATTGACGGGGTCCGGCCTCGACGTCGTCGTGGGCGGTCTCGGTCTGGGTTACACCGCGAAAACGGTATTGGAAAGCGCGGAGGTCAACTCATTGACCGTCATCGACGCGCTCGGTGAAGTCATCGAATGGCACCGAAGCGGCTTGATCCCCTCCGGTGCGCCGTTGCTTTCGGACCCGCGCTGTACTTTGGTCCACGGCGACTTCTTCGCCATGGTCCAGTCGGATTCCGGGCTCGACCCTACCTCCCCTGGCCGCCGTTTCCACGCGATCGTCGTTGACATCGACCACTCGCCGAGCCACTGGCTGAACCCCGGGCACGCCGCCTTCTACGAACCCGCCGGCCTCCGACACCTCGCCGCGAGCCTTCATCCCGGCGGAGTTTTCGCCCTCTGGTCGAACGACCCGCCCGACGACACCTTCACCGCGGCACTAACGGAGAGCTTCACCGACGTGCGAGCACAGGTCGTCAGCTTCGACAATCCCCTGCAGAACCGCAAGGCCACGAACACCGTCTACCTGGCGAAGGCACGCAGTGTTGCGTGATAACCCTTTCGTCGCTTATCCGTTATTCGCGTGCAAGCTGCCCGAACGTGCCCTAGGTTCCGGGAATGTCCATACCGCCCGCTGACCCGGGTACCCCTGAGCCCTACCTGAGGGCACCGGCCGTTTCCGAGTACGAAATCCGCGGCGGCGCCGGCCATGGACAACCGAAGCCCGAGGGCAACAACGGGTTCGCCGTCGCGTCCCTGATCTGCGGAATCCTCAGCTTCTCCGGCATCCTCATGATCCTCGCCGTCGTCTTCGGCTGTCTCGCACTGGCCCAGATCAGAAGGAACGGGCAGGACGGCCGGAAGCTGGCCATCGTCGGCCTGTCCGCCGCCGGCGCGTGGCTGCTGGGCATCATCATCATCGTCGCGGTGGCTGTCTCGAACGGTTCGGACGTCAGCGCCGGCCCAGGCCCAGCGGGCTTCGGGCTCAAAGCGGGCGACTGCTTCGACCACGCGACGACCAGCGACGGCTCCGAAGAGATCACGCGACCGTCCTGCACCTCGGCACACTCGGCCGAAGCGTTCGCCGTACTCACCCTGGCCGGAACGAGCTATCCCAGCGCCGCGACGCTCAAATCGCTGCCGGAGCAATGTGCGGCGCAGGCAACCGCCTATCTCGATCCGGACCGCAACTACCCCGGTCTGACCACCGGCTACCTGTATCCCCCGCGCCAGGATTGGGCCGCCGGAAACCACACGGCGATCTGCTACTTCGAAGACAGCGGCTTGACCATGCTCGCCCCGGTGCGCACGTCCGGCGTCCCCTACAGCGCCGACCAGAAGCGCTTCGCGCAGACCATGGACCAGCCCGACTTGTCACTCCGCAAGTACAACGCCGTCGAATCCCCGGCATGGACCGACAAACGCGATCTCGCCGTCGGCGAAGTCCCCTTCCTGCAGGCCCAGATCGCCGGACTGTCCGGCGCGCCTTGGGCGTCCACGGTCCAGCCCGCGATCACCACCCTGCTCGCCGACCTGCGGGCGCAGCTCCCCCACTGGCAGGACGCGGCCTCGGCAAACAGCGCGGGCCAGACCTCGCGCGCGTTCCAGAACCTCGGGGGCGACGACGAAGACGCCGAACTCGCCCAAGCCCGCACCGCCCTCGGCCTCACCGCCCACTGAGACCTGGGCACTTGTGTACTTTTGTGCGCTTGTTGTGGACGCGGGATACCGGTGTGCGCAAGGACCCCGCAAAAGCACAAAAGTGCGGTGCCGTGGGGGTCACGCGACGCCGAGTTTCGCGTCGACGAGGGCGGTGACGACGTCGGCACGGCGGTTGTTGTCCTCGCGCAGGGTGCGGTTCATCTCGACGTGCAGGAACGTCGTGCCGTCGGTCTCGGCGAGCTGGCCCTGGACGTTGGTGTTGCCTTCCAAACCGGCGCAGGACTGCTCCCACGCCCGGCATACATCCAGACCAGCGGCCTTGAACCCGTCGGCGAGCCGGTGCGCGGGCCCGCCGGCCGGGGTGGCACCGGTCGACAGCACGACGTCGTAGCCGGGCGCGGACTGATTGTCGAATCCGTGCAGCTGCACCTGCGTCAGGCCGCGGCCGGCCAGCCCGGTGGCGACGACGTGGAACACCGAGTCCGCTTCGTGGGCGACGTCGGCACGACTGCCGTCGGCCCGCCGGTGCGCGCCGGCGACGAGCAGCACAGCGCCCGGGTTCCGGCGGAACAGGTCGAGTCCGAAGAGCTCGGTCCGCAGGTCGAACGCCGGATGCGGCACCTCGACGGCGAGCGACGGCGGCGCCGAGCGGTCTACCAGGTACAGCCCCCACGCCCGGTCTGTGCCCGGCTCGTTCTGCACCAGGGTGTACGGCCGACGGGTCACCGAGTCCACCAGGTCGGCCACCGTGAACCCCAGCCGCTCGAGGTCAGCGTTGGTGGGAATGTCTTTCCCGAGTTCCGCGCCGAAACCGCGGGCGGCCACGGTGCGCTCGGCCGGGTTCGGCGGCCGGTACTCCTGGCCGGCGGACATCGCGGCGGTAAAGGTCGCGATCCGCGCGCCCAGCTCGTCCACCACGGCGGGGTCCGCCGCCGGGTCGGAATCGAGCAGTACCAGCAGGGTGGCGACCAGCCCGAGGGAGAGAAAGATCCCCAGCGCCGACACCAGCGTCCGCGTCCGACTCATCACCACTCAATACTGGCACTTCGTGCGCTTCCGGGTACATGCGCCGGGTTTGCGGTGACGGACTTCTCAAGGAATTTCGACGAGCGGCCCACCAATCACGGCACGGTACGAAACCGCGTCGAACTCGTCGTCGGCCCGGGGGCGAGCCAGCGCGCCGACCATGATGGCGCCGAGGAGGACAAGGTGTTCCGCGACCTGCTGCGGCGCGCTCGATTGCCACGCTGTCGAATCCGTGAGACGCGGCTGCGTTCGAGTGGTGACAGTTACGAGACGCCGCGGCGGGCTTGGACTCGCCGGTAGCTCCAGATGAGCAGGGCGAACAGGATCGCGCCGGACAAGATCAGGCTCGAGCCTGCGCTCCACCCGCCGAACGGCAGCCCCGGCACGGTGCCCCAGACGACTCCGGCGGCGAGCAGCGCCAGGCCGGCGAGCACGGAACCGGCGATCCGCAGCGGCGAAGCCACGCTGTCCTCGGCGGCCTTCATCGCCCTGTCGCGCACCGGGTCGACGTAGCGTTCCAAGGCCGGAAACTCCGACGCGAGCAGGAGTAGACCGGCGAGGATCAGCAGCATCCCCGGCCCCGGCAGCACCAGCAGGATGACGCCGACCACCACCAGTATCGCTCCGGCCACGGCGAACAGCGCCCTCTTTACCGGTTTGCCGATTCCCACACATACTCCTTCGATTGGCGCAGTCCACATTATTATGCCCGAAATGCCCGGCTCACGCTCGCGCAGTGTTCGAACCCTCATCGGTAACCAGTCCGGCGCACAGTGTCACGACTGATATCCACTGCGCGGAAAATAGCCGAAAGAATTGATCTCCAACGCCGGCGAGCACCCCAAAACCCCATTGATCAAATAGGCAGTTAAATGATCAGCGGCAGCCAGGGAGGCGTAGTTTCGCGGCACACTTCCCCTTACTGCCCATAGTGCATTCGGCGGCACCCCAACGGGCATTCGGCCGGTACTTCTTTTTTCGCTATTCCTTGGGTAAAGTCGCAAAGTCGGCCCGATTCCCGGGTCGACACCTTGGGGTCAGCGTTCTGATCAACATGGGGAAATGATCCACGAACTGTGACATTCCCGCCGATCGGCAGGAAGTCGAGCAAGCACGGCGGGGAGCCTGACGATGCCCATTCCTCGAATCCTCTTCTGCGTTCCACTGCTGGCGCTCGGCCTCTTCCTGCCCGCGCTCGGCCCCGATCTGGCGACCCCGGCGGCCGGCACCGTCGGCATGGCCCACGAGGTCTTCACCACCGAAACCCTGACCGTGCACCAGGGTGCCACGCTCACGCTGGTCAACAACTCCCGGTGGATGCACACCATCGGCCCCGGCCGGGACGGAAAGCTCACCGACAACGCCGCGGTCCCGCTCGCCGGCCGCCGTCTCATGCAGACGAACGACGTCGAGACGACCGGAAAATGGAATACCCCCGGCACCTACTACCTGACCTGCTCGGTACATCCGGAAATGACGGTCAAGGTCATCGTCACCGAATGCGGCTGCTGCTCGAACGGTTCGTGCCAGTAGCACCCAACGGCCGGCCGACGCCCTACGCCGGACCGGATCATCCTGCGAGTCCATGAAAGGAGGTAGCCATGTCGTCACTCATCGCCAGCATCAAGCACGCCCGTTATGTGATGGGGTCGTTGAGCGCGGTGCTCTTCTCCGCGTCCGTCGGCTCTTCGTTCTAGTTTTCCAGTGGACCGGGCGGCGTTCGCCCGCCGAGCGGCGCCCGGTTCCGATATCGGCAGGGAAGGAGTGGCCATGTTCGAGACCGGAGTGCGACAGTTCCGGATGGCGATGGGAATCGTCTGGGGACGCCGGCTCAATGCCCGCAATATCGGCCGGCTGATCGAGGACTCGCTCGCCACCCTGGCCGAATTCGGCGAACCGGGCACCGACGTGCGACAGCTCGTCGACGGGCCGTTCACCGATCCCGAGGCCCAGGCGCATTTCGCCACCCAGGGCCTGCGACGCACCGCCGGACGCCTCGCCGAGCAGTCGCCGTTCTACGCGCGCCGGTTCGAGGCCGCCGGGGTGCGGCCGGACCGCCTCGACCTCGCGGGGCTGGGCGCGATCCCGGTGACCACCAAGGCCGAGCTGGTCGGCCGCCCCGGTGAGTTCCAGTGCGCCGACGTCCGGCGCCACCTGTCCACCCGCACCACCGGCACCACCGGTCGCCCGGCCGAGATCTGGCTTTCGCGGTACGAGACGGAGCTGTGGCCCGCGCTCGGCGCGCTGTCCGCGGTACTGCGCGACGAGCTCCGGCCGGACGACATCATGCAGGTCAACGTCAGTTCGCGGGCGACAGCGGCGGTGCAACTGGACGTCGCGGGCTGCCGACTGGTCGGTGCCGGTTGCCGCGTCCTGGGCGTCGTGCCGGTGGACGAAGCGCTCGACGCGCTGGCCGAAGGCGGATCGACGCTGCTTTCGGCCAGCCCCAGCTACCTGGCCGAGCTGCTGATCGCCGCCCGACATCGCGGCCTGGGACCGGGCGACTTCCGCCTGCGCCGGATCCAGGCCGGCGGCGAGGTGCTGTCCCCCAGTCTGGCGGCGGCCGTCCGGGAGACGTTCGGGGTGGACGAGGTCAGCGACAACTTCGGCATGACCGAGGTCATCCCGGTGACCTCGAGGTCGTGCAGCCAGGGTCATCTGCACCACGACATCAACACCGGCCTCGTCGAGTACCTCGATCTGGAAACGGGAAAACCCGCCGCGCCCGGCGCGTTGGCCGTCATCGTGATCACGCCGTTCTTCCCGTACCGCGACTGCATGCCGGTCTTCCGGTACGACACCCGCGACGTGGTCCGGCGGCTGCCCGAGGGACCGCTCACCTGCGAGGTCGCGGGCGTGCCTGCCACCAGTCCGCTGCTCGGCAAAGCTGGTCAGCTGCTGCGGCTGGGGCCCGACGACGTCGTGACCCCGCGGCAGCTGGTGGAAGCCGTCGAAGCGCTGCCCACCCAGCCGTGGCCCGCCCGCTTCCGGGCGACCATCCACAATGGACGGATCCGGCTCACCTTGCCGGTGGCCGCCATTGACGGTTTCGGCGAGTCGGCCGCCCGCAACCACTTCGCCGAAGCCGGCTTGGACGTCGACCTCGCCGTGGTGAGTGACGAAGAGGCCACGACACTGCGCCAGGTGCGGAGCGATCTGCACGAGAGGACCTTCGCCGCCCGTCCCGTCCCCATCGGAGCGTGAGATGCCAGCCGAACTCGTCTTCCAGACCGTCTTCGAACTGTGCCTCACCGTGCTCGGTTCGGTGGTGACCAGCCTGTGCGCGCTGGCCTACCTCCGCCGCGTACGGCTGGAGCGGCCCGCGATCGGCGTGTTCAACGGGCGCGACATCGCCATCCTGGTCGTGTTCCTGGCGATCCTGCCGACGATCTACGTCGGGCTGCCTCGCTGGGCCACGACGGGCCTGCTGATGGTGACGTTCACCGCGTCGCTGTCCATCGGCTACCGGCCGCTGCTCGCCCCGGGCCGCCTGTGGCTCGGGATCGGCCTGCTGCTCGGCGCGAACATCTGGCTCGGCCAGAACATGCTCGGCACGGTGTTCGGCTGGCAGCTGTTCTGGGCCGAAGGCGACATCATCATGCTGCTCGGCGCGGTGTCGGTCGCCAACCTCTATGTGCAGGGCGGGATGCGGCTGCGGCACGTGGCGTGGTTCGCGCTCGCGCTGGCCGTCTACGACATGATCTTCACCGCGTTCGTGCCGCTGACGAACGCGCTGGTCGAAGACTTCCTCGGCTATCCGCTCGACCCGTCGATGGGGATGCGGATCGGGTTCTACAACGCCGCCATCGGCCTGGGCGACTTGCTGATCTACGCCCTGTTCCTGATTTCGGCGTACAAGGCGTACGGCTGGCGCGCGGCGAGGGTCGCCATGGTGCTGATCGTCCTGTTCGGTTGTGTCGTGCCGTCGCTGGCGCCGCTGCTCATCAACTTCATCGACGCGCGAGCGGACATCGTCGTGCCGGTGCAGACCTGGTTCGGGCCGGTGGCGTTCCTCGGCTACCTGTGGATGCGGCGTCGCTACGGCCGCGAACGCACGATGCGGGAGTTCCTGGCCGACAACGACGCCGTGAAACCCACACCCGCCGACGTCGTCGCCCCTGCGGTGGTGCCCGAATCCGCGTCGGTGAGCTAGCGGGCCTGCTGAACGCCCAATACGTTGCGGAGCCGGTTGAGCGCGCGATGCTGGGCGACCCGGATGGCGCCCGCCGAAGATCCCATGGCGGCAGCGGTCTCCTCGGCGGACAGGCCGACGACGACCCGCAACACGACGATCTCGCGCTGGCGATCCGGAAGGACGTGAAGCAGCTGCGCCATGCGCTCGTTCAGCTCGGACTGGAGCGCACGCTGCTCGGGTCCGATGGCGCCTTCGGCGTTCTCGGGAACGTCGGCGACCGAGTCACTGCGGCTGCGTCCGGCGACCCGATGCGCGTCGGCGACCTTGTGGTGCGCGATGCCGTAGACGAAGGCCAGGAACGACCGGCCTTGGTCGCGGTAGGTGGGCAGCGCGGTGAGGACGGCGAGGCAGACCTCCTGCGCGACGTCGTCGGCGGACGCGTACCTGCCGATCCGCGCGCGGCAGTAGCGGACGACCAGCGGCCGGACCGCGGTCAGCAGCTGCTCGACGGCCTTCGGCTCGCCATCGACGGCGGCGGCGACCGGCAGGTCGACATCCGGGTACGACGTGACCCGCACCGGCCCGGCGCCGACGGCTTGGCTCAGCTCGCGTGTCATCGCACGGGACTTGATGCGGGCGAGCGTCCCCTCGACGTCCAGGCCGGCCCGTAGCGCGTCGGTGAACGCGGTGTCGGCGTCGCGCAGCCACCGGTCGAAGTCCCGCTCCTCGTCGTTCTTGCTCAGGACCGCGATCATGTGCTCTCCTCCGGCATCTCCTGGTAGATCTGCTTGAGCCGCTCCCTGGCGTGGCGCACCGTGGACCGCACGGTGGCCTCGCGGACGTCGAGGTGCCGCGCGATCTCGGCGTTGCTGAACCCGTCGAGATGCCACGCCATCGCGGACCGCTGTCGCTCGGGCAACCGCTCCAGCAACGTCACCACCAGCGACGAGTCCTCGACCAAGGCGAGCAACTTGTCCTCCGCGAACTCGTCCGAACACGCCCAGTCACTGCGGATGGCCCGCGCGACCCCGTCCCGCCCCCGCACGACCTGCGCGGCCGCCTTCCTGGCCGCCACGCTCCGTACCCAGGCGGCCGGGAACGTGACGGACGTCCACTGCTCGTAAACGCTCAACATCGCCTCCGACGAGGCGTCCTGGGCCACTTCGAGGTCGAACCCTCGCTTGCACAGGAACCCCACCAGCAGCGGGAAGTGGTGGGCGAAAAACCCGTCGAAGTCGTCGCTGTCACCCACCTGACATCGCGCCCCTCCCCACCGCCGCACACAGTCCTCACCAGGTAAGTGGCACGAACCCCCCGCCAAGTGCAAAGCCGGGCACACTTCTTATTCACACCGGCCCGCTTGATAGCGAAACCCCAGGTCAAGCGCCCGAAACCACGCACAAGTCAACCCGTTCGCGCGACGCAACCGGCCTAACCGGCGCACCCCCACCCGGCCGAGCGGCAACCACCCCGCCGCCGGTACCCCCTCGATCGGGTGCCAACCCACGTCATGTAAAGTCTGTACCTACGAGATGCGGAGTTCACTCCGCCTCGGACGTTTCGGGGCTATGGCGCAGCTGGTAGCGCACCTCACTGGCAGTGAGGGGGTCAGGGGTTCGAATCCCCTTAGCTCCACGTTTCAACAGACTCGTTGGTTTGGGAATCTTCCCAGGTCAACGGGTCTTTTTCGTTGCACCGAACATTTGTCCACAGTGGATCGCGCTTCAGTTACCGTTCAGTAACTGGAGCAAAACTGGAGCAGGGCCGCGTCCCCGCCCGATATGGGGTCACAAAAACTGCTCCAGCTGCGCCACCCAGACGGGTGATTGGTCGAGCTTTTATGGAAGCGCCCAGCTGGGGGCTGGGCGTGTTTCTCCCGGTCGAGGCACTTGTCGGGCGTCTGGGGGCGCCGTTCGCTGCGCGGTCTGGAATCGATCAGCGGCGTAGCCCTCGCAGTGCCCGCGGGCCGGGTGAGGGGGTCATCCGCCGGCAGGAGACATGCTCGCCGGCGAACGTCTCCGGGGTATGTGACGGGTGGGTCGGTCGCCAGGGCTGCTCGGTTGATGGCAGTCGACGACGCAAGCCCGTGAAAGGGACTGGGTGTGGCGTTGGGCGGGAGGCGGTGTCCAGCCTTACCGCGACCTTCGGACTTTTAATCACCTGGTACTTTCTGCAGCTTGACCTGCGATTCGGCATCATGCAAGCCCCCTACCTGCGACTATTCCGTCGCCGGATGATTGTTCGGTGACCGTCCAGACGGGAGCCGTGCTCCTTCCGTGCTCCTGTGTTTAGGACCCCGACAAGTGCGCGGCGTGCATGCTAGCGGCGATGATCCTCAGGGCGTTCGGACGTTCCCAGCCAGGCAGGGACACGGGGAGCCCTCCACAACTTCCACTTTTTGTCCCTTGGGGTGGAGCCGATATACCACCAGCGCCTGCCGAGATCGTCACGGACGGCAACCGCGAAGGCGCCTGTCTTCGCTCCGAGCGCTACGGCACACTCCTGAAACGCCGACGGCGGGTGAGCCACTCGACTGAAGAGCTCAGCAAGCAGTGCCGTCACCTCCTCCGCTTCTTCTTGTGGGCGGCATCGGCCCAACAGGCGCAGCTCATCCAGCGCGGCTCCGAAGGATGCCACAGAGCCCCGTGCGTGATCCGCGGCTCGATATGCCGCAGGACGATGCTGAGCGTCTCCCAACAAATCGGCAGCGACGGCCAGACGAAACATGGGCGCGATCCCTCGAGCGAGGTGCCTGGCAGCGTTGGGAAGCCGGAGGTCAAGCGCCGCCAGAGCCTCCGCCATGGACAGCGCTGTTCGAACCTTCCGATGACCGTCGACTGGGTTGCTTACAGCAATGGCAGCGAGAAGTGTTGCAGTCGCACTTACGTCGTGAACGGCTCATTGGAAGCCCGTGTACACCCGAAGACGTCTCTCACGCGAGGCGCGGGCTCGGCGGGTGCTAGGTGCCACCGCCACCAGGGCCGAAAGAACCTTGGCGCAGGCCGCGGCTGGCTCCAGTGACGTTTCAACTGCAGAGAACCAGCTCGGCACCATGGGATGCATCTAAGCACCAGAGGCGAACCCCGATCAGTCGAAACTGTGGACTTCGCCTCCGAACAAGTGCACATTATCTAGACGTCGTCGGCAGGGAGGGGGCATCGTCGGGATGACCGGACACAACGCTGCCGCTGCCACATCTGGCTACATATATCAGACCGACTGGGCCCTCATGGACCTCCTCCGCAAGGGGCAGACGAGGCCTGACCAGGCCATAACGCTCGAACTCCACGACGATGTCGCCTGGGTTGATGTCGACAACACCGGAGATCCTGTCGAGCTACTCCAGGTCAAGCTTCACACAACGTCGAAAGCCGCCGGGCTGGGTGACATGGCGGTGGACATCTGGAAGACAGTTCGGATTTGGCTGGACCGATCTGATACCGGAGATCCTCAGGGCCCTGACCTGCACCTTGTTACAACCTCAGTCGCTACCGAGGGCACTGCGGCCTACGCTCTGCGACCCTCGACAAGGGATGTCGACCTTGCGGTTGACCTTCTCACCAAAGCGGCAGCAAGTTCCACGAACGAGATTACAGAGAACGCCAGGGCGGCTTTCCTGGCACTGGATCAGTCGGTACGAAGAAGCCTGCTCCATCGTGCATGGGTGCTCGATGGCCAGATGCCGCCAGAGGACCTAGACGTCGCCGTTCGAGAAGCTCTGACATACGCCTTGCCAAGTGGCGGTCCGCCGGCCCATGACAGCTTCGTCGCACAGGTCTGGCACTACTGGCGCAGCGTCGCGATCGACATGCTCGCCGGACGTCGGTCGATGACCAGCGTCACTGAGGTGCAGACGTTCGTCCGTGAGCTACGGGACAGGTACACGACCGAAAATTTGCCCACTACCGTGCGGTTGGGTTCGGTAACCGATGAACATATTGGTCTCTATGGCCAGGCTCGGTTCGTGGCACAACTCGCCCTGGTCGAATACTCCGGCCCGTCTCTTCGCAACGCGATCATCGACTACCACCGGGCCGTCACCCAGGAGACCGCCTGGCTGAGCGACAGCCTTCTTGACGTTCAGGAGCTACGAAACTTCGAAGCTGAGCTCCGATTCGAGTGGACTAGGGAATTCGAGGCCATGGTCCAGGACCTCGGACTGGATGCCCTGAGCCCGGAGGACGCGGAGGCAACGAAGGTAAGGGCGGGGAGGAAACTCCTGAACTACCTTTTGAACTCCACTGCAGTCACCGTACGAACGTACTACAACGATGGCTTCTACGGTCGGGGAAAAAGACACGAACTCGCTGGCCACGAGGACACCGACCAACGAATCGGTTGGCACCCAGACTTCATCGAGCATCTAGAGGCCATCACAACCAGCGTGTAGACCTTTGCCAGCAATATTTGCTGAACGCAGCACCCCTAGAATGGGTCGGCTGCTGGCATGATGTCTGTTTATGACCTCTTGGAGCGAGCGTTCGCGTACCCAGGCGGTCATGTTGAACCCAGCCCTGCTGGCAACGCTCACGGCCAACGCGGCACACCTGTACCGCGAAAACGGCGAACGTGCGATGCCCTGGCCCCTCGCGTTCATCATTGCTCCGCTCGTCCTACACAGGGCCACCCGTGAGTCCTTGCCTCGAACAGTCCGCGCGAACCTGAATGCATGGGTAGCCGACCATCCGGTGGAGCATGCAGGATTTGCACGACGTGCGACTTCACTGAAGGGATCGGTGCAGGAAGGGATGCGGTTCGGTTTGCGAAACGGTGTGCTGGCCGTGGATGCAGACGGAGGTCTCATCGCGTCCCTGGCCAGAGGCAAGGGCCACACCCTTGCCAAGGACAGCGATGTCCAGCAGATCGTTGCCCGAGCAGGGTTCGTTGGCCGGTGGCTCACCAAAATTGAACAACCGGCGACCGTTTTCGTGGTCCTCGGCGTGACACCCTAGACACGTGCAACTCCTAGCCCTCGTCCTGTATAACGCCGATGGTCGCACTCGGCGGCTCGACTTCACGCCAGGTGAACTCAACATCGTTACCGGTGAGTCGGGCACAGGTAAGAGTGCACTGCTCACGATCGTCGAGTACTGCCTCGGCCGCAACACAACCCTCGTCCCGGTCGGGCCCATCTCTGACACAGTCGAGTGGTACGCCGCATTGTGGAGCCTGAACGACTCAGGAGCCCGTGCCTTCGTCGCACGGCCCAAGCCCAAGGGGCAAAACTCCAGTACGACGATCGCCATGTTGGAGTTCGCCAACGACCTGGAGCCGCCGCCTCTTGCTGAGCTGAGGGGGAACACCGACACCCGTCAACTTCGACAGCAACTGGGTCGCCGAATCGGCATCGAGGAGAACGAGACCGAGTCCAGCCCCTGGTCGACCCGGCAGGGCCTTGAGGCAAACATCGGTCATGCTGCTCTGCTCTGCCTGCAGTCGCAGTCCGAGGTAGCAAGCCAGTCCGCGATGTTCCACCGAATGGGCGAAGACGGTATCGACCAAGCGTTGCGTGACACGATCCCCTACTTCCTTGGCGCAGTCGCGCCTGACGAAGCTCGAAAACGAGCTCAACTGCGCGATGCGAAACGTACCGTGGCCAGGCTTGAAGCCGAATACGAGCGCGCTCAGCAGGCCGCCCAGACCATCGACATTGAACTCGGATCCCTTTACGCCGAGGCGCGTGCCGTCGGCTTGATCGACGACCTGGACTACTCCGATCGCGCGGAACTCATCCGCACCTTGCAAGGTGCCCGCGTCGCACGGCCGGCTTACCTTGTCACGGACGACGGTCCGGACGAACAGGATCGTTGGCAGGCACTCGAGCGTCGTCGAGATGAGCTCAGCCAGAACCTGAGAGTCGTGATGGAGAACCGCGGCCTACTCATCAACGAGACCCATGCAGCTGGCGAATTCGTGTCGGCGCTTGCACGGCAGGAGTCACGTCTGACGTCGCTAAATCTACTGCCTACAACTTCCGCGACGAACGGCGTTGAGAACGACACACAAACGTGCCCGGCCTGCGGCAACCATATGGAGGACGCGGATCCCACCGCGGAGACACTCAGACGCAGCCTTGAGGACCTACGTGCCCAGGTCGGGACGGTCACCGGTGCACGCCCCGCTCAGCGACGAGCCCTTGACACACTCGACACAGAAGCAGAGACGCTCCGCACACAACTGCGCGTTGTAGAAGGCGCACTCCAGAACATCGACCGTGGCCGTCGCGTTCGAGAACAGACCCAGACCAACACTTGGGACTTCACCCGCGGCCGAATCGACGCAACCTTGTCGCGGTCATCATCTGTCGACGAGAGAGCCATGGGCGTTCTGCTGAATCGACTGGAGCAGGCACGCTCCATCGTCGAAGCACTTGAGGGTGAACTCGACGACGCGAACCGCACAGAGCAGGTCACCTCACGGCTAGCCGTAGTCGGCCGCGACATCAAGGCCTACGCAGAGCGGCTCGAACTCGAACATAGTGCAGAAGACGTACGACTCGACCTGGCGCGCCTCACCGTCGTCGCCGACACCGACACCGGACCAGCACCACTGACCCGCATCGGAAGCGCCAAGAACT
This sequence comes from Amycolatopsis sp., assembly GCF_025464955.1. Lineage (GTDB taxonomy): Bacteria > Actinomycetota > Actinomycetes > Mycobacteriales > Pseudonocardiaceae > Amycolatopsis. The sequence goes on along the minus strand of NZ_JAODNM010000062.1, from coordinate 35,111 downwards.
GGGTCGGATACCACCTCGCGACCCACCTAGCACTTCATCGATACTTCACGAGGCAGGATCGGCCAGTGCCACGCTTCCTCATGCTGGACCAGCCAACGCAGGCGCACTACCCGTCAGAGAATGACAACGAAACCGGCTCTCCTGAGGACGACGCTGACCGGATCGCGGTGCGCGCGATGTTCGAGCTCTTGCGCGACGTCGTCGCCGAGCTCGCCCCACAATTCCAGGTGATCGTCTGTGACCACGCTGACCTCCCCGAACCCTGGTTTGCGCAGGCCGTACGCCAGCGCTGGCGACACGGGGAAAAGCTCATTCCGGCGCAGTGGCTGGACGGGGCGAAGCCCTAGCACGCGCGCACGTTTGCGCGTGGGAACTTGTTGCCTGCACTCCTACGAAGACGGCTCAGCCTCTGCTCTGAAGGTCTAGGAGTTGCCCATGCGAGCTCATCCCGGGTGGTCACCTGCTGCGCGAATCTCATTTTTTCGACAAAGAGCCGCATCGCTGGAAGCTAACCCCTGGCAGAGGAGGTGGCAGCCATTCAGCACCGTCTGAAGGCGGCCACAGACGGCACGTTCCGTCAGGATGGGACTCGTGTCGATTCGGAAGAATTGAAGGCACTCATGATCGATGTCCGCCTGTTTGAGGGACGCAACGATCAGCAGATCTCGCTGGAGACGATCGACACCGTCATCATTCAGGAGCTGAAGAGGCAAGGGCTCGACGCCCTCGCGGACATCTGGGTCGAGCTACGGAAAGCTCAGAAGGAAGAGCGAAACCGGTGGTACAAGCCAAAGGGGGTCAGGCAGGAGAACGAACTCTTCCCCTGCGACCTCGTCGAGCTCGAGTTCTATGGCAACACCTACCACCTGAATCCCGACATGGTCCTTCCCTACCAACAGCTGAACGAGGGCGGGACTGGGTTGCTGATCCATCAAGCAGTTCTCCGCCACCTCCTACAAGTTGCTAAGGAAATACGCGGCATCCTGATCTACCTTGACTGGTTCGAAGCAGCTGGCGCTCAGTGGAGTACTGGCTGATCGCACCCGAAGGCTGAACTGATCATCGAGTTGCGGTCCCTGCCGTTCAAAGTCCGCTTGCCATCCTGAGTCTGGCAGCACGCGGGCACCGACAGCCTGCATTGAGAGCGCGGCGATTCCGCGATTCCATCTGTCAAGAAACGGGTCACCCGCGTGAACTTCGTTCGATCAACCGCTTTTACGAATAAGGCTGGTATAACCCGCAAGGGCAAGCGTAGCCAAGCCCCAAATCGTAAATTGATCAAGCCAGATTGCGATAGTGAATATCTGCCCCCAGCGCGTAGTGGTATCCAGATCGCAGCTGGCCCGCAGACCAGTTGGCGCCAACGGCAACCCGCGATCGAGGCCGAGGCCGATGAGTTCGACACTGGAGCAGGCAGCGCCCACGGAGCCGCTTGCCGTACCAGTGCGTTCGGCTGCGTAGTGACCTGGACGGACACTGAACTGCCCCGCCGCGTAACCCAACGCACCCGATGTAGCCAGCGCAAATAACAGCGCGACTGCGATTCGACGCGCGCGATATCCATAGCCGGCAAGAGCTCCCCACATCCAGTGGAACAAAAGGGTCACCCGCCCGCCGACAGCCTCGGGCGCGTGGACACGGAGGTCATGTTGCTGGCAGATAAGAATCTGACGCGCATGGCTGTCGTGACCAGCCGCCCTTTCAACTGCGGCAAGCTGCTGATACGGCCATGGCCTGTAAGGCGAGGCGAGATAGTTCGGCTTATGAAAGCGAATCAAGTGCAGCCATTGCTTCCATTCCACTCGACGAAGCGAACTAAACGTGAAGCCATCAAGGTCAATTTTTCCGGAGTTTGGACACGATTTCATACCATACGCCTCAGGGCAGATGAGTTCAGCGGGAAAGAAGACCGCTCTTTCCACTCGAGTACTGTCAAAATCGAAGTTACTCCCACCCCCATCACCATGAAGAACTTTTGCTCGCAGAAAAGTTAATTGACCACCGATGCGCGCACCATTTAGGCGAATTGTTCCCCGATCTCCGACTCCAGAGGCATGCAATCCACTTAAAGAGACGCCGCCATCAATCTTCAGTCGATCGGCAAATATGGACGGACCCATATCATTGTCTATTTTCGCATCCTTGCCGCTGAGATAGCCGCCAATCCGCGCACTAATCAACCGAATGCTTCCTTGTTCACAACTTCCTGCGGCCTGCAACCCGCCGAGCTCTACATTTCCGTCAACCTGCAGACGCCCCGCATGAAGAATAGGTCCTGCATCATTAGTTATGTCCGCATTTCTGAGATCCAGATCCCCCGCGATGTGCGCACCGACCAGGCAGATGGCTCCTCCCTCGGTTGATATCCGCATCCTTAGCTTGTTGAAAATTAAGCTGCCGGAAATCGTTGCATTAGATGCATCGACGCGATTTATAGAACTTTGCGTCAGCGTAAACTGCGGCAGGCTTGCAGCCTTCGCGGTGATCGGGTCAATAATTACACACTCAGCAAAACTTAGTCCGGCAATGGCATGCACGAAGTCCAAGTCCAAGATGCCGACGATGTGAGCTCCGCGCAACTTGACACCTCGCGGGTCCAGTTCACCGCGGCGACCTAGGGCCAGTTCCCGGATCAGTTCGGCGCGAATTTGATGCTCGGCAAGTTCACTGCAGGCGAGGTCGCCGACACCTAGATCACTGCACTTCAATTCTTCTCCGCGACGCGCGGCCTCGACAAGCTCTTCCTCTCGATCACTCAAATCAGCAAGCGCACGAAGGTGTCCGGAATCAGTCATACTGAAGTAGTCGTCGTCGGCGAATGAAACGCTACAGTTTCAGACCTAGAATTCCCGCACAGACGGCGGGCGCGGATCGAAATGAACGAGCAGGAAGTCGTCGACCGTTCAGGATCGCGATCTGGCAAGCAAGTGCGAATCAAGTGCGCCGGACGCCCCTCAGCGGATTCACGACCGGATTGGCCCGTCCAGGTGGTGTGGCCGGAGGATCTCCATCTTGAGGAACGTCTAACTGTATGGTGCAGTCCCGCAATGCCACAGTGCCCCTCTCGCCGAACGCGCTCACAACAGCTTGGTTCGGGCCCGGACGCCGATCACCGAACAATCTGGATCAGCGGACACGGACAACGGGCGCAGGAAGAGCCGGAAGTACGAGGTCGAAGCGATAGCGACATCCTCAGCACGGCCGGTCGCACTATCGGTGAGAGCTCGACGCGCAGATCGGCGTGTCAACTACATACGCATTCTAGTTGGCCGGGTACGAACGCAGGTGTAGTTCTGCACCTTCTGGGAGAAGGCCGACCGTCTGCGCGATCGGCCCCCGGATCCACATGGCTGTGGCCGAGTCCTTGGCCGTCAAGTTGGCCTCGTCGTACGTACCGCCTAGGACGAAGAACTGCCACGGAATGAGCCGTTGGTGGTGCTCCAGTGGGCCGTGAGTGTCCTGCCAGGCTGTTGCGAAGGCTCGACAGCCATTGGTGTCGGGGTCATCGAGGAGCCACGCCGCCCAGTCTTCGACGGAGTCGCCGAGATCAGTGCGGATGCCGGTCTCGGGATCGAAGGTGACCACCCTGCGCTGGTCGGCGATCGCGAACTGCACCCCGAAGAAGTCCTGGCCAAAGCAGAACAACCCCTCGGCCAGCGTCGCGTAGGTCTGCTTCCACGTATCGGCCCGGTTCCAGTGCTCGAGCTCAGGGCCGACGCCAGGGTCGCCGGCGCGGAAAACCTGCACCCCCGCGTTGCAGACGTAGAACCCGTTGCGCAGCGACAAGAGCCCACCGAGTTCGGCCAGCGGCCCGCGGGCAGTGTCGAACTCGACCGGCCGCGCCTGCCCGGTCGGACCGCGCGACACCTCGAGGAGGCGCTCCAACGCCGGGGTCACGTCCCCACCCCTGGGATCTTGTCGATGTCCATCTGCTCGAACACTGCCGCCCGCACCTCCGCGGTCACGGCTGGGCGCAGTCCGGGTTGCAGGACGATGCCCGTGGGCACGATGTCCCACGCTTGATACGGGATCCAGTCCGGTAGCACCGCCACGAGCAGCGCCGACGCCCTGGTCACATCGCCGGCCTCGACCAGATGTTGCGCCAGCCAGGTCGCGATGAACCACCGAGTCGGTGCACCACCAGCGTCCAGTAGCCGCAGCGCCACCTCGTACTGCCCGGCGCTGTGCGCAGCCTTCCACAAGCGGCTCTGTTCGGGGTCGCTGAGGATGCTGGGGTCGCGGTCGGCCAGGGCCTGGTCGCGCTCGCGCAGCGGCTTGGCCGGTTTCGCCGGGGCCCCGCCACGGACCAGGCTATGAGGCTCGGAACCTGGCAGTTTCGCCGCGCTCCAGGACAGACTTTTCCCTAGGACCGTCTCGGCCGGCACGATCGCCAGTGCCCGCGCCAGTGCCGCGCCCGGATCATCACCTGCCGCAGCGGCACCCAGCAGGATCGCTTCGTCAAACGGGACGTCCTGGGAGAACAGCAGCCCCGGTGCTGCGGCGAGATCGCGCAATGTCGTCTCGGCCAGCTCGCCGGCCTCGCCGAACCGGTCAAGCCACCACAGCAGCTCGATCGCGGCCGCAGCAGCGGGCCACACCTCATCGGCGCCGCGGTCCCGGCGCGCGGCCGCAACGAGAAGCCGGTCGAGGACGGGGTCAGTCACGGGGTGTCTCCGTTCTGTCGGTCATCCGGCGACAATATGGACTTTGTCGCCGTCCTGCAGGCCACGCAACTGGTGGCCCATCGACGAGCCCGCACCGCGGTTGTCCGAGGCGTCGATGTACTTCACGCTCGCCCCGGCCCCACCCTCGGCGAACATCGCCGGCGGGTACTCGTCGCGGTCGAGGTCGTCACCAGAGCGGGTCGCGATCCCGTTGAGCGATTCTCGCCGGTTATCGTCCGCCCCGGCCCGATCGATCGTGACTTCCTCCGGCTTCGGGGCCTTCTGCTGGGAATCATCACCGCGCCAGATCAGACCGCTCTGAGCTTCCTGGACGTGCTCCGCGGACTCGGGGTACTTGTTCTCGTCGATCAGCACGTAGTGCGGACCGGTGTCCTTGGCCTCGTCGCCGCTGACGAAGTCCGCGACGTCGTCGTACCGTTTCTCGGCGAAGTTGCCGAGGTCGTGCGCCCGGTCGTCAAGCCAGTGCGCCGACGTCTGACCAGACTGGTCGACGGCGTGACCTGCGTCGTCCAGAGACGACTTCACGGTCCTGCCGGCGTCGTCGAGCCCCACCGCGGACAACACCGTGCCCGCGGTGTCGCCGACGGTGCTGACGATGTCGCCAGCCAGGTTCGTCCCGGCCTTGATGATGCCGCCAGCGGCATCATCAAGGTGCCCGTCGACAAAGTTGGCGGCCTTGCCGACATCACGCCATGCGTCCCCGGCACGGTCCCCCACCCAGCCCGCCGCCGTCGTCAGACCGTCGCCGATCTTGTCGAGGAAGCTGGGTTCCTGCGGCGCGTTCTGCTGGGCCTGGTCCACCACGCCGACGGCTTCGTTGCCTGCCTGGGTGAGCTGGGCGCGGGCGCGCGCCAGCATGTCCTTCGCCTGCGAACGCAGCGGCGCACCGGTGTCGGAGAACGGCGCCGCGGCCGGCGGCAGCTCCCCAGCAGCGGCGGCTTTCTGCGCGGCTTCGCGCCCGGCCTGGTCGTGCTGCGCCTGCGCGGCCTTGGTGGCCTGCTCGCCCTACTCCCACAGCTCGACCGCGTGGGCGGCCTCGCCTTGAGCCCAGTCCAGAGATCCGGCGTAGGTGTTGATGGCTGCGGCAGCGGCGTGGAACGCGTCACCGCACTGCGTCCAGCGCACCGGCTCACCGTCGAAGAACGCGTGGAACTTGTCCGCCGCGTCCCCTGTCCAGCCACCGGTCTCGAGGGTCTTGAGCCCGTCGCCGATCTGGACGAGGGTGTCGCCGTAGGTCGTCAGGTGCGCCGTCGACGCGCGGATCTGGGCAGCGTCGCCGGGGATGAGGTCCGTCGGGTCGGTGGTCTCCCCCAGTTCAGCCACCATCGTCACCGAGCCCGGGGTCGGGGCCTGTGCCGTGAATGATCGCCTGCAGCATGTCGTGGTGCTTCTGCTCGGCCTCGATGTAGCGGCCGGCGGCGTCGATCAACCGGTGCGAGAGCTCAGTGCCGTCCTTGGTGAGGTTGGTGACGCCGATCTGCCAGCGCGTCGTGAACGACTCGTAGGAGTCCTCCAGCCCGCCGTGTCCGACGAACTTGCGGTCGCAGTCGATGTTCTCGACCTGGAGTTCGTCCAACGCCGAGAGCAGGTCCGACAGACCCAGACCTGCTTCTTTCAGGGCGTCGACGTCCACTGTGAAGCCCTGCCCGTCCGCCATCGCACCTCCCCCCGCGCTAGGTAGTCACTCAGCCACTCTAAGGAAGAGTGATCGGGGGCGTGGGCGGTGCCCGGTGCACCACCCGTTTGGCCCAAACGCGAGGAAAACCGCTCCGCGTCGGCGCAGAACCGAGTTATGCGGGGCCTCACGATTCACCCAGGTCGCGGAATACGTGACGCAGAGGACGGCCGGAGGGCCGACCGACCGCGTCCTTGGGGAACTGCTCGCGACACTTCGACGAACGTTGCACGAGGACAGCCTTCCCCAGACCACTGCCCGGTTAGGCGACAGAGCTCGGGACACGGATAGTTACCAAACCCGGTAACGCTGGGTCGCCGCGATGAGACATACACCGTTGAACCGCACATCGAGGAGGAGTTCCGTGATCGTTCGTCGTTGTGCCCCGGTCGCCATCCTGATCACCCTCGCGATGCTCACCGCGTGCGGCGGCGGATCAGCAGCATCCGCGCCGGCCGCCAACTCAGCGAAGGCTCCCACAGCCGACGAGGTCACCACGACGCTCATCGGGAAGATCCCCACGGTGAAACTTGTCAAGGCGTACACCGCAGCTGACGACCCGAACCATCTGCTTGGCCGCCCGAACGGGTACACCTCGAAGACCGCGTTCGCCGACAACAGAGTTCCCGCCGACCAGGTCGAAGGCTCTGCCGCAGACGACACCACACGCGGCGGATCAGTCGAGGTATACGCAGACGCTGCCGGGGCGAAAACACGGATGGACTACATCCAGGCCATCGGCAAGGCATCGCCCCTATTTTCCGAGTACGACTACGTCAACGGGGGCGTCCTCGTCCGCGTCTCGCATCTCCTCACGCCTGATCAAGCAACGAACTACGAGGCAGCCACGAAGTCACTCGCCAGCTGATCGCCTGCGCGGCGCCGCGACAGCGCTCCGAGCACGCGGGCAGATGGTGGCCTGGTCGTTGATGAGCATCTAGACGATTGATTCCGTGAAGTTCGTGTGACGTAGTGGAAGTAGCCGCCTGTCGGGCTGACCGGAATGCACTGGTCAGGCTGCCGCGTGTCGGTTCGGCTCTACTGAAGCTGAGGACGAGGTCCGAGGTTCCGCTGGCAAGGTTCGATCGGCGTGGTGTGCGGCCGGTGTGGCGGCTGTAACTCATGTGGCTGGTGTGGTGGTCGGTCGTGTCGTGAAGGCCACCTTCACCGCGTAGGACGCGGACGCGGGGGGGGCCGCCGAGATGGTGTCTTCACGGACAGTTACCCGACCGCACACGCCACACCAACCCCAACAACCACACCAGTCACGCGCCCACGCCACCAAGCCAGTCGAGCCGAGCTACCACACGCCAACTTCACGGAATCAACCATCCAGCTGGAGGAACGTGCGACAGTGCCCGTATGTCACTGTCGCTCGACATTGACATACGATGTCAGGCGGGCAAGGATAATGTCGATCAACATTGTGAGATTCTACAGACTCAGGACATGAGGGGTGTGCACATGAGCGGGATCACTGCTCGTCGGGTGGTGCTGGCCGGGAGGCCCTCCGGCTGGCCGACGCTGGACAACTTCCGGCTGGAGCGGTTCACGCCCCCGCCCGTCCCGGCGGGTGGCCTGCTGCTGCGGGCGCGCTATCTCTCACTGGATCCCTACATGCGCATGCGAATGGACGAGCACAGCCACTACGCCGGCTCGGTCGGTCTCGGTGAGACCATGCACGGCCAGGCGGTGGCCGAGGTTCTGCAGTCCGAACATCCGGACTACGCCGAGGGCGACACCGTGCTCGCTCCGACTGGCTGGGCCAGTCACGCCGTCTCCGACGGCACCGGGCTACGCAAACTGGACCCGACGCTGGCGCCCACGACCACCGGACTCGGCGTCCTCGGCATGCCTGGGTTCACCGCATACAGCGGACTGATGGTGATCGGCAAGCCGAAGCCCGGTGAAACCGTGGTCGTGACCTCCGCGAGCGGACCAGTCGGTTCGGTGGTCGGCCAGCTGGCCAAGATCACCGGGTGCAGGACGGTGGGCATCGCCGGTGGCGCGGACAAATGCCGGTACCTACGCGAGGAACTCGGCTTTGACGCCGCGGTGGACCATCACGCGCCGGACTTCGCCGAACAACTGGCCGCCGCCTGCCCGGCAGGTGTGGATGTGCACTTCGAGAATGTCGGTGGCGCGGTGTGGCAGGCGGTGCTGCCGTTGTTCAACAGGTTTGCCAGAGTGCCTTTGTGCGGCCTGATCACGCAGTACAACGGGGGCAGTCAGGCGGCGGATGGTGAACTGGCGGAGACCATGCAGGTGGTACTGACCAAGAACATGACGCTCCGCGGGTTCTTCAACACCGAGTTCGTCGAGGAGCACTTCTCGGAGTTTCTGCGCGTTGTATCCGACGGCATCGCGGACGGGCGGATCAAGTACCGGGAAGATGTCACCGAGGGACTGGAACACGCCCCCGAGGCTTTCCTTCGTATGTTGCGCGGCCAGAACCTCGGCAAGGTCCTGGTCAAAGTCGGCGAGTGAAACGACGGTGGACCACTGGACGATCGCAACTCGCCGCCGACTTGCGATGGTCAGGCCACCGTACGCAAACCGCCGACACGGCTGTCCGTGAAGGCCACCTTCACCGCGTAGGACGCGGATGCGGGGGGCCGCCGAGATGGTGTCTTCACGACACGTCGTCGATCGGGGCGGTGTCGATGCGGTTGTGCAGGTCGGCGCGGGTGCTGTCGAGGATCTCGTCGGCGAGGTCCGGGTCGGCGTCGACGACAGCACGGGACAGGAGCAGCCCGCCGATCATCTCGCTGAACAGTGCGATGGCCCGCGCTCGCCGCTCACCCTCGCTGAGTCCGCTGGCGTCGACAGTCTGGGTAAGACGGTCGAGATTTGCCGCGAGGCCCTGGGCATAGTGGTCGCAGGCGACCGGGTCCAGCCGGCGGGCGTCGCCGGCGAAGCTTGCGTTCGGGCAGCCGTGCTCGATGTCGGCACGGTGCTCGGGTGAGAGGTACCAGTCGACGCGTTCGGCGAGCGGATCGCTGCCACGGGCTTGGGCTGCCGTGATGGCGCGCTCGAGGTTGCCGGCCCCGTCCGCCATAGCCTTGGCCAGCACGGTATCCACGAGGGCGTCCTTGGAAGCGAAGTGGTTGTAGAAGCCGCCACGGGTCAACCCGGCCGCGCCCATCAACTCATTGAGGCCGACCGCGTCGACGCCGCGCTCACGGAACAGACCGTCCGCCGCGGCGACGATCGCTTCCCTGTTCGCTGCTGTCTGCTGCTTCGTGATGCCCATCAGCCCTCCAGAACCCTGTCTCTCGACACGAGGGTAGCGGGCGAAGCCGAAGATCTCAATGTCGACCAACCTTGACATGGAAGAGACCGCCGGAGTACAACAATGTCAAGCGACATTGTGATGCGGGCCTCTCGATCGGGAGTAATGACCATGGGCAAGTTGCAGGGGAAAGTAGCGGTCATCACCGGCGGCACGGCGGGGATCGGGCTCGCTGTGGCGAAGCTCTTCGTCGCAGAAGGTGCCTATGTGTTCATCACGGGGCGCCGGGAGAAGGAACTCTACGACGCCGTGAAGGAGATTGGTGACAACGTCATCGGCGTTCAGGGCGATGTCGCCGACTTGGCCGACCTCGACCGCCTCTACCGGACCGTCGAGGCGAATGGGCGGATCGACATCGTCTTCGCCAATGCGGGACTGGGTGAGTTCGTTCCGCTCGAAGACGTCACGGAGGAGCATTTCGACAAGATCTTCAACATCAATGTGAAGGGGACGCTCTTCACGGTGCAGAAGGCGCTACCGCTGCTGAACGACGGCGGGTCCATCATCCTCACCGGCTCCGTCGCCAGCGCCAAGGGGACCCCGGCATTCGCCGTCTATGGCGCGAGCAAGGCGGCCATCCGGAACTTCGTCCGGGGATGGACCGTAGAACTGAAAGACCGTCATATCCGGTCCAATGTCCTGAGCCCAGGGCCGATCGCGACGCCCCTGACGGCGGCGCAGCCGCGCGACACCATCGCGGAGTTCGCGTCCTCTATTCCGATGGGCCGGCTGGGAGAGCCCGGCGAAGTGGCCAAGGCGGCGCTTTTTCTGGCCTCCGATGACTCAAGTTTCATCACGGGCATCGAACTGTTCGTTGATGGCGGCAGGGCACAAATCTGAGACGGAAAGGCAGCATGATGGACAATATCGGACTCGAAATTCGGTCGGGAGTAGCGACGATCACGCTACGAAGGCCTCCCGACAACCGGTTCGACAAGCCTATGGTCGACGAATTCGACAACGCACTCGACGAGGTCGTCAGCCGTAAGGCCCGCGCGCTGGTACTGGCCGGTGACGGGCCGGACTTCTGCCACGGCGGAGACATCGTTCCTTGGGAAAATCTCGAGCCGGGCGAGTGGGCGGCCCAGTTGGAAAGATTCGCCTACGTGTTCAACCGACTCGAGCATCTTCCTATCCCGGTTATCGCCGCCGTCCAGGGGCTGTGCAATGGCGGCGCGTTCGAACTCGTCCTCCGCGCCGACATCATCTTCGCGGCGAAGTCCGCACGATTCAGCCATTCCGAACAGACGCTTGGCCTCGTCACGGCGCTGGGTGGGGTTTACCGCTCGGCTGACCGAGTGGGGCCACTGCTCGCCTACGAGTGGGCACTGACCTCCGAAGAGATTCCCGCCGAAGTATTGCATCGACACGGCGGCGTGAATCGAGTGGTCGAAGATGCCGACCTGCTCACCGAAGCCACCCGCTTCGCGGAGAAGCTCGCCAAAGGACCCACGCTGGCCCACGGAGCGCACAAAGTACTGGTGCGAACCTGGGAGATCGGCGGCGTCGCGGCGGCAGACAATGTCGTGGCCGACGTGTATCTGCCGCTCTTGAAGTCTGACGACTGGAAAAAAGGGCTCACGAATGGAATCGCGGCATACCGCGCGGGCAAGCCGCGGCCGGCGATCGACTTCGAAGGGCACTGAATCGCTGTGAGCCATATTTCGATACGTAGAGGGAGTGACCGATGGATATCTCCTGTCAGTTCGCGACGTCGCTAGAGTCGCCGAAGCACATCGCGGTGGCGGAGTCGCTGGGTTATCGCCGCGCGTGGCTCTTCGACACCCCCGCGCAAAGCCCCGACGTCTGGGCGATGCTCGCACTCGCCGCTCGGGAGACCACGCGTATCGGTCTCGGCCCCGGCGTTCTTGTCCCCAGCCTGCGCCACCCGATGGTCAACGCGTCGGGCGCGGCGATGTTGGCAGCGCTGGCCCCAAACCGGGTCGCGGTCGCGTTCGGAACGGGATTCAGCGGAACACGTGCCCTGGGCGCACGTGCGGCCACTTGGTCGTACCTGACGCAGTACGTCCAGGCCTTCCGCGGGCTGCTGCGCGGCGAGACCGTTGAGTGGGAGGGCAGTCCGATGAGGATGCTGCACCCCGCCGGCTACGCACCCGCCCGGCCGGTCGAGATTCCGGTGCTGATCTCAGCGCTCGGCCCGAAGGGACTGGCCGTCACCCATGAGCTCGCCGACGGCCTCTTCACCGTGAACAACGAGACCGGCCACGCGTTCGAGTTCTCCTGGGCCGCCCTCGGCATCCACGGCACTGTGCTCAAGGACCAGGAACCGCTGGACTCGGAGCGCGTGCGTGCCGCGGCGGGTGCCGGGCACGCGCTGGCTTACCACGCGGCGCACGAGTTCGGCGGCGACGTCACCCAGCTTCCCGGCGGTGACCAGTGGCTGAAGGTGATCACTGCCCAGCCCGAGCGTGAACGTCACCTTGCCATTCATGACCAGCACCTGGTCGGGCTCAACGAGGCGGACGAAGCCGCGTGGGCCGCCGGCGGTTGGAACGCGGTTCCCGCGACCACGGTGACAGGATCCCCGGCACACATCGCCGAACAGCTTGCCCGCTACGCCGATCAGGGCATCACCGAGATCATCTATCAACCCGCCGGCCCTGACATCGCCGGCGAACTCGAACGCTTCCTCGACGCCGCCCAATTATGAGCCAGTCATCGTCGACCGGTGACGTTAAACAGCCGACGATCGTCTTTGTCCACGGCTTCCTCGACGACGGAGACACGTGGAACGACGTGGCCGCTGGACTTCCCTGGGGGAGCGCGCGGGTGGAGCTTGGCGACGTGCCGTCCCCCACGCTGGATGCCTTCGCCGAGCATGTCACCGACTTTGTGGACAACAAGGTGGTCGGCGACGTCGTTCTGGTTGGCCAAAGCATGGGCAGCCAGGTGGCAGAACTGGTGACCGTGCGCCGCCCGGACCGCGTCGCGGGTCTCGTTCTCGTGGCGCCGGTGCCGCTTGGCGGCGTGAGCCTGCCCGCCGAGATGGCGGACGCGCTCCGCAACTGCGGGGGACAACTGGAGCTGCAACGTGGTATTCGGACGCAGCTCTCGGCCGACCTGCCCGAGGACAAAATGCTGCGGCTGCTTTATTCGGGCATGCAGCTCACGTCCGACCAGGTGGCCGCGACCTTCGACGCCTGGAGCAGCGGGCACCCGGAGGGTACCGGGCCGACCCGAGTTGGTGCTCCTGTCCAGATCATCGTGGCCGACAGCGATCCGGTCGTTCGCGGTCAGCTTCTCGACGAGCTGATCTTGCCTCGTTTTGCCGGCGCTCCTGTCGCGACGATTACGTCCAGCGGGCATTGGCCACATGTTGAGCAGCCGGCGCAAGTCACGGACGTTATCTTCCGGTTCGTCGCCTCGGCCGTTCGATAGTGTTGTGTGATCCTGTTTCCTTACGAATTGCTGGGGATTCAGGTGGATACATCGGGGCGGCGGAGGACAACCAGGTACCTCTGTTGTACCTGGTTGTCCGACAACGCCGCGAGGCGCCGCCTGAGCCCCAGCAAGCGTAAGACGAACAGGATCACACAACACTAGACCCGCAAAGGAGAATGTCGTGAGCCTGAGCGACCAACGTGGTCCCTTTACCGTTTCGCGTGAGCGTGATGTAAGTATGGTTACGCGCGATGGTAAGCGGCTTCTCTCTGACATCTATCGGCCCGAGGGAGTCGAATCCGCTCCCGTGCTCGTGCGGCGTACTCCGTATGGCAGCCGGAACAACGATCTCGCCGACAAGTTCACTGAAGCTGACTTCTACGCGTCGCACGGTTACCTCACGGTCGTGCAGAATACCCGGGGCCGGTTCGGCTCAGAAGGTGTCTGGTACCCGTTCGTGTACGAGGCGAATGACGGGTACGACGCGATTGAGTGGGCTGCTCAGCTTCCTGGATCGAATGGTCGAGTGGGGACGTTCGGACAGTCTTATGGGGCGTTGGTGCAGTATCTGGCGGCGTCCCAGCGGCCAGAACGCCTCATTACCTGCATTCCCGTGTCGGCTCCGCTTGCCGCGTTCGAGAACTATTGGTACCAACGTGGCGCCCTCGAGTTGAGCTGGACGTTGAGCTACTTCCTGAACATGGCGCTCGGCGCCTTGAGCGGAAGCGGGGATGCCGGTCGGGTGGCTCGGCTCGAGGCACTCAAAGCCGACCCTTCAGTGCGATTCTCGCCGCTCAAGGATGAGGCGCTTCGTCGCGTGCCGCTGGCTGACTGGATCGACACCTTCGGCGACACCGCGCCGTTTCTTTCCGACGTGCTACATCACTCAGCCGACGGAGCGTACTGGTGGGCGGTCGACATGCGCCGCCAGTTCCGCAATGTCGACGTTCCCATGCTCCATCTCGGTTCGTGGTACGACATCGCGAACTGGGATACACCGCAGTACTTCAACGGATTGCGCGAGCAGGCGATGTCCGGACGCGCGCGCGAAAACCAGGCAATGATCATGGGTCCGTGGGCGCATCTGCTGCCGTACAGTCAGCCGACCTCCAGGGGGACGGGTGACATCGACTTCGGTCCGGAGGCGGCGACGTCCTTGATAGCCGTGCAACTCGCGTGGTTCGATCACTATCTCAAGGATGACGGACAAGATCTTCCACGGGCACCCGTCCGTATCTTCGTGATGGGCGAGAATCGTTGGCGTGACGAGAAGCAATGGCCGCTGGAGCGGACCAGCTTCACCGCGTTCTATCTGCACAGCGCTGGATCGGCCAACACCGCGGACGGGGATGGGACGCTGACCACGGAGGCTCCAGGCCCGGAGGATCCCGACCGCTACCGGTATGATCCGGACAATCCTGTTCCGACCGCCGGTGGACGGTATGTGGGCGGCGGCGTCGACAACCAGGCCAAGAATCAGGCTCGGCAGGACGTCTTGGTCTATACCGCTATGCCACAGGATTCGCCGGTCGAAATCACCGGTCCCGTCGATGCCTGTCTGCACGTCTCCACCGACGGTACCGACACGGATTTCGTCGCTGTCCTCTGCGATGTCCACCCGGACGGTTTTGTGCAGAACCTGGCGGAAGGGATCGTGCGCGGGCGATTCCGCGACTCGTTCGATGACCCGCAGCCGATGCGGCCGAACATGGTCTACGAACTGCGTGTGCCGCTGGGCAACGTCAGCCACGTAGTCGCCGTCGGGCATCGGCTTCGCCTGCACGTCACCTCGAGCAACTTTCCCCGCTGGGACCGCAATACCAACACGGGCGACCCGATCGACAAGGCGACACGTATCAGAGTCGCCGAACAGACCCTGTTGCACGACAACCAACGGCCGTCACGTCTCATCCTGCCCGTCGTCCCAACGTGAGCCGGCCCCGGTATCGGACTCGTGCGCGCTCAGGCCGCTTCTAACCGGCCGCAACGCGCACAACCTCCCTAAACCGCCACAAGCGCCACTATGGTGGGCCGATGGCATCGATCAAGCAGTTCCAGGTCACCTTCGACTGCGCGGAACCTGAGCGTGTCGCTCGTTTCTGGTGCGAAGTGCTGGGGTACGTCGTACCGCCGCCACCGGAGGGTTTGCCTCTTGGACCGATTTCGATCGCTCGCTGCCGCCTGAGGGGCAGGGTTCGGCGAATCCACGATCGACTGGCCGAGCATGAACGAGCTCTCACCGAACACGACACCGCCAAGACCCAACGCATCCGCGACGAGACTACGGAGAACCCCACGTGAACGTGCACGACTCTCGGCAGAATCGGCTCGAGGCTGAACGGACTCAGCTGCGCGAAGCAAGCCAGCGCCTGCTTGCCGGTTGCAATATCAGGTTTAGCAAAGATAACGACATGGGTACTCTGTGCTCATATGACGAAGTCTCCGACGAAGTGTGCCATCATTCCGGTCCTATTCGCATATACGCCTGTAAGGCCGTTGTCATTCAGTGCAGAGATCACGCCGAGCGCAGCGGCGCCACTCGTTCCAAGATCCAGGAAAACCGGGCCCCCACTGTCGCCGAACTGAACAATCGACGTCGCTGAAGTCACACGCGTCTGATTGCACACGGTCACATCGGTAGGAATTCCGGTCACAGGGTTTGGACCCTCGACAACTGAGCACTGATCCGGTATGGATACATGCCCCGAGCACTGGGTGCCAGTGAATGATCCATCGAAGCAAACCGAGACACCTGCCATCGCAACCGTCGTGGCAGCGGTTACGGGCGTAGCCTCCATCCCGCCATTGGCGCTATTCCATACGTCGGGAGCATAGTTGCCTCCATCCAGCAACATGGAGTCGGATCCACCTTCGCTGTATGCGTTCACGAAGGTGAAGCCCATGGGGCCGGTCTCCCAGAGTGTGTTGTTGGGCTGATCGTAGTAGCCCTGCGTCCAGTTGATGTTCGGCTGACTGCAATGTCCCGCAGATGCCATGGCGTCAGCCCCGGTGCTCCACATCCCCCCAGCTGTACACTCCTCGAGTTCCTCCTCCCCGGCCACATTGAATTCTCGCCACATGCGGTCGCCACCGATGTAGGGCTCGGAGTCGACTAAAGGTGGACCTGCTGCTGCTGGCGCGAAACTCTGCTTAGCAGAGGCGCCGATCTTCATCTTGTCCCTGCTGCGACTTTTACAATTTTGGGTGAGCTAGTAAGTTTGGTGACTTTCTCGGCACCCTTGTCCCGTGAACGAGCAACGATCTCGACCTTATCTCCGAAAAGTGTCGAGGCTTCTTTTGCAATAGCAGGCGTCACCCGAGTGAGACCCACCTGCACCTTGTCTACCTTTGGATCGATGCCCCAGGTTGCCAACAGCGCGTTGACATCAGACGCCCACGGCTGCACGGTTGAAATCTGATCCATAACTCGCTTAAGGTCATCGTGACTGTACTTCACATTGTCAACCTCGACACTGACGGCTCCTTGCGCGCCTAGCGCTTCGCCGTTATTTATGCGTGAGGGATGAACACCCCGCATCCCTTTCAGGGATTCCGGGTGCGCCACAGTCACGTGCAGCGTGTTTCTGACTTGGTCGTAGAATGGATCCCCGTACGCCTGGGGCGATGCGTTAATCTCGGCCCGAAGTTCATCGAAGGATTTTGATGCATCCGCAGTTGCTGCCGACGCGGTCGAGATTATTACTGTCGGAACACTTGCCGCGAATAACAAGACCGCGAGCGCGGGATAAGACATAGATCTTCGGTATCTCAATTCAACTCCTCGTTGCATTACATGTGATGCCTGCGGGGACCTGAGCGAATCAGAGTTATGTTGCCGGATTCAGGACTGCGCGGCCGGCTAGCGGGCTAACGAGGTTGACCATATACTCCCCGTACCGCGCGCTCGCAACTCGGTCGGAGTCGCTTGTCGCGCAAAACCCGAGGATCGCCACGGTGACACTGTCGCCATCTTCCGTCACCTGTGCACCTGCAACGCTGCTGACCCGTTGCCTCGAAAGATCGACGATGAACGCCAGGCTCAGATCGTCATCGGTGCGACCGACGAAGTTCCACCGCAAAGCCGTGAGTCCTTTGGCGCGTGCCACCGGCATTAAGCGCCGTATGTCACGAACCGATGAAGCCGGGACCACTCTGATCTTTTGCTGATGCGAGCTCATGTTTCCCCCTGGACTGCGAGTAATCACCGCAGCGCCGACCATGCTAGCTCTAGCCTGATCAACAGTCTCTCCGGCAAAGGAGTGATTCGATGCGCGTCGACTGTGAAAATTTTCCACAATCTTGCGAACCGTCCGCTTGGTGATATTTCGGTCGAAGTACGCAAATCGGAATTAAATATAGAGAAGTTTCAACTAGATCCTATTGGGAAGCTGACGGCTGAGTGCCAAGCTGGGGATCGACGTCCGGCACCAGGTCGAACGCCATATGCGATACGCACGCGTCGAAGGCGTCGTCAGGAAACGACAGCTCTTGCGCCCGTCCCTCCAGCAGCTTCGTCCCGACGACGGAGGGCTGTTGCCGAACAAGCGTCAGGTCGGTGGCCGAGAGGTCGATCCCAGTGACCTCGTGTCCAGTCCTCGGCGAGCAGCTTGAGCAGGAAGCCGTCGCTGCCGCTGAGGTTGAGTACCCGCTGGTAGCCCTCGACCCGGTCCCGCGCTATTTCGTAGCTCGACCGCCCGTCCAGCGCCCGGTCGTAACTTGGCCCACCCCTGCCAGAGTCACGCCAGCCTCCGGCCAGGACTGCATCCAAAGCACCTGTCAGTGATGCGATGACAGTTCTGCGAAACTGGCGTTGCTCTGACGGTCCGGTTGCACGCTTTTAAGATCGAGTTACGCTACCGGCGACTCCACAGTCCGACAGGTGTCGGTTGGGTGAGAGAACCGGGAAGCCGTACCCCGAAAACGCCCTGATCTGCTCGAAGATCCTCTCCGCGAGCTCACCGGTGATCCCGTTGCCCGCGGCACCGGCGAAGAACCGCTCCCGCAGGCGCTCCATCTTCGCGCTCGAGCGCTTCGACCCCATCGCGCGCCGCAGCCGGTCCGCCTCACCCGCGCTGAACGACGCGACCGACACCGCGAGCTGCAACACCTGCTCCTGGAACAAGGGAACGCCGTACGTCCGCTTCAGCGGCTCGACGAGCAGGGGGTGCTCCGACGTCCACGTCTCATCACCGCGCCGGCGCCGGAGGTAGGGGTGCACCGAGCCGCCCTGGATCGGGCCGGGCCGGATCAGCGCGACCTCGACGACGAGGTCGTAGAACTCCCGCGGCCGCAGCCGCGGCAGGGTCCCGAGCTGCGCGCGGCTCTCCACCTGGAACACCCCGATCGCGTCCGCGGCGCACAGCATGTCGTAGACGGCCGGGTCGGCGAGGTCGAGCTGACCGAGCTCGATCGTCTCGCCGTGGTGGGCGGCGACGAGGTCGATCATGTAGTGCAGCGCCGAGAGCATCCCCAGCCCCAGCAGGTCGATCTTCACCAGACCGGCCTCGGCGACATCGTCTTTATCCCATTGCAGGATCGACCGGCCGGCCATCCGCGCCCGCTCCACCGGCACCACCTCTGACACCGGCGTCCGGGACAGGACCATCCCGCCGGAGTGGATCCCGAGATGCCGGGGTGAGTCCTCGAGCCGGCGGGCGAGGCTCAGGACGACGCCGGGGATCCCGTGGTCGGGCTGGCCGGCGGTCGCGGCGACCCCGCCCCACCGGTCCACCATCTTCGCGAACGCGTCGCGTTCGCCGGGGGCGTGCCCGAGGGCGAGCGCGGCGTCGCGGATCGCTGAGGGCGCCCGGTAGGTGATCACGTTCGCGACCTGCGCGGCGTTGAGCCGCCCGTGGGTCTCGTAGACGTACTGGATCGCCTCTTCCCTCCTGTCGGACTCGATATCCACGTCTATATCCGGGTACCCGTCTCGTTCAGGGGAGAGGAAACGCTCGAAGAGCAGGTTCCAGCGGACCGCGTCGACGGCGGTGATGCCGAGGGCGAAGCAGACCGCGGAGTTCGCCGCGGACCCGCGGCCCTGGCACAGGATGTTCGCCTCCCGGCAGAACCGCACGATGTCCCACACGATCAGGAAATAGCCGGGGAAGCCGAGCCCCTCGATGACGTCGAGCTCGTGGGCGAGCTGGGCGTAGGCCTTCGGCGCGGCCTCGGCGCTGCCGTAGCGCCGCGCGGCACCCGCCCAGGTCAGCTCCCGCAGGTAGGACGCCTCGGTGTGCCCGGGCGGGCACGGGAACGGCGGCAGCTCGGGGGCGACCAGGGCGAGGTCGAACGCACACTCCACCCCGAGCAGCGCGGCGCGCTGCACCGCGCCGGGGTAGGCCGCGAACAGCTCGGCCATCTCCTGCCCGTCGCGCAGGAACGCCAGCCCCACCGGCGGCAGCCAAGCCTCCATCTCCTCGAGGGAGCGCCGCGCCCGGATCGCGGCCAGCGCCGCGGCGAACCGCCCGTCGCCCGACCGGGCGTAGTGGGAGTTGCCGCTGGCCACCGTCGCCACGCCGAGCTCGGCGGCGATCCCGGCGAGGACGTCGTTGCGGGTCGAGTCCAGCGGCAGACCGCGGTCGATGAGCTCGACCGCGACGTTGTCGCGCCCGAACCGGTCCACCAGCCGGGCGGCCTCGCGGGCCGCGGCGGCCGCGTTCTCCTCGACGAGGGCGCGGCGGACGGCGCCTTTGCGGCAGCCGGTGAGGACCTGGACGTGCCCGCGCAGGTCGTCGACGACCTGGTCGATGTCGTAGCGCGGGGCGCCTTTCTCCCCGGCGAGCTGGCCGAGGCTGATGGTGCGGCACAGCCGGCAGTAGCCCTCCAGGCCGCGGGCGATGACCAGCAGGTGCTCCCCGGCGGGGTCGGTGACGCCGTTCTGGGGTTCGGTGGCGCCGAGGGTGAGCTCGGTGCCGTAGCCGGTGCGGACGCCGAGCTCGCGGGCGGCGCCGGCGAAGCGCTGCGCCCCGTACATGCCGTCGTGGTCAGTCAGGACGATCGCGTCGAGCCCGAGGCGTGCGGCTTCCTCGACGAGGTCCTCGGGAAAGCTGGCGCCGTCGAGGAAGCTGAAGTTGGAGTGGCAGTGCAGCTCGGCGTAGGGGACCCGGACTTCGGCGCCGGCGTCGTCGGGGCCGCGGCGGTCGACCAGGTCAGGTGGGGGTCCGGCGTAACCTTCGCGCTTGCGTGACCACGCCGGTGAGTCGTTGCCGTCACCGGTGAGCGGCGCGCGCCCGGACGCGATCCTCTCGACCTCCCGCCAGGGGACGGGCGGGTTGTTGAAGGCCATGGCTGTCTCCCACTCATCTCGGCATGAACCGGGTCGCTGCGGGGAAGGCAGCACGTCACACGCAATTATCGAACGTATGGTCGAGTCGCATCATCCGTCTGTTGCACGACGATTGTCAAACGGTGAACCTGCAAAGTTGCGTTAGATGCAACGTGGCGCGCGAATGCGCTGCTCAGGCGTCCATGGTGGCCGACCGCGATCAGCGGGTCATGATGCTAGCGCCTGACTGGAGAAACGTCTCGACTGCCAAGATGCTTCATTGTTGTGTTAGATGCAACAGTTGGGGAGGATGACGGTTTGGCCGGTGCCGCTCGGCTGGTGCTGGCGGACGGTGTCGCGTTGCTCGACCCGGAGGCCACGATCTTCGCGGCGATGCCGGTCGCCCAGCGTCGACCCTCGTCGAAGTGAACGGCAGAGGTCGTGCCCAGCAACGTGACGCCATCGCCGGGCGCAGCGGGGATTCAGGAACCAGCCAGCCTAGCGAGCGCTTCGGCGATGCCTTGTGATTGCGCGGATTCCGTATTGCTGAGGACAGTGATCGACAGCTGTTGCCGCGGCTTGACCAGGTTGTACGAGCGGTAACCGTTGATGCCGCCGCTGTGGCCGTACGTGACATCGGCAGAACGGTTGATAACACGCACGCCGTAGGCGTACCAATCCGACTCATCAGGCGAACCGGCGTCCTGCGGGACGCGTGGCGTCAATAATTCCGCGAGGGTATCAAGGGCCACGATCTGCGGGGTGCCGGTGAGCAGGAACCGGTTCCACTTGAGCATGTCGGTGGTGGTGGAGAACATCGCGCCGGCCGCGTAAGGAATCGACGTGTCGAGGAGATCGGCGAGAGTTTCCCAATCCTTGTAACCCACGGCGTGGGCCGGAGTGATTGGGTTGTTGACGTCGTATCCGCTGTCCGACATGCCGAGTGGCTCAAGGATCTGCTGTTGGAGGAACTCGGCGTAGCTCGTGCCGGTCGTCCGTTCGATGAGGTACCCGGCAAGGACGTACCCGGAGTTGCTGTACTGCCATGTGGTCCCGGGCTTGAAGTCCAGCGGCCGGTCGCGGAAATACCCCACCAGCTTCTCGGGTGACAGGTTAACCGCCGCCGTAGCGGCGAAGTCGCCGAAATCGGTGTAGTCGGGGATGCCGGACGTGTGGGTGAGTAACTGCTCGATGGTGATCGGCTTCCAGGCGGCCGGGCAGGAGGGCAGGTGTCGACAGACCGGGTCATTGACGGTCAGCTTGCCCAACTCCTGTGCCTTCAGCACCGCCAAGACAGTGAACTGCTTGGTCAACGAGCCGATGCGGAACCGTGTCTGTGGCGTGTTCGGGCTACCGGCTTTCACGTCTGCCAAGTCGTAGCCCTTGGACAACAGGACCTCGTTGCCACGAGCAACGGTGACCGAGCCACGGAAGTCCTCTGTTTGGACGAGCTTCGACAGGTAGTCATCCATCGCCTTCACCGATGCGGCATTGACACCCGCGGCCGAGGCGGTTGTTACCGGCTTCGCCGCCTCCCGTCCAGAGACCACGTCAGGACCTTCCTCTATCGGTACCAACGTCCTCAGGGCGCGGGATGAACCTGCGACAAGACACGTCGCCTCGGTAGTGCCCCGCACCGACGGCCCTCGCGAATGGAGCACCCGCACGGAGCGTAAGCCTCGTCGGCACGCGCCCCTCGGTTCAAGATCGATCAGGACTCGATTCGGCGGCAATCCGCCTGCCTCACTCTCCAGGCCGACACCGTGGCCAGCTGGGTTGTTCGCCGTCCACTTGGGCGGGCAGACCCAGGCTTACCTCGAACCGGACCTGCTCCAGCGCGCCGACCTGACCAACCAGATCGCACCCCTGCTCCTCGCCGCCGTGACCCGGGCCGACGGCGAGGCCTCTCCTGCCAGCGACGACCCGGTTGTCCGCGCCTGGAACGACGGCACCGGCGGCCGGGGAGCCTCCCTCAGCGCGATGCGTCGACTAGTCGACGCGGCCCTCGTCGCCGAGTGGGGTGGCATCCCTGCGGGCGACGCTGTCGATACGGCCGACGGTCCGGCGGTGGTGGCCGCCCCGCAGTGGGTGTTCGACCACCGCATCCGTACGGTCAACGGTCCGCCGCAGTCGCACTTCGTCTCCCGAGCGGGGAGATTCGGTGTGCTGGAGTCGGCCTCCGAACCCGTGCCGGCACCTCGAGCCTGAAACCCCCGCCGGGCCCGGCGCGCACTAACGAGGTCGAACGAGACTTCCTGGGGCTGAACACGGCCGCGCCGCTGCGTTGCGCGGTCAGCGACAACCGGTGAAATACACCGTTCCAGGTTTGACGACAGCAGGCCCGCGAACTGGCGAATATCGCTGGGCGGGAAGCGACTTCGAGCCCTCACCGATCAGCTGCCTACGTCGTCGGAGTCGGCCGTTTTCAGGCGTCGGTCACGCTGACCACTCTGTTTCGACCGGCCGCCTTCGCCTGATACATCGCTGAGTCGGCAGCATCGAGAATCCGGTCGAGCGCCGTTCCCGCATGGGGGTAAGTCGCGACGCCGATCGATGCGGACAGCCCGGTGATGACGTCCGGTTGACCCGAGACATCGACCGAGACTTCGAGACGGGTGATCGCGGCTCGGACTCGCTCAGCGACGGCGCGCGCCCCTCTCTCGGGAACGTCGGGTAGCAGGACCAGGAACTCCTCCCCGCCGAACCGCCCGACCGAGTCGTAGTCGCGTACCTCGCCGCGGATCGCTCCCGCGACTGCCCGCAGCACCGCGTCGCCGGCCAAGTGGCCGTAGGTGTCGTTGATCCGCTTGAACAGGTCGAGGTCGACCATCAGGACGCCGAAGCTGGCCTTCGGCCGACGCTGGGCGCGGGCGAGTTCGCGGGTGGCCAGCTTGTGCCAGCCGGTGGTGTTGAACAGCCCCGTCTTCTCGTCGGTGACCACCGCGTCCTCGAGCTGCTTGACCAGCACGACCCGGTGCAGCAGAAGCAGCGGCGGCAGGACCACCACCACCAGGGCGGGCAGAGTGCCCAGCGCCAGGGCAGTCAGCACGCCCAGGCAGAGGGTGGAGACCTCCAGAACGTTGTCGCCCCAGCCGCCGAAGAGCGCCGCGAAGGATCGGGTGGTGATCTTCAGGCCCGGCAGGACCGTCACCGCCCCGACCAGGAAGTAGACGGCGGCAGCGAGCACGATCACACCGACACCGGGCCACACGTCCCCCAGCGCCGCGTACAGGGTGGGGATACCCGTGCGGGCCATCACGAACTGCGTGGCGTGGCAGGTGACGATCACGAGTGAAGCGTTGAACACGACGCGGAACGGGGGCACTTTCTTGATGCGGTACAAACTGCGGGTGGCCAGGTGCAGGTACAAAATCACGATCAGCGCCGTGACGAGGGCGGGAGGAAGGAGAAGGACTCCAGCGAACGTCCAGACCGAGGTCAGGTTGATGTGCGGGGTGTCCGACACCAGACGACGGACCCGCTCGACCTGTCGGCCGAGTTCAGCCTGTAGAACGCCCAATCCGGCGAGCGCGAGGAAGACGACGATGTCGCGGGTCCGGGTCGGTACGGTGATCGCGGCCGTGACCGTCCCAGCTACGGCGACGGATTCGATGAGCAGGCAGTACACGATAAACCGGCGGCGCTGCTCGGCGAGGTTCCACCGTCGGGGTGAGAGCGCATCACGAATACGCCCCATGCCTCGATCGGCTGTGTCAACCCCATCCATACTCATGGGTGGTACACCCCCTGGCGACTCCCACGCGACGTACTCACTCAATCACAGCCAGCGTCCGGTATCGACGGTTAGTACACGACTGGACGAACGAAGGGAGATATGGCCATGCGCAACCGCGAGAGCTGATCCGGGTGGGTCCCACGGCCACCTGAACGACCCGCCCACTGCCGGCTGAGACACGACGAAGGAGACGCCGTCATGCGCAACCGTGAAAGCTGACACTGACATCAGGCCTCACCCACACGGGAATTCTCCGACCGGCTTGCCCGGCTCCACCCCACCGCGATAGGCACGGCCACGAGCGCACCGACGAGGCCGGCCAGCGCCACGGTGTGAGCCGGACCGATCCGGTCCGCGATGATGCCCGCCACCAGAGCACCCAATCCCTGGACCGTGGTCAACCCGCTGGAGAGCAGCCCCGACCCCTGCGCACGCTGCGCGTCGGGCAGCCGGCGCACGAACGACGCGGTGCCCTGGATGTTGTACGCCGTCGCGAACAACCCGGACAGGCCGAAGAGAACCATCGAGACGATCAGCCCCGGTTTGAGGACGCAGAACACGAGTGGCACCCCGGCCAGGATGCCGAGCACCCCAATGACGCGGATCTGCAAGTGTTCGGGGACCCAGCTGAACACGATCCCGCCGATGACGCTGCCTACCGGGTCGGCGGCCATGATCAGGCCGACGGCGATAGCTCCCGCGGCCAGACTGTTGGCGTAGGGGGCGGCCAGGGCCTCGGGTACGACGTAGAACCCGGCCAGCCAGCACAATGCGATCAGGACCCGCAAGCCCGGATCGCGCCAGACCACCTTCGCGCCGACGACCGTGGATGCCAGGAACGAGGGTTTCGCCGCGGTGTTCGCTGACGCGGTGAGTGCGGCTGGTCGCCGCCGGACACCGGTGCGCAGCAGCACCGCGGAGACCAGGAACGTCGCGGCGTCCACACCGAGTCCCAATGGTGGGCTAAGTGCGGCCACCAGCGCGCCGCCGCCGGCGAACCCGGCGAGCTGCGCGGTCTGGATGGTGATGTTGCGGATCGCCATCCCGACGGAGTACTTCTCCCCCTCCAGCACGTCGGGGAGCATCGCCTGTTGCGAAGCCTTGAACGGCCCGTTGAGCAGTGTCGCGGCCGCGACCAGGACGCACAGCAACCACAGCGGCGTCCCCGGCAGGGCCATCGCGCCGATCAGGACCATGCGGGCGAGGTCGGCCGCGATCATCACGTCACGTCGCGGGTAGCGGTCGCCCAGCCCCGCCAGCAGGATTCCGCCGACGAGGGCGGGCACGAACGTCAGGGCGTAGGTCAAGCCGGTCAGCGCCGCGGAGTCGGTCCGCTGGAAGACCAGGATTGACAACGCGACACGGGCAAGCTGGTCCCCGGCCTGCGAGAACGCCTCCGCGGCCCACATCGCCCGGAACTCGCGCACAGCGAGAACCGACGAGAACGTCACACGACTCGACGAACGCGCCATGTCATACCTCCCCGGCCTCCCCAACCCAGGCTGCCCACCGTAACGACCCGAATGCGGGCTGTCATCACTTCTTGAGGTCTCGGTCAGGTCACAGTCGGGGAACGACATCGGTGCGCAATACCGACGTTCGCGATCCCAGCTCAACCAGCGTCATTGCTGGTAGTGATCGTCCCTGCGCAATCGAGAGCCTCTCGGCCGAGGTCACAGCGAGCTGCTGGGATCGGACAGTCCACCTTGCCGTGCGAACGTCTGCCTTCAGTGCAGGATAGAGACGTGAAGCTCGACTGGTCAGGCTCAGAGATCTCCGTCGCCGCGTGCAGGATCACGATCGCCTATCTCGATCGCGACCGAGCTGCATTGGAACACCAACTTTCCGAGGCCCCTCCTGACCTGCACTTCCAGCTGGCGCGGCTGATCGGGCTCCTGGGTCGACGGCATTCACGACGTGGTCGCGCCGAGCGGATTCGGCTGGGGTGGCGACATGACGCTGCTACACAAGCTCGTCGGGGGCGCCCTCGAGCCGATGGTGACCAGCGACGTGATGACTTTCGCGCTCGCACGTCTCGACGAGATCGACCAGTCACGTTTCGTCGAGCGGATCCCCACGTTCGCCGACGCCAGTATCGAGCTCCACCTTGCTGCTGCTTACGCGGTCGCGCTGACGAGCAAGGTCACGGAACCAGGCGAATTCCGCGAGACGCTCATCCAGCAAATCGCCGAGGACGGCGATCCATTGCAGTAAGCCATGGCACGGCTGCGCTCAGCGTCCACACGCGCCGGCGCAGTCCGTGCTGCAGTGCGCCGACGAGCTGGTCACGTTCGGCGTCGGCGGCCGCGAGTTCGGCGACCAACCGCTGATCGTTAGCAACGCGGTCGATCTCACCGGCATATCGGCTCTGGATGTCCTGGTGGGTCTGCTCGGAGGTGCGGTAGGTGGTCATGTGCGGGCGCAGCCAAGCAATCACCTCGTCATCGGCCGCGACCTCGACACCGAGTTGCAGCGCAACAACGTAGCGGATGAGGGCCTGGCCGTCGACGTAGTGCAGCACAGTTCCGTGGTAGAAGCCCTCGCCGACCCAAGCCAGCACCGCGTCCCGGGCGCCGACCGCGGCCATCCACCGCGACGGGCCGCCAGCGCGCAGGCCGCTGAGTATGTCGTCGACGATCCCGAGCTGGCCGGCGTCGGTGTCCCGGTCCTCGTCAGCACTCGTCGTCTCGTTCTACACCCGCACGCGGTCAGCCGCACTGCTGCCGCTTCGCAGCCAGAGCCAGAAGACTCGCCGAGGTCAATGCGCCGGACGAGCGCGCGTACTCGCCCAGCGGGCCGCGGGCTCCAGAAAGTGCCCATCGCACGATCCAGGAGTGCTTGCTACCTCCTATGGCGTCGGGATCGGCCGGCCCGTAGGTCGAACGCCTCGGCACACCGTCGCGAAGATCCGCAATGAGTGACAATCCCGCTACTGTCGTCGCAGTCAGAAGGCAGACGGACGGGGAGGTGGGCATGCAGGACGAACTCGAGCTCGCGGCGGGTGAGCAGCTGGAACATCGCCGAATACATCCGGCCGGGCAAAGCAGTCGAGCGGGCTCCGCTAGTCGAGCAGGTCCTGCGCGAAGAACGGCCAGCTGTGGCGCTGCTGCAGGAGATCTACGCGGCCGACAAGGCCGAGCTGATCACCTGCGTGCGCTCACTCGCGGACAGGTGCGGTTGCCCGGTCACGTCTCCGCTATGTCCAAAAGAACTTTGCCGACCGCTCCTTGTTCGACCGCGTCCTGCGCCACCGCAGCTTCCGCGAGGGGGAAGTGATGGATCGGGAGCCCAAAGTCCTCGCCGATGCGGAAGCCACCAGTGGCGATGGCCGCCGTCACGTCACTCGCCGCCCGCGCCAGTGCCCCGGCGTGCAGGGAGTACAAGACAAGGTACTGATATCGGAGGTTCTTGAAATAGGTTTCCAAAATGGGCACCGAGTATTCGTCGCCCCCCTGCATGGCATAGATCGACACGGTTCCACCGGTTTTCACAACAGCAAGGTCCAGTGCGTTATTCTGGGCTGGAGCGACCTCCACCACCAAATCCACGCCGTCGGGCGCGGCCGCGCGTACCGCGCTCTCGGCGTCGCCTTGCCGATAGTTGATCACATGGTGGGCACCAGCGGCCTTTGCCAACGATTCCTTCCTTATGGAACTCACCGTTGTGACGACGGTTGCGCCCGACCAGCGCGCTAACTGGACTGCGGCGTTGCCAACTGCGCCCGCACCGCCCTGTACCAGGACCGTCAGTCCGGTCATCGCGCCTGGCCCTAGACGCGAGGGGCCGCGATCGTGCACTGTCAGAGCACGATGCGCAGTCAGGGCTGGAACCCCGATGGAGGCACCAATGTCGAAACTCACTCCATCGGGTAAAGGAACGACGCGGCTGATGGGTTGCACTACATACTCAGCTGCTGTACCGAAAGGCTTTCCATGCTGAGCGAGAATCAGCCAGACGCGATCGCCAACCGCAAAATTGGCTACATGCGGCCCCACCGCGTCGATGACGCCAGCACCGTCTTGACCCGGCGTCACTTCATCGAACGGCAGCGGTCGGATTCGGAATCGCCAATCGGTGGGATTGACTCCGGAACGCATCAGGCGGACCCGAACTTCGCCCGGGCCGGGCTCGGGAATCTCGCGCTCGGCCAGAGACAGAACGTCGGAGGCGCCGGGGCGAGTGTAGACAATGGATCGCAAGTCGAGGCTCCTGACTAGAGACTAAGGTTGGGTTTGCCGTTACTGCCTCGATAGTGAAGGAAGTTGACCCATTCATATGCAGAGGCGGCGTCGAGGGTCAGGTTGAGCTGTTCGGCCACTCGTCTCTTCACAACACGCTTGGTCAGAGCAAGCGCATAGGCGGACTTCGCCAGAAGTTGACGAACCAGGTCGTCAACGACCTGATCCAGTTCAGCCGACGGCACTGCGTAATTGATCGCACCCATTTTGGCCAGTTCGGCGGCCGTATAGGGCTTCGCAAGAAACAGATATTCCATCGCTTTGGCCGGGAACATATGCAAGGGCACCAGCGCACCTCCGCCGCCACCCGGAACCGTGTCAAACCCAAAGATCTTCTGCAGGTCCATATGCACATCAGCCACTATCGCATTTTCCCTGGCGACAATCAGATCGCAGCCGAACATGATGCTTTGGCCGAACCCGATACAGTCTCCATTTACTCGAGCGATCACCGGCTTCTCCATTTCGGCCAGCGTTTGCTGAGTCAGCCGCACACCCTGAAAGCCTTTCCACATCCAATCCGGAAAGTCGATCGGCTCGGGATCGATCCGGTTGCCCTCTGCGTAGGGCGGAGCTGGCAGAATCCACGGCTTGCCGTCGTCGATGCCAGTGATGACTACAACTCTGACCGCATCATCCTCCCGCAATCGTGCGAGCGCCGGCCGAGGTCGAAGTGGAGTTCAGCTTGAGAGCCCTGCGCGCCGAGAACCGCTACTCGTTCTGTGGTCAACAACCTCACAGTCGCCACAGCCCTACTGATCTCCACTTCGACCGATTCGAACAACTCGTAACCAACGGACGCCCCCATGCGGCACCTCCTCACCTTCAGATTTCTTGAGTATCGAATGTCAGTGTTCACGCAGATTCAAGTCAGGCGGCAACAGCATCAGGAGTCGAGCATCGACCTGAGCAACTAATCGGACTTCCGCGTCGTCCAACTTCCCCCCGAGCGCACCAAAGCATGAGCGCAACGCGCTGTCTCGCTGCCGCCCGAGGCAGCGCTCGGTGAGGAGGACCGCCACGTCGCGTACCCGGCGGGCACGCTCCGCGTCCTCACGGTCGGACCCGCGGGCACCTCCGCATCAATCAGTCATCTATGTGGAAGAAACTGTTCCATCTTGCGCTCACCGTACCGCGGCCCGGGAGAAGATGGAAGCATTACTTCCGGATGCTACGCTCGAGGCATGGATGTGAAGCCGCTACGACGAGATGCGATGGAAAGTCGTGCTCGGATCATCAGCGCTGCGCGAGTGGTTTTCGCCGAGCATGGTTGCGAGGTGCCGCTGTCTGAGGTCGCTGCTGCCGCCGGGGTCGGCGTGGCAACGCTTTCGCGCCACTTCGACCGCGCGCAGCTCGTCCAAGCCGTCATCGAACAGCGCCTGCAGGAGCACGTGAACACCGCTGACGACGCGCTCGCGTTGGCTTCCGAAGAGGCGATCCTCTCCTACGTGCGGGGCCTATGCGCTCGCGGGCTCGTCGATCGCAGCCTGATCCGAACGTTCACACTTCCCCTGCCGGACTCGCAGATTGCGGGTCGCTTGCGTCGCCAGCTCCGACAGCGGCAACTGAAGCTCATTAGGGCTGGGCAGGATGCGGGCGCGCTGAGGGCGGGTGTGGTTCCCGAAGATCTTCTTCTCGTTCTCCTGGCTGTGCAGTGCAGCATGGAGAGCACGACTGGAGGTGCCGCGTGGCAACGTACGCTGGCAATCCTTCTTGCCGGGCTATCCGATGCCGCCACAGATCGCGAGTTGCCGAGACCCCCTCGGCTGGACGACCTCATTCAACCTGCCAACGGTCCACGACCGGGGCGACGGCCCAGCTCGCTCTCGAAATCTTGACACCAAGCCGTGCTGACTGACGCCCTGACGTGTGAGGTCTCAGGAGATGGTTGACGGTTTGTCGTCAGCACATGCTTGACGGGGACCTGGTGATCTAGCGGCGTTTTGACCAGGCCTTGGTCCGGGTGATCGGCTGGTTCGTCTTCCGGGGGTGGATGGCGAGTTCCTGTTCGCCGTCGAGGATCCGGAAGTGGGTGTCTTCGGCGATGATGGTGACGATCTTTCCGGCGTGGCTGGTGCCGACGCGGAGGCGTTGGCGGGCGACCATGACCACGCCGTCGCGTGGAACGCGCCGTTCGGCTCGCGGCGCTCGTCCCGACGGTCTGGCGGGATCGGGCCGTCGGCCTGACGAGCGCCGGTGAGGGCCAGTCGTTTGTCGAGGCTAATGACGTAGGGCCAGGACTTGACCAGGGCGCCGCCAGCGATGGCGTGCATGAGGTGCCCGTCTAGTCGCAGCGTGATGCGTTGCCCGACGAGCTCGGGGTCGACGGCGAACGTCTTGGTGTTGAAGGTGACGTAGCCGTCGCGGGTCACGACCCGGTCCACCTCGACGGCCGTGGCCTCGGGCAGGCGGGACCGTCCACGGCCCGCGCGGGGCAGGGCGGGCGCGGCCGGTGCCGGCCCGGCTGGTCGTGCTCCCCGCAGGAGCAGTTGACGCAGGTGTTCGTCGTGCAGGCGGGAGGTGACGCTCTTGAGGTGATGGCCGTCGAGGACCACGTGGATGCTGCGGTCGTCAGCCCAGACAGTCACCGTGCGGCCGGAGTAGGCCTGGCCGAGCCAGAGTTCTTGTGCACCACCGAGTTTGAAGTGTCCACTGGGAGGGACGCTCACCTCCCATTCGACCGCGGCTGGCGATCCGGTCGGCGGTGGCACGGTGTCCTCGACGATCGGCGTGTGCTCTGCGGCGGCCTCCAGTTCGAGGACAGACGCCGGTGGCACGGTAAGTGGTTTCGGGGCGCTCGGCCGGAACAGGCTGGCCGGGGTGGCCATGTCCAGCGCTTGGTGCGGGCGGGCGTGGTTGTAGCTGTGCACCCAGGCGTCAATGGCGTCCTGGGCCGCGTCGAGGGTGTCGAACGTCGTCACCTCGTCGAGCAGTTCCTCACGCAGCGTCTTGTGAAACCGCTCGATCTTGCCCGTGGTCGTGGGTGAGCGCCGTTTGGTCAAGCGCTGGCTGATGCCGTTCTCCCGGCATACCCGTTCGAACAGCACCTCCGCCGGGAACGGGCGCGTGAACCGGCCAGTGAACTGTTTTCCGTTGTCTGTCAACACTTCCGAGGGGACGCCGTAGCGGCGCATCGCGTCGGTGAACGCCTCGACCACGGCTCGTCCGGTAGGAATCACCACGACCTTGGCGATGACGATGAACCGGGCGTGGTCGTCGATGCCGGTGACCATCTTGCACTCGCGGCCGTCGGCCAGGAACACCCCTCCGACCAGGTCCATCTGCCACAGCTGCATCGGTGCTTCTCGTTGCCACCGCTTGTACTTCCGTTTGTGCTGCTGCTCCTGGACATTGATCAGTCCGTTGCGAGCGAGCACCCGGTGCACGGTCGCGCGGGAGGGTACCTTCTCGACGTCGCTGCGACCGAGTTCGTGGCGAACCCGGCGAGCTCCCCATCGGGGTTGCTGCCGCCGCAGCTCACAGATCAGCGCTTCCACCTCGGCATCGACGCGGGTCGGTGTCGTCTTCGGACGCCGCGACATCTCCTGCAAGCCCGCGACGCCATCCTCGTTGTAGCGGGTCTGCCAGCTATAGACCGATTGCCGTGACACGCCGTACCGGACGGCGACCTCGCTCACCGGCGACCCGTCGCGTACTTCCAGCACTGCCCGATACCGCTGCTCGGCCTTCCATGTGCCGGTCTCGCCCACGAGCCCTCCACCATGATCGGAAGGCGCAACAAGATCAACAACTCGGCGCTATGTCAAACGCGGTGTCAAGCATGTACTGACGACAAACCGTCAAGGAAGTCCTGAGACCACACAACGACAAATGGGGACCGTCTCGCTGCGATGGTGCAGGTAGCAGAGGTCGATCACGTCGACACCGAGCCGTCGCAGACTCGCCTCGCTTGCTTGCCGCACGTACGACGGGTCCGCCCGTACGTCGAAGCCGCCGGCGATCTCATCTCGCCATACCAACCCGAACTTGCTGGCTAGCTGTGGGGTGCCCGCTTCTGCTGCTGTCTTGCTGGAGCGTCGGTGAGGTATTCGGTGGGAGTGCATCCGGTCAGCGTGCGGAAGTCGCGGTTGAGGTGCGGCTGATCCGCGTAACCGCACCTCTGCGCGACGTCCGACCATGATGGCGGCATCGGCTGCGACAGCAGCGACGCGGCGTGGTGGAGCCGGGCGATGCGCGCCACGGTTTTCGGGGTGAGCCCGATCTGCTCCCGGAACCGGACGTTGAGGTGCTGGCGGGTCCAGCCGATCTGCTCGGCGAGCGTGCTGATGCGCAGGCGCCTTGGCGAGGCCATCACCAACTGCCACGCTCCTTGCACCGGCCTCGCCAAGGTGGGGCCGTGCAGGAGCCGGGCCGCCAAGTAGTTGTCCAGCACCCGGAAGCGGCCGGGCCAATCGGAGGTCTCGGCGATCTGTTCGCTCAGCAGGTGAGCGTCGGCGCCGAGCAGATCGCCGAGGCCGATGTTGGTATTGGCCAGTTCTCGCAACGGCAGGCCGAACAACGCATACGCCCCCAACGGCGTCATCGCGAGAATGATCCCGCGAGACGCACCGCCCTGTTCCAGCGTCAACGGCCTGTCCCGCAGTCCCGTCACCGGCGACGCCGGTAGATCCTGTCCCTGCTGGGGATCGGGGGCGGCCAGTCGGCGAATCGGCACTTCGAGGTCGATGGTCACCGTGACCACCCCCAGCGGCGCCACCCGCCAGGACATCAGCTCCATCCGCGGGTAGTCATGCGCGGTGTAGGTCAGCACGTGCGCGGCCAGGCTCGGGTGCGGCAGGCCGAAGACGCGTTGCGCCGGTGCCCGCGCGACTTCCCGGCGCGACACCACGAGCGTCCAACCGGGCATGCCCCACCTCCGACTTCGATCTTACTTTCGTCCAAGACGTCGGCGCAGCCGATCTGTAGCGTTCATTCCTCCGAGAGCAAGGTTTTCGCTGATGGCACGTAGTGGTGGATTCAAGAGCCCAGCGCGCAGGGACCGGTATTCCCTGGCGTACGACAGGGCGATGACCGAGTGTCCGGCGCCGGACGCCGTGCTCGATGTCGACACCCGGCACGGCACGACGCGGGTCTACCGATTCGGTCAGGGCGACGCGCCGCCGATCGTGCTGCTGCCCGCGCTCATGGCCACCTCCGCCTGTTACGCGTCACTCGTGCCGGCGTTCGCCGCGCACGGCCCGGTGTACACCATCGACACCCTCGGCGAGGCCGGTCGCAGCGTGCACACCGCCCCTTTCGCGGACATCCCGGACCGCGCGCGGTGCCTTGACGACGTCCTCGAGCGCCTGGAACTCACCGGCGTCCACCTCGTCGGCGGGTCCACCGGCGGGTGGCACGCGTTCAACCAGGCGATTCACGCACCAGGCAGGGTCGCTTCGATCAGTGTGCTGGACCCCACCACGGTGACGGCCGCGTTCTCCCGGTCCGTGCTCTGGTACGGCGCCTTGACCGCGATCCTCAACCGGGACTGGGTGTGGCGACGGTTCCTGTGCTGGTCCGCCGGCGAAGACATCATGGACCGCCCCGACGCCCGGCTGGTCCTCGCCGGGATACGCACGTACCGAGCGCGCGTTCCCTTTCAGGTCTGTCCCTGTGACGACGACATCCGATCCGTGCGGGTGCCCGTGTTGGCACTGTTCGGTGCGCGCAGTGTTGTCCACGATCCGATCGCCGCAGCGGACCGTCTTCGCACCCTCCTGCCTCGAGCCGACGTGGAAACGCTGCCGGACGCCGGTCACTACCTGTTTCTCCGGCCGGAAGACCGCGACCGGATCATCGATCGGGTACTCACGTTCGTTCACCGTGTGTCGTGAACCGCGGCCGGCGGCTCCGACTTCCGTCAAAGCCTCATTTGTCGCTCGCACTCTTCGACGCGGACGTCGTGGGCTTTGATGAGACTGACCAGATCTGCCGCTGTGCCTTCCTGCAGTGCCACGGCATCATGCCTCCTCGGCCGGCGCTGTAACGGGCGCGGGGACGCGGACGAGGGTGCGGTACACCGTGGGGCGGGAGATGTTAAACATCTCGGCGATCTCGACAACGGTGTAATCGCCGGAGTCGTGCATGCGGCGGACTTCGCGGGCCTGGCCGGGTTTGAGCTTGGGCTGTTTGCCCCGCAGTTTGCCTTTGGCCTTGGCGATGACCATGCCTTCGCGGGTGCGCTGGCGGATGAGGTTGGCCTCGAACTCCGCGACCACGGCGAGGATCTGCAGGAACATCCGGCTGAACGGGTCGTTCCAGTCGTAGACCGACGCGCCGAGCGCGAAGCGGACCCCGCTCTCCGAGAGCTGCCCCAGGATGGCCAGCGCGTCGGGGACCGACCGGGCGAGCCGGTCGAGCTTGGTGACGGTGAAGGTGTCGCCGGCGCGGACGGCGGCCAGGGCTTGGTCGAGTCCGGGGCGGGCGCGGTTGGTGCCGGTGAGTCCCTCGTCGAGGTAGATCCGCTCGGCGGGTACCCCGAGTCCGCCGAGTTGTTCGCGTTGCGCGGTGAGGTCCTGTTTGTCGGTGCTGCACCGGGCATAGCCCACGTTGACGCCCACCCGAGCACTCCTGTCACATTTAAGGTACCTATCCGTTACAGATAAATCGTACACCCTAAATGAGACGCGGCGGCCTGGGGTGACGTCGCGTTCTGTGAATGTCCGAAGTCGGGTGCACGGTGTCCGTTGAGGGATCCCCTGCTGAGGCAGTGCGACGCCGCCCAGGCCGCCGACGCTGTCTGAAGCTCAGCACCGCGAACCGGAGGTCGGATCGCAGTTCAACCGACCGCGGAAGTCACAGACCCATATCCGAGGCCCC
>NZ_JAODNM010000013.1 GCF_025464955.1 Amycolatopsis sp. | reverse complement strand
AGGATAAGTTGGTTCATCATTCTGATGCGGGTAGTCAGTATACTTCTTTCCGGTTTACTCAGCATCTTATCGATTTGGGTATTGATGCGTCGATCGGTACGGTTGGTGATGCTCTGGATAACGCGCTTGCGGAGTCTACGATTGGGCTTTATAAGACTGAGTTGATTAAGCCGAACGGGCCGTGGCATAATAGGTCCGAGGTTGACGTCGCTACTGCTGCATGGGTGGATTGGTATAACAGTCGCCGGTTGCATGGGGCTTGTGGTGGCCGTCCGCCTGTGGAGTTCGAGACCTTGTACGCGGACGGTGACCTGGTCAGCCTGGTCGCTTGACCCAACAGCGAGTCTCTACCGAACCCGGGGCGGTTCACGTTGACTGTGGGACTCGTCGGCGTGAACGTGGGACTCGCCGGGCCGGAGTGTGGGACTCGCCCATGTGCTGTGCGAGTCCCACAGTCAGACCGGCGAGTCCCACACCCAGCTTCGGACACCGGCTTTCGCCGTACACCGACACATACGACCGAAGCGCCACAAAAGTGCCCTCGTCAGAGGGTGCTGACGGGGTCTCGGTCGACGGTCTTCTCGGACTCGGCGGCGTTGGGGTCGGGGGAGGAGTGCCGCAGCGACAGCAGTCCGCCGACGACCAACGTGATCAGCACGCCGACGAGCGTGTACCAGTACGTCGCGAGCGGGACTAACGTCTTCGTCGCCGTGCCGAAGTGGAGGTGGATCGCCGTGGTCGTCTTGTCGAACTTGACCCACAGGATGATGAACGCCATCCCGACCACCGACGCGACGAACGCGACCACGGCGTCGGCCTGCCGAGCCTTCTTGATCAGCAGCCCGAGGAAGAACGACCCCAGCAGCGCGCCGTAGGTGTATCCGACGATCGCGAGCCCCTGCTGGATCACCGGGTCCTTGCTGCTGGTGAACAGCGACGCGAACACCGCGAACACCACGGCCCAGATCAGTGTCCACATGCGACCGTGCCGGAGCAGCTTCGAGTCCTCGATGGCCCGCTTGCTGAACCGCTGGTAGAGGTCCGCGATGGTCGACGTCGACAGCGCGTTGAGCGCGGAAGCCAAGGCGCCCATGGTCGACGCGAGGATGCCCGCGATCAGCAGCCCGGCCAGGCCGACCGGCAGGTCGTTGACGATGAAATGCGGGAAGACGTCGTCGCCACTGCCCGTGCCCGCCTTGATGTCGAGCGCTGTCGCGCCCTTCGCCCCGCCCGTATACACCCACAGCATCGCGCCGACCAGCAGGAACAGCCCGAACTGGAGGAACACCACGATCGACGAGCCGATCAGCGCGCGCTGGCCGTCGCGCAGGTTGCGGCAAGACAGCAGCCGCCCGACGATCAGCTGGTCCGCGCCGTGCGAGGCCATCGACAGGAACGCCCCGCCGACCACCGCGGTGATGAACGCGTACGGCTGCGTGATCAGGTTCGACGTGAAGTCGGTCAGCTGGAACCGGCCCTGCGCGGACGCGAGGTCCGTCCATCCGCTCGGCAGCTTCGTCGAAAGCACGATGATCGCGCCGATCGCGCCGAGGATGTAGAGCGACCACTGGATGACGTCGACCCAGATCACCGACTTGATCCCGCCGACGAACGCGTAGATCACGGTGAGCGCGGTCAGCACGACCACGATGTGCCAGTACGCGGTGTGGATGTTGTAGTGGTCGAGGATCGCCTTGATCGGGATCGCGCCGGCGAACAGGCGGAGGCCCTCGGCGAGGAGCCGCGTGATCACGAACGTCACTGACGCCGTGCCCTGCACCCCGCGGCCGAAGCGCTTGCCGAGGTACTCGTACGCGCTGACGTAGTTGCCCTTGAAGTACCGCGGCAGCAACACGAACGCCGCGATCGTGCGGCCGACGATGTACCCGAAAGCCAGCTGGAGAAACAGGAATCCGTTGCCGAACACGAGACCGGGCGTCGAGATCACGGTCAGCGTCGACGTCTCGGTCGCCACGACCGACAGCGTGACCGCCCACCACGGCATGCTGCGCTCACCGACGAAGTAGTCCGACGCGGACTTCTGCTTCCGCCCGATGAGCACGCCGATCAGAGGCATCGCCGCCAGGTAGACCACGACGATCACCAGATCAACAGGATTCATGGTTATCTCCTACCGGATCGGCTCGGTGTCCCGCTACCCGCAGTCGGGTCACGGTTGCGTTGGGTGGCGTCAGCTGTTCCGGCAGCGTCAGCGGTTCCGCGCCAGGGGTGAAGCTGCCGAGGACTCGCGGTCCCCGCGCCCCTGTCGCCGATGGCCGGTTGCCCGGGAGCCCGTGCCAGCTCAACCAACCCAGCAAAGCGGTGAGGTAGGCCTCTTTGGCGGTATGCGGCAGGCCGAGGTCGTCGCTGGTCCGCAGGTCCGTGGTCGGCAGGCGCCGGGCCAGCGCCGCCATGAGCGCGGGGTTCTCGATCCCGCCGCCGGACGCCACGAGCGTTCCGACGTCGTGTCGGACGCATTCGTCGGCGATTGTGACCGCGGTCAACTCGGTCAGCGTGGCGAGCAGATCGTCGCCGGTGATCGTGAACCCGTCGGTCATCCGGTGCAGGTGGCCGAGGTTGAAGTACTCCTTGCCGGTCGATTTCGGCGGCGTCGCCGCGTAGTACTCATCGTCGAGCAAACGCTTGAGCAGGTCTGCGCGAACAGTGCCGCATAGCGCCAGTTCGCCGCCGACGTCGCTGCGGGCCGTTCCGCCGCTGAGTTCGGTGGCGGCCGCGTCGAGCAACGCGTTGCCAGGACCGCTGTCGTAGGCGAGCAGTTCGCCTCGCGGCGCAAGGACCGTGAGGTTGGCGATGCCGCCGATGTTGAGCGCGGCGACCGGATGTCCGGCTGATTCCGCGAGGTCGGCCAGCCAGAGCGCGTCCAGTGTGCTGGCCAATGGCGCGCCCTGCCCGCCCGCGGCGACGTCGCGAGCGCGCAGGTCGGCGACGACCGGCAAGCCCGTGCGCTCGGCGATCCACGCGGGCTGCCCGAGCTGCAGGGTTCCGCGCGCGGTGCCGTCCTCGACCCAGTGGTAGATCGTCTGCCCCAGCGAAGCGACCAGGTCTGCGCGTCCATCGGCGAGGTCACATACCCCGGCCGCGGCGGCGTCGGCGAACGCTTGCCCGACGCGAGTGTCCAGGCGGGTGAGGGTCGCGGCGTTGCACGGGTTCGGCGATAACGTGGCCAGCAGGTCGGCGCGCAAATCCTCGGAGTAAGCGAGATCGAGGTGCCCCAGCGGACGCAGTTCGACGGTGTCGCCGACCAAGCTCAGCTCGGCGGCGGCCACGTCGATCCCGTCGATCGACGTGCCGGAAATCAGGCCGATGACCCGCAGCCCGCAGTTCGTCCCTACCCCCATCGCCACCCCCATCGCCAGTGGTTTAGTCCTGGACGGGCCAGGACGCAAGCAGAATCGTTTTTTCTTGTCCCAACCGAGCTATTCCTGGTTACTCCTTGGCCCGACGGTGGGGTGCCCTCGCCGCCTGGACCTCGGATGGGAGGATGACGGCGTGTCGAGCTCCCTGTGGTTTTGGATCGCTTTAGCGGTCGTAGTCCTGCTGGTCGTCGTGTTCGTCGCGGGGCTGTTCGTCGCGCGCCGTCGCCGGATCACCCTGGACGAGGCCGCCAAACTCGAGGGCGAGCGCAAGCCCAAGGGCGGCGGCTACCAGACCAGCGGTCCGATCGCGCTCGCGCCCGGTGGCGACCAAGCGGACTCCGAAAAGACGCCCGCGGCGCCCGAACACCCGGTCGCCGACCGGACCGAGGTCGACGGACAGCCCGCCGTCGGCGACGACGCGTCCGTCCCCCGCGATGCTCCGAAGCGCACGATGGTCGATGTCGTCCTGCCCGACGACGTCGAAGAGGCACTCGCGCGCGTCGAGCTCGACGACATCGAGTCCCCGTCGGGCCGCCTGGAGCGGCTGCGCGGAAGGCTGTCGAAGTCGCGGTCGGTGTTCGGTCAGGGGCTGCTTGGTCTGCTCGGCGCCGGCGACCTCGACGAGGACTCCTGGCAGGAGGTCGAGGACACGCTGCTCGTCGCCGACCTCGGCTCGGCCACCACCACGGAGATCGTGGAGAAGCTGCGCGCGGAGCTGACCAAGCGCGCCGTGCGCACCCCCGAGCAGGCGCGCGAAGTGCTCCACTCGGTACTGGTCGACGCGCTGCAGACCCCGAGCGACCGTGCCGTTCGCGCGCTGCCGCACGTGGTCGACGGCACCAAGCAGCCGGCTGTCGTGCTGGTCGCGGGCGTCAACGGCACCGGGAAGACCACCACCACCGGCAAGCTCGCCCGCGTCCTCGTCGCGCAGGGCGCCACCGTGCTGCTCGGTGCGGCGGACACGTTCCGCGCCGCCGCGGCGGAGCAGCTGCAGACTTGGGGTGCGCGCGTCGGCGCCGAAGTCGTGCGGGGCAAGGAAGGCGCCGACCCGGCCGCGGTCGCGTTCGACGCCGTCAAACGCGGGGTCGAGGCGGGCGTGGACGCCGTGCTCATCGACACCGCCGGTCGGCTGCACACCAAGACCGGCCTGATGGACGAGCTCGGCAAGGTCAAGCGGGTCGTCGAGAAGCAGGCGAAGGTCGACGAGGTCCTGCTGGTCCTGGACGCCACCACCGGTCAGAACGGCCTCACGCAGGCCCGCGTGTTTTCCGAGGTCGTCGACGTCACCGGCATCGTGCTGACCAAGCTCGACGGCACGGCCAAGGGCGGCATCGTCTTCCAGGTCCAGCGCGAACTCGGCGTCCCGGTCAAGCTCGTCGGCCTCGGTGAAGGCCCCGACGACCTCGCCCCGTTCGAACCTGGCGCCTTCGTCGACGCGCTCCTGGGCTGACGTACTCCGGTAGACGGATTCGCACTCACCCAAATGGGTGAATTTGCCCCGAAACGGCCAAGTCGGTCATAACCCTCTGGGACCTTATGTCCAGCAATACGGACATAACGACAGGGGTTGGGGATGACCGGCGGTTACGGCGCGGTTCCGAACGAGCTGTATCAGGCGGCGAACAAGATCGGTGACGTGGTCGGCGCCGCGGCCGGACTGCAGTGGCAGGGGGCGAGCGGTGACTACGGCCATGCCGGCGTCCAGGCGGGTTGGTCGACTTTCCTGTCCGATCTCGAAACGCACGTCAAAGAGCTGCGCGACAAGGCAGACCACCACGGTGAGAGCCTGAAGACCGCCGCCGGTTCGTACACCGAGGCCGAGAACACGGCCGACCACTCGCTCGGCAAGCTCGGCGACCTGTTCGACGATTCGTCCGGCGGGGGGCTGCGCGGCGTACCCGGCGGAGGGTTCACCGGCGGTATCACCGGAATCCTGGGCGGCGGCGACGAAGCGGCGGACACCGGCGGCATGCTGTACGAGCCGACGAACGGGGCCGGGCTGCACGACGTTCCCGGTGGCGGCTTCACCGGAAACCTCACGCCGTCACAGCTCGACGAGCGGCTCGGAAAACAAACCGACGAGGCGCATTCCGGAGTGATGAGTCCCGAGCGGTCCCAGGAGTTGTTCCCCGACTCCTCGATCGACCGGCCCACCCCCCGTGACGGAGAAGGGCCGGTTTACTGATGGCGGCCGAGCTGGGGCAGACGACCGATCCCAAGGCCTTGATCCCGGGCGAGCCGGAGACGATCACGAGCGACCTGAAGCGGCTCGTCGGTTCCATCCAGAAGATGGGCGGCATCGGCGAAGACCTTCACGACATCAACCCCGGACAGTGGACCGGCGAGGCGAGTGACGCTTTTCGCCAGGCCTTCGGCGCCGAGCCGCCGAAGTGGGCGCAGGCCGTCGATCTGGCCGCGGACAACGGAAAGGCCCTCGCGGACTTCGGCGACGCGCTCACCTGGGGACAGAGCGAGGCGCAGCGCGCGATCGAGCAGTACACGCAGGCGCAGGCCGCGAGCCGGACCGCCGCCGCGCAGTACAACACGCAGGCGCAGGCGGCGCAGGGAGCCGGTCAGCTGCTCGCGCCGTTCGAGGATCCGGGAAAGGCCGCGGCCCAGGGCGCACAGGCGATCCTGGACGCCGCGCGCGACCACGTCGAGCAGGTCGGCGGCGCGGTCGCGGAGAAACTCGGGTTCAAGAAGAGCGAAGACGGCAGTTACAAGAAGGAAATCGGCGAAGGCAAGGAGTTCGGGGCCGACGCGCGCAAGAAGCAGAAGAAGTGGGACGACAAGAAGAAGGAATGGGTCGAGGAGGACCCCGGCGGCTGGCAGTCGAACAAGGGCGGCAAGAGCTACAGCAAGGAGTTCGGCGACCAGTCGGGCGGAATGCTCACCGACAAGCTCGGCCCCCTCCTCGAGAAGCTCGGCATCGACACCTCAGAGTCGACTGTGGAGGCATCCGCGGGTGTCAACGTGGCCGAGGGCTCGCTGGACGGCAAATTCGGGCAGGACGGCGGAGTTTCCGGTAGCGGCAAGATCGAGGGCGCGGTGCTCGGCGCCGACGCTTCGGCCCACGCCGGTGTGAGCGTGCTGGGCGTGTCGGCGGGTGCGAACGCCGAGGCCTACCTGGCCAAGGGCAGCGTCGAAGGCGAGGTCAACCTCGGTGACCATGCCGGAGTGAAGGCCAGCGCTGAAGGCATTGTCGGTGCGAAGGCCAGTGCCGACGCCGAGCTCGGCTGGACCGGGGCCCAGGGCAGCGCGGAAGCGTTCGCCGGCGCCAAGGTCGAAGGCGACGCCAGAGCCGAAGTCGCCGGGGTCACCGCCGGTGCTCACGGCGAGGCCTGGGCTGGTGTCGGCGCCGAAGCCAGCGGCCAGGTCGGCATGGGCGACGATGGCAAGTTCCACCTCGGCGCTTCGGTCGGGGTGGGTCTCGGCATCGGCGGCAAGGTCGGGTTCGACGTCAGCGTTGATCCTGCGGAGGTCGTCGACACGGTGCAGGATGTTGCGCATGATGTCGGCGATGTCGCGTCCGACATCGGCCACGGAGCGGAAAACGCAGCCAAGAGCGTCGGTCACTTTCTCGGCTTCTGACGGAGCCTCGGCTTCTGGCCGGGTTTCGGCGCTGTACACCGTTTTCACCACAGATTCGGAGAGAAGAACGTGGCTACCACGATCCCGGTACCGATCGAGTTCTCGTTGCCTGAGGGCTGGCGTTCGGTGCCGCCGGACGAGGTCGGCACGCCTGAAGCCGCCTTCGTCGCGCTGTATCCCGCTGAGGCGGGCAACGGGTTCACGCCCAACATCACGCTCAGCGGCGAGGTCCGCCCGGAGGACGTCGTCCTGACCGAGGTCGCGGACGAGGCGCTGGAGCGGCTGCGTGCCGGTGGAGCCGAGGCGAAGCTGGGGCGCCGCAAGGAGGTCGGTTCAGCGGAGAATCCCGGCCTGACCCAAGCCGTCCAGTTGTCGTTGCAGCTCAACGGGAAACCCGAGAAGCTGGTGCAGTTCCAGGTTTTCCTCGGCATGCAGGACCAGCGGAACCCGACCCGCCGAGCGGTGCTGCACATCGTGCTGACCTCGTTGCAGGAGCAGTTCGACAAGGTCATCGGCGATTTCCAGGAGTTTCTCGCGACGATCAAGCCCGAGGGGGCGAAATGAATGAAGCCGCCAAGCAGTTGCTGGGCCGGATCGAGGCGATCGACACCGCGGCCTCCGGCAACCAGCGCCGCGCCGAGGCCTACCAGCACATGGTCGACGAGCTGAAGGACGCCGAAGGCCGCGCGTCCTCGCCGGACGGGCTGGTGAGTGTCGTAGCCGGCCCGAACGGCTCGGTCAGCGCGATCACCTTCAGCGATAAGGTGCGCGAGACCGCGCCCGATGCGCTGTCGGCGATCGTCATGCACACGCTGGCCGAAGCGCGCGCTTCGGCGGCGCGGTTGCAGGCCGAAGTCGTCCGCCGCGGCCTCGGCGACACCGAACTGCTCGACCGCGTGCTCGACTCGGACGAGCAGCTGTTCGGGGACCAGCGTCCGCGTGATCCGGGCCCGGCGCCCAAGCCCGCTCGGCGGCCACGCGGCGAGGACGACAAGCTGTTCGAGGACTTCAGCGTCTACAACCGCTTTGATGGTGAGAAGAACCGATGAGTGCCGGAGCCATCATCGCGATCACCGTCGGCGGGGTCGTCGTGGTCGCGGCGTTGATCGTCTGGCTGGTCGTGTGGCTGAGGAAGTCCTACAACGCACAGCAGACAGCGTCGCTGGGACGGCTGCAGGAGGAGAGCGTCAACCGCGGCTGGCGCTACGAGGAACGCAACGACAGTTACGCCGCGGTTTTCAACGCGCAGAACGAGTTCGCGGTGCAAAGCCCGCTGCAGGTGCTGAACCCGCTGAACCCGTACCACCTCGCGCCGAAAGCGGTCGACGCGAAGGAGGTCGTCACCGGCACGCATCGGGGCAGGCCCTTCATCGCGGCCCTGTTCGGCGTCCACCACCGCAATGAGTACAGCCAGATCCGGGCGATCTGGGTACGCACCCCGGCCGCGCGGCCGGCGCTCACCGTCAGCGCGGCACTGCGCGCCCAGAGCCGGGTCCGGGCGAGCATCGGCCAGCAGGACCTACAGCTCGGCAACCCGGATTTCGACGAACGCTTCGAGGTCTCGGCCGGCGACGACAGGTTCGCCCAGGCGGTGCTGAACCCTCGGATGATCCAGTTCCTGCTCGCCGACCAGCGCGCGCCCCGCGGGTTCATGTTGCTCGGTGACCAGCTCGACGTCCTCGACCCGGTCAGCGACCACCGCGACCCGGCGGAGCTGATCCCGGCTCTCGACTACCGGTGCGACCTGCTCGATCTCATCCCACCGTCCGTCTGGCAGTAGGTCCAGAAGTAGGTCCAGAAGTAGGAGGCTCCACCCCGATGTCCCTGTCCCTGCGAAAAGCAGCGCTGGTGATCTGTCTCGGCCTGGCCGTTACCGGCTGCTCGGCGAGTGTGTCGGTGACCAAGGACGACCCCGCGATCACCA
Source organism: Amycolatopsis sp. (assembly GCF_025464955.1). Lineage (GTDB taxonomy): Bacteria > Actinomycetota > Actinomycetes > Mycobacteriales > Pseudonocardiaceae > Amycolatopsis. Next base: position 5,713 of record NZ_JAODNM010000013.1, on the reverse strand, counting down.
AGGAGAGCCTGCAGTCGGGCATCTCCGACGTCCTGCAGCAGAAGGTGGGCCAGCGTCCGGACTCCGTCGAGTGCCCCGGGCCGATCACGGCGAAGGCCGGTCAGACCGCTCGCTGCGTGCTCTCCGCGGGCAACGTCCGCTACGGCCTGACAGCGACGGTCAACTCCTATGCCGACGGCAAGGCCAACTACGGCGTCTCGGTGGACAGCAAGCCGATGCCCTAGCCGCGAGTTAGCTGCCGCCGGTTGCCATCAGGCCGGCGATGCGCTGGACGACCGGGGCGATACGGCCGACCGCCTCCTTCGTCAGACGCCCTTCGGGGCCGGACACCGACACGGCGGCGGGCGTCGGAGCGCCGAGGACTGGGACAGCGACGCAGCGGACGCCAAGTTCCTGCTCGCTCTCGTCGAGCGCGTAACCCTGCTCCGCGATCTGCGCGAGGTGCTCCTGCAGCTCGTCGGGGTCGGTGAAGGTGTGCTCGGTGTACGCGGGCATGCCGGTGCGCTTGAGCAGCGCCTGGACTTCTTCGGCGGGCAGCTGCGAAAGGATCGCCTTGCCGACGCCGGTGCCGTGCGGCAGCAGCCGGCGGCCGACCTCGGTGAACATGCGCATCGAGTGCTTCGAAGGGACCTGGGCGACGTAGACGACCTCGTCGCGTTCCAGCACCGCGAGGTTCGCCGTCTCGCCGACCTCGTCGACAAGCTCGGTCAGCAGCGGCCGCGCCCAGGCGCCGAACTGCATGCTCGCGTGCTCCCCGAGCCGGATCAGCCGGGCGCCGAGCGCGTACCGCCGGTTCGTGTTCTGCCTCACGTAGCCCAGCGCGACCAGGGTCCGAATCAGGCGGTGGATCGTCGGCATCGGCAGCCCGGACAGGGCGGCCAGCTCGGACAGACTGGCCTCGCCGCCCGCATCGGCCAGGCGTTCGAGCAGCTCGAAGGCCCGTTGGAGCGACTGGACACCACCATCGCGCCCGGTCTTTTCCGGCGGGTTCTCCGCTGCCACGATGAGCCTCCTTACGGTGAACTGCCCGATGAACCGGCGCGGTTGAGCTTCCGCTATGCAGAAACTATAGTCCGAGATGTAAAAACCGTATGGACGTTTTCTTGGGAGTGTTCGCATGTCTGAAGCCCAGGTGCTCGGTGACCCGGTCGAGCGCGGCGACGAGATCCTGACGCCGGAGGCCTTGGTTTTCCTCGCCGGCCTGCACGACAGCTTCGCCGCCCGTCGCGACGACCTGCTGCTAGCCCGCGGCAAGCGCCGCGAGGAGGCCAAGCGCACCGGCAAGCTGGACTTCCTGCCCGAGACGCGCGAGGTCCGCGAGTCCGCGTGGAAGGTCGCCGAAGCGCCGCCCGCGTTGCGTGACCGCCGCGTCGAGATCACCGGTCCCACCGACCGCAAGATGACCATCAACGCGCTCAACTCCGGTGCCAAGGTGTGGCTGGCCGACCTCGAGGACGCCAACACCCCGCACTGGGCGAACGTGGTGTCCGGCCAGGTCAACCTGCACGACGCCGTCCGCAAGTCCATCACCCTGGAGAGCGGCGGCAAGAGCTACTCGCTGCGTGACGACGTCGAGCACGCGACGATCGTCGTCCGTCCCCGCGGCTGGCACCTCGACGAGCGCAACCTCACCTTCGGCGGCCGCAAGGGCGTCGGCGCGCTGGTCGACTTCGGGCTGCACTTCTTCCACAACGCCAAGGAACTGCTCGCACGCGGCAGCGGCCCGTACTTCTACCTGCCGAAGATGGAGAGCCACCTCGAAGCGAGGCTCTGGGACGACGTGTTCACCCACGCCGAGAAGACACTCGGCATCACGCACGGCACGGTCCGCGCCACCGTGCTCATCGAGACCATCCCGGCCGCGTTCGAGATGGAAGAAATCCTCTACGAGCTGCGCGAACACGCCTCCGGGCTGAACGCCGGCCGCTGGGACTACCTGTTCAGCATGATCAAGTACTTCCGCGACGCGGGGGAGAAGTTCGTCCTGCCCGACCGCAACTCGGTCACCATGACGGCGCCGTTCATGCGGGCCTACACCGAGCTGCTCGTGCACAGCTGCCACAAGCGCGGCGCGTTCGCGATCGGCGGGATGGCCGCGTTCATCCCCAACCGCAACGACCCGGAAGTCACCGCGAAGGCGCTCAGCAAGGTCCGTGACGACAAGAGCCGCGAGGCAGGCGACGGGTTCGACGGTTCGTGGGTCGCGCACCCCGGCATGGTCGACATCTGCCGCGAAGAGTTCGACAAGGTCCTCGGCGACAAGCCGAACCAGCTCGAACGCACCCGCGACGAGGTTCACGTCACCGCGGAGCAGCTGCTCGACCTGTCCGGCACCGAAGGCGGTGCGACGGCCGCCGGGCTGCGTGCCGCTGTCGACGTCGGCATCCGCTACATCGCGTCGTGGCTGAGCGGAAACGGTGCCGCGGCGATCCACAACCTGATGGAGGACGCGGCGACCGCCGAGATCTCCCGTTCGCAGATCTGGCAGTGGGTGCACAACTCGACTGTGCTCGACACCGGTGAGAAGGTCAGCGAACCGTTGGTGCGCAAGGTGCTCGGCGAGGTCCGCGGGGAGCTGGCGGACGTCATCGCGGCCGAGTTCCTCGACCCGGCCGTCGAACTGTTCGAGCAGGTGGCGCTCGCCGAGGAGTTCGCGGACTTCCTGACGCTGCCCGCCTACGACCGGATCAAGTAAGAGCATGGCAGGCCGGCTCACCGACGAGGTCTACAGCGCTGCCGACGCCCGGCTCGCCGAGGCGGACGCCCGAGTCGCGGCGCTCTACCCCGGTGAGCCGGCCGGCCGCCAGCCGGTGCACACCGTGTACGTGCCGGCGAGCGCGTACACGGGCGATCTGGTGGCACAGTGGGGAAAGCGTGCCTCCGAAGTGTTCGCGTCGCACGGCGAAGGGCTGGCTGACGACGACGTCCGCGCGAAGGTGCGGGGCAAACTGTCGGCTGAGCCGATCGAAGACCTCCGGATCGATTTCGAGGATGGTTACGGCAACCCCGGCGACGACGTCGAAGATGAGGCCGCGTTGTCCGCAGGGCGGACGCTCGCCGAGTCGGTCGTCGAGGGCACCGCGCCGCCATTCTTCGGGATCCGGTTCAAGAGCTTCGAAAAACCCACTCGCAGACGTGGAATCCGGACACTGGACTTGTTTCTGGCCGGGTTGCTCGAGAAACATCCGTTGCCGCAAGGTTTTGTGGTCACGCTCCCGAAGGTGACCGCGGTCGAGCAGGTCGAGGCTGCCGCGCAAGTGCTGGGAAAACTGGAATCCGCGTATGGCCTCGCCGAGGGTTCGTTGCGCTTCGAAGTGCAGATCGAGACGCCCCAGTCGATCCTGTCCCCGGACGGGACGGTGGCCGTCGCGCGGATCGTGCAGGCGGCGGCCGGTCGGTGTTCCGGGCTGCATTACGGCACCTACGACTACAGCGCGGGCCTCGGCATCGGCGCGGCGTACCAGAGCATGGAACACCCCGCGGCGGACTTCGCGAAGGCGTTCATGCAGGTAGCGGCCGCGGGCACCGGTGTCCGGCTGTCGGACGGCTCGACCAACCGGCTGCCGATCGGCGACCGCGACGCCGTCCTCGCCGCTTGGGGCGAGCATTCGCGGCTCGTCCGTCGCTCGCTGGAACGCGGCTTCTACCAGGGCTGGGACCTGCACCCGCATCAACTGCCGAGCCGTTTCGCCGCCACATACACGTTCTTCCGCGAAGGTTTCCCCGCCGCCGCGACAAGGTTGAAGGACTACGCGGAGAAGACCTCCGGCGGAGTCCTCGACGAACCCGCTACCGCGCAGGCCCTGGCCGCGTACCTGAGCCGGGGGCTCGATTGCGGCGCCCTCGACGACGACGAAGTCGCCCAGCGGACCGGTGTCGACAGAACGACTCTGGACGGCTACGCGCGACGTCTGGTTTAGCGTAGGAGTTCGGCCAGGCGATTTCCGACGCAGGTGGTGGCGGGTATGTGCGCGGAGTCCTCGTTCAGATAGCTGCGCAAATGATCGAGATAGGCGCGGTTCTTTGCCAGAAGCCCAATCCCTCGATTTCGTCGTAGACGATCGCGACAGTCTCGCGGTCCTGTAGTTCTTCCATCGGCGCGAGCAGCTGCTTGATTGGTCCACTGAAGTCGATCTTTGTCTTCTGCTTCGGGGCTTTGCTGGTGTACACGCGGAGGAAATGTTGCCGTAGTTGCTCGGAGGCTTCGTCCGGCCGCAGGACGACCAGATCCGAGCCGAAGGTGGTGATGAACTCGGCCCGCCCCTCGGACTGCAGCTCCCAGGAGCGGCGGACGAGTTCGGGGTTGCGCAGGATCATCTCCGGTTGCTCGACGGACATCTGCACCGGTCTGTGCCAGCGCTCGACCGTCGCGCTTGCCGAACGCCTCCACGTTGCAGCAAGGACCGGGGGCCGGCCGGGATTAGAGGAGCGGTCCCGAGGGCCCGTTCCGTTTTGCCGGTGCGGCGCTGCGGAAGGCTTCTTGTGGCAGTGAACGCATGTTTGGCGCCTTTCGTGATTCGCCAATCACGGTAAGCGACTGCGCTCGTTTGTCTGGTGTATGAGTGAGTGACGCGGCAAGCAGTTGCAGGAGGCGAGCGGGCGAAATTCGTTGCTATGCCAGCCTTTTCGAATAATCGATGAATACGTACCGCGACTACACGTATCACCTGAACGTGTTCCGAATGTACGTTCGATCCGTAGTAGAATAAAGGAGTGCCCAGCGTACCGATCACCCTCCCTGATCCCGCCGATATCCGGCGTGCTGATCCGGCGACGCTGGTCGACTACGCCCGCGTGATCACCCGGGAAATGAACCGGTACACCGCGCTGCTGGGGCTCGTGGTCACCAAGACCGAGACCGATGGCATCAAGGCGACTCATCAGTACAACTCCGCGGTGCAGTGGCTGATGCATACGACGGGGATGACCGAGCCCGCGGCACGCCAGATCGTAGTCCGTGCCCGCGGCACCAACTCCGCCTACACCATCGACGGGACAGAGGTCCCCGGTGTCGCGCCCCTGACCGGGCTCGCCGCACTGGCCGGTGCCCTCACACCCGCCCACGTCGACGTTATCGTGAAGACGATGACGGCCATGCCTGCGACGGTGTCGGAGGAGGATCGGGTGGCGGCGGAGAAGATCCTGATCGGTGTGGCCCGTGCCGCGTCCCCGGTCGAGGTGAAGAAAGCCGGCGACCGGATCCTCGACACCCTCGACCCCGACGGACCCGAGCCGAAGGACCCGCCGGAGAGACCGCAGCGGGAGCTGGCGTTCCAAGAGCACCGCGACGGCTCCGCGACACTGAAAGGCAAGCTGGACAACCTGGCCTACGCCCAGTTGCGGGCAGCGTTGGATCCGTTGGCGAAGCCGCACTCGACGAAAGAGGAAGGTCGCGACACCCGCAGCCAATGGGAACGCCACGCCGACGCCCTCGTCGACCTGATCCGCCTCGCCATGACGGTGGACGAGATCCCGACTCATGGTGGTGACCGGGTGCATGTGGCGGTCACCGTGGACTTCGAGATGCTGAAGTCCGGGATCGGGACGGCGATGCTCGACTTCGGCGGTGTGATCACGGCGGCGGAGGCACGGATGTTGGCGTGTGACTGCAAGGTAATTCCCGCCGTTCTCGGCATGAATAGTGAGCCGATGGATTTGGGGCGATCGAAGCGATTCATCACCCCCGGGCAACGCTGCCGTCTCGTGATGCGAG
>NZ_JAODNM010000137.1 GCF_025464955.1 Amycolatopsis sp. | reverse complement strand
GTCCCGATCCCGGACTTCAGCGTTTCGTAGTCCACGGTGACCGCCACATGGACCCGGTCACCACCGTGAGTCGGGATCTCGTCCACGGTCATCGCGAGGCGGACCAGGTCGACCAGCGCGTCGGCGTGGCGTTCCCATTGGCTGCGGGTGTCGCGGCCTTCCTCTTTCGTCGAGTGCGGCTTCGCCAACGGGTCGAGGGCTGCCCGCAACTGGGCGTAGGCCAGGTTGTCGAGCTTGCCTTTGAGCGTGGCGGACCCGTCGCGGTGTTCCTGGAACGACAGCTCCCGCTGCGGTCTCTCCGGCGGATCCTTCGGCTCCGGCCCATCCGGATCCAACGTGTCCAGGATCCGGTCACCGGCCTTCTTCACCTCGACCGGGGACGCGTTAACGGCGAGGTTGACCAGGATCTTCTCCGCCGCCGTCCGGTCTTCGTCCGACACCGTCGCGGGCATCGCCGTCATCGTTTTCACGATGACGTCGACATGCGCGGGGGTGAGGGCACCGGCCAATGCGGCGAGACCGGTCAGCGGCGCGACACCGGGGATCTCTGTCCCGTCGATGGCGTACAAGGAGTTGGTGCCGCGGGCACGGACCACGATCTGACGTGCCGCGGGCTCGGACATCCCCGTCGTATGCATCAGCCACTGCACCGCGGAGGTGTACTGATGAGTCGCCTTGATGCCATCGGTCTCGGTCTTGGTGACCACCAGACCCAGCAGCGCGGTGTACCGGTTCATCTCCCGGGTGATCGCCCGGGCGTAGTCGACCAGCGTCGCCGGATCGGCACGCCGGATATCGGCGGGATCGGGGAGGGTGGTCGTTACGCTGGGCACTCCTTTATTCTACTACGGATCGAACGTACAATCGGAACATGTTCAGGTGATACACATTATCGCGGAACGTGTTCATCGATTATTCAGAAACACCGCCATAGCAACGAATTACGCCCGCTCACCTCATGCAACTGCTTGCCGTGTCACTCACGCATACACCAGACAAACGAGGCCGGTCGCTTACCGTGATTGCCGAAGTACGAACGGCCCTATACGTGCCTTCACTGCAAGGAAAGCCCTTTCTGCCACTCCTGAAACGCAGCCACCAGCACAACGAAACAGGCCCCCCGGGCCCGTACCGCGCCCCCATTCGCCCCGGCCCTTGCTGCAGTAAACGGGAACCCACGGCCTCAGCTGTCCCACTGGAGGAATCATGAGCACCATCCGCCGCACCGTCACCACCGTCCTCACGGCCGCCGTCCTCGGCGCCGCCGCAACATCCACCGCGGCCGCGAGCACCCCCACCCCCAGACCGGCACCACGGCAACCTCCGTGGCGGCCGCCCAGCAAACCGACACCGCGAACCAGGCCGGCCGACGCAGACTGCCCGCCATCGCCATCGCCTGGGAAGCCGCCTGGGCCAGCAGCGACACGCAGCGCCTCGCCACCCTGTTCACCACGACCGGTGCCCGCTACACCGACCACGCCTTCGACCGCACCAACACCGGCCGCGACGGCATCGCCGGCTGGTCGAGCAGCACCAAGTACTTCGTCCACAACGCCAGCCTCAAAGTCACCAACGCATTCGCCGGCGGCGACCAGGTCGAGATCAGCTGGACCTTCAGCGGACAACTCCGAGACGCACCCACCCTGTTCTCCGTCCCCGCCGTCGCCGTCCTTCACCTGTGCGGCAACAAAATCCTCACCGACGACGACTTCTACAACATGAAAGACGTCCTCGCCCAGTCCGGCCTCCCCGCCGAGACCGTCTTCAACTGACGTTGCTACCGCGCGGCACCTTCGCGATCTTGAGTAGACTCGGCTTATGGACAAGCGGCAACTGGGCAGGACCGGAATCGAGATAACCGAGTTCGTCTACGGCGCGGGCTCGATCGGCGGCATCGGCGGTGCTGAATCAACGCGCGGCCTGGGCATCGACGCCGAGCAGGGGCTCGACCGGTTGAGCGAAGCCCATGCGTTGGGCATCCGCGTCGTCGACACCGCGGACAGCTACGGCGGCGGCGAAAGCGAGCGCACCGTCGGTCGCTGGCTGGCGGAGCGGCTACCCGAGGACATCCTTGTCGAGACCAAGGTGGGCACTTCCGTACAGGCCGGGCAGCCACGCATCGACCTGTCCGGCCCGCACATCGAACGGCAGCTCGCCCAGAGCATCAGCCGCCTGGGCAGAGTCGACCTCTACCTGTCGCACGCACCAGACCCGAACACCCCGCTCGAAGAAACACTCACCGCGTTCACTGCCGCCCAGGAAACAGGACTGATCAGGGCGTACGGGGTCTGCAATGTCGACGCGGAATTGCTGGAAGCCCTCCTGAGCACCGCCGCGAAACTCGGACTGCCGCGTCCCGAGTGGATTCAGAACGGATTCAACCTGCTCGACCGCGAGGACGAGAAGGAGCTGCTGCCGCTGGTCGAGGCGGAGGGTCTCGGGTACATGGCCTTTTCGCCGCTGGCCGGCGGGATGTTGTCCGATCGGTATCTCGACGGCGCCCCACCGGCCGCGGGCAGCCGAATCGCGGTGGCCGGTGATCGGTACTACCCGGGTGTCTACTCTGCCGAGAACCTCGCCCGAGTCGCCCGACTTCGAGATGTCGCGCGGGACAAAGGCGTCAGCGTGGCGGGGTTGGCATTGGCCTGGCTGCGGGCGCATCCGGTGGTTACCGCACCGGTCATCTCGCCCAGCACCAACGCACAATGGCAGGCTGTTCACGAAGCCATCGAGGTCGAACTCGACGAGGATGCCTTCGCCACTGTGTCGGAGATCTTCAGCTAGATAACCCCGGCACGCAAGGCGAAGGCGACAGCGTGCGCACGGCTGTTGAGACCGTAACGGGCCATCAGTCCGGAGAACACGTTCTTCACCGTGCTCGTCGAATACGCGAGCATCGACACACCGGACAACGTGAACCCGTTGGGTTCCAACACGTCGTGCCGCACCCGATCCAGCTCGTTCAGCAGGCCTCCCTGCAGCCAAGGCGGCAGGTGCGCCTCACCCCGGCTGACGGCGAGAACCGTCCCCGCCAACTCCTCGGGGGCGGCATCACGCGGCACGGACCTCGCGCAGGAACGCGAAAACTTCACCATTGATGAGCTGTTCCGCCACCACGATCACCTCGGCGAGCGCGAAGTCGCCATCGGCGAGCACCGTCAACCGCCGATCCGCGCCGAGAATGGTCGCCACGCCGAGCTCGGTCATCGGATCCGACGCGCGGACGGCAACAACTGCCGCCTGCGCACCGGGCGCCGACAAACGCTTCGGCTTCATAGTGGAAATCTCCAAGACGTTCCGATGCCTTTGCCTTTGGCGATCGCGCGTCCACTGGTGGTGATCGTGTGTCCGCGCTCTGTGGACGACATCCCCGTCAACCACCGCAACTCGCCGTCGAGTTGCGGTCCTTGTGCGCGCCGGTTACGCGCGTGTGCAACGAGGGCACTTGTGGACAGGAGTGCCCTGGTTGAGACTTCAACGAGGGCACAAAAGTACAAAAGTGCCCCTGGTTGGCAGACCCGTTTGGGAGACTCCGGCGATCACGTCCGCGAGGGTGGCCGGCTGAGACAGGAACGGCGAGTGCGAGCTGTCGAACTCGGCGACCTGAGTCGGAGTGTTCGACACGGCGTCGATCTCGCGGACGAATCGTCGCTGCAAGGCCGGTGGAACGGCATTGTCCTTCGTGCAGAGGACGTAGGTGTGCGGCACAGTGCCGTACCGGTCGGCCGTCACGGTGATGGCTTCGGTGGGGATTCCGGCCGGGGCGTCGCGGTCACCGGTGTCGATGCACAGGGCTCCGACGACGGCCGGGTCGGCACTGAGCAGGCCGAGCACCTGCTCGCCCTCGCCCTCGGGGCTGGTGATGTATTCCGCGGTGGACGAACCTGAGACGGGAGCGAACGCGCACACGTAGACGAGATGGGCGAACACCGAGGGCTCCAGCTCGGCGGCGGCGCCGGCGCCGGGCCATGCTGTGCGCCACCACGACGCAGGGTTCGCCGCCGCCGATCGTCTTGATCTGCCGGATGAGCGTCGCGGCGGCCGATGAGGCCGTGACGGCGGCTACGCCGGATGGCTCAGTGGCGAAGGCAGCTGGATCGAACGGACGATCCCACCGCGCAGCCGCGGATCGGTTGTTGAGCCTGTGGCCGGCAAGGTCGACAGCCACCGACGGGACACCGCGTGCGGCGAGCTGTTCGGTGACGAGGCTCCAGCACCAGCTTCCGTGCTAGAAGCCGTGTACGAGAATGACTTTGCGCCTTGCCAAGGAACTGCTCATGGTTGAATCCTAGCCCCACCTTTCAGGCGTTGAAGAACAGTGTTTCCGGTCCGTCGACGAGAATCTTCCGGCGATCCTGTTCGTCAGGAGCCCAGTCCGCCAGAAGATTGAGTAGCTCACCCGTGTCGAGTTCCGGGAAGGACAGGTGAGGCCAGTCCGAACCCCAGATCAGTCGGTCGGGGCGAGCCTGCACCAGCGCCTTGCCGAGGGGTTCCACCGAGGACAGCGGCTTCTTCTTCGCGATCCGGTACGGGCCGGAGAGTTTGATCCAGCAGTAGCCGGTGTCGAGTACGGTCAGCAGCCGCCCGAAGTCCTCCTGGGTCAGCCCTTCGGATTCGAGCATGTATCCCATGTGGTCGATCACGAAGGTGTCTTCCAGCTCCGCGAGGAACGGCAGCAGATTCCGGACAACCGTTCCCGGTGTGTAGAACTGCAAGTGCCATCCTCGCGGCCGGGTACGGGCGGCCATGCCGCGGATGTAGGCGATGAGGTCCTCAGTGGACCATGACCGGCGGGCGAACAGGTCGAGTCGGATCGCTCGCGCTCCGGCCTCGTGGTAGGTATCGAGCTCGGCATCGGTTGTGTCGTCGTCAATTCGGATGACCGCGCGGCACCGCGAGCCGACCTTGCGCAGGACTTCGAGGGTGAGGCTGTTGTCGTTGCCGTAGTACGTGGGCGCGACGAGCACCATCCGCTCGATCCCGAGTACGTCCATCGAGCTGAGATACTGATCCAACGTTGCCTGCGGGAACGGATAAAGGGCGTTCGGCACATGCCGGTAGCCCTCCTCGAACACATGGAAATGTGAGTCGCAGCTGCCTTCGGGCAGCACGAAGCTCGGCTTGGTCAGGGTTTCCGGCGTCAGAACGGTCGTCACGTGGGGATCACTGTGCTGGTCGATACGCATGGTCGGGTTATGCCTCGTTTCGGTTTTCGTGCCAGGAAACGAACTTCTCGGCCCTGGCAGCGGCGCTGGAAAACAGCAGGTCGGCGTCCGTGCCGGTCAGGTACAGCGGGCAGATGCCCAAGGGCATGAGTTTCTCGACGATCGAGAGGTCACCGATGCCACCCAGTTGCAGCAGCTTGCCGTGCCGCCGGCACGCTGCCGCGACCGTGGCAACGGCTTCGGCGAAGCGAGGATCGCGGTAGTCCCCGGGGACGCCGAGTTCGGCGGTCAGATCGTTCGCCCCGATCGCGAGCACATCCACTCCGTCGAGGGCCGCGATCTGATCTGCGTTCGCGATCCCGGTGGGAGTCTCGATCAGAATCTGGACCACGGTCAGCTCGTCCAGCGCCGGGTTCAACTGGGCGGCCGGCGTCGGTTTCATGCCCAGCTGCGGAACCATGGCGGTCTGCGAACGTTGCCCGTACGGCGGGAACCGGCAGGCACGAGCGGCGGTGAGCGCCTCCTGAACGGTTTCGATCCTCGGGAAGACGAGGCCGTGCGCACCGCCGTCCAAGAGCCGGCCGATTGCCCCGTACTCACGCTCGGCGACCCGCACCAGCGGCGTCAGGCCGAGGTCGGCCGCGGAGGCGCACAGCGTGGCCGCCTGGTCGATCGACATCGTCGAATGCTCGAGGTCGATCATGACGGCGTGGTGTCCGGTCGAGTGAGCGATGCGGAGGATGTCAGCGGTGCGGCTGATTCTGATCCCCATCATCAGGGTCGGCTCGCCGGCCCAGAGCCGATCGAGGAACCGATTGTGGCGGGTGGGTACCGGTGTGGTCATTTCGTTGTCTTCTCTCGGTCTCTCGCGGCAGGCCGACGCCGTGGTCGCCCGGGTCGCGGTACAGGAAGTCGCTGCGGAGTGTCTCAGCGCTCAAGTAGCCCGGCCGAGCCAGTGCCCGGCGAAGATAGTCGATCGTCACCCCGCGCGAGTAGTCATACATCTCGACGATCTTCGTTTCGCGCCCCTGAAAGGCTTCCACCGCGATGACGTCCCGCCACAGCGCGGCGTTGTTCGCGGCGCGGGCTTTCTCGGTGGCCAGCAGGAGACGTTCGGCTTCCGGACGCCAGGAACCGTCGCGGGTGTGATTGTCGATGCTGACGAGCGAGGCCCAGCACCGGCCCAATCGCGTCCGGGCTACCGGCATAGCTGGTGAACAGGTCGACCATCTCGGGGCTGTGGTAGCTGAAAAGCGACGTCATCGTGCGCAGGTCCTCTCACTGCCGACACTGGAAGTCACGGCGGGACGAGTCCAAGCGGTTCGCGAAGATCGCTCCGTCACGGCGTCGGCTACGGCATCATAAGCACGTCAGCGGAATCTTGACAACTATCGTGCTAGAAATCGTTAACGATTTCGTCGACACGTGTTAGGGTTGGTCCACCCGGCAGTTGAGGAGCGAGATGACGGCCATGACCGGCGATCCCGGCAAACGATTCGCACTGAGCGCGCTGCGCAAAGCCGTGCTGGACGGCGACCTGGTCCCCGGCCAGCGGCTGGTCGAGCCGGAACTGGCCGAGCGGTTCGGCGTCAGCCGGTCGGCGATTCGCGCGGCCCTGATCGATCTGGCCACCGACGACGGCATCGTGGAGCGCATTCCCAACAAGGGCGCCAGGCTACGGGCGATTTCGACGGACGAGGCCGTTGCCGTCGTCGAGTGCCGCATGGCGCTGGACGGGATCTGCGCTGCTCGCGCCGCCGTCGCGGCCAACGATGAGCAGATCTTGGAACTGAGCGACCTCGGCAGGCAGACCGCCCAGGCGGTCAGCGACGGTGAGCCGCTGAAGTACTCGGACCTCAATCTCCAGCTGTACCGCCGAATCCGCAGCATCTCCGGTCAGGTCGTCGCGGAGCGACTACTGGATCGGTTGCAGGACCAGCTGGTCCGGTTCCAGTTCCGGCTCATGCTGCGGCCCGGCAAGCTGCAACTCTGGCTGCCCGAGCAACTGGCCATCATCGACGCCATCGCCCGTCATGAACCGGACGAAGCCGAGGCCGCCACACGCACGCACTTCCGCAGCATCATCACGGCCCTGCGCGAAGTCGACGAACCGTCTCGATGACCTTCGAAGAAAGCAGGTTCAGCTCGTGACCGGTCAGCACCTGCGGGAAAAACTCCGCATCGCCACCTCCGGTGCCCGCGCGGTATTGCCGTTCGACGTGGACGGACACGCATTCCTGGCGATTCCGCAACTGTCATCGGACGCCGAGGGCACCCCACCTGGGATGAACGGTGGAAACAGCAACACCGACCTCCTGCTGCTTCGTCGCGACGGCGAGTCCTACACCGAATACCAACGCCTGCCGGTACCTGGCGGCGAGGACGCCGAGTTCTTCCGGATCGGCGGACAGGCTTTTCTGGCCACAGCTAGCATCCGCGCCGGCAACGGCCCCTACGACTATCAGCTCGATTCGCAGATTTTCGCCTGGGACGGCAGTGCTTTTGTCCCGTTCCAGACCATCCCCACTTTCGCGGCCAAGCAATGGCGGCACTTCACTATCGGCGAGCGCCATTTTCTCGCTCTCGCCCAAGGCGTGTTCCTGCCGCAGGCCAAGGACGACAACCGCCCGTCGATCATTTTCGAATGGGATGGCGCCCGCTTCCAGCCGTTCCAGGAGATTCCCTCGCTGTGGGCCTATAACTGGCACTTCTTCCAGATCGACGGGCAGCATTACCTCGCACATGCCGACAACAGCGACGAATCACGGCTCTACCGATGGAACGGCGACAAGTTCGTCCCGCACCAGACGTTGGTGAAGTCCGCGGGCCGCGCGTTCGCGAACTTCACCAACGGCGGAGAGACCTATCTGGCCTGCGCGGTGATCGACGCGGACTCGATCCTCTACCGGTGGAACGGGACGAAGTTCGTCCACCACCAGACGTTGGCCGGAGCGGGCGGGCGGGAACTGGCGGTGATCGACACCGACGCTGGCTTGTACGTGGTCCGGGTCAACTTCATCATCGGCGACCGACTGAACCCCACCACCAGATTGGCCTCCCAGCTCTACCGCTGGGAGCAGGGTCAGTTGGTTGTCGTCGAAGAGTTCACCACCTCGGGCGGCACTGACGTCGCCGTCTTCGCCGACGACACCGACACCCTTGTCGCGGTCTCGAACTGCCTGACCGAGGACGTCCGGTTCAGCACCGATTCAGTGATCTACACCTTTACGCCGTAACGAAAAGGCCGCGGACGCAGCCCGGTCGAGAACCGCATGGCCTTCCTTCAGGAGAAACCGATGGAGATTGAACGGCGCACCGCCGGCAACACGGCAATCGTGCTGATCGACTATGTGACCGGCTTCGGCGGCATGATCGGATCGCAGACGATCGCCCAGAACGTCGCGGGCGCCCGCGCGCTCGCCCAGACCGCCCTGGCCTTCAAGGTTCCTCTCGTCGTCACCATGGGGCCCGAGCTGGACCCGCGCGGAGTGATCTACCCAGAGCTGGCCGAACAGTTGGGTGATCATCCGATCGTCTACCGCGCCGGGTCGTTCGACGCGTTCGCGTTCGACGGCTTCGAGCAGGCCATCGCCGCGACCGGGGTCAAGCACCTGGTCATCGGCGGTCTGATGACCGACGGCTGCGTCATGCAGACGAGCCTCAGCGCGCTCCGGCGTGACTACGACGTGTCCCTGGTCGTCGACGCCTCCGCCTCCCAGACTGAGATCGGCCAGCAGACCGCCATCCAGCGGCTGACCAAGTACGGGGTGAACCTGACAACCTGGCTGTCCTTCGCCTCTGAGCTGCAGGTCAGCTACGACAACGTCCAGACGGTGGCAGCGTTCCGCAAGATCCAAGCGAACTCCCCCGCCTACGCGATGCTCCAGTCCACAATGGCCGGCACGATGCGCTTCGCCGAGTCACTACGTCAGGCCTGATCCGACGGTCGCCCAGTGGCTCTAGCTGATCCGCAGCACCACCTTGCCGTGCGCCTGTTGTGACTGGCTCAGTTCGAGGGCGGTCCGCCAGTCCTCCAGCGGGAACGTGCGGGCCACCGGAACCGAGAAGCGACCCTCGGACGCGAGTTGCGCGAATTCACCAAGCACGTCGTAACACGGCCCGACGCCCGCGCCGATGGCAGAACGGACCCCCAATTCGTTGTCTGCCTCGAGGATGCCGAGCGTCAGCACGCGCTCGGGCTCTTTGACCGTGCGCACCAGTTCCGGCAACGCGTTACTGAACGGCGCCGCGTCGAGGACGAGTTCGACCGGCCCAGCGGCCAGTTCCCTCACCCGCTCGGCCATGCCGTCGCCGTAGCTGGTGACCTCGGCGCCGGCGGCGCGCAGGGCGTCGGCGTACGTCTGGCCCGCGGTGGCGATCACGCGCGCCCCGCGCTGGATCGCGATCTGCGCCGCGGCATACCCGGTGGTGGTGCCGGCGCCGTGCACGAGCACGGTGTTGCCGGCGCCGGCGCCGAGTGCGTCCAACGCCGCGTAGGCCGTTCCCACGGCCATCGGCAGCGCCGCGGCGCCGGCCGGGTCGAGCCCGGACGGGCGCGGGAACCACAGGTCGAGCAGGGCCTGCTCGGACGCGCCGGCGGACGGGCCGGTGAAGGGCGCGGAGCCGAACACCGGGCCGCCGATGTCGACGCCGGTGACTCCGTCGCCGACCGCGTCGACAGTGCCGGACACCTCGAGCCCGATCCCGCGCGGCAGGTCGCCGGGAAACAGGCCACCGCACAGCGCCCAGTCGGCCGGGTTCAAGCCGCACGCTTCAACGGCGACGCGGATCTGGCCCGGGCCAGGACTGAGGGACTCCGCATCCTCGACTCGCAGCACGTCGGCCGGTTCTCCGTAGTTGTGAAAGCGAAGAGTGCGCATCGGATCTCCTCCAGAGTGACGACAACATCTGTCGTCACTCACCCTGCCAGAGTGATGACAGCATCTGCTGTCGCTACCGTCCCGCTGCAGCGTGACTGGGACCGGGAGAGGTCATCACCCCCGCGGGCACCCGCCGAGCACCGCGGACGATCTTGACTTGACTGAGTAACACCGAGGCGTCGGGGCCATTACCAGGCGTCGGAGCGATCCGCTTAACACGGCGAGCGGCCTGGTAACGACTTCGCGTTCTGGATGAAACAGTTTGGAAATAGAATAATAGTCCAATTGGTGCAGTGCCAGCATAGGGAGGAGTCCATAACGCCCGAGGAGATAGTTCTTGCGCACGTTTCGCAGAATCGCACAGGCAGCCGCACCGGCCGGCCTGCGTGGAATTCACGCTGCGCCCAGTTGACAGACTGTACCCAATTGAAGAGACGTGCGGTGCGATCCTATTTCACCACACCCGAAAGGGTGCGACTTTCCATTCGACCTACCCATGGTGACGCTCACGCGCGCACCTTCCCCAACGTGAGCTGCCGTCCACTGGACCTGATCCGTCCGTTGTAGCCGGCAGCTCACGTCGTGTGTAACAACCACTCTCCGAGCTGTGCCCGCGCAAATCACTACTTCCCAGCACCTGCGCCGGGCACGAAGCGTGGCCACGACAGACTCTACTCTACCAGTGTGGAAGGGTCGGAATGGCTGCGCTGACTACCTACCGTGAAAGGGTAACAAGTGCCGCCAATTACCGTAATCTTCGTCGTGTCAGGCTTGGCTGTATGGCTTAACGGCCTTGCTTTTCTGGGCATCGGAGCCAAGGCCGCGGACGACGGGCCCGACCCGCTCAAAACCGTCGGCTGGGTGACCTTGCTCGCCGGCATTGTCGACTCCGTGCAAGCCGCCTTGATCATCGCGACGAAACCCGAGGCAGCCGGAATCCCGCTTGCGGGAATTGTCACGTTCTATGCCACGTTCTTCGTCGCCTTGGGCCTGGTCCTGATCAAAGGGCTCGATCTCAGGCCCGTCGGAAACCTCGCGATAGCGGTCGCGATCGTGCCGCTGTTCTGGTGGAAGTTCTTCGACGGCAGCTGGATGCTGCAGTCGATCCTCGTGGTCTGGCTGGTGGCCTTCCTGTCTGTTGCGGCGACGACATACGGGCGACTTCCGGGAAAGGTGCTCGGCGCGATTCTGACGCTCACCTCGCTGTATACCTTCCTTACGCCGGCGGCTCTGCTCGCATTGGGTAAGTCGATCCCCTGATCGGACGACCCTCCCGTATCGAAGTGAAGGGGTATCGAAGTGAAGGGGTGAGGACCGGACGGCCTTCACCCCTTCACCTAGCTATCGCCGACGCATTGCCCGACCCACACGTTGACCCGGACTGTCATCCAGCCATCGCGCTTGCGCAGACCGTCATCCAACCGTCGGACGTCGGGAGCTTGCGTCGATGGTGCCCGGCGGTTCGTAAGAGGTTCTGTACAGAAACTTGAATCCCTGGTCAAAGGGGATGAACACCGACTCGCGCGGGATGTGACCGGCAACCATGAAGCGCACGACTTGTGAGCCGCCGTAGCGTCCGATCGGTTGGTCGAGCGGGTCTGGGGGCACCGATGCCACGCCCCGAACGCGGACCACCTTGCACGCCTACATCTCCAGGGCCGAATGGTGCTGCACGACCGACAGCATTGCCGACAACGCGTCACCGCAACGACGCACCAGCGTCGCCGTCGAACTGTTCGCTTACTTGCCGCGGGTGCCCCGGAGCACGTCCAGGTGGACGTCTGAGTACTTGCCGTCGAGCACCTCCCCCACCGAGATCCGTTCACCGACTGCCGCGGAGACGTAGATCGACCGGACCAACGCGAGGGAAAGCAGTGCGTCGTCGACCGTCACCCCTGGTTCGGTGCCGGTGGTGATCGCCCGTGCGATGTCGTCGTACTGACGTCGATGGCCGAGCACGAAGTCCTGGTCGCCGTGTGGCCCGGCAGGGGTGTTGACGAAGCCGACCTCGGCTTCTGCCTGGTTTCCGGTGACGGCGCCGCCCGTGACACTGCCGGCTCCGCCCGGCCGGTGGTGGTCGGCGGACTTTGCCGAGTGGAAGTACTCAAGGCGGTCGTTGTCGATGACGGCGGAGCCCTCGGTGCCGTGGATTTGGAGGCGTGCGGTCAGTCCCGGGTAGGCGGCTGTGGTGGCGAGCAGGACCGCGATGGCGCCGGACTCGAAGCGGATCGTGGTTGCGACCGTGTCCTCCACCTCGATGCGCTCGTGGGCAAGCAGGCTCGCGGTTGCCTGCACCTCGACCGGGCGGCCGAGAAACCAGCAGAGCAGGTCCGAGGTGTGCACACCCTGGTTCATCAGGGCACCACCGCCGTCGAGGCGCCAGGTGCCGCGCCAATCACCGCCGTCGTAGTAGCTCTGATCACGCCACCAGGCGACCGACGCCACCGCTGAAGTCGGCCTGCCGAACGAGCCGTCGTGCACAGCACGGGCCACCGCGACACTGGCCGGGTCGAACCGGTGCTGGCTGATCACGGTGACCACTTTGCCGGTGTTCGCCGCCCGCCGGGCGAACGCGGCCGCTCGGGTGACGCTGACATCCAGCGGCTTCTCGATCACGACGTGCGTACCGGCGTCGACCGCCTGCTGCGCGAGGTCCAGGTGTGTGCCACTGGGGGTGCAGATCACCACCAGGTCGATGCGACATTCGCGCAGCGCGTCCGGCAGCGTCGAGTAGGCCGCCGGCTCGGGTGAGGTCGGCGCGTGGTCGGCGAGCAACGCCGCCGAATACGCCTCTACCGGATCCACCGCCGCGACCAGGGCGAACGCGGGATGTTGTTCGACGGCAAGGGCGTGCTTGCGGCCGATGGCGCCGCAACCGACGAGGGCGACACGAATCGGGCCGGTCATGACAGCGTCACTCCCAGGTCGTCGGTAATCAGCCGGAGAGCACGAGCGGCCCGGCCGAAGGCGGCAGGCCCGGAGAAGCCACCAAGCGCGTGTGCCGCGGACAGGTGGGGTTCTAGCGAAACAAAGCCCTGATAGCCATCGTCCCGAAGGGCGGTCAGGGTCTCGAGCAGCTCGCCGTCTCCCTCCCCTGCTGCGACGACATGGCCGGTTGCGGCGACGGCGTCCTTGATCTGCACGTACTCCAAGTACGGCCGCAGGCTGGCATAGGCATCGGTGAACGGGCGGTTGCCGACCTGGACGAAGTTCGCGCTGTCCCAAGCGATGCGCAGATGATCGGAGCCGACGGACTCGATGAGATCGAGGACCCGCTCAGGGATGTCACCGTAGATGTCCTTCTCGTTCTCGTGCAGGAGAACGAGATCCTCGCGCTCGGCGACGTCCGCCATGGCGCGCAGCCGTACCAGCACGCCGTCACGCATGGCAGCGGGGTCGCGGCCCTCTTGGTAGAAGGAGAACATCCGAATATAGCGAGTGGAGAACGTACGGGCGACGTCGATCGCGGTGGCCAGTCGCTCCACCTCGGCCTCCACCGGAAGGTCGAGCGAGACCTTGCCCAGCGGAGAGGCGATGGCGGACACCTCGAACCCGCGTTCGTCGAGCAGCTGCCGCAGCACGCCTCGTTGCCGGGCATCGAGGTCGAGTACGCCGGTGTCCCAGGCGCCCCGCAGCTCGAGGTGACGTGCGCCCAGCGCTTCGAGCACGGACAGCTGGACGACCGGATCCGCGTCGATCTCGTCGCCGAAACCGGACAGAGCCCAGCTGAGAGTCGAGGTGGCTACGGTCACGGAATTCCTCCTACGGTCAGGTCAGTCGCGCTCCGCTTCATCATGCCCCGCCTCGGCCAACCTCTGGCGTCCTCCGGCCAACGCCTCGGCCAATCCTTCCCACCAAGCGAAAAACAGTGCCTTCAAGGGCAGCACGATCGGCATTGGCATGGCTGAATGCTCAACTCGGTCGTGTCTCGCGATGGCACCGTAATCGGCTTCGAGAGTCTCGGAGAAGGCCCGCCGCTGGTCTTCGTGCTCACGGATCGGTGCCCACCGCGTCCGGTCTGAGGTGGCGCCGTGGACTCAACCGGCCGATCGCGTCCGTGAGAAGAGCCGCTTCCAGTGAGCAGGCCCGGAAGGCTTCGAGACACTCAAAGCGGCCACTGGGCCGGAAGAGGCGCTGGAGACGTTCTACCGTGAGGTCCTCGAGCTCCCTCAGGCTGCCATCGACGCGCTGAAAGGCACTCCGATCTGGCTTGCCCGGTTGGCTCCGGCGCATACGCTGGTCAGGGAACTGGACGAGGTCCGGCGGTTCTGGGCCACCGATCGCCTGGCGAAGATCACCGTCGGAGTGCGGCTGCTCCTCGGCACCGAGAGCCCGGCGTACCTCCGCGAGGCGACCAAAGCAGTCGCCACGCAAATCGGCGGCGCCACGATCGTCGACCTGCACGGCCAGGCCCACCAGGCGATGGACTTCGACCCGGACCAGTTCGTCACCGCGATCCTCGCGGAGTAACCGCCCCACTCATTCGCAAGGCTGAGGGAACAGTGGAAGTTCGTACTCCAGGCTGATCGTTTCCGCTCGCGCGCCCGTGAGACTCCACTCGATCTGTTCACGGGCGAAAGGAAATTTCGGTGCGAACATCCAGAGCAGGGCTGGTCATGGCCATCGCAGTACTCGCGGCCGCCGCAGTACCCACCGCCGCGGCTGCGGCGGACGACCCGCTCGCACACGGCCTGGTCGGGGAAGGAATCGAGCCTCCCGATGGTCCGCTGCAAGATCCGGCCCAGTAGATACGGAGCGGCCAGTCGGTGCGCGTCCGCGTCCGTGTCTGCTGCGACAACCAGTGCGGAGATGAGCGTCTGGGGCCGGTCGAGCTGGGCGGAAGGAGTGAAGCAGTCGCGGTAGCGGGCCAGTGCCGCAGCCGTCCCACTCGGATTGATCTGGTTCGCGAAGGCGTACGGAAGACCAAGCGAACCCGCGAGTTCGGCACTGGAGAGGCTGGATCCGAGGATCCAGAACGGCGGCTTGTACTGATCGGCGGGCACGACGGTGAGCGCGGTGCGCCCGCCCCGCTCGGCCAGCGGGCGGAAATAGCTGGCGAGCTCGTCCAGCTGACTGGGGAAATCCTCGCTCGCGCTGGTCCGGCGTAGCGCTGCGGCGGTCACCGGGTCCGTGCCAGGGGCCCGGCCCAGGCCTAGGTCGATCCGGCCCGGGCAGAACGCCTCTAGGGTACCGAACTGCTCGGCCAGCACCAGCGGGGCATGGTTTGGCAGCATGGTTTGGCAGCAGGATGCCACCGGAGCCGGCGCGCAGCGTCGTCGTCGCGGCGGCGACCTGGCCGACCAGGACGGCCGTGGCCGCGGTGGCCAAGCACGGGGTGGCATGGTGCTCGGCCACCCAGAATCGGTGGTAACCCAGCGTTTCGACTGCAGTGGCCGACTCCAGGGTGTGGCGAAGCGACTCCGCCGCGGACGAGCCGTGCCAGACCGGGCCCACCTCCAGTACCGAAACCGGGATCGGCAGTTGTTCAGCCATGCTGTTGCCTCCTGTCGTGTACCGGGTCGAGGTCAGGCGTGGTCGGACACGTTCGCCGAGACGTCCTCGTCGACAGCCTCGACAGGGGAAGTCGCTGGGGCAGGTTCGGGCTTGCCCGGGAGCAGGAACCCGGCGACGAGCACCACGATCGCGGCGGCGAAAGACCACCAGAACGCGTTGGCGAAGGCGGTCGCGGTTGGTTTGCCGTCCACCGAGCCGCTTTGCAGGATCAGCGCGACAATCGCGATGCCTAGCGACGCACCGAGCTGGTTAAGGATGAAGACAGCACCGGTCGCGGTGGCGGCCTGTTCCATCGGCACTGTGCGGTAAACAGCGCCCATGGTCGGAGCACCGACCAGACCCATGCCGAAACCGACAAGTACCTGGAACGCGGTGAGCAGCATCTGCGAGGTGCCGCTGTCAGCCTGGGTGTACATCAGCGACCCGATCGCGATTAGCGCGGCACCAGCCGGGACCAACCTCTTGGCACCGAGCTTGTCGGCGAGATTGCCGGCGATCGGCATGCCGATCAACGTGCCCAGGCCGAGCGGCATAAGCAGCAGCCCAGCTTCGAGCACGCTGTGCCCACGCGCCTGCTGGTAGTACAGCGGGAGCACAAACAGTAGGCTGAAGAGCGCGCCGCCAAGCAGTGTCATAGTCGTCACGCTGGCGGTGAACCCGCGGCTGGCGAACAGTCGGATGTCCAGCAGCGGAGTGAGCTTGGTGCGCAGCGCATGCCTGATGTACCCGGCGAAGAGCACGACGCCCGCGCCGAGGCTCACGAGCACCCTGGCGCTGCCAAAGCCCACCACGCCCGCCTGCGAGAGCGCGTAGACCAGAGCCGCGAAACCCGGGCAGAGGAGGGCGATGCCAAGCAAGTCGATCGGTGTGGTCTTGGCGGCGGACTCGTCCTTGGGCACATACTTGATCGCGACCAGGATTGCGGCCAGCGCCACCGGGACGTTGACCAGGAACATCCATTGCCAGGTCAGGTTGTCGAGAATCAACCCGCCGATGATCGGGCCCAGCACCGGGCCGAGGGTGATCGGCATCGAGATCAGGCCCATCACGCGGCCCATCCGGTTCGGCCCGGCCGCACGGGCGACCACGGTCATCATGATCGGGTCGACCATGCCGCCGCCGAGGCCCTGCAGGACCCGGAAGCCGATGAGGCTGCCGGCGTTCCAGGCAAAGGAGCACAGCACCGAGCCGAGCAGGAACAGACTGAGCCCTAGGAACCACATCCGCCGAGCCCCGAACCGGTCGATCGTCCAACCGGTGATCGGAATGGCCACGGCGACGGCAAGCAGGTAGCCGGTGCTCACCCAGCCGATAGTGGCGAGCGTGGTCTGGAACTTCCCGACCAGGGTATCGATTCCGACGTTGACGATGGTGGCATCGAGATAGGACATCATCCCGCCCAGCACCATCACACCCAACAGACGCAAGAGCGGCGCGTCCAGCCGTTCCTGAGGCGCTTCAGACATCCAGCTCTCCAGCTCTACTGGCTAGGTCAGAAAACTGTACCGTACAGTTTTCTATGATGGCGAGTAAGCTAGCATGACCGGAACAAGAAAGTCGAGGCCCCCTTTGACAGACGAAAGCCACCCCAACGGCAGAGTGGGCAAACGCCAAGCGATCCTCGAGGCCGCCCTGCGCGTGTTCGCCCGCGAGGGTTACGGCCAAGCCAGCGTCGACACGATCGCGTCCGAGGCGGGCGTGTCCAAGGCCACGATCTACAACCACCTCGGTGACAAGGAGACCCTGTTCCGGCACGCCCTCGCCGAGATTGCGTCCCGCTCCAACACCAAGACCATGGACGCGCTGGGCGCCTTCCCCACCCATCCCGAAGACCTTCGCGCGGGTCTGCTCGGGGTTGCGCACAAGCTCGCCGAATGCTTCGCCGATGACCAGTCCACCGCGCTGCGGCGGCTGCTCCAATCGGAGATAGTGCGGTTCCCCGACTTGTTCGAGACGATCCGGGACAGCGGCCCCAACCAGGCCACCGAGGCGCTGGCCGGACAACTCGCCCGGCTGGCCAACGCCGGGTATCTCGAACTTGCGGACCCGCTGCGGGCAGCGAATCAGTTCGTCGCCCTGATCGTCGACGAGCTGCCGACGCTGTCCGCACTCGGCACCCGCAAGATCGACGATGCCGACCTGACCAAAGCCGTCGCCGCCGGGGTGGATACCTTCCTGCGGGCGTTCGGCAACCGCGCCACGCTCTGAGCCGCCCCGAGCCCACGGCGACTCGGTCAAGCACATCGACACAGTGGTCAGGACGCCGCGGCGGCGAGCTCGTCGTGGATGTATCGCACGACACCGCGACCGGTGTCGGATGGTCGAACATCAGCACCGGCGACAACAGCAATCCGGTCACCTCGCACAGCCGGTTCCGCACCTCCAGCGCGCTGAACGAGGAGAACCCGATCTCAAGGAAGTTGTCCTCGGTACCGATGGCCTGAGGCGACGAGTAGCCGAGGACTTCTGCGGCTTGCTCCCGGACCACCTCCAGTAGCAGTTCCTCACTCTCGGACCGGGCTAGCCCGGCGAGTCGCCCGTCTAGCGACGGGATCACCGGCAGGTCCACCTGCCCGGATAGCTCCACAATCGCCGCAACGGCCGGAGCCGGCACCTGGGCTCCGGATACGACAGGCCGGAGCCAGAAACTCCTCCGCTGGAAGGCGTAGGTAGGCAATTCGGTCCGCCGAGCTCCGGGGAACAACGCAGCGGCACCGTGGATCCAAAGCCCGGCCAGCGCCCCGAGGAAGGTCGACAGTTCTGGGCGACCCCACACCAGCGCAGGGACCAGTACACCTGCCTCAGACACGGACTCACGCACCATCGGCAGCAGTACAGCGTCCGGGCCTAGCTCAAGGTAAGCGGTGACGCCGGCCTCGTGCAGTGTCCGAACGGCGTCAGCGAACCGGACTGCCCCGCGGACGTGCCGCACCCAATAGGCCGGGTCGGCCAGCTCAGCGGTGGTCGCCTGCCGGCCGGTGAGCGCGGAGACGATCGGGATCTTCGCCTCGTAGTATTCAAGTCCAGCCGCGACCTCGCCGAACCGCGCCAGCATCGGCTCGGTCAGTGGGGAGTGGAACGCGTGGCTTACCTTGAGGGCCTTGGTCTTCCGCCCGGAGGCCGTCAACCCAGCGACGAGGTCAGTGACCGCCGCCTCGGCACCCGAGACGACCACCGAAGCCGGGCCGTTGACCGCCGCGACGGCGAGCACTTCCGTCCGGTCGCCGATCACGGCCAGCACCTCTTCCGATCCCGCTCGGCGCTCCCGGCGGCGTGGGTGATCGTCGCGCACTTCTACGACGTCGAGTCGGGCCGGCTCGCACTCGACAAGCGCGGGCAGGGCACGACTACGAGCGGTTCGACGTCCCCATCGCGCGCGACGGTGGCATCGCGGACCTACTGGAGCAGGCCGCGAGAGCCGACCGGAGCTTCGACGTCGTGGTCTGCGAGAGCATCGCGAGAGTCGCTCGCCGCACCTTCGAAGGACTCTCGATCGAGCGAGCTCTCGACGAGACACAGGTCCCGATCTTCGCGTCGAACGAGTCGATCACACTCTCGGGTAGTCGCGCTCAGCGTGTTCTGCAACGCCGGATCAACCAGTCCGTCGCGGAGTACGAGGTTCTCAACACTCTGGAGCAGTCCTGGGGTGGTCTGTGCGCGCATGTTCGCGAGGGATGGAACATCGGGATGCCGCCGTACGGCTACCGGGCCAAGGCGCATCGCCATCCGAACCCGATGAAGGCCGCCATGGGACAGACAAAGTCGCGGCTCGAGCCAGATGGCATCAAGGCGGAGACCGTCACCCAGATTGCGGCCTGGCGCTACCACGAGAAGATCGGCTACGACACCATCGCCGACCGCCTCAACGCCGACCTGGCGCGCTACCCACCGCCGGAGCCGCCCTGCAAAGCCCGAGCGCGCAACGCCTGGAGCAAGTCCACGGTTGCCAGCATCCTGCGTAACCCGAAAATACACCGGCTACCAGGTCTTCAATAGGCGCGCCACGAGATCGCGCCATGGTGAGCTCAACGATCCGGTCAAGTGGGTGTGGTCACCCGAACCATCGCACGAACCGATCATCCCGAAGTGGATGTTCGACGAACTCAACGCCCGCCGACGCGCACGTCAAGGCTCCCGCGAGGGCGGCGAGCCCAACTCCCATCCGCAGACGATCCGGACTTACTTGTTCCGCGGGATGCTGTTCTGCCCCTGCAGACGACGCATGGTCGGCACCGCGAGACGCGGTGTTCTCTATTACCAGTGTTACCCACGTCGGAACAACCGCGGTCGGCTGGACAGGTTCCTAGAGAGTCAGCACTCCTCGATGCCATTGCCGGGTTCTACGAGACCCGTGTGTTCGGGCCCGACCGACGGAAGATCCTCACCGCGGAGTTAGCCGGAGTGGACGACCACGACACGGCGAAGCAGCAGGCAGACAAAGCCCGCCTCGAACACCGCCTGACCGAGATCGAATGCGAGCAGGCCATCGTCCTTCGGCAGGCACGAAGTGGCGACCCTGATGACCCGTTCAGCCAAGGACTCCGACAGACCTACAACGACCTGCACAACCAACTGGAGGCTCTACGGTCCGAACTGGTCGAACTGGAGATGACCGAGCGCGTGATTCCCGAAACACCCACCATGGCCGACCAGGAGCTACTCGACGCGCTCCCCCACCTGGCCGCCGACCTGACACGGGCACCGGCTGAACTACTCCGGCAGTTGTTCGAAACGACCCAACTCACCGTTCGCCTCAGCAGCACGGACGACGTCGACGTCACCATCACCCTGCCCGCCGCCGACCTAACGCAGGTCGCTGACACAGCAACCGCAATCACCAACCAGGAGGACACTGTGACCATGCATGACACGCAAAAACAGCGATCCCAGCCTGGTAAACAGGCCGGGATCGCTGTTGTAGATCTGAAACGTACCCCCGATGGGATTCGAACCCACGCTACCGCCGTGAGAGGGCGGCGTCCTAGGCCGCTAGACGACGGGGGCCTTGAACTTTTCTCTTGTTGCGAGGAAGAACTTACCAGAGGCTTGTTCACTCTTCGCAGCTGGGGTACCAGGACTCGAACCTAGAACGACTGGACCAGAACCAGCTGTGTTGCCAATTACACCATACCCCACTGTGACTCTGAGTTAACCTGAACCGCTTTCACGGCCCTTGTTGGCTCAGCTCCACCGAGAAGAAATACTAGCTTACCCTGTCGCGCGCTCGGACAAGGGGGTCGCGCTGGGTGCGCGGGGCCGGGACGCCGATCGTGGCGAATTCGGAAACCAGCAGCTCAGGCAGCTCGGCGAGGCCGCTGATGAGGTGGACGCCGTCGGGGGTGGCGAGTCCGGTGTCGTCGCGGTCGAGCCAGACGGCGCCGAGGCCGGCATCGCGGGCGCCGACTGCGTCGGTGTCGAGTTTGTCGCCGACGTGGACGGTGGCCGTCAGGGCGCAGTCGAGGGCGAGACAAACCGAGGTGAAGATCACCGGATCGGGTTTGGCTACGCCGAGTTCGCCGGCGATGGCGACGTGGTCGAAGTAGGGCGCCAGGCCGAGGTCGGCGATCTTCGCGCGCTGGTGGGCGCCGGAGGCGTTGGTGATGGCCGCGAGGAGGACACCGGCGGCCCGTAGCCAGTCCAGGCAGGGCAGGACGTCGTCGAAGAGCCGCCACGATCGTGAGAGCAGCTCACGGCGACGACGTTCGAAGCTGAGCACCTCGGCCGCGTCGACGACGACGCCGAGCTCGGCCAGGAAGCACTCAGTCCGGCGTTCGTGCATCGACGCGTACTCGATCTTGCCTGCGACGACGAGTGCGACATGTTCCTCGGTGATGAGGTCCCACAGCGGCCACATGTCCCCGCGGCCGGTCAGCGCGTGCAGCGTGCGGCGCAGCGCCGCCGTGCAGTTGATCAGCGTGTCGTCGATGTCCAGACACACCAACCGGAGCGCGGGCGGGGACCAAGGGTCGAACGAGGATTCCACCTAGCGAGGTTAGGGCAACCAGCGCGCCACCGATTCGGCCAACGAGGTGATACCCATTGGTCTCTTTCGCCGAGCCTGCTCTACTCCGAGTCGGTGCGCCGTATCACTTCAGTTACTTGGGAAGTGCCCGGTTCAAGCGTCCCAATGAGACTTCGCGGCCCAGCAGCTCCATGGATTCGTACAGCGGCGGCGAAACTGTCCGGCCGGTGATCGCGACGCGAACGGGGGCAAAAGCCTTGCGGGGCTTGAGACCCAGCCCTTCGACGAGCGCGTCCTTGAGTGCCTGCTCGATGGCCGCGGTCTCCCACGCGGGCAGTGCCTCCAGCGCGCCGATCGCCGTGCGCAGTACAGGCTCGGCGTCCGGGTTGAGCACCTTCGTCGCGGCATCTTCTTCCGGGGCAAAGGTTTCCTCGTCGATGAAAAGGAACCTCAACATGTCCACGGAGTCCGACAGCACGATAATCCGCTCCTGGACGAGCGGAGCGATCGTGCGCAGCTTCGCGAGCTGCTCGTCACTCGGCGACGCCGGCAGCACACCGCCGGTGGCGAGATACGGGATCACGCGCGTGACGAAGTCCTCGGCGCCGAGCGCGCGGATGTGCTGGCCGTTGATCGCCTCGGCCTTCTTGACGTCGAAGCGCGCCGGGTTCGAACTGACTTTCGTGATGTCGAACGCGGCGACGAGCTCCTCCGTGCTGAACACGTCGCGGTCGTCGCCGATGGACCAGCCGAGCAGCGACAGGTAGTTCAGCAGGCCCTCGGGGATGAACCCGCGGTCCCGGTAGTGGAACAGGTTCGACGACGGATCCCGTTTGGACAGCTTCTTGTTGCCGTCACCCAGCACCGACGGCATGTGACCGAACTCGGGGGTGAAGTCGGTGACCCCGATGCGCCGCAGCGCCGCGTACAGCGCGATCTGGCGCGGCGTCGACGGCAGGAGGTCCTCACCGCGGAGGACGTGCGTGATGCGCATCAGCGCGTCGTCGACCGGGTTGGTCAGCGTGTACAGCGGGTCACCGGTGCCGCGCACGAGAACCGGGTCCGGGATCGTGCCGGCCGGGAAGGTGATCTCCCCGCGGACGAGGTCGGTCCACGTGATGTCCTCGGCCGGCATCGGCAGCCGCAGCACGGGCACCCGGCCCTCGGCGACGAACGCGGCGCGCTGCTCATCGGTGAGTTCGCGGTCGAAGTTGTCGTACCCGAGCTTTGGGTCCTGACCCGCGGCCTTACGGCGCGCCTCGACCTCTTCGTTCGTCGAGTACGCCTCGTACAGCTCGCCGGCTGCGAGGAGCCTCGCGGCGACGTCGGCGTAGATGTCGCGACGCTCGCTCTGGCGGTATGGCCCGTACTCGCCGCCCTTCTCAGGGCCCTCGTCCCAGTCGATACCCAGCCAGCGAAGGCCGTCGAGCAGCTGTTCGTAGGACTCCTGGGAGTCGCGCGCGGCGTCCGTGTCCTCGATCCGGAACACCAGGCTGCCGCCGTTATGGCGGGCGAAAGCCCAGTTGAACAGGGCCGTGCGGATCATCCCGACATGCGGGGTACCGGTCGGCGATGGGCAGAAGCGCGCGCGTACAGGCGTGGTGTCAGTCATAGCCCGATCAGCGTATCTGGGCCCAATGAGGCTGCGACGCGGAGCGTCACCTTAAAAGGGTGGTGGTGGGCGACGGGAGGGGTTGACGTACCGAGGACTCCGGGTGCATGGTGAGTTTATTCAACAAGTGATGAAAAAGGGGATGATGACCGTGAACAAGCCGACTGAACGCACGACCTGCGTAGTCGTCGGTGGCGGTCCCGCGGGGATGTTCCTGGGGCTGCTGCTCGCTAGGGCCGGGGTGGAGGTGACCGTGCTGGAGAAGCACAACGACTTCCTGCGCGATTTCCGCGGCGACACCGTGCACCCCACGACGTTGAAACTGCTCGACGAACTCGGGCTGGGCGAACGCTTCGCCGAGCTGCCGCAAAGCAAGCTCGACAAGGTCGGCTTCGCGATCGATGCGGAGACCAACCTGATCTTCGGCGACATGGCGCGGCTGAGGGTCGATCACCCGTACGTCGCGATGGTCCCGCAGTGGGACCTGCTCGACCTGCTGGCTGAGGCAGGCAAGGCCGAGTCGACGTTCACCCTGCGGATGAACACCGAGGTCACGGGCCTGCTTCGGGAATCTGGCCGGGTCACCGGTGTGCACTACCGGACCGCGGACGGCACCGACGGCGAGCTGCACGCCGACCTCACAGTCGGGACGGACGGCCGCTGGTCGATCGTCCGCCGGTTGGCGAACCTGAAGCCGAAGGAGCTCCCTGTCCGCTTCGACGCCTGGTGGTTCCGCCTGCCGAGGTACGAAGGAGACCAGGGATCGGCGCTCACCCCGCAGATGCGCAACGGCCATTTCGGCGTCCTGATCCCGCGCGAGGGCTACTACCAGATCGCCTACCTCGCGCCCAAGGGAACGGACGCGCGGTTGCGGGCCAAGGGGATCGAGTCGTTCCGGCGTGACATCGCCGACCTGGTGCCGTGGTTCGCCGGCCGCGTCGACACGCTCGAATCGATGGACGACGTCAAGTTCCTCGAAGTCCGGCTCAACCGCCTGCGCCGCTGGCACGACAAGGGAGTGCTGTGCATCGGCGACGCGGCGCACGCGATGTCGCCGATGGGCGGGGTCGGGATCAACCTCGCGGTCCAGGACGCGGTCGCGACGGCGCATCTGCTCGCCGGGCCGCTGCTGCGCGGGCAGGTGACGCCGAAGGACCTCGCGAAGGTCCGGCGTCGTCGCCTGACACCGACTTTCCTGGTCCAGGTACTGCAGCGCGGGTTGCAACACCTGGCGTTGATGCCGGTGCTCGCCGGCAAGCGCAACGGTCCGCCGCCGGGGATGGCCAGGCTGTTCACGCTCATCCCGCAGCTGTCGTTCTTCCCGGCGTACCTGATCGGCATCGGGTTCCGGCCGGAACACGCGCCCGACTTCGCGAAGCGGCAGGCCTAAGACTCGTGAGCGTTCCGGCCGCCTAGAACCGGCCGGAACACTCACGAACTCTAGACGGCCAGGGCGGCATCCAACTCGGCCAGGAGGCGGGTCTTCGGGCGGGCGCCGACGAAGGCCTGCACGGGCTTGCCGTCGAGGAACAGGATCAACGTCGGCAGCGACATCACCTGGTAGGTCCGCATGGTCTCGGAGTTCTCGTCGGCGTTGATCTTGCGGATGGTCAGCGAGTCGGCGCGCTCGGCGGCGATCTCGGCGAGGACGGGCGCGACCATGCGGCACGGCCCGCACCACGTCGCCCAGAAGTCCACGAGGACCGGCTGGCCGTGCTTCAGGACTTCTTCGGCGAAGGTGGCGTCGGTGACGGGCAGGACCTCACCGGAAACTGCAACGGACATTCAGTGCTCCTCAAGCGCGGGGAGCGGGTCCGCGACGACACACGGATCCGCTCGGTAAACAGGGACGTCTTGCCTGGTCAACGCCTCGGCGAGCTTCTCGTGGAGCCCCGTGCGCACAGCTGAAAGCCGACTGAGACACGCGTCGACTTCGGCCAGCTTGCGCCGGTAGACCTCGATCGAGTCGACGCAGGAATCCCCGGACTCGTTGCCCGCCCGCAGGCACGCAACGAAGGGGCGCGTGTCCTCGAGTGTGAAACCGACCGTCTGCAGGGTCAGGATTTCGTTGACGAGCCGCAAGTCCTCTTCGTCGTACTCGCGGTACCCGTTGGACGTGCGATGCGGCGCGTCGAGGAGGCCCTGCGATTCATAGAACCGCAGGGCCCGTGTCGTGGTCCCCGTGCGCTGCGCGAGCTCACCGATTCGCATGCCTTCGATCGTAAACTTTGACGTTCACGTCAAGGCAAGAATCAGGCGTGCTGTACCGGGTTGGTGAGCGTGCCGATGCCCTCGATGGTGATGGACACCTCGTCGCCGTCGGTGATCTCGCCGACGCCTTCGGGGGTGCCGGTGAGGATCACGTCGCCCGGCAGCAGCGTCATCACGCCGGAGATGAACTCGACGAGCTCCTCGATCGAGTGCACGAGGTCCGAGGTGCGGCCGTCCTGCTTGAGCTCGCCACTCACCTCGGTGCGCAGCGTCAGATCGGACGCGTCGAGGGACGTCTCGATCCACGGCCCGAGCGGGCAGAAGGTGTCGAAACCCTTCGCCCGGCCCCACTGGCCATCGGACTTCTGCAGGTCACGAGCGCTGACGTCGTTCGCGACGGTATACCCGAGGATCGCGGCGGCCGCCTTCGACGCCGGCACGTTCTTGACCGGCTGCCCGATGACGATGGCCAGCTCGCCCTCGAAATCCACCCGCGAGGACGCCTTCGGCAGCTTGATGGCCGCGTTGGGCCCGATCACCGAGGTCGACGGCTTGATGAACAGCATCGGGGCCGTCGGTACCTCGTTGCCGAACTCGGCCGCGTGCTTGGCGTAGTTGCGGCCGACCGCGATGACCTTCGACGGCAGGATCGGCGCGAGCACCCGGACGTCGGCCAGCGGCCAGCGGCGGCCGGTGAAGTTCGGCTGCCCGAACGGGTGTTCGGCGATCTCGAGGACCTGGGCGTCGTCTCCGTCACCTTCGACCGAAGCGAAGGCGACTCCACCGGACGGATGAGCAATTCGGGCTAAGCGCACGTCAACGAGTCTACGACCCCCGCCGATCAGCCCCCGGCCAGGTCGTAGTCCTCCTGCGCCGGCCGCTCCGGCTCGTACAGCCACACCAGCCGCGCGTCGGCGAACCGGGACCGACGGCGGAAGATGGCCTCAGCCGAGTCGGACACGCCGTAGAGCGCGAAGAGCTTGGGCGTCCGCTCCTGGACCTCGGCCTCCAGCACCGACAACATCAACTCACTGTACTCCACCACGTCCTCCTCGTAACACTGGCTAGCAAGACTCTAAGCTAGATATCTAGCGAGCGGATAGACTCCAACGAGTGAATGACGGGCACCGCGAGGTGAGAGAGGATCTCTACCATGGCGACCCGAAACGATCCCTCAGCGCTGCGCTGGCTGGTCGGCCTCGAACTGGCGCACTTCCGCAAGCAGACCAGCCTGACGATCGGTGACGCCTCGAAACGTTCCGGCATCACCCGGGCGAAAGTCGGTCACATGGAGACCGGTCGCTACCAGCAGCACCCGGATGACGTCGCGAAGCTCCTCGAGCTCTACGGTGCCTCAGCCCGTGACGTCGACCGCCTGAGTTCCCTAGCCGGAAGCACCGACGGCAAGTCCTGGTGGGCACCGTGGTCCCACATCGTCCCCGACTGGTTCAAGACCTTCGTCGGCCTCGAAGGACTGGCCGAATCCGAGTTCTCCTTCGAGCCGATGGTTCTGCCAGGCCTCTTGCAGACAGCTGACTACGCCCAGGCAACAACTGACGCAGCCGGTTTCGTCCGCCCAGATCACAGCGAACGATTTGTATCGTTCCGGGTGGCACGCGCACAACGGCTCACCGACGATGATCCACTTGAATTGCATGCTGTCATCGGCGAAGCAGCGCTCCGACTCAATGTCGGCACGCCGGAGGTACGACAAGCGCAGTTCAAGCATCTCCTCCGGATGGCGAAACAGCCCAACATCACGATCCAGGTGATACGCCCAGAAGACGGACAGCACGCCGCGACCAGCGGCTCCTTCGTCCTGCTTGACTTCGCCCACGCACAGTCCATCGCCTACTGCGAGCACTTGGAGGGCGCGGTCTATGTGCAAGACCAGGACAACGTGAACACGTATAGAATGGCCGCTGACAACCTACGGTCGGTCGCACTCGCACCGGCCAAGTCAGTCACGTTGATCAGATCGCTGATCGACGGGAGTTAGCCCGGAGGCCACCCGTGTCCGCCACCCGATGGATCAAGAGCAGCTACAGCTCAAACAATGGAAACTGCGTGGAAGTTGCGGTCGACGTCGACTCCGTTGCCACTCGCGACTCGAAGGACCCCGAAGGCGGCGTACTCACCCTCTCCCCTGCCGCCTTCCGCTCCTTCCTCACCGAGGTCACCCGGCTCGCGCCATAGTCGGCGCAACTCAGTGAA
Source organism: Amycolatopsis sp. (assembly GCF_025464955.1). Taxonomy (GTDB): domain Bacteria; phylum Actinomycetota; class Actinomycetes; order Mycobacteriales; family Pseudonocardiaceae; genus Amycolatopsis. The sequence continues at coordinate 73,506 of NZ_JAODNM010000137.1, read as the reverse complement.
GAGTTCCTTTGCCGCGTCGGAATAGTTCACGGGGTCATGGGTCGCCGACCGCTCCGGCCTCGACTGGTGTTCGCAGGACTCGTCAACTCCCCTCCGAACAGCTACCACTCGTTGGCAGGATCGTCCAGCCACACCCGCGTTCCCTCCGGCGTGACCGAAAGGCCGAAGCGGGTGTACTCCGGTCGCCCTTCGCGTGCCCACCACTCGTAGACGGCCTCGATCTCGTCCCACAACTTTCGCGGGCCGAACTGGCGAACGGCATACCGGCCGATCGCGTGCGCTTCCGGAGTGACGTTGACGGTCGCCCACGACGTGTGGGCGGTGTCCCACACCAACAGCTCCAGCGCGGTGCGCTCATCGTTGAGGTACAACATGTCCTTTTCACAGTCGGACAGCTTGACGGACACCGCGAACGCGCCACGTGGATGGTCACCGGCGACGTACCAGGGGTGAAGCTCGCTCACGGACTCGACGGCATCGGGCTCGTCATCCGGCTGGGGGATGAAACCATCCTGCCGACGACCGCGGAGGTCCATGAAGCTGGCGGTGTTCACGAAATGACCTGACGCGACGCCCTCGGAGTTCACCACGAGCCGAGCCAGCCCCAATGCCAAGTACGACGTGGCCCACGGAATCACGAGGACAGCACCCGGGCCGGCTTGCGCGACCCAGGCGTAGGGCACTGCGTTGCGTACGCCAACCGTGGAAATTATTCGGTCATACGGCGCGCGTCCCGGCCAGCCTTGTTCGCCGTCCGCGCACACCAATGTCGGTGCATAGCCCTCATGGGCCAGTGCGGCTTGAGCATGCGCCGAGACGTCCGGGTCGATCTCGACCGAGGTTATCCGCTCATCACCAAGACGTTCACACAGCAACGCGGTGTTGTAGCCGGTCCCAGTTCCGATTTCCAGGACCTGGTGACCATCTTCGACGTCGAGTGCTTTGAGCATCGCCGCCATGACCCCGGGCATGGAGGACGAGGAAGTAGGAGAATGCCCGGTTCCGTTCGGCCCTAGCGGTACACCGTCATCGACCTGGGTAACGACAACTTCGTTGCGGTAGATAGGTTTCCGCCACGCCCGAAGATTTTCCGCTTTGCGCACCGGCAGGTAGCCGCCAGCGGGATTCCGGCGCCAGATCGTATCCGGAATGAACCGTGCACGGTCCACCGTGGCAAACGGGATTCGCCACTGATCAACGAGATAGCCATCCGCGCTGATCGCGTCGACCAAAGCGGACCACCGGCCGTGCTCACCCATGCCGTCAACAATACGGACGGTGACTCTCTCGGTAAACCCCGTGACGCTCCGTGGCCCGAGGGGTCCGTCAACCCACCGGCAGATGCAGGCGCAGGCTCTTGTGCACGAGGGCGTCGCAGAGGGCGAGCCAGCTTGCCTCGACGATGTTGCCGTGAACGCCGACGGTGGTCCATTCGCGCTCGCCGTCAGTGGTCTCGACCAGCACCCGGGTCACCGCGTCCGTGCCGGGGTGACCCTGCAGGATCCGGACCTTGTAGTCCGCCAGCTCGACGGTGTCGAGCCACGGCAGGTGCGGGCTGAGCGCCTGCCGCAGCGCCGCGTCGAGCGCGTGCACGGGGCCGTTTCCTTCGGCGGTGGCGATCACGCGGTGTCCGCCGACGTGCACCTTGACCGTCGCTTCCGACACGACGACGCCGTCCGCGCTATGGTCCAGCACGACGCGGTACGACTCGAGTTCGAACGGCGGCACGTCGAGGACGTCGCTCTGCGGACCGTCGACTTCCCGGCGCAGCAACAGTTCCAGCGACGCGTCCGCGGCTTCGAACGACCAGCCCTCCGACTCCAGGCTTTTCACCTTGCGGATGGCGTTGGTCAGGGCTTCAGGCTGACCGGCAAGGTCAACCCCGAGTTCACGTCCCTTGAGCTCGAGGCTGGCCCGGCCGGCCATTTCGGTGACCAGTACCCGCATGCCATTGCCGACAGAAGCTGGATCGATGTGGTTGTACAACAACGGATCCACCTTGATCGCGCTCGCGTGCAGACCGGCCTTGTGGGCAAAGGTCGACGCCCCTACGTAAGCCTGGTGGGCGTAGGGTGCGATGTTCGCGATTTCGGCAAGCGCATGGGAGACCCGGGTGAGCTCGGCGGCGCCTCCGGTCGGGAGCACCTCCATGCCGAGCTTGGCCACCAAATTTCCCGTTACGGCGAACAGGTCGGCATTACCGGCCCGCTCCCCGTAACCGTTCGCGGTGCACTGAACGTGCGTCACACCTGCTTGTACCGCGGCGATACTGTTCGCCACGGCGCACGCGGTGTCGTCCTGGCAATGGATTCCGAGCCGGAATCCGGTCTTCTCCTTGATGTCGCGGACGGTCTCGGCGAGCCCCAGCGGCAGCTGCCCGCCGTTGGTGTCGCACAGCACGAGAACGTCCGCGCCGCCGGCGGCTCCGGCGTCCAGTACCCGGAGCGCCGTGTCCGGGCTGTACGCGTAACCGTCGAAAAAGTGTTCCAGGTCAAGGAAAACCCGGCGTCCTTCGGCGACGAGGAAGGAGACGGTGTCACGCACCATTTCGCAGGCCTCCGCCACGTCGACGCGCAACGCTCGCTCGATGTGCCGCAGGTCCGACTTGGCGACGAGGGTCACCACCGGGGCTTGGGAATCCAGCAGCGCGCGAACCTGCTTGTCCTGTGCCGCAGTGGTTCCCGCCTTCCGCGTGGACCCGAACGCGACGAGCGCCGCGTGCTTGAGGATCAGCTCCCCGGAAGCCGCCTTGGCGAAGAACTCCGTGTCCTTCGGCATCGCCCCAGGCCAGCCACCCTCGATGAACCCCACGCCCAGCTCGTCGAGCAGGCGCGCGACCGCGAGCTTGTCCGTGACGGAGTAGGAAATCCCCTCGCGCTGGGCGCCGTCGCGCAACGTCGTGTCGTAAAGGTGGAATTCGTCACCGAGGGGCGTCCCGGCCGGCTCCGTGCGTGTCACGGTGGTTCTCCAAGGTAGGTAAGGAAAAGCGTTTGCCCAACAAAAAACCTCCCGCAACAGGATGCGAGAGGTTTGCGCGCCGGATGCTCTTGTGGAGCACCTATCCGGCGCGCTGCGCAATAATGATGGAGAGGGAAGCCATGGGTGGGACTATGCCACACGATCCGCGGAACATCCAGCGGCTGGACCCAAGATCCCACCATCTGGACACTGCCCGCGCAGCAAACGACTCGGGGGACGTTTCGTACAAATCAATTGTACGAAACGTCCCCCGAGTCAGCTTGAAAACGCCCAGGCCGGAGCTCAGCCGGTGCGGGTGTTCGAGGACACGAGCGCGGCGAGCCTGTCACCGATGGCGTGCGTGGCCCCCGGGGAGGCCTGGTCGCGGGTCGCGAGGTCGAACGCGACGGACGCCTCGATGCGGCGCGCCGACTCCTTCTGGCCCAGGTGATCGAGCAGCAGCGCGATCGACAGCACGGCGGCCGTCGGGTCGGCGAGACCCTGGCCGGCGATGTCCGGCGCACTGCCGTGTACCGGCTCGAACATGCTCGGGTTGCGGCGGGTGATGTCCAGGTTCCCGCTCGCCGCGAGCCCGATTCCACCGGTCACCGCGGCCGCGAGGTCCGTGATGATGTCGCCGAACAGGTTGTCGGTGACGATGACGTCGAACCGCGAAGGGTCGGTCACCAGGTGGATCGTCGCGGCATCCACATGGGAGTACGCGACCGTGATGTCCGGGTGCTCCAACGAGACCTCTTCGACGATGCGCGACCACAGGCCGCCGGCGTACTCGAGGACGTTGGTCTTGTGCACGAGCGTCAGGTGCTTGCGCGGCCTGGACTCGGCACGGTTGAACGCGTCCGAGACGACCCGGCGGATGCCGAACGCCGTGTTGATGCTGACCTCGGTCGCGATCTCGTGCTCGGTGTCCTTGCGCAGCAGGCCGCCGGTGCCCGCGTACGGGCCCTCGGTGCCTTCGCGAACGACGACCATGTCGATTTCGCTGGTGTCGGACAGCGGGCCGCGCACGCCCGGGTACAGCCGGGCCGGACGCAGGTTCACATGGTGGTCCATCTCGAACCGCAGCCGCAGCAGCAGGCCTCTTTCGAGGATTCCGCTGGGCACACTCGGATCGCCCACGGCACCAAGGAGGATCGCGTCATGCTGTCGGAGTTCGCCGAGCACGGACTCGGGCAGCAGCTCACCGGTGGAATGCCACCGGGCCGCGCCGAGGTCGTAGTTGGTGATCTCCGCAGCCGGAACGACCTCACCGAGCACCTTGAGCGCCTCGTTGACCACTTCGGGTCCGATCCCGTCACCTGGGATCACAGCGAGCCGCATTAACACACCTCCGTCGACCAGGCCCCCGGAGTTCCGGATGGCCCACCGCAAGAAAACGCCAGCAGCGGGAAGGTTACCGGCCGTAGGCAACAGGCTGTACCCGCACCACCCTTATGCCCGAACTTCCCGGCATACGAGACACTCGTACGGGTGCTTCCAGTTGATCTTAAGGCCACCTTCAGTGCGTCGGACGCACTGAAGGTGGCCTTTAAGTGAATCGATCGTCAGCCGAAGGCGACCGAGCGGACGGTCTTGGCGCCGACCGCGGCGCCGATGGGCTCGAGCAGGTGCGAGTCCACTCCGCGATCGACGCGCAGCAGCATCACGGCGTCGGCGCCATCGGTGGTCTGGCTGATCTGCGCGGCCTCGATGTTGACGCCTGCTTCGCCGAGCAGGGTGCCGACGCGGCCCATGATGCCGGGGCGGTCCGGGTACTCCAACAGCAGCAGGTCGCCCTCGGCGCGCAGGTCGAAGTGGCGGCCGTTGACCTCGACGAGCTTCTCGACCTCTCCCTTGCCGGTGACCGAACCGGACACCGAAAGCGTGGTGCCGTCGGTGTGCACCGCGCGCACCGTGACCAGGCTGCGGAACTTGGGGCTCTCCGACTCGCTGACGAGGTCGACCTGGACCCCGAGCTCCTCGGCGAGCCGGGCCGCGTTCACGAAGGTGACCTGGTCCTCGACGACGCTGGAGAACACGCCGCGCAGGGCCGCGAGACGCAGGATCGAGGTGTCCTCGCTGGACAGTTCGCCCTTGACGACGACGGTGACCGACGCGGGGGCCTTCGGGCTCAGCGCCGCGAGCACGAGGCCGAGCTTCTGCGTCAGCGACAGGTACGGGCGGACCTCCTCGCCGACCGTGCCGCCACCGGCGACGTTGACCGCGTCCGGCACGAAGTCTCCGCGCAGCGCGAGCAGCACCGAGCGGGCGACGTCGGTGCCCGCGCGGTCCTGCGCCTCGGCGGTGGACGCGCCCAGGTGCGGAGTGACGACGACGTTCGGCAGGTCGAACAGCGGGCTCTCGGTGGTCGGCTCGGTGACGAAGACATCGATGCCGGCACCGCCGACGTGACCGGAGCGGATGGCGTCGGCGAGGTCTTCCTCGACGATGAGGCCACCGCGCGCGGCGTTCACGATGATGACCCCGGGCTTGGTCTTCTTCAGCGCCTCGGCGTCGATCAGGCCCTTGGTCTCCGGGGTCTTCGGGAGGTGGATGGAGATCGCGTCGGCGCGGGCGAGCAGCTCGTCGAGGCTCAGCAGCTCGATGCCGAGCTGGGCGGCGCGGGCGGCGGAGACATAGGGGTCGTACGCGACGATCTTGGTGTCGAACGCGGCGAGCCGCTGCGCGAACAGCTGCCCGATCTTGCCGAGACCGACGACGCCGATGGTCTTGCCCTGGATCTCGACCCCGGAGAACGAGCTGCGCTTCCACTCGCCGGCGCGCAGGCTCTGCGACGCGGCGGGAACGCGGCGGGCGACCGAAAGGAGCAGCGCGACGGCGTGCTCGGCGGCCGAAACGATGTTGGACGTCGGCGCGTTGACGACCAGGACGCCGCGCTCGGTGGCCGCAGGAACCTCGACATTGTCCAGCCCGACGCCGGCGCGGGCGACCACCTTCAGGCGGCTCGTCGCGGCGAAGACCTCGGCGTCGACCTTGGTCGCGGAGCGCACGAGCAGTGCGTCGGCGCCCTTGACGGCTTCGAGAAGCGCGGGACGATCGGTGCCGTCCACATGCTGGACCTCCACCTCGTCCCCGAACACACTCAACACGGAAGGCGCGAGCTTTTCCGCGATGAGGACGACGGGCAGATTTGGCTTGGTCACGATACGGCTCCCACTTATTTGGTCACGAAATCGAGGACGCTCTCATCGGCGCACGACGTTGTGCCCGGATGACCGGTGAGTTTAGTCCCGACGGGCGCGGTCGCGCAGCCAAGGTGTTAACTCCGTCGCAACACGTCCGCAAAGAAAGATCGAAAACCCGATCAGGGCCGGATTCGTCCCCTTACCGGCCGCGCACGACCTGCCCTTTCGTCCACCTGATGGGATCGGGCGACGCGAATTTGTCGGTCCACGGCGTTAGGCTGACCGAATCGGATCAAGAGTGGGGGTTGGCAGAGCATGGCGCGGCCGTCGAAAACGAGCCTCGAAGAGCTGAGCAAACGCGTCGCGAGGGTGTCCCGCTCAGAGGGAGTCACAGCGCGCGAGGCGCAGGCCGCCGTCGCGGGCGAGTACGGCTTCCCCGACTGGCAGAAGCTGAAGGCGTACGTCCAGCGCATCACCAGGAACGGGCCGAAGCTCCAGCACACCTATCGCGCCGACACCAGCTACTACGAGGACCGCGTGCGCGGTCTGCTGACCGCCGCCCAAAACGGCGAGCGTGGGGTGGCCGCCGCCTTCGAGCGTTGGAACGCCGACCTGGACGGAGTGGGCGCGCGGACCGTGATCGCGAGGGAACACGGGTTCGGCAGCTGGACGGCCCTGCTCGCGCACGTCGTCGCGCTGGCCGAGAACGGCGAGCCGTTCGCACGGGCGTACCAAGCGGTGGAAGCGCACGACGAGGATCGGCTCGCGGCGCTGCTCACGCAGTTCCCCGAGCTGGCGAAAGCCCGCGGTACCAACGGAAACGACCTTCTCAGCATGGCGGTCGCGGCCGGCGACGAGTCACTCACCCGGCTGCTGCTCACCGACGGCGGCTCGCCGTCGCGGGCGAACACGCATGGCTGGACAGCGCTGCACCAGGCCGCCTACATCGGGCGGCCGTCGCTCGCGAAGCTGCTGCTCGATGCCGGCGCGCGGACAGATGTCTCCGGGCGGGGCGATGGCGGCACGCCACTGGTCGTCGCGCTGTACTGGGGACATAGGGAGACGGCCGCGCTCCTCGCGCGTCATGACCTCGCACCCGGCAACCTGCGGGTCGCGGCCGGGCTGGGGCGCGACAGCCTGGTCCGCACGCTGCTGGCCAAGGACGGCGAACCCACCGCCGAAGCGGGCGCGCATCGCGCGTTCTACCGGCCGAACGGCGGGTTCCCGGACTGGCGGCCGTCCAAAGGCGCAGCCGAAATCCGGGACGAGGCGCTCGCCTGGGCAGCCCGCAACGACCGCGTCAGAACGCTGGAGCTGCTGGTCAGGCGCGGGGCCGACGTCAACGCTGACGTCTACCGCGGCACCGCGCTGGCCTGGGCCGCCGCCACCGGCCGGGCCGAGTCCGTGCGCAAGCTGATCGAGCTGGGCGCCGACGTCAACCAGCTGGGCACCTTCGGCAGCACCGGCCACGGCTCCGGCATCACCGCGCTGCACCTCGCGGTGCAGGGCGACAACGTCGACGTGGTGCACGCGCTGCTCGACGCCGGAGCCGACCGCTCGATCCAGGACGAGCTGTACGGCGACACCCCGGCAGGCTGGGCCGAACAGGCCGGCAGCACCGCCGTGCTGGAGCTGCTGCAGGGCTGAGGCAGGTGCGGCGTTGTGACGTGAAGGCCACCTTCACGGCGTAAGGCGTACTCAACTAGGCCTTCACCACGTCCCTGCCCTACCGAAACTGCCTTCAGGAGCCCCAACAGTCACATCGCCACCACCAGCGCCACCCGCACGACGCAACAGGCCCACAGTTCCGCTACCAGCACCCACTCGCCCCGGTCCTTGCTGCTCTGGACAGAACCGACCACCCCAACCCGCCTGAAGTTCCAGGCAATGGCGTTGAACGCCAATGCGGCGGCCTTCGATCACATGGCCCCGAGGCCCGCCTTCACGACGCGCGACGAAGGCAGGCACTCGGGTAAGCTCCGGGGCAGCGCGGCGGGGGCCGCGTCCTGTCCGCGGAAAGGGCCAAGCCCGCCCCTGCACACCTGAACAACGAGCACCCACCTTCTTTCCTTTCCGGTGCCGGCGGACCACGGACGTCAAGGGAAGGAAGTGCCATGGAGGTATTGCCGCCGAACCCGAATCTCGAGCAGCTCCGCAAACGCGCGAAGAACCACGCGCGGGCAAGCGGCGTCAAGCTTGCGGACGCGCAGTTCGCGATAGCGCGTGAGCACGGGTTTCCTAGCTGGCCGAGGCTGCGCGCGTATGTCCAGCGCGTCGAGGAGCACGGCCCTGAAATCGAACACGCCTACCACGCGGACATCCAGTACTACGCCGATCGAGCGACAGGGCTTCTCGCGTCCGCCGAGGACGGCACGCCGGACGCGGTCGCGTCATTCGAAAGCCGGCAGCAGCTGCTCACCCGCGACGGCGCTCGTGTCGTGGTCGCCCGCGCGCACGGATTTCCGTCGTGGCGCACACTTCGCGAGCATGTCCGGTCGTTGGCGGACAGCGGTGAGCCGTTCGCGCGCGCGTACCGATACGTCGAAGAACGCGACCTCGACGGGCTCACCCGGATCGTCGCGGAGTTCCCGAGTCTGGTGCACGCGCGGGGCACCAACGGAAACGACCTGCTCGGCATGGCGGGCGCGACCTGCGACGAGCGCTTGAGCCGGGTCCTGCTCGACGCCGGCGCCGACCCGGCCCGCGGCAACGCGCACGGCTGGACACCGCTGCACCAAGCCGCGTACAGCAACCTGCCGCTGCTGCTCGAAATGCTGCTCGCCGCGGGCGCGCCAGTCGACGTCTCGGCACGGGGCGACGGCGGAACACCACTGGTCGTCGCGCTGTTCTGGGGGCACCGCGAGGCAGCCGAGGCCCTTGCTGTGCACAGCCTCGCGCCGGGCAACCTGCGCGTCGCCGCCGGACTGGGACATCTCGACCTGATCGACGAACTCGTTACCAGCAAAGGAAAATTGGCCGCCGAAGCCGGTGCGCATCGCGAGTTCTACCGACCCCACAGCGGTTTCGGCTCTTGGCGTCCTTCGGACGACCCTGCCGAGATCCGCAATGAGGCACTCGCCTGGGCCGCCCGCAACGACCGCACCGACGCCGTCGAAGCACTCGTCGAACGCGGCGCGGAGCTGGACGCGGACGTCTACGCCGGGACACCGCTGCTCTGGGCGTCCGCGCAAGGCAAGCCCGACGCCGTGCGGAAACTCGTCGAACTCGGCGCCGACGTCAACCGCCGGTCCACCTTCGGCGGGCCTGGCCACGGCTCCGGGGTCACGGCCCTGCACCTCGCCGCGCAGAACAACCGCGTCGACGTGCTCAGGATCCTGCTCGACGCCGGCGCCGACACAACCGTCCGCGACAACCTGTACAACGGCACGCCCGAAGGCTGGGCCGAACACTTCGACCGGAAGCAGGCGCTGAAGGTATTCCGGGGCTAGCTCTCTTCGACGTCTTCGGGCAGGTCGAACTCGCCATCCTTGACGCCCAGCACGAACGCGTCCCACTCCGACGGGGTGAACACGAGGATCACGCCGTCCGGCTTCGAGGACTGGCGCATCGCGACGTAGGTGACCCCGTCGGTGTGCGGCACGAAGGCGTACTCGACGGCGTCGTCGAGCGTCACGCCCTCCGGCTCCGCGCGGATCCAGGGCGCGTTGCTCAGGTCCAGCTCGTGGCGGATGTGGGCCTTGTCGTCCACGGGCTGCTCCGCGGCTTGGTCCGCCGCTTGTTCACTCATGTCACCCACGATATCGGCCGGGTCCAGAAACGCGTGAAGGCCACCTTCACAGCGTATTGCGCTGTGAAGGTGGCCTTCACGAACAACCGACTTACGCGGTCTCGGTGATGGGGCGGTCGACCCAGGACATCAGGTCGCGCAGCTTCTTGCCGGTCTTCTCGATCGGGTGCTGGTTGCCGGCTTCCTCGAGCTTGATGAAGTTCGGCCGGCCGGCCTCGTCCTCGGCGACCCATTCGCGGGCGAACGTGCCGTCCTGGATCTCAGTGAGGATCTTCTTCATCTCTTCCTTGACCGCGGGCGAGATGACGCGCGGGCCGCGGGTCAGGTCGCCGTACTCGGCGGTGTCGGAGATGGAGTAGCGCTGACGGGCGATACCGCCTTCGTACATGAGGTCGACGATGAGCTTGAGCTCGTGCAGCACCTCGAAGTAGGCGATCTCCGGGGCGTAACCGGCCTCCGTGAGCACCTCGAACCCGGTCTGCACCAGCGCGGACGCACCGCCGCAGAGGACGGCCTGCTCACCGAAGAGGTCGGTCTCGGTTTCCTCGGTGAAGGTCGTCTTGATGACTCCCGCGCGCGCCGCGCCGATGGCCGCCGCGTACGAGAGCGCGAGTGCCTGGGCGCCGCCCGTGGCGTCCTGCTCGACCGCGATCAGGGCCGGGACGCCCTTGCCGTCGACGAACTGGCGGCGGACGAGGTGACCGGGGCCCTTCGGGGCGACCATGGCGACGTCGATGTTGGACGGCGGCTTGATCAGGTCGAAGCGGATGTTGAAGCCGTGCCCGAAGAAGATCGCGTCGCCGTCTTTGAGGTTCGGCTCGATGTCTTCGGCGTAGATGAAGCGCTGCTTGGTATCCGGCGCCAGGATCATGATCAGGTCGGCTTCCTTGGAAGCCTCGGCCGGCGTCAGTACGCGCAGGCCCTGGTCCTCGGCCTTCGCGCGGGACTTGGAGCCCTCCGGCAGGCCGATGCGGACGTCGACACCGGAGTCGCGCAGGCTCAGCGCGTGGGCGTGGCCCTGGCTGCCATATCCGATAACGGCGACCTTGCGGCCCTGGATGATGCTGAGGTCGGCATCGTCGTCGTAGAAGATTTCAACGGACATGAGCGAAGACATTCCTTTCGAAAACTGACTAACGGGAAGCTGTTGCGGTGATCGAACGGGCCCCGCGGCCCACCGCGACCATGCCGGACTGCACGAGCTCGCGGATACCGTACGGTTCCAGCATCCGGAGCAGGGCGCCGATCTTGTCCGACGTGCCGGTGGCCTCAACGGTGACCGCTTCGGGCGACACGTCCACCACCTTCGCACGGAAGAGCTGCACTGTCTCCAGTACTTGACTACGGACCGTATTGTCTGCCCTGACCTTGACAAGCAGCAGTTCGCGCTGTACGGCCGTGGACTTCTCGAGCTCCACGATCTTGATGACGTTGATCAGCTTGTTGAGCTGCTTGGTCACCTGTTCGAGCGGTAGCTCGTCGACAGCGACCACGATCGTCATCCTGGACACCTCGGGGTTCTCCGTGGGTCCGACGGCGAGGGACTCGATGTTGAAACCGCGCCGGGAGAACAGGCCGGCGACGCGCGCGAGCACACCGGGTTTGTTCTCGACCAAAACGCTCAGGGTGTGGCTGGTCATCGCGGGTCTCCCTCGGCGGCGGCTGCCTCGGCGGCCACCTCGTCGTCGTCGAACAGCGGGCGGATGCCGCGGACGGCCATGATCTCGTCGTTGCCGGTGCCGGCCGCGACCATCGGCCAGACCTGCGCGTCCTTGCCGACGACGAAGTCGATCACCACCGGGCGGTCGTTGATCTCCATCGCGCGGCGGATGGTCGCATCGACGTCTTCCTTCGACTCGCACCGCAGCCCGGCGCACCCGAGCGCCTCGGCCAGCAGCGTGAAGTCGGGGATGCGGTGCTTGTGCGTACCGAGATCGGTGTGCGAGTACCGCTCCGAGTAGAACAGGTTCTGCCACTGCCGGACCATGCCGAGGTTGCCGTTGTTGATCACGGCGACCTTGATCGGCGCACCCTCGATCGCACAGGTGGCGAGTTCCTGGTTGGTCATCTGGAAGCAGCCGTCGCCATCGATCGCCCAGACCTGCGTGTCCGGCAGGCCGAACTTGGCGCCCATCGCGGCCGGAACGGCGAAGCCCATCGTGCCGAGCCCGCCGGAGTTGATCCACGAGCGCGGTTTCTCGTACTTGACGAACTGCGCGGCCCACATCTGGTGCTGCCCGACGCCCGCGGTGTAGACGGCGTCCGGGCCGACCAGCTGGCCGATGCGCTCGATGACGTACTGGGGCGACAACGCGCCGTCGGCGGGCCATTCGTACCCGGCCGGGTAGTTCTGGCGCAGCGAGTTGAGCTGCGTCCACCAAGCTTCGAGGTCCGGCGTGCCGGAGTGCTCGAACTCGCCGCGGACCGCGATGCTCAGCTCGGTGATGATCTCGGCGCAGTCACCGACGATGGGGACGTCGGCCTTGCGGTTCTTCGAGATCTCCGCCGGGTCGATGTCGGCGTGCACCACCGCCGCGTCCGGCGCGAACGACGAAAGCTGGCCGGTCACCCGGTCGTCGAACCGCGCGCCGAGGGTGATCAACAGGTCGGAGCGCTGCATCGCGGCGACCGCGGCGACTGTGCCGTGCATGCCCGGCATGCCGAGGTGCTGCGGGTGCGAGTCGGGGAACGCCCCCCGGGCCATCAGCGTGGTGACCACCGGAATGCCGGTGTACTCCGCCAGCTCCAGCAGCTGCTTCGACGCGTTCGCCTTGATCACGCCGCCACCGACGTAGAGCACCGGGCGACGCGCGGACGCGATGAGCCGCGCGGCTTCGCGGACCTGCTTGCCGTGCGGACGCAGCGTCGGCCGGTAGCCGGGCAGGCGCATCTCGGTGGGCCAGGAGAACGACGTCATCTCCTGCAGGACGTCCTTCGGGATGTCGACGAGCACCGGCCCAGGACGTCCCGTCGACGCGAGGTGGAACGCCTCTGCGATGGTGCGGGGGATGTCGATCGGGTCGGTCACCAGGAAGTTGTGCTTGGTGATCGGCAGCGTGATGCCACAGATGTCGGCTTCCTGGAAGGCGTCCGTGCCGATCAGCGCGCGGCTCTGCTGACCGGTGATCGCGACGATCGGCACCGAGTCCATGTTCGCGTCGGCCAGCGGGGTGACCAGGTTGGTCGCGCCGGGGCCGGAAGTGGCGATGCAGACGCCGACCTTGCCGGTGGCCTGTGCGTAGCCAGTGGCCGCGTGGCCGGCGCCCTGCTCGTGGCGGACCAGGATGTGACGGACCTTCGTGGAGTCGAGCAGCGCGTCGTAGGCGGGCATGATCGTGCCGCCGGGAATGCCGAAGACGACCTCGACGCCAACCGCCTCGAGCGAGCGGACGAGCGACTGCGCGCCCGTGACCCTTACCGGCGTGCCAGCCGGCGGGGCCGGCTTCGGGCGGGAGCCAATCTGGCTGGGCGACGCGGGAGGCGTCGCACCGGCGTTCGTTTCCGATCGCGAGGTGGCGCTTGTCATCGGTTCTGCCTCGAGGGTCTCGGTGTTCGGGATCACGGTGTTCGGGGTAACTCGTTCGGGTAAATCTTGCGGCCAAGGTCAATCCAGGCAACAAAAAACCCCCGCCGACCGTTAGGTCGCACGAGGGTCGCGCGTCGACGCAGCGGAAACTTCCTAAGCGTCGACGCGCTGGGGAAGTACGAGGCCGGTCAGCTTGAGCACGGGAGAGACGTTAATCGGTTACGTCAAGGAGTGTCAACTCTGCGGGATGGTGATCCCGGATACTGGACACTCCGACTATCGGACGGCCCCGCTTTCCCGGCCTTCAGCGCTGCGGTGCACCATCTATGAGTGGCTGAAAACGAGCAGCAGACCAGCACCGATGCCGTCACCGGCGCCCCGGAGATCCCGCCGAACCCGAAGGCGGTGTTCCGGATCCCGCGCACGGCGTATTTCGTGATCGGGTTCCTGATCTTCTGCATGACCCCGGCGGCACTCGGCGAGATCCACTGGCTCGCGGTGCTCTACCTGATCCCGCTCGCGCTGATCGTGTTCGTCCGGCGCATGCGCACGACGGCCGACGCCCAGGGCCTCAAGGTCCGCACCATGTTCGGTCACCGCGACCTGGCCTGGTCGGAGCTCAAGGGACTTGCACTGAACAAGAAATCCAAGGTCAGCGCCGTACTCGCCGACGAAAGCCAGGTCCGGCTGCCCACCGTGCGCACCCGGCACCTGCCGGTGCTCTCGCTGGTCAGCGACGGCCGCCTGCACGATCCGTCCGGGCTGATCGCCGAACCGGCGGTAACCGCACCCGAGCCCGCCGTCGCCACCTCCGACTCAGTGGCTTCCGCCCAGGAGTAGGATTGGTAGGACCAGTTGGCGCGCGCACCTATCCGGGCGCCGTCTCCGCGCCGGTCACCACCGGTTGCCGAACGACCCGAGCACGACCCAGAACGAGGACATTGGAGTAGCCATGCCTCCGCTGCGCTCCCGCATCACCACCCACGGCCGCAACGCGGCGGGCGCTCGCTCGCTCTGGCGCGCCACGGGAATGACCGACAGCGACTTCGGCAAGCCCATCGTCGCCATCGCCAACTCCTACACCCAGTTCGTCCCCGGCCACGTGCACCTCAAGGACATGGGCGACATCGTCGCCGAGGGCGTGCGGGCCGCCGGCGGGGTGTCCCGCGAGTTCCACACCATCGCCGTCGACGACGGCATCGCCATGGGCCACAGCGGAATGCTCTACTCACTGCCTTCGCGCGAGATCATCGCCGACGCGGTGGAGTACATGGTCAACGGCCACCAGGCCGACGCGCTGGTGTGCATCTCCAACTGCGACAAGATCACCCCGGGCATGCTCAACGCCGCGATGCGGCTCAACATCCCGGTCGTGTTCGTCTCCGGCGGGCCGATGGAAGCAGGCAAGGCCGTGGTCGTCGGCGACGTCGTCCACCCGGCGAGCGACCTGATCACCACGATCTCCGCCTCGGCCAACAACTCGGTCGACGAAGCGGGCCTGGCCGAAGTCGAGCGCTCAGCGTGTCCGACCTGCGGCTCGTGCTCGGGCATGTTCACCGCGAACTCGATGAACTGCCTGACCGAAGCACTCGGACTTTCCTTGCCGGGCAACGGTTCCACACTCGCCACGCACGCGGCGCGGCGCGAGCTGTTCGTCAACGCCGGACGTACGGTCGTCGAACTGGCCAAGCGCTGGTACGAGAACGACGACGAGTCCGTGCTCCCGCGGTCGATCGCGACGAAGGCCGCGTTCGAGAACGCGATGGCGCTCGACATGGCCATGGGCGGTTCGACGAACACCGTGCTGCACATCCTCGCCGCCGCGCGGGAGGGCGAGGTCGACTTCACCATCGCCGACATCGACGCCATCGGCCGCAAGGTGCCGTGCCTGTCGAAGGTCGCGCCGAACTCGGACTACCACATGGAAGACGTCCATCGGGCCGGCGGCATCCCCGCCATCCTCGGTGAGCTCTACCGTGGCGGGCTGCTGAACGAAGAGGTCACCTCGGTACACACGCCGACGCTGAAGGAGTGGCTGTCCACTTGGGACATCCGCGCCGAGTCGCCGTCGGCCGAAGCGGTCGAGCTGTTCCACGCAGCGCCCGGCGGGGTCCGGACCATCGAGGCCTTCTCGACGTCGAACCGCTGGACCTCGCTCGACACCGACGCGGCTGACGGCTGCATCCACGACGTCGCGCACGCGCACACCGTCGACGGCGGCCTCGCGATCCTGCGCGGCAATCTCGCCGAGAACGGCGCCGTGATCAAGGCGGCCGGGATCGACGAGGACCTGTGGCATTTCCAGGGCCCCGCGCGGGTGCTGGAAAGCCAGGAAGAAGCCGTCTCGGCGATCCTCGGCAAGAAGATCCAGCCGGGCGAAGTCCTCGTCATCCGCTACGAAGGCCCCGCGGGTGGTCCGGGCATGCAGGAAATGTTGCACCCCACGGCGTTCCTCAAGGGCTCGGGACTCGGCAAGAAGTGCGCGCTGATCACCGACGGCCGGTTCTCGGGCGGCTCGTCGGGCATCTCCGTCGGGCACATCTCGCCCGAAGCCGCGGCCGGCGGCCTCATCGGGCTCGTCGAGGACGGCGACCAGATCCTGCTCGACATCCACGAGCGGCGGCTGGAACTCCTCGTCGACCCGGAGATCCTGGCCGAGCGGCGCGACAAGATGGAGTCCAGCGAGCGTCCGTGGCAGCCGAAGGACCGAGTGCGGCCGATCACCGCCGCCCTGCGCGCCTACGCCCGCATGGCGACCTCCGCCGACACCGGCGCCGTCCGCGACCCGGACAAGTAGCGAACTGGTGAGTGTTTAGGCCGGTTCTAAGCGGCCTAAACACTCACCAGCAGCTAGCGGAACAGCACGATCACGGCGACCGAAACGGCGGCCGCGAGCAGGACGCCGAGCAGCCCGAGCGGCACCGGACGTCGGCGCCACGGCGTGTTGGCGTCGAGGGAGAACCGGCCCGCGCCGGTGAACAGCAACGTCAACGCGACGACACCGAGCAGCAGCTCGAACTCGAACCCGCCGCCCTGGCCCTCGAAGAACCCGCCGTGCCACTTGGCGTAGACGATGTTCACCGCGACCCCGAGCAGCGCGGTGGCACCGAGCGGGGTGAACAGGCCGACGATCACCAGCGCGCCGCCACCGACCTCGCTGATCCCGGTGAGCCACGACAGCAACGTCGTCTGGCTCGTGAAACCGAAACTGCCGAGGAACCGCGCGAACCCCGCGATACCCGGCCCCCCGAACAGGCCGAACAGGTGCTGCAGCCCGTGCGCCCCCATGGTGACCCCGAGCGCGACCCGCATGATCAGCAGACCGAAGTCGAGCCCGCCGTGCCATTTCGTCTCGAGTGCCCTCGAACCGGAGGAGGTGTCCTCGACCCCGGAAAGCACGCTCGTGTCATAGGTGTCGTCGTGAGTGCTCACGCACGCACAGTAACCCAGGCCACAGCTCAATACTCGCCATGGACGAGATTGTTCGGCAGTTCACCTCCGGCGTACCGGGCGATCTCCGCGGCGGCGACGGCGTAGGACCGGCGCCGGGTCCCGTGCACCGCGCTGCCGACGTGTGGGTTCAGGATCAGGCCGGGCGCGGTCCACAACGGGTGCCCGGGTGGCGGCGGTTCCGGGTCGGTGACGTCGAGAGCCGCGCGCAACCGGCCGGACCGCAGCTCGGCGACCAGCGCGGCGGTATCCACCACCGGCCCGCGCGACGCGTTGACGAGCACGGCGTGCGCTGGCATCGCGGCGAGGAAGGCGGCATCCACCATCCCGTGGGTTTTCGACGTCAGCGGCACCATCAGCGCCGTCACATCGTGGGCCCCGAGCAGCCCGGGGAGCTCGCGGACGCCGTGGACACCATCCCGCGCGGACAACCCGACCATCGTGACCCGGACGTCGAACGCCTCGAGCCGCCTGGCCAGCTGGCGGCCGAGGTCGCCGGCGCCGATCACGAGGACTCGCTTGCCCTGCAGGGTTTCGGTGGTTCGACGCTGCCAACGGCCCGCGGCCTGGTCGGCCGCGAACTCTGGAAGCTCACGGTACATCGACAGCAGCACGGCGACGACCCACTCCGCGGCACTGCCTCCGTGGGCACCCCGGCAGGTGGAAAGCAGGATCCCATCGGGGACGGCGTCGATCCAGTTATCCGCGCCTGCCGAAAGCAGCTGGATCAGTTTGAGGTTGGGGAGGTCGGCGAACGAAGTCCCGCTGGCCCGGTTGACCGCCGGGATCAGCACCTCGGCCTTCGCCGCTTCGGGCGGCAGCGGCTCGCCTTGCTCGTAACGGATCGCCCGGACGCCGTCGAGCTCGGACAGCGCGGCGATACCGTCGTCGTCGGGAACCAGCACGGTGACCGTCATGATCACCACGGTAGCGGTCACCTCTTACTTGAGGTTCACCTCGACCCGCATAGGCTTCCCCCTCGTGCGTACCAGGTCCCGTCGGAACCCGTCCTGGCTGGTGGCCCTGGCCGTCGGCGGTAGCTTCCTGCTGGCCGGATGCGCCCAGTTCGACAACAGCGCCGCGGGACAGACCTTCGTGCCCGCGCCGCAGCTGACGCCGCAGGGCGGACCTCAACCGCAGCTCCCCGGAGACGACCCCGCCCCCCGCGCACCCTCCGGTGGCGGCCCGGCGGCGTCCTCGACGTCGATCCCGCCGCCGCAGGGCTGCAAGGACTTCGACCCGGCCGTCATCGCGACCTGCCTGGACACGGTGTCCGCGGTCGCCGCGTTGCCGGGCGACGGCAGCGCGCCCTCGGCGTTCGGCGGCGAGCGCAAGAGCGGGCGGATCATGCAGGCGACCGCGGGCAGGCCGTCGACGGAGTTCGCGACCGTCCCGGTCGTCGCGACCGGCGACGGCGGTCTCACCGGCCTCGCGCTCTCACCCGACTACACCGAGGATCAGCTGCTCTTCGTCTACGTCACCACCGACACCGACAACCGCGTCCTGCGCCTGGCGAAGGGCCAGCCGCCGAAGGCCGTGCTCACGGGCATCCCGAAGGGCGCCACGGGCAACCACGGCACGATCGCCACCGACGGCAAGAGCGCGCTGCTGGTCGCGACGGGCGACGCGGGCAACCCGAACGCCGCGGCGGATCCGAACTCCCTCGCCGGCAAGGTCCTGCGTATCAACACTTCGGGCCAGCCGGCCACCGGCAATCCGGTCGCCGGCTCGGCCGTGGTGGCCTCCGGGCTGCACGCGCCCGGCGGGATCTGTGAGTCGACCGACGGCGCCCGGCTCTGGGTCACCGACCGGCTGGCCGACAAGGACGCGATCTACCGCCTGCAGATCGGCAAGCCGCTCACCGCGCCCGCGTGGACGTGGGCGGACAAGCCCGGGGTCGCGGGCTGCGCGGACTTCACCGGCTACGTCGCCGTGACGACGTCGATCGCGGGAAACATGCAAGACCTCCCGATCGCCCCCGACGGCTCGGTGACCGGCAAGCCGACGGTGACCAACGACGGCAAGAACGGCCGGTCCTACGGCAGGCTCGCCGGGATGAGCCTGATCAACCCGCAGCTCGCCGTCGCCGGCACGGTGAACAAGGACGGCGGGAAGCCCGGCTCCAGCGACGACAGGCTCGTCCTCATCCCCCGCGACCAGTCCCAAGCCACCGGTTCCAAGGACTAGCCGCGGCCTTTCGCGCGATGGTGCGTTGATCTTGCCTCGACCTTGTTGATCTTGTGGTGAGTTGTTTCAGGATACGGGCGTGTCGGTGAACCCCTAGGAGCGCACGTATCCCTTCACTGACGCATAAGCCTCGTCGGCCCGCGCAATCAGCTCAGCGCAGGTATTGCGAGATTTTCAGCCCACGAAGCGGCCGATCGCGACGAAGGCCGCGAGCAGCAGGAGGATCGCGTTGGCGGGCAAAGGTTGCCGCTCGTTGCGGGTCAGGTGCACGCGGAGTGCGCCGACCTGCACGACGACCAGACCGACCGCCGCGATCGGGGCCAGGATGGAGGCGATGCCGGTCAGCCCGGGCAGGATCAGGCCGAGTGCGCCGAGGATCTCGACCGCGCCGATCGCTTTCACGGCCGCATCGGAGTTGTCCTTCATCCAGTCGAGTCGGCCCGATGTCACGAGCTGCTCGCGCGGCCGAACGACCTTGAGTCCGCCTGCGGCGAGATAAACGAAGGCGAGCAGGCCCTGCACGGTCCAAAGTGTGATGTTCACCGTATTCCCCAATCCTTACCATTTGTGCGTAGCCACATCATGTGTGAGCGTTGGGGCGGCGACAAAAGGCACAGTGATGTATGCATCCAGGAAGGAGGCTTCTGTATGACGCAAGTCACAGGGAATGCGATGCGGATACCCGAGGGCGGCGCGGTCCGGGAGGTATTGGATCGCATCGGCGACAAGTGGAGTCTGCTGGTAATCGGCACGCTGCGTGGCGGGCCGCTGCGGTTCGGCAAGCTGGAGGAGGCCGTGGCGGGCATCTCGCAGCGAATGCTCACCCTGACGCTCAAGCACCTGGTCGAGGACGGCCTGGCCGGCCGCAAGGCCTACGCGGAGGTGCCGCCGCGGGTGGAGTACGAGTTGACCGAGCTGGGGCGGACGCTGCTACCGCTGGTGATCTCCCTGGCCGAGTGGGCCATGGCGCACCACGAGGAGATCAACGCCAACCGCACGTCGCACATCTAGGACGAGGAATGTCAGTGCGGCCGGAGGCTGCCAGCTCCATAACGTCTTCGAGCGCGAGGCTGACGTCGGTCGCACTCCATGAAACACCCGGGCTAGAGCACGACCCGGCGGCCTTCGGCCGACGAGGTCAGGCCCGCTTCGGCGAGTTGGATACCGCGTGCGGCGGCGAAGAAGTCGTAGACGTGCGGGCGTCCGGCGACAACGTCACGGAGGTACTGCTCCCACTGCGCCTTGAAACCGTTGTCGAACTCGGCGTTGTCCGGGACCTCGGTCCATTGGTCGCGGAAGGATTCGGTGGCGGGCAGGTCCGGGTTCCAGACGGGTTTCGGCGTCGCGGACCGGTGCTGCACGCGGCATTTGCGGAGTCCCGCGACGGCGCTGCCCTCGGTCCCGTCGACCTGGAACTCGACGAGTTCGTCGCGGTTGACGCGCACGCACCACGAAGAGTTGATCTGCGCGATGATGCCTGATTCGAGTTCGAAGATGCCGTACGCCGAGTCGTCCGCGGTCGCCGGGTACGGCTCGCCCTGCTCGTCCCACCGCTCCGCCACGTGCGTGACAGCCTTGGCCGTGACGGCCTGCACCCGGCCGAAGAGGTTCTCCAGCACGTAGTTCCAGTGGCAGAACATGTCGAGCACGATCCCACCGCCGTCCTCGGCGCGGTAGTTCCAACTCGGGCGTTGGGCGGACTGCCAGTCGCCCTCGAACACCCAGTAGCCGAACTCCCCGCGCACGGACAGGATCCGCCCGAAGAACCCGCCGTCGATGAGCCTGCGCAGCTTCAGCAACCCGGGCAGGAACAGCTTGTCGTGCACGACCCCGTGGACAACCCCGGCGTCGTCCGCCAGCTTGCCCAGCGCGAGCGCGTCGCCCGCGGCTTCCGCGACGGGTTTCTCGGCGTAGATGTGCTTTCCGGCGGCGATCGCCGCCCGCACCGCCTTCTCACGGGCGGAGGTGATCTGGGCGTCGAAGTAGATCGACGTCGTGTCGTCGGACAGCGCGCCGTCGAGGTCGGTCGTCCACCGCGTCACCCCGTGCCGCTCGGCGATCTCCCTCAGCTTGTCGGCGCTGCGCCCGACGAGCAGCGGCTCGACCTGCACACGACGTCCGTCGGCGAGCTCGACGCCGCCCTGGTCGCGGATGGCGAGCACCGAACGGACCAGATGCTGGCGGTAGCCCATCCGGCCGGTGGCGCCGTTCAGGATGACACCCAGGGTGGGCACGCTCATCGTTACCGACCTCTTCTCACGCTTGGCGGAACCGCCCCGACGGTATCCAGAAAGCGCTTTCAGACGCAACCCGAAAACGTCTGTCACCGCGTACCGACACGACACGACCAACCCTCGGATCAGCAAGGGAGTACCCATTCGCCCGGTCCTTGCCGTTAGCGGCGGACGCGGGTGGAACGGGCGTCGAGAAAGGCGACGACGACGGAGACGCCGCCGCACGCGACGCCGATGTAGCGTCCGTAACCCGCGCGGATCACGATGCCGCCGGCGTCGAACAGGCCGCGCTGGTCGCTGTCGAACTGCAGCGCGATCACGAACCAGCTGATCACCATCAGCAGCAGGATCGCGGCCGCGGCGACCAGCCACAGCTGCGGCAGACCGCTCTCGCGAGCCTTGCGGACCTGCCCGAACAGCACCACCGCGATGCTGACGAGCAGCAGCAGAATCGGCGGGACCCACGCCACGAAACTCGACATGAACCCGCTGCGGACGACATCGTCAGCCGGCAACGCCTTCAGCCCCGCCTCGACGTCCGAAGCGCTCGCGCTCAGCGTCGACCACGGCAGAAACAGCGAAACCAGCGCGAGCAGCCCGGCACCGAGGCCGAGCCACTCGCGCCGGCTGACGCGTGCGAAGGAAAAATACTTCAGGACAGACGCTCGATGATCAGCTCGCGAACACGCTTGGCGTCGGCCTGCCCCTTGGTCGCCTTCATCACCGAACCCACGATCGCTCCGGCGGCCTGCACCTTGCCGCCGCGGATCTTCTCCGCGACGTCGGGGTTGGCGGCCAGCGCTTCGTCGATCGCGGCGAGCAGCGCCGAGTCGTCGGACACGACCTTGAGCCCGCGCTTCTCGACGACGTCGGCCGGCTCGCCTTCGCCCTCGAGAACGCCCTGCACGACCTGCTGAGCAAGCTTGTGCGTCAGCTCACCGGAGTTGACCAGCGCGATGACCTCGGCCACCTGCTTCGGCGTGATGGCCAGCTCAGCCAGCTCCACCTCGCGGGTGTTCGCCTCCTGGGACAGGAAGTTCACCCACCACGAGCGGGCTTCGTCCGGGGTCGCTCCATTGTCCACAGTGGACGACACCAGGTCGACCGCGCCGACGTTGAGCAGATCCCGCAGCTCCTCGTCGGAGAGGTTCCACTCGGTCTGGATGCGCTTGCGGCGCTCCGAAGGCATCTCGGGAAGCGTCTTGCGCAGCTCCTCGACCCACTCGCGCGAAGCCGCGATCGGGACCAGGTCTGGCTCCGGGAAGTACCGGTAGTCCTCGGCGGTCTCCTTGGTACGACCGGACGAAGTCGTGCCGTCGCCCTCCTGGAAGTGCCGCGTCTCCTGCTTGACCTTGCCACCGCCCGCGAGCACCGCGGCTTGCCTGGTCATCTCGTACCGGACGGCCCGCTCGACGCTGCGCAGCGAGTTGACGTTCTTGGTCTCGGTCCGCGTGCCGAGCTCGTCGGAACCCTTCGGCATCAACGAAATGTTCGCGTCGCACCGCAGCGAACCCTGGTCCATCCGGACATCGGAGACGTCCAGCGCGCTGAGCAGATCACGCAGCGCGCTGACGTACGCGCGGGCGACCTCGGGAGCGCGCTCGCCGTGCCCCGGGATGATCTTGGTGACGATCTCGATCAGCGGTACACCGGCCCGGTTGTAGTCGAGCAGCGAGTAGTCCGCACCGTGGATACGACCGGTGGCGCCGCCCTTGTGCAGCGACTTCCCGGTGTCCTCCTCCATGTGCGCGCGCTCGATCTCGATGCGCACGACCTCACCGTCGTCGAGGGTGACGTCGAGGTAGCCGTTGAAGGCGATCGGCTCGTCGTACTGCGAGGTCTGGAAGTTCTTCGGCTGGTCCGGGTAGAAGTAGTTCTTCCGCGCGAACCGGCACCACTCGGCTATCTCACAGTTGAGCGCGAGACCGATCCGGATCGCCGACTCGACGCCCTTGCCGTTGACGACCGGCAGCGAACCGGGCAGGCCGAGGCAGGTCGGGCAGACCTGGGTGTTCGGCTCGCCACCGAAGGTGGTCGGGCAGCCGCAGAACATCTTGGTGTTGGTGTTCAGCTCGACGTGTACCTCGAGCCCGAGGACCGGGTCGTAGCGCTCCACGACCTCGGCGTAGTCCATCAGTTCAGCCACGGCCGTCATTTCCCGCCTTCTTTCCGGAGGCTCCGGAGAGCCAGCAGGACACCGGTGGTCGCGGCGAGCGCGCTCGCACCCGCGTTGGCCAGCACCAGCTTGTCCTGTTTGTCCTTCGCCGCGCGGACGTTCGTGATGGCGCCGACGGCGCCGAGGATCGAAATCGCCACGCCCAGGAGTCCTTTGACCTTGATCATTTCGCCGCTCCCAGGTTGGGGACCTGGTGTACGAGCGACCCGCCGGCCGCGTCGTTCCGGGCGACTTCGTACGCCGCGCCGACCCGGTAGAGCCGGTCGTCGGCCAGTGCGGGGGCCATGATCTGCAGGCCGACCGGGAGACCGTCCTCATCGGACAGTCCGCTGGGGACACTCATGGCCGCGTTGCCCGCCAGGTTCGACGGGATGGTGCACAGGTCGGCGAGGTACATCGCCATCGGGTCGTCGACGCGCTCGCCGATCTTGAACGCCGTCGTCGGCGTGGTCGGCGAGACCAGCACGTCGACCTTTTCGAAGGCCGCGTCGAAGTCGCGCGTGATCAGCGTGCGCACCTTCTGCGCGGAGCCGTAGTACGCGTCGTAGTAGCCCGACGACAGCGCATACGTGCCCAGCATGATCCGGCGCTTGACCTCGGCACCGAAGCCCTTTTCGCGGGTGAGCGCCATGACCTCTTCGGCACTGTGCTGACCGTCGTCGGCGACACGCAACCCGTACCGCATGGCGTCGAAGCGGGCGAGGTTGGACGAGCACTCGCTCGGCGCGATCAGGTAGTACGCCGGCAGCGCGTAGACGAAGTTCGGGCAGGAGACCTCGATGACCTCGGCGCCCAGCGCGCGAAGCTGCTCGACGGCCTTCTCGAACGACCTCAGGACACCGCCCTGGTAGCCGTCGCCGTTGAACTCCTTGACGACCCCGACGCGGACGCCCTTCAGATCACCGCGGGCGCCTGCGGCGGCAGCGGCGACGACCGGGGGCACCGGCGCGTCGATCGAGGTCGAGTCGAGCGGGTCGTGCCCGGCGATGACCTCGTGCAGCAGCGCGGCGTCGGTGACCGTCCGGGCACACGGCCCGGCCTGGTCCAGCGACGACGAGAACGCGACGAGCCCGTAGCGGGACACACCGCCGTAGGTGGGCTTCACGCCGACGGTGCCGGTCACCGAGCCCGGCTGGCGGATCGAGCCGCCGGTGTCGGTACCGATGGCCAGCGGAGCCTCGAAGGCCGCCAGCGACGCCGAGGAGCCACCGCCGGAGCCGCCGGGGATGCGCGCGAGGTCCCACGGGTTGTGCGTCGGGCCGTACGCGGAGTTCTCGGTGGAGGAGCCCATCGCGAACTCGTCCATGTTGGTCTTGCCGAGGATGACGACACCCGCCTGGCGCAGCCGGCGGGTGACCGTGGCGTCGTACGGCGGGATCCAGCCCTCGAGGGTCTTCGACCCGACAGTCGTGGGGATGCCCTTGGTGGTCAGCACGTCTTTCAGCGCGAGCGGAACCCCGGCCAGCGCGGAGGCCGGCTGTGTGCCGTCGGCCACGTCGGCGTCGACCGTGCGGGCCGCGGCGAGCGCGCCCTCGGTGTCGACGTGGAGGAACGCGTGAACGTCGCCGTCGACCTCGGCGATCCGGTCCAGGTGCGCCTGCGCGACCTCGACCGCGGACACCTCACGCGACTGGATCTTCGCCGCCAGCTCACTGGCGGTCATCTTGATGAGCTCGGACACGGTCTACTCCTCCCCCAGGATCCGCGGCACCCGGAACCGGCCTTCTTCGGCGGACGGCGCCCCCGACAGCGCCTGCGCCTGGGTCAAACCCGGCGTCACGACGTCGTCACGGAACACGTTGGTCAGCGGAACGGAGTGCGAGGTCGGGGGCACGTCCGCCCCGGCGACCTCGCTCACCTTGGCCACCGCGTCCAGGATCTGGTCGAGCTGGCCGGCGAACATGTCCAGCTCATCGTCGGTTACGGCCAGCCTGGCCAGCTCGGCCAGGTGTGCGACCTCGTCGCGGGAAATGTTGGGCACGCGAATAACTCCGGAGGGTGGTGTGCTGGTCGGACGCTGTTCGAAGGTGCAAGTCTATGGCGAAGGCCCGCGTCGACTCGACTGGGTTATCGCAGGGGTGGCCCGCGCGATCTGCGTTCACCCGACTGATTCGCTACCGTAACGGTGATTCGGCCGGAATGACTTCGTAATCCCGCAGGACGGGCTACGGCTCCCATCATCGTTCCGGGTCTGTCAGAATCGGCGCCCGGCTAGCGCGTCCCACGGCAAGGCTGGGACGCCACAAGTGAGAGGGGCGGACGTTGTCCTTCCTGATCCGGGTGCAACTCCCGGACAGCCCTGGGACTCTCGGCGCGGTGGCCACCGCCCTCGGCACGGTCGGGGCGGACATCCTCAGCGTCGACGTCGTCGAGCGCGGAAACGGCATCGCGATCGACGACCTGGTGGTCGAACTCCCGTCCGGCAGGCTGCCGGACGCGCTGATCACCGCGGCGGAGAGCGTCGAAGGTGTCGAAGTCGACGCCGTACGCCCCTACGCCGGTGTGCTCGACACCCACCGCGAGCTCGAACTCGTCGAGGAGATCGCAGCTCAGCCCGCCTCCGGCCTCGCCATCCTGGCCGAAGGGGTCCCCCGCATCATCCGCGCGGGCTGGTCACTGGTGCTCCAGTACTCCGAGAACGGGGTGCACCGGCTCGCGTCCTCGAGCGCTGCGCCCGAGACCGAGATCACCGATATTCCGTGGCTCCCGCTGGAGCGCGCGACCGTCCTCGACGCCGAGGACTCGTGGGTCCCCGAAACCTGGCAGGAGCTCGGCACCGAACTCGCCGCGACCCCGCTGGGCAAGCCGGACCAAGCACTGCTGGTCGGCCGCCCCGGCGGCCCGATGTTCCGCGCGGCCGAAGTCGCCCGCCTCGCCCATTTCGCCGGCATCGTCTCCGTCGTCCTGGACAGCTGAGTTTCACCGCAACTCGCCGCCGAGGTGCGATGCTCAGCGTCTGCAAGGAGGGCACTTTCGTGGTTCTTCGGTCGTATGTGTGGGTGCTGGTTGCTGTGGACTGGCTGCGTTTTACCGCAGCAAGGGCCGGGTCGGTGTACGGCGAATGCCGGTGTCCGGAGCTGGGTGTGGGACTCGCCGGTCTGACTGTGGAACTCGCCCTCGCTGAACGTGGGACTCGCACAGCACATCGGCGAGTCCCACACTCCGGCCCGGCGAGTCCCACGTTCAGGGCGCCGAGTCCCACGCTCGGCTACCGACAGCCCTTGTGACCCACGTTGTGGCGCGGGATCAGAGTTCGAACGAGTAGGCGACCAGTTGGATGCCGGGGACGGGTTCCCAATCCCGCTCCGGGAGCCGAGTGAAGCCCAGCCGCTCGTACATCCGGTGTGCGGTCTTCATCAGCTCGAGGCTCGACATGACGACGCGCTGGGCAGCGATCCCGCCTGCCCGTTCGAGGACGGCCGCCGTCAGCGCGGCCCCGACGCCGCGGCCCCTGGCGTTCGGGGTGACGCTGAGCATCCGGAACTCGAGCTCGCCGTCGCGGGAGATCTCGGCGAGCTCCGTGCCGGGACGGACAACGGTGACCGAGCCCAGCACCTCGCCCGAGTAGTCCACGGCGACGACCAGCTCGGCCTGTTCGGCGCGGCGTGCGGCGTTACGGAGTTGATCGGCGTAGCCGTCTTCGACGTTGTCGCCGATGTATCCGTCGGCCGCGTAGGCCTCGACTGTCACCGCCCCGACCGCGTCGAACTCCTCGGGCAGGGCTGCCCTGATCTCGAAATCGCTCACTCGGCTTCCCCCGTCGATTCGGTCGCTTCAGCAGAAGCTACCTCCTCCGTCGGTAGCGCCACCCCCGCGGCTGCCTCGGGACCGCGTTCCAGCAACACGGTAAAGCCGTTCTCGTCGAGCACCGGGACCTTCAGCTGGACGGCTTTGTCGTACTTCGAGCCTGGCGCGTCCCCGACAACGACGAAGGCCGTCTTCTTCGACACCGAACCGGCGGCCTTGCCCCCGCGGGACATGATCGACTCCTTGGCCTCGTCCCGCGAATACGTCGCCAGCGAGCCGGTGACCACGATCGACAGCCCTTCGAGGAACCGCGGGATCGAGTCATCACGCGCCTCTTCCATCCGGACGCCGGCCGCGCGCCACTTCTCGACGACTTCGCGGTGCCACTCGACGTCGAACCATTCGAGGACGGCGTGGGCGATGGTCGGCCCGACCCCGTCGACCTCGGCGAGCTCCTCCTCGGAGGCGTTCTCGATGCGCTCCAGCGAGCCGAACTCCCTGGCGAGGGCCTGCGCCGCCGTCGGCCCGACATGCCGGATCGACAGGCCGACGATGACCTTCCACAGTGGACGGTCCTTCGCGGTTTCCAGATTGGTCACCAGCTTGCGCCCGTTCGCGGACAGCTCACCCGCCTTGGTACGGAACAGCTCGACCTGTTCGAGCTTCTCCTCGGTGAGATCAAAGATGTCGCCCTCGTCGACGACAGCACCCGATTCGAGCAGCGCGGCGGCGGCCTCGTAACCGAGGACCTCGATGTCGAACGCACCGCGGCCACCGAGGTGGAACAGCCGCTCGCGCAGCTGTGCGGGGCAGGACCGCGAATTCGGGCAACGGATGTCGATGTCGCCCTCCTTCTGGTACGCCAGCGTGGTGTGGCACTCCGGGCAGCGGGTCGGCATGACGAACTCGCGCTCGTTGCCGGTGCGCGCGTCGACCACCGGGCCGAGCACCTCGGGGATGACGTCGCCCGCCTTGCGGATGACCACGCGGTCCCCGATCAGGACGCCCTTGCGCTTGACCTCCTCCTGGTTGTGGAGGGTGGCCATGGCCACGGTGGACCCGGCGACGGTGACCGGCTCCATCACCGCGAACGGCGTCACGCGCCCGGTGCGGCCGACGTTGACCTGGATGTCGAGCAGGGTGGTGATCGCTTCTTCGGGCGCGTACTTGTACGCGATGGCCCAGCGTGGAGCGCGCGAGGTGGTGCCGAGGCGCCGCTGCAGCGAGACATCGTCGACCTTGATGACGATGCCGTCCATCTCGTGCTCGGCGTCGTGGCGGTGCTCGCCCCAGTACTCGATCCGCTCGGTGAGGCCCTGCGCCGAATCGAGCACCTTGCTGTGGGGGGACACCGGCAGCCCCCAGGCCGCCAGCGCGTCGTACGCCTCGGACTGACGGCTCGGCTCGAACCCCTCCCGTTTGCCGAGGCCGTGGCAGATCAGCCGCAGCCGGCGGGACTTGGTGATCTTCGGGTCCTTCTGCCGCAGCGAACCGGCCGCGGTGTTGCGCGGGTTGGCGTACGGCGGCTTGCCCTGCTCGACCATCTTCGCGTTGAGCTCGAGGAAGTCCTCCACCCGGAAGAACACCTCGCCGCGCACCTCGACCAGCTTCGGCACCGGGAACCGCTCGGTGCCGGTCAGTGTGTCCGGCACCTGCTCCAGGGTGCGTATGTTGAGCGTGACGTCCTCGCCGGTGCGGCCGTCGCCCCGGGTGAGGGCGCGGGTGAGCTTGCCGTCCTCGTAGAGCAGGTTGATGGCGAGACCGTCGATCTTCAGCTCGCACAGGTACCGCGTGGAGCCGATCTCCCGCTCGACGCGCTCCACCCAGGCGAGCAGCTCCTCGGTGTCGAACACGTTGTCCAGGCTGAGCATGCGCTCGAGGTGGTCGTACGCGGTGAAGATCGTGGAGAACGTGCCGCCGACGTTCTGCGTCGGAGAGTCGGGCGTGACGAGGCCGGGATGGGCATCCTCCATCGCCTGCAGCTCCCCCAGGAGCGCGTCGAACTGGCCGTCGGACACGATCGGCGAGTCCAGTACGTAGTACCGGAACTGGTGCCCGCGGACCTCTTCCGCGAGCACGCTGTAGCGCTCGCGGACCTCGGCGGGCACCTCGGCCGGTGCCGTCGCGACTTCGTTCGTTGGAAGGTCTGTGCTGCTCACAGTGAGCAGCTTAACCAGCCTCACCGACAGTTTCGGCAGGCTCTCCGCCGAGCCCCCGTACCAGGTCACGGAACTCCAGCAGGGTGATCGCGCCCGCCGGCTCGACCTCGGCCGTCTCGACCCGGCGGAGCCGTTCGGCGGCCAGCCGCTCACCCAGCGTGGCGTCCAGCGGCAGGAACGTCAGCGTCGACCGAGCGGCCGGCTCCAGCTCGGCGAACAGCGGATGGTGGACGGCGACGTCGACCAGCTCGCCGCTCTCATCGACCTTCGCGGACAGCCGGATCTCGGCCAACGAGATCCGGTGCGCGCCCAGGTTGACGGTGACCTCGGTGGGATCGGGCACCGGCGGCACCGAATCGTGGTACTCCCAGATCGCGTCGTCCTGCGGCCCCGCCTCGCGCCACGCGTCGGTATAAGGCCGCAGCTTCGGGTCCTCCTGGCCGGTGACAACCAGCGCGTAAATCGACCGCTGCCCACGCTCCAGCGAGAAGTGCAGGTCCGGGTGCAGTAGCGCGACGGCCTGGCACAGATCGTGTTCGAACCGCTGGGGCTCCCGGTCCCCCAACGACGCGCTGATCTGCGGGAGCAGCTCGTACCAGCGCTCCCAGAACGCTGCCGCGGCCGCCCTCGCGTCCGCTTGGACAGGTTGCTCCGGCCACGGGGTGCGCGGATCGGGGGCGTTGTCGGGGGTGGCGCGGCGGCGGAAGAAACGCATGGTCTGCTCGGATACCTCGGTTCTGAAACGACGGTTCGAAGCGGTCGATTTCCCGACACGCTACGCGCCGGGTCCGACACTTCGTGGCAACTTGGGTGCATGAAGGTTTTCGGTTCCGACGACTGGTCCTGGTTGAACCCGCCCGCGTCCTGGGAGGCCGGCGACGGGCTGTCCGTCACGACGTCGCCCCGCACGGACTTCTGGCGCACGACGCACTACGGCTTCATCCGGGACACCGGCCACGCGCTCGGCCGCACGCTGACCGGGGAATTCACCCTCACGACGACGTTCTCGGGCGCGTACACCGACCTCTACGACCAGGCCGGGGTGCTGCTGCGGATCGACGAACGTAACTGGGTCAAGACCGGGATCGAATACGTCGGCGGCGAGCAGCTGCTCAGCGTCGTCGTGACAAGGGACGTCTCGGACTGGTCGGTGGTCTCGCTGCCGGGTTCACCCGGGTCGGTGACGATCTCGGTGGATCGCACCGGCGACACCGTCACCGTTCGCTACGGCGTCGAGGGGGCGGAGCCGGTCACCATGGCGCGTCTCGCGTACTTCCCCGCCGAGCCCGACGTGTTCGCCGGAGTCATGTGCGCGTCCCCTGACGGCAACGGTTTCAAGGTCGACTTCGCGAACGTCGACATCACCCAGCGCTGAACCGCAACTCGACGGCGAGTTGCGGTACTTAGCGTGCGCAACTACCGCAACTCGACGGCGAGTTGCCGGCGCTACCAGGTTTCCGGGGGCTCGACGAACGCCCTGGCGAGGTCCCGGCTGAGCTTCAGCGCTTCCTTCGCCCACGTCTCGGTCGCGCCGGCGAGCCCGCAGGTCGGCGTGACCGCGGCTCTGGTGGCGAGGAACTCGCGGTCGAAGCCGAGCCTGTCGACGAGGTCGAGCGCCGGCTTGGCGACGTCGTGCAGCTGGGGGCTTTGCTCCGGGGCGAGCGACGGGACCAGGCCGAGCGCGAACACCGTGCCGTCGTCCCACGCCTCACCCAGCGCGTCGAGGAGCCGGGCGTCGGTGATGTCGGCCAACGTGAGGTCGAGCGAGAGCACATCCGCGCCGGCCGAGCGCAGCAGGGGAATCGGCGGTTCGGCGGCGCAGCAGTGCACGATCACCGGCTGCCCGGTGATGGCCTTCGCGCCCTCGATCACCGTCGCGAGCAGCGCGCGGGCCTCCGCGGCCGGCACCGAGCGGACCGTGCCGTAGCCCGACGGCGTCGACAGCGAGCCCGCCAGGACATCGGGCAGCGTCGGCTCGTCGAACTGGACCATCACGGGCGCGCCGACGCGGGAGGTCAGGTCGGCGACGTGCGCGGCGAGCCCGGAGAGCAGCGACTCGGCGAAGTCGCGCAACGCGCCTTTGTCCGTGAGGACGCGGTGTCCACGGGCCAGCTCGACCCCGGCGGCCAGCGTCCACGGCCCGGCGAGCTGCGTCTTGACGACCGGTAGCGCGAGCCCGGACCGCTGCGACGCCTCCTCGAACGCGTCGAGGTCCCACTGGAGGAAGTCGTGGGCGCGCCGATGGACGCGGCCGGGGTGCGCGGTGACGCGGTAACCGCTGGGGACGACGTCGACGGCTATGTCGACCAGCCGCGCCGCCGTCCGGCCCAGCATGTCGGCCCCGACGCCCCGCGCGGGCAACTCGGGCAGGTACGGGATCTCCGGCAGCTCGCCGAAAACGACGGCCGCCGCCTCGATCGGGCGCTCACCCGGCATCGAACCGATACCGGTGGCGACGCCGACGGGCCAAGCTTGGTCATTCACATCCGGCATCATCCTTGGTCGGCGCGGCCGGACGCGCGCGGCCCCACGCTGGACCGGACATTCGCCGCGTATCAGGGATCCGGGTCCACGGCACGCACGCGGCCACTACGCTTCCCCCGCATGACGAACCCTCCGCCCCCGCCAGGCTGGTACCCGGATCAGCAGGCACCCCAGCTGCTCCGGTGGTGGGACGGGCGCACGTGGACGTCGAGCACGCAGCCCGCGCAGCAGGCTCAGCCCCCGCAGCACGCACCCGCCGCCTATACCAGGCCGACCGGCGGGACGCTGTTCAGCGAACCCGTGCTGCTGGTGAACCAGCGCGCGAAAATGTTCGAGCTGACCAACGAGTACACCGTGAGCAATCAGGCAGGCCAGCGGATCGGCAGCATCATCGAGGTCGGCCAGGGCGGGATGCAGAAAGCGATCCGGTTGTTCACCAAGTACGACCAGTTCCTCACGCACAAGTTCGAGATCCGCGACGCCAGCAACAGCACGATGTTCAAGGTCATGCGGCCGGCGAAGGTGATCAAGTCGAAGTTCCTGGTGACCAGGGCCGACGACTCCCCGATCGGCGAGATCGTGCAGGCGAACGTCTTCGGCAAGATCCGGTTCGACTTCACGGTCAACGGACAGCCCGTCGGCGCGATCACCGCGGAAAACTGGCTGTCCTGGGACTTCGAGGTCACCGACCAGGCAGGCAACCAGATCGCGCGGGTGGACAAGAAGTTTCAGAGCCTGTTCGACAGGAGGTGGTCGACGGCGGACAACTACGCGGTGCACATCCCGCGTCCGCTGCAGGATCCGCTGGCCACGCTGGTCGTCGCCGCCGCGCTGACCATCGACACGGCGTTGAACCAGGACGCCCCGCCCGAAAACCGCTTTTGACAGTGCTGGTGGGGCCCCGGGTGCGGGGACCCCTCAGGGCCACCTTGGTGGCGTTGTGGCCCGCGCGCCAGCGACTCGGGGGACGTTTAGTACAAATCATTTGTATCGGGGGACGTTTCGTACACAACGGCACCGGACCAGCCAGCCCCAGCAGCCACGCTGAACCACGACGCGCCGATGCACGACCGCCGCTTTTGACAGGTGACGTGCGTCTCGCAGGCTCTCAGTAGACACTTGGTCAATAACGGGTCAAGGTGTTTACGGGGAACGATGACGAGGAGGTCTCGCACAGTGGAGCCGTTGAGCGAAGACACCGGGCGCGACTGGACCGAACCAGGGATCTACTCGGCCGCGCCGGGGGTGTACCGGATCCCGCTGCCGCTGCCGAACGACGCGTTGCGCGCGGTCAACGTGTACGCCATCACCGATGGCACCGAACTGGTGATGATCGACTCCGGATGGGCGCTGGACGCCGCCCGTGAGCAGCTCGCGACGGCGTTGAAGGGCATCGGCGCCCAGCTCGGGGACATCAGCCAGTTCCTCGTCACCCATGTCCACCGTGACCACTACACGCAGGCTGTCGCGCTGCGACGGGAGTTCGGCAGCAAAGTCGCGCTGGGTGCGCTCGAGGAGCCGTCGCTCAAAATCTCCGCAAACCCGGACGCTTTTGGCATGTTCGCGCAGATCGAACTGCTTCGCCGCAGTGGCGCCGACCTCGTCGTCGAGGCGCTGGGCAGGATGTTCGACGGGTTCGAGCGCACGGACATGGGCGACTGGGAAGACCCCGACGAGTGGTTGACGCCCGGGCGTCGGACTGTGCTTCCCGGTCGTGAGCTCGACGTCGTCCACACGCCCGGCCACACCACCGGGCACGTCGTGTTCGTCGACGGTGAAGCCGGCCTGCTGTTCTCCGGCGACCACGTCCTGCCACACATCACGCCGTCGATCGGCTTCCAGCCCGCGATAGCCGACCTGCCGCTCAACGACTACCTCGACTCGCTGCGCCTCGTCCGGGCCATGCCCGACACACGCCTGCTGCCCGCGCACGGCCCAGTGTCCGAAAGTGTGCACGAAAGGGTGGACGAACTGCTGGAACATCACCGGCAGCGGCTGGAAACCATGGGTGCGAAGATCCTCGGCGGCGCGACCACGGCGTACGAGACAGCGGCGAGCCTCGGCTGGACAAGGCGGCTACGCAAACTGTCCGAAATGGACGCGTTCAACCAGACGCTCGCCGTGCTCGAAACCGGCGCCCACCTGGACTTGCTGGTCTCGCAAGGAAAACTCGCCGCGGCGGAGGTTGACGGCGTACGGCGATACACCGCGCCCTAGCGCTGGAGCCGGTGCGGGTTTCGGGGCGACTCGGAGCGCCGGACGAACACGGCCCGCTTCTCTTCCCCTTTAAACATATAGCCGATAGGGGGACTTGCGGCAAGACCCCGGTGACGGCCCAGAATCATGGCTCACCTTCGAGTTGCCGTCACCGGGGAGTTTCATGCGTGTCTTGCTGTCCACGATCGGGTCACGTGGCGAAGTCCAGCCGGTGGTGGGGCTGGCGTTGGAGCTGCGGGCACTCGGCCAGGAGATCCGCGTGTGCGTGCCGCCGGACTTCCGCGAGTGGATCGAGGGCCTCGGGATCCCCGTCGTGCCCATCGGCCCCGAAGTGCGCCACACCGCGAAGGCAGGCCAGCAGGTCGTGCCGTCCAAGTTCACCCCGGAACAGCGGCTTCAACTGCTGGAAGCCACCATCGCCAACCAGTTCACCACCATCTCCGCGGCAGCCGAGGGCTGCGACGTCATCGTGGCTGGTGGAGCGATGATGATGGCCGTCCGCTCGATCGCCGAACAGCTCGGGATCCACTACGTCTACACGAGCTTCTGCCCGGTGACACTGCCGTCCCCGCACCACGCGCCGCTCCCGATGTTCGGACCGCTGCCGACGTCCCAGACGCCGGACAACCTCACGCTGTGGGCCGAGGACGCACAGCGCTGGAACGAGAGCTCCGGCGTCGCGCTCAACTCATACCTGGCGTCAGCAGGCCTGCCCGCGGTCGCCGACGTGCGGGACCACATGTTCACCGGCGCGCCCTGGCTGGCCGCCGACCCGACGTTGGGGCCGTGGCCGCGTCCCTCGGACTTGGACGTCGTGCAGACGGGCGCCTGGATTCTGCCGGACGAGAGTCCGCTTTCGCCCGAGCTGGAGGCGTTTCTCGATGCCGGCGAACCACCCGTCTACTTCGGCTTCGGCAGCATGAGCGCGGCGGAAGGCCTCGGCCGGGAGATGCTCAAATCGGCGCGCGAACTGGGCCGGCGGGCCGTCGTGGCGCGCGGCTGGGCCGGCCTGTCGCCGCTGGACGACGAACCCGACTGGCTCTCCGTCGGCGAGGTCAACCACCACGCGCTCTTCACCCGCGTCGCCGCCGCCGTCCACCACGGCGGGGCAGGCACCACCACCGCAGCCGGCCGGGCCGGCGCGCCCCAGGTCATCGTTCCGCAGAAGTACGACCAGCACTACTGGGCCGGCCGAGTCGACCAGCTCGGGATCGGCACCGCACACGCTCCCGGCGTCCCGACCGCCGACTCGCTGGCCACGGCGCTGGAGCGCGCGCTCCGACCCGAGGTGACATCCCGCGCCAACGACGTCGCCGCCAACGTCCGCACCGACGGCACCACCGTCGCCGCGCAGCGCCTGATGGCACTGGGCTCGTAGCGACGGCGCTGCCATAATCAAAGCCGTGACCGAGATCCGGCAGGCCATCCGCGAAGACGTCGAGCCGATCGTGCGGCTGCTCATCGACGACCAGCTCGGCGCGAGCCGGGATTCGGTCGACGACCTCGGCCCGTACCTCAAGGCGTTCGAAGACATCGACGCCGACCCGAACCAGCTCCTGATGGTCGCGGACCTCGATGGTGCCGTCGTGGGCACGTTCCAGCTCACGTTCATCCCCGGGCTGTCCCGCAAGGGCTCGCTACGCGGCCAGATCGAAGGCGTGCGGGTGCACTCCGGCCAGCGCGGCAGCGGCCTCGGCGGGACGCTGATGAAGTGGGCGATCGACGAGTCGCGCCGACGCGGCTGTGTGCTGGTGCAGCTGACCTCGGACATGTCCCGGGTCGACGCTCACCGCTTCTACGAGCGGCTCGGCTTCGTCGCCAGCCACCAGGGCTTCAAGCTCGCTCTGTAGCCGCCCTACGCCGTGGAGGCGATCTTCGCGCTGCCGAGGACGATGTCGCCATCGGCGTGCGGCCGATACAGCACGGCAACCTGGCCGGGGGCGACACCGCGGAGCGGCTCGCGCAGCTGGATGCGGACGGTTCCACCGATCGCCTCGGCGACGGCCTCTACCGTGCCGCCGTGGGCGCGCACCTGCACGACACACTCGGTGGGCCCGTCCAGCGGACGCTCGTTCGGCCAGATCGGCCGGTCGGCCTCGATCACCGCGACGCCGAGATCCTCCGCGGAACCGACCTTCACCGTGCCCGAAACCGGCTCCAGGGACAGCACGTACCGCGGCCGTCCGTCGGCGGCAGGCGCCTCGATGCCGAGTCCCTTGCGCTGCCCGACGGTGAACCCGTGCACGCCGGTGTGCTGCCCCAGCACCGCGCCGGTTTCGGCGTCGACGAGCGCGCCGGGGTGCTGGCCGAGCTTGCCCTCGAGGAACTTCTTCGTGTCGCCGTCCGGGATGAAGCAGATGTCGTAGCTGTCGGGCTTGTTCGCGACGGACAGTCCGCGCGCCTCGGCCTCCGCCCGGACCTCGGTCTTCCACGAGCCGCCGAGCGGGAAAATGGCGTGCCGCAACTGCTCCGGGGTCAGCGACGCGAGCACGTACGACTGGTCCTTGCCGTCGTCGGCGCTGCGCCGCAGCTCGGGCGCACCGTCCACAGTGGCCAGTCGCGCGTAGTGGCCGGTCGCGACGGCGTCGAACCCGAGCGCCATCGCCTTGTCCAGCAACGCTTCGAACTTGATCTTCTCGTTGCAGGTGACACACGGGTTGGGGGTGCGGCCGGCGGCGTACTCCCCGACGAAGGTCTCGATGACCTCTTCGGTGAACCGCTCGGCGAAGTCCCAGATGTAGAACGGAATGCCGAGGATGTCCGCGGCCCGCCGGGCGTCGTGGGAGTCCTCGATCGTGCAGCAGCCCCGCGAACCCGTGCGCAGCGTGCCGGGCTTGGCGGACAGTGCGAGGTGCACACCGACGACCTCGTGTCCGGCGTCCACCGCGCGCGCGGCGGCCACCGCCGAATCCACGCCCCCGCTCATCGCGGCCAGAACTCGCATTCCCCTACACCTCCACCTTTTCTTCGGCACTCTTGACTGTCTTCTGCTTACGCATCCCCGCCAACCCGGCCTGCCTGGCGCGGCCGACCACCCCGCCGATCTCCCCAGCGAGCGCGTCGACGTCGGCCTGCGTCGAGGTGTGGCCGAGGGAGAACCTCAGCGAGCCCCGCGCGGCGGCCGGATCGGCGCCCATCGCGAGGAGGACGTGGCTGGGCTGGGCGACGCCTGCCGTGCAGGCCGACCCCGTCGAGCATTCGATTCCCTTGGCGTCCAACAACATCAGCAGGCTGTCGCCCGCGCAGCCGGGGAACGTGAAGTGGGCGGTGCCGGGCAGCCTTTCGGCCTCGGCGGCGTTGAGCACCGCGTCGGGCACCTCGCGCCGGACAGCAGCGACAAGGTTGTCACGCAACGCGGACAGCCCCTCGGCGTGCTCGCGCTGCCTGCCGACGGTGACCTCGATGGCGGCGGCGAACGCGTGGATCGCCGGGACGTCCAGCGTGCCGGACCGGACATCGCGCTCCTGCCCGCCGCCGTGCATCAGCGGGGTGCACGCGGTGTCCCTGGCCAGCAGGAGCGCGCCGACGCCGTACGGACCGCCGACCTTGTGCCCGGTGAGCGTCAACGCGCTGACGCCGCTGGCCCCGAAGTCGACCGGAACCGCGCCGACGGCCTGGACGGCATCGGTGTGCATCGGGACGTCGTACTCGGCGCAGACGGCGGCCAGTTCGGCGATGGGGTTGATGGTGCCGACCTCGTTGTTCGCCCACATGACGGTGACCAATGCCACAGCATCGGGGTCGCTCTCGATGGCCGCACGCAGGGTTTCCGGCGAAACCCGGCCCTGGTCGTCGACGTCGAGCCAGGTCGGTTCGGCGCCCGCGTGCTCGGCCAGCCACTGGACGGCGTCGAGCACGGCGTGATGTTCGACGGCTCCGACCAGGATGCGGCGGCGCGCGGGCTCGGCGGAGTTTCGCGCCCAGAAGATGCCCTTGACCGCGAGATTGTCGCTTTCCGTGCCGCCGCCCGTGAACAGAACCTCGGACGGGCGAGCGCCCAGCGCGGCTGCTATGACTTCGCGTGCTTCTTCGACTACGCGCCGTGCGCGGCGTCCGGAGGAATGCAGGGCAGAGGCGTTGCCCACAGTGGACATCGCCTCGGTCATCGCCGCTATGGCTTCGGGCAACATGGGAGTCGTCGCCGCGTGGTCGAGATAGGTCATCGCTGCCCCAGGATAGTCCCTCCGGCTCACCCCTTGGCGGGCCACCGACCCGTCAGGAAGACGCCGAGCGCCGCGATGCCCAGCATAGCGACAGTGAGAGCCGCGACAGCGGGCGAAGGATGGCTCGCCGAAGCCAGCGCCGCGAGCAGGACTCCGCCGAGACCGACGGTCAGCGCCGAACCGACCCAATCGCCGAGCTGCATCGCGGACATGGTGAAGCCGCGCTGGTCCTCGGGCGAGAAACGCAGGAGCAGCACCGAAATCGCGGGCATCGCGAGGCCCATCCCGGACCCGCCGATCAGGCAGGCCGCGAACGCCGGCCAGCCGGGGAACCAGGGCTGCGAGACGAAAGCGAAGATCACCAGCCCGGCGGCGACCAGCACGAACCCGAGGCGCAGCGAAGCCTCGCGGGACCAGTCCAGCCGGCGGCCTTGCAGCGCCGAGGCGCCGGACCAGCCCAGCGCGGTGATCGTCAGCGGCAAACCGGCGAGCGCCGGGCTGTAGCCGTGGACCGTGCTCATCGTCAACGGCAGGTAGGCCTCCATGCCGGTGTAGGCGCCGCTGATGAGCGCACGCGACGCGACGACCGTCGGCAGGCCCGGGCGGGAGGTCAGCGTGCCCGCCGGCAGGAGTTTGCGGAGCGACAATCCCAGCGCGACCAGGCCGGCCGCGCCGTAGCCGAGCGCCGGCAGCGACGGATGCTGCGCGGCCCAGCTCAACGCGGCAACGCCGAGCGCGGCCGAGACCGCGGCCGGGACACCGGCTCGCTGCGTCCGCTCGCCCGGCCGGTGCTCCGGGAGCCGCCGGATGACGGGCACCAGCAGCGCGACGGCCAGGACCACCAGCGGCACGAGCCCGAGGAAGATCCATCGCCAGCCGACGGTCACGGTCAGTACCCCGGCCACCGAAGGCCCGATCACCGCGGGCAGGACCCAGGCGGCGGCGTTGGCTGCGTAGATCACCGGGCGTTCGCGGTCGGCGTAGGTCAGCGCGATGAGCAGCGAGACGGACACCAGGAGCAGGCCGGTGCCGAAGCCCTGGAGCACGCGGCCGAGCAGCAACATCGGCATCGCGTTTGCCGTCCCGGCGACCAGCAGGCCCGCCGTGAACAGTGCCGGGCCGGCGAGCAGCGCCGGCGCCGGGCCGCGGCGGTCGCCGATCCGGCCCGAGAGGACGGTCGCGACGACGCTGGCGATCAGCGACGCGGTGAACGGCCAGGAGTAGAGGCTCTGGCCGTGGAGATCGGCAACCATCGTGGGCATCGCGGTGGCCACGCCCATGGTTTCGAACGCGACGAGCGTCACCACCAGAAGCAGGCCGACCGTGGTGGTGCGGTGCTCCGGCGTCCACAGCACGCCGCGTCGGGGTTCGGTGATCGTCACCCTCGAACCCTGCAACCTCCAGCCCACTGGAAGTCAACCCGGCGGGCCATCCGGCATCGCAACTCGACGGCGAGTTGCGATCGTTGCAGGCATCAACTACCGCAACTCGACGGCGAGTTGCGGTCTCTCAGTGTGGGGCGAGAGGGGCGGCTGGGGCGGGTGGGAGTGGGAGTGGCGCCGGGGTGCGGCGGCGGGACTGGGAGGGGATGCGGACGGTGCCGAGTGCGGCGTGCACGGCGGACTCCGCGAGCTCGGCGAGTTCCCGGCGGTCGGCGGCGCGGCCCGGCGCGATCTCCGGGCAGACGTACACCTCGAGCACCAGGCCGCGCAGCGCGGCGACGCGACGCAGCGAGGCGATCAGCGACTCGGGGCCGATGAACGCCGGACGACTGGTCTCCCGGCCGTCGGCGAGCCGGTAGCGCAGCGCGATCGGCCGCACGGGCACGCCGCCGTCGATCGCGGCCTGGAACGTCGCGGTGGTGAACTTCCCGGACGCCAGCCCGCACCAGGTGGTGCCCTCGGGGGTGACGTTCACGAGCGCGCCGCCGCGCAGCGCTTCGGCGAGCTCCGCCATCGTCCCCGGCAGCGTCGAAAGCTTCTCGCGGTCGAGGAAAATGCTGCCGCCGCGCGCCACGAGCCCGCCGAGCACCGGCCAGCTCGCGATCTCGGACTTCGCCAGCGCGCGCATCGGCCGCACGGCGTTGACGGCGACGATGTCGAGCCACGAAATGTGGTTGTTGACGACGAGCGCGCCACGCCCGGCGTCCGGGAAATCCCGGTCGCCGTTGACCACGAGCCGAACCCCGAAAGCCCGCAGCAGCGCGGAAAAGATGAGCCTGACGAACCTGATCCGAGCACGTCCCCGCAGCAGGACGAACGCGGGCGAGACCGGAAGCGTGAGCAGGACGACCCCGACGGCGGAGAACATCCTGAACGCCTGACGCACACGGCCGACGGTCGGCTCTCCGGTCGTCAGGCAGGCGTCGCCGCAGGGTGCCTTCGGCATCCAGGCGTGGCTCACGAGCCTGTCCCGAGGAAGAACTTCAGGTAGCGCTCGTCGACGTTCTGCAGGTCGAGAAGGACGAAGAAGTCGGCGACGCCGAACTCGGGATCGTGCGCCGGCGGTCCGCAGACCTTGGCACCGAGCCGCACGTACCCCTTGATCAACGGCGGGAGCGTCGCGCGGGAAGGCCGCTCGATGCCGTCCGCCGACCACGGGTTCAGCGGGGTGACGAGCTGGGACTCGGGGGCGAAGTGCTTCCTGCGCAAGACATCCCACACGCCTGCGGCATGGCTGCCGCCGTCGGCGAGCGGCACGGAGGCGCAGCCGGCGAGGTAACGGTGTCCGGACAGCAGCATGTAGCGCGCGATCCCGGCCCACACCAGGCTGACGACGCCGCCGCCGCGGTGGTCGGGGTGGACGCACGACCGGCCGGTCTCCACCAGCGAGCCGCGCAGTCCCGCGAGGGCGGTCAGGTCGAATTCACCGTCGGAATAGAGGCGGCCGGATTCACGGGCGCGCTCGGGCGGGAGCATCCGGTAGGTGCCGACGATCTCGCCGCTGTTGTCGTCCCGGACGACCAGGTGGTCGCAGAACGCGTCGAACTCGTCGACGTCGAGTCCTGGCCGCGGCGAATGCAACGTCGCGCCCATCTCCTCGGCGAAGACCTGGTAGCGAAGTCTTTGTGCGGCAACGACTTCATCGTTGTCATGGGCTACGAGGAGGGAGTAGCGGGGCGCGTCGGCCGGGAGGGATACACCCGGCTGATCGGTGCTGACGAGGACCTGTGACGACGTCATGCCCTAGGTGTACTCGCCGTAAAGAAACGTACGCGTGGGCGATCCGATGACCGAATAGTGCACGTTAAGTAAATTGCGGGTTCTCAGGTTCCTCACAGGTACGTGAAGGCCACCTTCACAACGGATTACGCAATGAAGGTGGCCTTCACGTCCAGTCGCCCTCAGCCCTTGCGGGCAGTGACGGCTTCGGTCAGCTGCGGGGCCACGTTGAAGAGGTCGCCCACGACACCGAAGTCGGCGATCTCGAAGATCGGCGCCTCGGCGTCCTTGTTGATCGCGATGATCGTCTTGGACGTCTGCATGCCGGCGCGGTGTTGGATCGCCCCGGAGATGCCGAGCGCGATGTACAGCTGCGGCGAGACCGTCTTACCGGTCTGGCCGACCTGGAACTGCGCCGGGTAGTAACCCGAGTCCACCGCGGCACGCGAAGCGCCGACAGCGGCACCGAGCGAGTCGGCGAGCTTCTCGATGACGTCGAACTTCTCCGACGAGCCGACCCCGCGGCCACCGGAGACGACGATCGACGCCTCGGTCAACTCGGGACGGTCGCCGCCGATGATGGGCTCGACACCGGTGATCCGAGCGGACTTCGCCGGGTCGACGGCGGGCAGCTCGACGGCTTCTTCGGCAGCGGCGCCATCGGACGCCTCCGCCTCGACGCCGCCGGGACGCACCGAGATGATCGGCGTGCCCTTGGCGACCTTCGACTTCACCGAGAACGCGCCACCGAAGATGGACTGCTCCACGGTGCCGTCGGCGTTGATGCCAACGACGTCGATCAGCAGGCCGGAGTCGAGCCGGGCGGCGAGCCTGCCCGACACCTCCTTGCCCTCGGCGGTGGCGGCGACCAGCACGGCGGCCGGGGAAGCCTTCTCCACCAACGCGGCGAGCGCGTCGACCTTCGGGGTCACCAGGTACGCCGTGGCGTCCTCGGACTCAGCGACGTAGACCTTCGCCGCGCCATAGGACGCGAGCGACTCCTTCAGCTTGCCCGCGGTGCCGGGCGCGCCGACGACGACCGCGGACGGCTCGCCGAGCGCACGGGCCGCGGTGAGCAGCTCGAGGGTGACCTTCTTGACCGCACCGTCGACGTGGTCGACGAGAACGAGTACTTCAGACATTCTGCGTCTCCTGTCTCAGATGAGTTTCTGGCCGACGAGGTACTCAGCGACCTTTGTGCCGCCGTCGCCCTCGTCCTCGACGCGCTGACCGGCCGTGCGCGGCGGCTTCGGGGAAGCCTCGACGACGGTCGACCACGCGTTGGCGAGACCGACCTCGCCGGCGTCCAGGCCCAGGTCGGCGACGGTGTACGTCTCGACGGGCTTCTTCTTCGCGGCCATGATGCCCTTGAAGGACGGGTAACGCGGCTCGTTGATCTTCTCGGTGACGCTGATCAGCGCCGGGAGGGTCGCTTCGAGGTGCGTGAGGCCCTCGTCTGCGGTCTCGCGGTCGACCTTGACGGTCGTGCCCTCGACGGACAACTGACGAGCGTGGGTGAGCTGCGGGAAGCCCAGCAGCTCGGCGACGATCGCGGGGACGGCGCCACCGCGGCCGTCGGAGGCCTCGTTCCCGGCGATGACCAGGTCGACGCCCTCGACCTTGCGGATCGCGGCGGCGATGACCTTGGCCGTGGCCAGCAGGTCGGAGCCGTGCAGCGCCTCGTCGGTGACGTGGATCGCCTTGTCGGCGCCCATCGAGAGGGCCTTGCGGATGGCATCGGTGGCGCGCGACGGACCGACCGCGAGCACGGTCACTTCGCCTTCGCCAGCTTCTTTGATCTTCAGCGCCTCTTCGACCGCGCGCTCGTTGATCTCGTCTAGGACGGCGTCGGCGGATTCACGGTCCAGAGTGTGGTCCGTGCCGGAGAGCTTGCGCTCGGAATAGGTGTCGGGCACCTGCTTGACCAGGACAACGATATTCGTCATGGGTCTTCTTCGACCTCCCGCTACTGGAGCGCGTTCACGCCCGGACAGGGCTCTACTGGCCGGTAGATTATGGGCAAACGGCGGCCGTGGCTTGCTGAGGTGACCGCATTCACCTGGATGCACGTTTTATCGGGACGATCGTCCCGATACTTGCCGGGTTGGGCCATTCGAGGATTCCTTAGCCCGGTCGGCTTAACGGTGGGGCTACTGCTGGTAGGTGGTTAAGCGTTAACCTCCCCGACCATGCCCGCCCACGTCACGGTCATCACGGACTCGACCTCCTGTCTGCCCGACCGGTTAGCCGCCCAATGGGGCGTCAAGGTAGTGCAGCTCCAACTGCACATCGATGGTCACGTCGACGA
The DNA here is from genome assembly GCF_025464955.1 of Amycolatopsis sp. Taxonomy (GTDB): domain Bacteria; phylum Actinomycetota; class Actinomycetes; order Mycobacteriales; family Pseudonocardiaceae; genus Amycolatopsis. Next base: position 29,842 of record NZ_JAODNM010000137.1, on the reverse strand, counting down.
CGAACACCGGTTCGCCCGCGCCGATCTGATCCAGGCGATCAGGGACTTCCGGGCGGTCACCACCACCCCGCCCGACATCGGCGCGTTCTTCTGGGCCTACCAGGAGGCCGCCGCCTCCGGCGCCTCGGCGATCGTGAGCATCCACCTGTCCGGCCGGATGTCCCAGACCGCCGACGCGGCCCGCGAAGCGGCCACGCAGGTCTCCATCCCCGTCTACGTACTCGACAGCGCCACGCTGGGCATGAGCATGGGCTACGCCGCCATCTCGGCCGCCCGCGCGGCCGCGGCCGGGGCCGACATCCACCGGGTGCTCGACACCGCCCAGAACCGCTGCCGTACCGCCACCGAACTTCTCTACGTCGACACCCTCGAATACCTCCGGCGCAGCGGCCGCATCGGCTCCGCCCAGGCGATGCTCGGCACGGCGTTGTCGATCAAACCCCTGCTCATCGTCAAGAACGGCGAGGTGTCGCCGCACTCGAAGGTCCGCGGCACGAAGCGCGCGATGGCGAAGATGGTCGAAGTCGCCACGAAAGCGGCCGGGAACCTGACCGTCGACCTCGCCATCACCCGCTTCGGCGCGGAAGACGAACTGGTCGAAGTCGCCAAACAGATCGGCAAGCGGATCCCGAACGTGCGCGACAGCCACCTCGTCGACGCGAGCGCGATAATCGGCGCCCATGTCGGCCCTGGGGCGTTGAGCATCACAGTGTCGCCGGTGAGCTGAGCCCCGCGGCCCTCGGGATAGGGTCGCGGCGTGACGACGCGATCCAGGGCCGAAGCGCTGCACCTGACCGGGGAACGCACCGTGCCGGGCATCGCCGAGGAGAACTATTGGTTCAGGCGGCACGAAGCCGCCTACCTCGAACTGCTGCCGTACTGCGTGGACGCGACGGTCCTCGAAGCGGGCTGTGGCGAAGGTTACGGTGCCGCGTTCATCGCCGCCCGCGCGCGGCGGGTGGTCGCCCTCGACTACGACCGGCCCGCGATCGAGCACGTGGCGGTGCGGTATCCCGAAGTCGAGCCCGTCCGCGCGAACCTGGCGGTGCTGCCGCTGCGTTCGTCCACAGTGGACGTCGTGGCGAACTTCCAGGTCATCGAACACCTCTGGGACCAGGACGGCTTCCTCGCCGAATGCTTCCGTGTGCTGCGGCCCGGCGGACGGCTGCTGGTCACCACGCCGAACCGGATTACCTTCACGCCGGGGCGCGACACCCCGCTGAATCCTTACCACACCAGGGAACTCGCAGCGTCCGAATTGGACTCGCTGCTGCGCGCGGCAGGGTTCTCCGTCGAACGCCTGCACGGCCTGCACCACGGCCCGTCGCTACGCGCTCTCGACGCGGCGTACGGCGGGTCGATCATCGACGCGCAACTCGACGTCGTCATGGGCGAGCTCCCCGGCCAGGCGAAATGGCCCCCGGCGCTGCTCGCCGACGTCGAAGCGATCAGCGCGGCGGACTTCATCGTGCACGGCGAAGACGTCGACACGAGCCTCGACCTCGTCGCGGTGGCGGTGCGGCCGTGAGCGAAATCGAAGGCAGTTTCTGCCTGGTCGTGCACAGCCATCTGCCGTGGCTCGCGCACCACGGATCCTGGCCGGTGGGCGAGGAATGGCTCTACCAGGCCTGGGCACACACCTACTTCCCGATGGTCGACCTGCTGCGGCGGTTCGCCGACGAGGGCAAACGGGACGTGCTGACCCTCGGCGTCACGCCCGTCCTCGCCGCGCAGCTCGACGATCCGTACAGCCTGCGCGAGTTCCACAGCTGGCTCGGGAACTGGCAGCTGCGCGCCCAGCAGGCGTCGACGCTGTGGCGCGGCGACCCGCTGACGCGCGACCTGGCCGCCAGCGAGTACCAGGCCGCGACACGAGCCGTCGAAGAGTTGGAAACCCGCTGGCGGCACGGTTTCTCGCCGATCCTGCGGTCCCTTGTGGACGCCGGGACGATCGAGCTGCTCGGCGGTCCGCTGACACACCCGTTCCAGCCACTTCTTGATCCGCGGGTGCGGTCCTTCGCCCTGCGCGGCGGCCTGGACGACACGGCGTTGCGCATCGGACGACGCCCGGAAGGCATCTGGGCGCCCGAATGCGGGTACGCGCCGGGCATGGAAAACGACTACGCGGCGGCCGGTGTCCAGCGGTTCATGGTGGACGGACCGTCGTTGCGCGGCAACACTTCGGCTGCCCGTCCGGTCGGTTCGTCGGACGTCTACGCGTTCGGTCGCGACCTCGAAGTGACGTACCGTGTGTGGTCGCCGAAGGCCGGGTACCCGGGACACGCGGCATATCGGGACTTCCACACGTGGGATCACGAAGTCGGCCTCAAGCCTTCACGCGTGACGGGGAAGCAGGTCGAGCCACCCGACAAGGAGCCCTACGATCCCGCGCTCGCGGCCGACACACTTCGCTTGCACGTCAAGGACTTCGTCGAGACCGTCGTCGACAGGCTGCGGTCGCTGCGCGCCGAGCACGGCCGCCCGCCGATGGTCGTCGCGGCGTACGACACCGAACTTTTCGGACACTGGTGGCACGAGGGCCCGGCGTGGCTCGAAGGGGTGCTGAGGGCGTTGCCGGAGGCCGGGGTCAACGTCACGACGTTGCGCGGCGCCCTCGACGCCGGCCACGTCGGCGCGCCGATCGACCTGCCGGCGTCGTCGTGGGGCTCGGGCAAGGATTGGCGCGTCTGGGACGGCGAGCAGGTGGCCGACATGGTGACGGCGAACACAGAACTGCAGGGTCGGCTGCTGGCCATCGCCAGCAACGGCACGGCCCGCGACCCCGCCCGCGACCAAGCTGCCGCCGAGGCCATGCTCGCGCTGTCGAGCGACTGGGCGTTCATGGTCACCAAGGATTCCGCCGCTGGTTACGCCCGTGACCGCGCCCGCGTCCACACCGAACGGTTCGACGCGCTGGCGTCGCTCATCCGAGCCGGTTCGCACGAGCGAGCCGCGCAACTCGCCGTCGAGTTGCGGTCGCAGGACGGCCCCTTCGGCCACCTCGACGCGCGTAACCTGTGATCAAGACTTCCTCCGAAGGGCACAAGAACTTGAGCATCAACGACATCCCCGTGACGACCATCACCGACGAACCCACCACCCTCGGCGCACTCGGCGGCAAAGCGCTGCTCGTGGTGAACGTCGCGTCGAAGTGCGGCCTGACGCCGCAGTACACCGGCCTCGAGAAGCTGCAGGAACGCTACGCGGACAAGGGCTTCTCCGTCGTCGGCTTCCCGTGCAACCAGTTCGCCGGGCAGGAGCCGGGCACGGCCGAGGAGATCCAGACGTTCTGCTCGACGACGTACGGCGTGAGCTTCCCGCTGTTCGCCAAGATCGACGTCAACGGCGAAGCCCGGCACCCGCTCTACACCGAGCTGACGCAGACCCAGGACGCCGAGGGCGAGGCCGGCGACGTGAAGTGGAACTTCGAGAAGTTCCTGATCAGCACCCACGGCGAGGTCATCGGCCGGTTCCGTCCGCAGACCGAGCCCGAGGACGAGGCCATCGTCAAGGCCATCGAAGCCGCCCTCCCCGCCTGACACTGGTCCCGCCTCGTGAGTGTTCTGGCCGGTTCTAGACGGCCGGAACACTCACGAGCGTGCCGCACCAGCCGCCCCCGCGACGCCGAGTGAACTCGTGAGTAACCTCCTTCCATGCGCGTGCTGATGTTGTCGTGGGAGTACCCACCGGTCGTGGTCGGCGGCCTGGCCAGGCACGTGCACGCACTGGCCTGCCATCTCGCCCGGTCCGGGCACGAGGTGGTCGTCCTGTGCCGCCACCAGGCCGGGACCGACGCCGAGACCCATCCGACGACCGACCACACGGCCGAGGGCGTGCGGATCATCCGGGTCGCCGAGGATCCGATGCACCTGGTCTTCGAGCGCGACCTCATCGCCTGGACGCTCGCCATGGGCCACGCGATGGTCCGCGCCGCCACCGACCTGCTGCGCGACTGGCGGCCCGACGTCGTCCACGCGCACGACTGGCTGGTCACGCACCCCGCCGTCGCCGTCGCCGACGCCGCCGGCGTGCCTCTGATCGGCACGATCCACGCCACCGAGGCCGGCCGTCATTCCGGCTGGCTGACCCACCCGCTGAACCAGCAGGTCCACTCCGTCGAGTGGTGGCTGGCGAACCGGGCGGACGCGCTGATCACCTGCTCGCAGGCGATGCGCACGGAGGTCTCGCACCTGTTCGAGGTCGAACCCGCCGACATCACCGTGATCCACAACGGCATCGAGGAACGCAGCTGGCAGGTGCCGCGCCGCGAGGTCACCCGCGCCCGCGCGATATACAGCCCGTCCGGGGCGCCGCTGCTCCTTTACTTCGGCAGGCTCGAATGGGAGAAGGGTGTCCAGGACCTGCTGGCCGCGCTGCCGAGGATCCGACGTCGGCACCCGGGCACGCGGGTGGTTGTCGCGGGCAAGGGGCGGCACCACGTCGAGCTCGTCGAGCAGGCGCGCAAGCTGCGGATCCTGCGCGCGGTCGACTTCGCAGGGCACCTGACGGACCGTGAGCTGCGGGCAGCGCTCGCGGCGGCCGACGCCGTCGTCCTGCCAAGCCGGTATGAGCCGTTCGGCATCGTCGCACTCGAAGCCGCCGCCGCGAAGGCGCCGCTGGTGGCGTCGACAGCGGGTGGGCTCGGCGAGGTCGTCGTCGACGGCGAAACCGGGCTGGCCTTCGCGCCCGGCGACGTCACCGGGCTGGCGAACTCGGTCGACGCGGTGCTCAGCGACAAGCCTGCGGCCCTGCGCCGGGCGAAAGCCGCCCAAGCCCGCCTGTGCGTGGACTTCGACTGGGGCAAGATCGCCGACGCGACCGCCGAGGTCTACCGGAAGGCACGGACCCACGAGCCGATCACGCTCGGCAGGCCGAAGATCGCCACCGGCAACGCTTTCGAAGACTAGAGCTTGGGGAAAACACTCGCCGCGACTGTGCGGGCCAGACCGCACACGGAGTTCCCGTTGCCGCCTGTGTCGACCGCTTTGACGTCGGCGGTCTCGACCTTTCCGGCGGCCGCGGGCTGCTCGGTGTGGCCGATGCAGAACCCGCCGGCCACGGTGATGGACGCCTGACGACCGCCGATGGTCTCGTGCGCCGCGTTGGACGGCGTCGAGATGCCGAACGTCAGGTCAACCGTGCCCCGGATGCAGCTGTGGCCGGTGAGCGCCGGTTTCGCCGAGCCCGAGCCGAGCCCGTCGGTCGCGGTCAGCAACGGGCACGGCTCGAGCCCGCCGAAGGAATGCGGAGCGAAGTTCAGCCGCCGGACCTTGTCCTGTGTCGCCGCGGCAAGCACTCCGGCCACCGCGGCATCGGCCTTGTCGCAGCGGACCTGCGGCGCGGCCGCGGCCTGGTCGGCGACGCCGACGGTCAGCCTGACTCCGTCGGCGAAGGTCACGTCGCGGATGCAGGACTGTGCGTCGTTGTACTCGTCCGTCTGGACGCGGACACCGGCAGGCAGCGCGGACGCCTTGTAGTCGTACGGCTTCAGCGACGGGTCCGCGTCCGACGAGATCGGACCGATGACGACGACCAGACGCGCGGTTCCCTCGACCAGCTGCGCGCGGCAGTCCTCGTAAGAGGAAATCGGCGCCTGCTTTCCGGCGCCGGTCACGCCAGGAAGGTCGAGCAGACTGCAGTAGTCGATGGTGCGGTACTCGCCAAGCGCCGCTACGGACGTCAGTGGAGCGGCCGGCGGAGCCGAGCATCCGGCCAGGAGTGACGCGCCGCAGACAACGACGACCAGCCGGGTGATCCGCACCGCCGGATCATCTCAGAAAACCGGGAACGTGACGCCGTATTCGGACTCCGGACGCGTACCAAAGATGCGCCGGTCGGCCTCCGCGATCGCGACGTCGTTGATGCTGGCCTCGCGGCGTCGCATCAGGCCCTCGTCGCTGAACTCCCACAACTCGTTGCCGTAGCTGCGAAACCACTGACCGTCGACGTTGTGGGACTCGTACTGGAACCGCACGGCGATCCGGTTGCCGCGAAAGCCCCACAGCTCCTTGCGGAGCGCGTAGTCCAGCTCACGGTCCCACTTGCCACTGAGGAACTCGACGATCTGCGCCCGCCCGACGACGTGCTGATCGCGGTTGCGCCAGACGGAATCCTCGGTGTACGCCAGCGAGACCTTCTCGGGGTCGCGAGTGTTCCAGGCATTCTCGGCGGCCTGGACCTTCTGCGCGGCGGTCTTCTCGTCGAACGGCGGAAACGGCGGACGCGGTGTCATCAAGGACTCCCTCACTTGCGGAGAACCGGCGTTCTCCCGTGCCGCCAGCTTAGAGAACCACCGTTCTCAGCGCTAGGGGGTGGCGGCGATTCCCTCCGGGCCACGACATGGCGACCCTCGCAGTGCGTTCAACGCACCTACGGTGACCTTGAGGGGGGTCGGGGTGGTCCTGTCCAAAGCAACTAGGGCAGCGACGGCGTGAAGGCCTAGTTGAGTGCGCCTTACGCCCTGAAGGTGGCCTTCACGACACGTCACAACGCCACACCAGCCACATCAGCCCCGCCAGTGACAGCAACACGACGCGACAGGCCTCGGACCCCCTTGCGCGTGCACCCACTCGCACCGGTCCTTGCTGCAGTAGAGCCGAACCCGCCACCTCAACCGGCCAACCACCCGACATCCTCAAGTTCCAGGCATTGGCGTTCAACGCACTCAAAGTTCGCTTCGCCGCAGCCGCAGCCCTACCGCAGCAGTGCGGCAGCGGCGGAACGGCCGATCTGCCGCAGGGCGGCGGGCTCCATGCCGGTCTTGCTCAGGAATTCCACGCCCTGCTGGACGGCGAACAGCAGGCGGCCGAGGTCGCGAGGCACCGTACCCGCGGGCAAGTCACCTTCGGCAACAGCCAGCGCGACAATGTCGACAAGTAGATCTTCGACAGCCTGGTACGTCTTCCTGGCGCAGGCGAGCACCTCGTCGTCCAGCGCGGCCAGCTCAGTGGAGCTGTTCGCGAGGAGGCAGCCCCGCGTCGCCTCCTGCACATCACCCCCGGCCGGCTCAGGCACGTCGAAGGCTGCCCGCAGACGTTCGACCGCGGAACCCTCGCCGGCGAGCGCCTCTTGAATACCGACAACCCGCTCGCCCGCGTAGATGCCGAGGGCCTTGAGGAACAGCTGGTGCTTGTCGCCGAACGCCCCGTACAGGCTCCCTTTGCCCAGGCCGGTGGCCTTCATGAGGTCGTCGAGGGACGTCGCCGTGTAGCCCTTCGCCCAGAACTCGTCCCGGACAGCCTCAAGCACTTGGGCTTCGTCGAACTTCCGAGGTCGTGCCATGCGGCCATGCTAGACCAACTTGACCGATTGGTCCATAACTTGGGTAATGGACCGTATGGTCAACGTCGTCATCCCCGGCTTCGTCTCCGGCTGCTCGGCCTGGATCACCGGCAGCTCCCTCGTCGTCGGCGGCGGCGGCGACCAGATCGCTGCCTGAAGACACGCTGAGTACGTCAAACGCTGAGTACCTCAAACGAAACGGCCCGGCGGAAGCAACCGCCGGGCCTTTCGTTGTGTCGGACGACCTAATCCCGTCAGCCGTCCGACGTGACCGGTTTCCCTTTGTCAGGTAAGGGAACCGGTGTCCGTGAGATAGCGGGCATAGGCGCCCGTGGTCAGGAAGCTGGGCAGCTTTTCGCCGAGCGCGGTCTCCTCGAAAATCGCGCGGGCATCGTCGAGACGGTGGCCGGCACTGAGATCCGCACGCACCCGCTCAGCCTCCTCGTCGAGGTAGCCGTGCACCAGCTCGGCGGTCACCGCGGTGCCGTCGGCCAGCTTGGTGCCGTTGCGGATCCACTGCCACACCTGGCAACGCGCGATCTCCGCGGTGGCCGCGTCCTCCATCAGGTTGCTGATCGCGGCCGCGCCGGTACCGCGCAACCACGCGTCGACGTACCGCAGCGCGACGTTGATGTTGGCCCGCACGCCCGTTTCGGTGACCTCGCCACCGGCGCTGGCCACGTTGAGCAGGTCGTCCGCGCCGACCTCGACGTCGTCACGCAGCCGGCCGAGCTGGTTGGGCCAGCCGCCGAGCACTTCGTCGAAGACCTCGCGGCACACCGGCACCAGCCCGGGGTGCGCCACCCATGAACCGTCGAAGCCGTCGCCTGCCTCGCGTTCCTTGTCCTGGCGGACCTTGTCGAACGCGATCGTGTTGGCGTCCGGGTCCTTGCTCGGGATGAACGCGGCCATGCCGCCGATGGCGTGCGCGCCGCGCTTGTGGCAGGTACTCACCAGCAGCTCGCTGTAGGCCCGCATGAACGGGACCGTCATCGTGACCTGCGACCGGTCCGGCAGCACGAAGTCCGCACCCTGGTCGCCGAAGTTCTTGATCAGGCTGAAGATGTAGTCCCAGCGACCGGCGTTGAGCCCGGCCGCGTGCTCGCGCAGTTCGTACAGGATCTCGTCCATTTCGAACGCCGCGGTGATCGTCTCGATCAGCACGGTCGCCCGGATCGTGCCCTGCGGGATGCCGAGTTCGGCCTGCGCCAGCCGGAAGACGTCGTTCCACAGGCGCGCTTCGCGGTGGCTTTCCAGCTTGGGCAGGTAGAAGTACGGGCCGCTGCCGCGGGCGAGCAGCTGACGCGCGTTGTGGAAGAAGTACAGCCCGAAGTCGACCAGGCTCGCCGACACCGGGCGCCCGTCGATGCGGATGTGCTTCTCCACCAGGTGCCAGCCGCGAGGCCGCGCGACGATGGTCGCGGGGCTGTCGGCTATGGCGTAGCGCTTACCCGCGTCGGTGGTGAAGTCGATGTCGCGCCGGATGGCGTCGAAGAGGTTGAGCTGACCGTCGATCACGTTGTGCCAGGTCGGGGACGTCGCGTCCTCGAAGTCGGCGAGCCAGACCTTCGCGCCGGAGTTCAGCGCGTTGACCGCCATCTTGCGGTCGGTCGGGCCGGCGATCTCGACGCGGCGGTCTTCCAGGCCCGCGGCGGCACCGGCGACCATCCAGTCGTCCTCACGAATCCTGCGGGTCTCGGGGAGGAAGTCAAGCTTCTCCTCGCCGCTGGCGAGCCTCTCGCGGCGGAGCCTGCGGGCATCGAGCACCTCGCAGCGGCGTCCGGCGAACGCGTTGTCCAGCCGTGCGAGGAACGCCAACGCGGCCGGGGTGAGAATCTCGCCGAACCGCTCCTCGGCGGGCCCGGTGACCTCGATGCGATACGGGAACTTGTCAGCCATGATCGGAACCTTCCGAAGTGGGTCACCCCCAGAGCTCGTGAGCATTCTGGCCGCCTAGAACCCGCCTAGAACCAGCCGGAACGCTCACGAGCCCTAGAGGTGAGGCGGGCCTAGAACTGGGCTTCTTCGGTGCTGCCCTTCAGCGCGGTGGTCGAGCTCTCCGGGTTCAGCGCGGTCGCGACCTGGTCGAACCAGCCGGTGCCGACCTCACGCTGGTGCTTCGTGGCGGTGTAGCCCCGCGACTCGGCGGCGAACTCGCGCTCCTGCAGCTCGACGTACGCGGTCATGCCGTCGTTCGCGTAGCCCTGCGCCAGGTCGAACATCGAGTAGTTCAGCGCGTGGAAACCGGCGAGCGTGATGAACTGGAACTTGTAGCCCATGTGGCCGAGTTCGCGCTGGTATTTCGCGATCGTGGCGTCGTCCAGGTGCTTCTTCCAGTTGAACGACGGCGAGCAGTTGTACGCCAGCAGCTGGTCCGGGTTCTTCGCCTTGATGGCCTCGGCGAACTTCCGCGCGACCTCGAGGTCGGGCTCGGAGGTCTCCATCCACAGCAGGTCCGCGTAGTCGGAGTACGCCAGGCCACGCTCGATGCACGGCTCGATGCCGTTCCGCACGTGGTAAAAGCCCTCCGCGGTGCGCTCGCCGGTGACGAACTGCTTGTCGCGGTCGTCGACGTCGCTGGTGATCAGCGTCGCGGCCTGCGCGTCGGTGCGGGCGATGACCACGGTCGGGACGCCGGCGACGTCCGCGGCGAGACGGGCGGCGTTCAGCGTGCGCTCGTGCTGCTTGGTCGGGATCAGCACCTTGCCGCCGAGGTGGCCGCACTTCTTTTCCGAGGCGAGCTGGTCCTCCCAGTGCACGCCCGCGGCACCGGCGTTGATCATGCCCTTCATCAGCTCGAACGCGTTGAGCGGACCGCCGAAGCCTGCCTCGGCGTCGGCGACGATCGGGGCGAACCAGTCGGTGTCGGTATTGCCTTCAGCCCAGTTGATCTGGTCGGCGCGGCTCAGCGCGTTGTTGATGCGGCGGACGACCGCGGGCACCGAGTTGGCCGGGTAGAGACTCTGGTCCGGGTAGGTCTGGCCGGAAAGGTTCGCGTCGGCGGCGACCTGCCACCCGGACAGGTAGATGGCCTTGAGGCCGGCGCGCACCTGCTGCACGGCCTGGTTGCCGGTCAGCGCGCCGAGCGCGTGGATGTAGTCCTCGGTGTGCAGGAGGCTCCACAGCTTCTCCGCGCCACGGCGGGCGAGGGTGTTCTCTTCGACGACACTGCCGCGAAGCTTCACGACGTCGGCCGCGCTGTACGAGCGCTTGATGCCAGCCCACCGGGGGTCGGACTCCCACTGCTGGGCCAGCTCAGCTGCCGCCTGCGCCATTTGCTTGGCCTGCTCAGTCATCGTGAACGCTCCTTCTTGCCAACACTGCATCAACCTGGCGAATCATCTTGCGAACTTTGCGACGTCCGCTTGCTTGGTCGAACCATGACATGTCCAGGGAAAACAGATCCAGGTAGCCAACTTGCCAATTTCTGCGAAGGCTACGTATGTTAAGTGCGAAGGTTGCGAAGGACGACTTCGCGGCAGCGGGAAAAGGCGCGGACTTGATCGGTCTCTGAATCGGTCATGGCCGCAAACCTTGCGGACAGAGAGGCCGATGTGGACAAAACCTTCGCCGGCGCGAGACTGCGGCATCTGCGCGAAAGCCGGTCGATGAGCCAGGCCGACCTCGCTCGTGTGCTGGAGATCTCACCGAGCTACCTCAACCAGATCGAGCACAATTCACGCCCGCTGACCGTTCCCGTACTGCTTCGCATCACGGAGGCTTTCGGTGTCGACACGGAGTTCTTCGCCAACAACGACACGTCCCGCCTGGTCGCCGACGTCAAGGAAGCGCTGCTCGACGAGGCAATCGGCGTCGAGGCGTCGATGAGCGAGCTGAACGAGCTCGCGACCAACCTGCCGGCGATCGCGCAGGCGCTGGTCAAGCTGCACCGGAGCTATCGCAACTCGGTGGAGAACACCGCCGCGCTGACCATGGAAAACGGTACCGGCTTGCACGGCAGCGCCGCGGGCTCGCTGCCGCACGAGGAGGTTCGCGACTTCTTCTACGAGCGAGAGAACTACGTCGCCGAACTGGACGAACGCGCCGAGCGGATGGCCGCGGAGATCCCGCTGGAGCGGGGCACCGTCCTCAGCGCGTTGCAACGACGGCTGACCGAGCACTACGGCGTCACCGTCACCGCGGAGGGAATCGACGAAGCCGGCGGTGAGCTCCACCGGTACCAGCCCGCGTCCCGCACGCTGAGCCTTGCGCCGAGCCTGCGGATCGGGCAGCGGGCGTTTCGGATGGCTTCGCAGATCGCGCTGCTCGAATACGACGGCCTGATCACCGAACTGGCCGACTCGTGGGCGTTTTCCGGCCCCGCCGCACGTTCGCTCGCCCGGGTGGGGCTGGCGAACTACTTCGCGGGCGCGCTGATCCTTCCCTACGGCCCGTTCCACACCACGGCCGAGAACTTCCGCTACGACATCGAGCGGCTGTGCGACCATTTCGGGGTCGGCTTCGAGACGGTGTGCCACCGGCTTTCGACGTTGCAGCGGCCGAAACTGCGCGGGATCCCGTTCTCGTTCGTACGGGTCGACCGCGCGGGGAACATGTCGAAACGCCAGTCCGCGGCCGGTTTCCACTTCTCGCGGGTCGGCGGCGCGTGTCCACTGTGGAATATCTACGAGGCGTTCGCGTCTCCCGGCAAGATCCTCACCCAGATCGCGACCGTCCCGGACGGCAAGAGCTACTTCTGGGTCGCGCGGACGATCTCCCGCAATATCGGCGGGTACGGCAGCCCCGGCAAGACGTTCACAGTCGGGCTCGGCTGCGAACTCCGGCACGCAAAGCGGCTGGTCTACTCCACCGGCCTCGACCTCGACGACCGTGCCGCGGCGACCCCGATCGGGATGGGCTGCAAAGTCTGCGAACGCCCCGCCTGCACCCAGCGCGCGTTCCCGACGATCGGCAAGCAGCTGACCGTCGACGAGAACACCAGCACCTTCGTCCCCTACCCCGCCGTCCCGAAGCCGGGTTAAAGCGGTTCCACTGGAGGGGGCCGGCTGGCAGGCTGAGCGGATGAACGAATCAAGATTGGGGGTCGACTTCGGAAAAGTCATCAACGCCGGCAGGTCCGCGCCTGGCAAGGGCGACACCGTCTTCCTGTCCGGCGGTTACGACCAAGCCATGGCCACCCCAGCAAGCGCAGGCTGTTTCGACGCCCTCGCCCGTCTGACGGCACAGTTCGAAGGCCGCGTGTGGGTGGTCTCCAAATGCGGCGAACGCATCCAGCAGCGCACCGAACAGTGGCTCGATCACCACGACTTCTGGGCCCGCACCGGTATCGACAGCGACCAGCTCCGGTTCTGCCGACGGCGGCCGGACAAAGCGGTGCACTGCGCCGAGCTGGGAATCACCCACTTCGTCGACGACCGCGCCGACGTACTCGGCCATCTCCGCGACCTGGTCCCGCACCTCTACCTGTTCGGCCACCAGGGCACCCCGCCCCCGCCCTGGGTACGCCACACCCTCGACTGGGCCGACGTCGAACGCGAAATCGGCTTGGACACGCCCGCCTTGTCCAGCCGAGAAGGACGCACGAATGCGTAACCACCGAACATCACCAGCTGACGCCGTCCCCGGTCACGGCGCGCCACCGAAGCTGATCTCGTTAGCCTCGGCGTCGCGGTAGGTGACCTTTCGCACGCCGTTGCCGTACGTCTCCTGCTGAACGGGTTCGATGCCGCGCGCGGACATCGCGGCCATCCGCGCGTCGAGATCGTCGACGAACGCGGTGAGGACGGCATTCCCGGCTCGCTCGGGCCGCTGCACGATGTACAGGTACCGGTGTTCGGCGAGCTCCCACCCGGCATCGGCACCGCCCCACCCGGTCGTGGCAGGGCGCGGGAAGTAGATTCAGCATTCGTGCAAGGGATCGAAACCGTGAACGCAGCTATGGTCGAAGAAGCCGCACACCGCCTGGCCGGGGTGGTGACGCGGACGCCGCTCGAACCCAACGCGCGGTTGTCCTCGCAAGTAGACGCTCGTGTGTGGCTCAAACGCGAAGACCTGCAGACAGTGCGGTCCTACAAGGTCCGCGGCGCCTACAACTTCATCGTCCAGCTCGACGAAGGCACCCGCGACCGCGGCGTCGTGTGTGCCAGCGCGGGGAACCACGCGCAGGGCGTCGCGTACGCGTGTCGACGGCTCGGTGCCAACGGACGGGTGTTCGTGCCCGGTACGACGCCGCGTCAGAAGCGTCAGCGCATCGCCACGCTCGGCGGCGCACACATCGAGGTCATCGTGGTCGGCGAGACCTACGAGGACGCGTTCGCCGCGGCGAACGCGGAGGCCGAACGCACCGGCGCGACGCTGGTGCCGGCGTTCGACGACGTCCGCACGGTGGCCGGCCAGGGTACGGTCGCGCTGGAGGTCATCGACCAGCTCGGGTTCACCCCCGACCTCATGATCGTGCCGGTCGGCGGCGGCGGACTGATCGCCGGTGTCGCCAGCTGGGCAGCCGAACGCCATCCCGGGATGCGGATCGTGGGCGTGGAACCGGCGGGCGCGGCCAGCATGGCCGCCGCGCTCTCCGCCGGGCGCTCCGTGCCCGTCGACGACCTCGATTCGTTCGTCGACGGCGCGGCCGTCCGCCAGGCAGGCTTCGTCACCTATCCCCTGGTCCGCGACAGCGGCGCCGAGCTGACGTCGGTCACCGAAGGCGCGATCTGCACCGAGATGCTCACGATGTACCAGTCCGACGGCATCATCGCGGAACCCGCGGGCGCGCTGGCCACGGCCGCCTTGCGCGACGCGGTGAAGATCGAGCCAGGGCAGAGCGTCGTCTGCATCGTGTCCGGCGGGAACAACGACGTCAGCCGGTACGGCGAGATCCTGGAACGCTCCCTGGTCCACGAAGGGCTGAAGCACTATTTCCTCGTCGGCTTCCCACAGGAGCCCGGAGCGTTGCGTCGCTTCCTCGACGAGGTGCTCGGCCCGGACGACGACATCACGCGCTTCGAGTACATCAAGCGCAACAGCCGCGAGACCGGCCCGGCGCTGATCGGGATCGAGGTCGCGCGGGCTTCGGACCTCGGCGGCCTCCTGGAGCGGCTGGACCACAGCCCGCTGCAGGTCGAGCGGGTCGAACCGGGCAGTCCGCTGTTCCACTTTTTGTTGTAGGGACCGCCTGCTTTAGGTTGAAGGCATGTCAAGCAAGGTAACCGGCGTCCGCAGCCTGTACGAACTCAAAGAGCTCATCCATGGCGGTGTGCAGCCCGAATACCTGCTGTTCTTCGGCCACCGCCCACCGTACGGCGGAATCATCAACCAGACCTGCCTCAGCCAGTGGTGGCAGGCCGACTTCACCCTCGACGACGAGACGTACCGCTCGGCCGAGCATTTCATGATGGCGAGCAAGGCGATGCTGTTCGGTGACGACGAGACCGCGGAGAAGATCAGGCAGGACCCGAACCCCAAGAACGCCAAGATCCTCGGCCGCGAGGTCGCCGGGTTCGACAAGGACGAGTGGGAGGCGCACCGTTTCGACATCGTCGTCGACGGCAACCTCGCGAAGTTCTCGCAGCACCGCAAGCTGCTGAAGTACCTGCTCGGCACCGGTGACAGCGTCCTCGTCGAGGCGTCCCCGCACGACACGGTGTGGGGCATCGGCCTCGACCGCGACAACAAGGACGCCATCCGCCCCGACTACTGGCGCGGTCTCAACCTCCTGGGCTTCGCCCTGATGGAAGTCCGCGAGCAGCTCCGCGCCCACCCCGCCTGACCCACACATACGACACAAGAGCCACTTTTGCGCAAAGTGCCCTCGTGTGTCGTGTCCGGTGGGTGGCCGAGTGAACCGTTTCGTCGCAACTCGCCGTCGAGTTGCGGTACTTAGCGTCCGCAACCATCGCAACTCGCCGTCGAGTTGCGATGGTTGCGGAACCCGGTGTGGGACTCGGCTCCGTCAACGTGGCAGCGCTACTGGTCACCGAGGGTTTTCTGCAGGGCCTTGTTCGCCTTGCGGGCCATGTCGGCGATGGCTTCACGACGTGCGGCGTCGGCGGCGTAGTCGTCCTCGCGGTTGCGGACGACGCGCGCCGGCGTGCCGACGGCGATCGAGTAGTCCGGGATCTCGCCCCGGACCACCGAGTGCGCGCCGAGCACGCAACCGCGCCCGATCCGGGTGCCCTTGAGCACCGACACCTTGGTGCCGAGCCAGGTGTCCGGGCCGATCCGGACGGGCGCCTTGACGATGCCCTGGTCCTTGATCGGCACCGTGATGTCCGCGATGACATGGTCGAAGTCGCAGATGTACACCCAGTCGGCCACCAGCGTCGCGGCGCCGAGCTCGATATCGAGGTAGGCGTTGATCACGTTCTGCCTGCCGAAGACGGCCTTGTCCCCGATCCGCAGTGAGCCCTCGTGGCAGCGGATCGCGTTGCCGTCACCGATGTGCACCCAGCGGCCGATCTCCAGCCGTCCATAACCGGGACGGCAGTGGATCTCGACGTTCTTGCCGAGGAACAGCATCCCGCGCAGGATGATGTGCGGATTGGCGACCCGGAACTTCAGCAGCCGGTAGTACCGCACGAGGTACCACGGCGTGTACGCCCGGTTGCGCAGGATCCAGCGCAGCGAGTCGCCGGTCAGGAACTTGGCCTGCCTCGGGTCCCGCCGGGCTTGGCGCCAGGCACCCAGCCTGGACAAAACCGGCGCACCCCACATCGACGTCATGCCGCTGACCGTAACCTGTCGAGGGGACCGAACGGCACACAAGGGGACATCTATGGACACGAAGCTGATCATCGACACCGACCCGGGCATCGACGACGCCTTCGCGATCGCGCTGGCGGCGCTGAGCGCCGAGGTCGACCTGATCGGCGTGACCACGGTGTTCGGCAACGTCCCGCTCGCCTCGACCACGGTCAACGCGCGGCGGCTGTTGCAGCTGTGCGGGAGGCCGGACGTCCCGGTCGCGGCCGGCGCGGAACGTCCGCTCGTGCACCCGCAGCCGTTCACCGCCGCGTACGTCCACGGCTCCGACGGGCTGTCCGGCAAGTCCGGCACCCTGCCCGAGCCGACCCGTGAGCTCGAGCCCGTCGACGCGGTGTCGTTGCTGGTCCAGCTGCTGGAAGCGGCCGACGAGCCGGTCACCATCGCGCCGATCGGCCCGCTGACGAACATCGCGCTGCTGCTCGCCGCGCACCCGCACGTGCGCTCCAAGATCGGCCGCATCGTGATCATGGGCGGCGGCGTGACGTTCGGGAACACCACCCCGGTCGCCGAGTTCAACATCTGGAGCGACCCGGAAGCCGCCCGGCGGGTGCTCGTCGAGGAAACCGTCCCGTGTGTGCTCGTGCCGGTGGATCTGACCCACCGGTGCGCCGTGGACGCCGACTGGATCGCCAAACTCTCCGCGACCGGCCCGATCGGCGCCACGCTCGTCGGCCTGACCGGCAGCTACCAGAAGCACTATCCGAAGGCACTCGGCCGCCAGGCGATGGTGCTGCACGACACGGTCGCCGTCGCGGAGGCGATGAGCCAGGGCATCCTGCGCACCGAGACCTTCCCGATCGACGTCGACTGCGGCCTCGGCCCGAGCCGCGGGCAGACGCTGGTCGACCGGCGTCCGGCCACGGCCCACGAAGAGTCGCCGGAGGTCCGGTCGCCGGGCACGGTCGAGGTCGCGGTGGACACCGACCTGGACGGCCTGCGCGGGTTCGTGCTCGACGGCCTGTCCGGGAGCCGTCGATGACCGAACCAGCCGAACCAGCGCCCGCAGACGAGACAACACCCCGCCCGAGCAGGCGGAAGCTCGTCGTGACGCTGGCAGCCGTGGTCGTGGTGGCCGCCGCGCTGGTCGCGGCGATCCAGCTCGCGCCGGACACCCAGCCGAAGCCCGTCGCCGCGACCACGCCCGCGCCGACCCCGTCCGTAGCTCCGGTGGTCGTCACCGAGCCGACGAAGGTGCCGGCGAACACCGGCCAGGAGTTCGACGACTTCGCCCGCACCATGGGACAGCGCCTCGACATCCCCGAGCGGGCGATGATCGCGTACGCCAAGGCCACCAACCAGCTCACCAAGAACCAGCCGGGCTGCCACCTGTCGTGGGTCACGCTCGCCGCCGTCGGCAAGACGACGACCGACCACGGCCGCGCGGCCGGCGCCACGTTCGGCACCGATGGTGCCGCGTCGAAGGCGATCGGCGAAGTCGAGCTCCGGGACTTCTCCGGCAACAACGTGTCGACGCTGAACGCCGGCGGGCCGATGCAGCTTTCCTCGGCGCTGTGGACGAAATGGCAGCAAAGCGCGTCCGGCGCGAAGCCCAATCCACAGAACATCGACGACGCCGCGCTCACCACCGGACGCGCGCTCTGCGCCGACGGCCGCGACCTCTCGAACGGCGGCGCCTGGTGGACGGCGGTGTCCACGCTGCAGCCCGCACCGCTCTACCTGCACCGGACGCTGGCCACCCTCAACGTCTACGGCACGGCGGGCAACGCGAAAACGCCCCCAAAGCCGGCCGTGCTGGCGGCGGTGAACTTCGCGATCAGCAAGATCGGGCTGCCCTATGTCTGGGGCGGCAACGGCACCGGCGGCAACGACCCCGGGTTCGACTGCTCGGGCCTGACCACCGCCGCCTACGCGAGCGCGGGGATCACGCTGAGCCGGACGGCCGACTCGCAGTTCCGCAGCGTGCCGCACGTGACCGAACCCGCGCTCGGCGATCTCATCTTCTACGGCGTCCCGGCGACGAAGATCCACCACGTCGGGCTGTACATCGGCAACCAGCAGATGATCGACGCCCCGACCGAAGGACAGGCCGTCCAGGTGCACACCTACCGCAAACCCGGTGACGACTTCGCCGGCGCGGGCGACCCGGTCACCTAGCTGTAGCTTCCGCGGAATGCCCTGTCATGACTGCGATGGCGCGAGAAAAGGCAGTAGCAGGTCCAGCAGTTCCTTGGGCCGGTCGAGCGGGATGATATGGCCGCAATCCGGAATGAGGTGTCCAGTGAGGTCACTGGCCACGGGGCGCAGCTGTCGTTCCAGGGTCGCGCCGACCGGATGGGCGCCGATCGCCAGGGTGGGCATGGCAAGTCCGCCGTGCGCCACGGCGTCGCTGATCTGGCGGGCGCTGGTGGGCAGGGCGCGGTAGTAGGAAAAAGCGCAGCGCAGCGCGTCGGATCCGGTGTAGGCATCGATGAATGCGTTGCGGATCTCCAGTGGCACACCGCGGCTGCGGGTGCCCGCGTGCAGGAACCAGTCGATGTACTGCGCCTCGTGGCCGATCAGGACCGTTTCGGCGAGACCGGGGACAGCGTGGAATCCGAACCACCAGGGTGGGCCGGCGGCTAGGAAGTTCTCAGCGCCGGGCAGCGACCCCAGCAGTGATTCCATGACCACGAGTCGTCGTACCCGGTCCGGTCGTCGTAGCGCGAGCAGGGTGGCGGCGGAGACGCCGGCGTCGATGGCGACCACGGCTGCGGTGGGTTCGCCCAGGGCGTCGAGGATCCCGTCGATGTCGGCGGCCAGGGTGCCCGCGTCGTAGCCGTCGACGGCACGGGTGCTGGCCCCGAATCCGCGCAGGTCCGGGGCGATCACCCGGTGGCGCGTGGCCAGCGGGCCGATGACCTCATGCCAGAGCTGCCAGGTGTGCGGAAAACCGTGCAGCAGCACGACCGGCGGGCCCGTGCCGGCCGTCGCCACATTGGCGTGGATGCCGTTGGTCGCGATCCGCCTCAGCGTGATGGGAGAAGTGGGTATACCGGGCAAGGAGTCCTCCAAGTGGTCACCAGTGGTTACCAGTGGTTACCATGAAACGATAGGTAACCCCGATGGTGCTGCCAAGACGGCACCTTGCTGACAGGTGGTGAGGTCCAGGTGACCACTCGGACGGAGCGTGCGACCGGCGCCGCGCGTGGTGATCTGTTCTCGCCGGCGTGCCCGACCCGCCAGCTGCTGGACCGCATCGGCACGAAATGGACGTCGATGGCCATCAAGGTGCTCGCCGACGCCGCCCCGCAAGAGGTGCGGTTCGCCGAGTTGCGGCGGCGGATGCCCGGTGTCTCGCAGAAAATGCTGTCGGTGACCCTGCACAGCCTGGTCCGTGATGGTCTGGTCACGCGCAGAGTGGAGCCGACCGTGCCGCCACGGGTGCACTACCGGCTCACCGAACTGGGCTTGTCGCTGGAGATCCCGCTCGAGGCGGTTCGGGCCTGGGCAGAGCAGCACATGGCCGAGATCGACCGAATCAACGCGATCAACGACGCCCAGCCGACCGCTGACAACGGGTGACGCCGGCTGGGAAATGATTGGACGGGTGGTGCTCGGGCTTGTACCTTGCAGTCGACCGCGACACCGCCTGAGGAGGTGAGACCCATGAACGCTGTATCGATGTGGGTGCTCCCCCAACGCGTCACGGTCGGGCGATTGATGTAGGCGTCGCCGGGAGCGCCTCGACAACACGGCACTCCCGAAAGGCAACACCTGTGCACTCTCCTCAATTCACCGCCGAGCCGTCGCCGAACGATCGCGCGCCCCTCATGTTCGACGTGATCATTGCCGGGTGCGGGCCGACCGGCGCGATGCTGGCCGCCGAACTGCGGCTGCACGATGTTCGGGTACTCGTTCTGGAAAAGGAAACCGAGCCCAAGTCGTTCGTCCGCATAGTCGGTCTGCATATTCGCAGTCTCGAGTTGCTGGCAATGCGCGGACTGCTGGATCGATTTCTCGAACACGGAAGACAGCGTCCGGCCGGCGGATTCTTCGCCGCCATTCCCAAACCCGCGCCCCAGGGCCTGGATTCCGCGCACGCCTATCTGCTGGGCATTCCGCAGCCGGTCATCGAACGCCTGCTCGAAGAGCATGCGATCGAACTGGGTGCGCAGGTCCGGCACGGTTGCGCGGTCGCCGGTTTCGAGCAGGACGACGAGGGTGTGACCGTCGAGCTGGCCGAAACCGGGGAACAGCTGCGTTCGCGCTACCTCGTCGGCTGTGACGGCGGGCGCAGTACGGTGCGCAAACTGCTCGGCGTCGGCTTCCCCGGGGAGCCCTCGCGGACCGAGACGCTGATGGGCGAGATGGAAGTGGGTGTGCCGCAGGAGGAGATCGCCGCCCAGGTGACCGAACTCCGCGAAACCCATCAGGGATTCTGGCTCAGGCCCTTCGGCGACGGGGTCTATAGCGTCGTAGTCCCCGCCGCGGGAGTCAGGGACCGCGCGGAACCACCCACCCTCGAGGATTTCAAACAACAGTTGCGCGCTATCGCCGGAACCGATTTCGGCGTGCACTCCCCGCGCTGGTTGTCCCGCTTCGGGGACGCCACCCGGCTAGCCGAACGTTATCTGCTCGGGCGGGTGCTACTGGCCGGCGATGCGGCACACATCCATCCACCCACCGGAGGACAGGGTCTCAACCTGGGCGTTCAGGACGCGGTCAACCTCGGCTGGAAACTGGCCGCACAGATCCGCGGCTGGGCGCCGGAAACACTGCTGGACACCTACCAGGCCGAACGTCATCCGGTCGCCGCGGACGTGCTGGACAACACGCGCGCCCAGATGGAACTGGGGTCCACCGAACCAGGCCCGCGGGCCGTGCGCAGGCTGCTCACCGAACTGATGGACTTCGACGAGGTGAACCGCTATCTGATCGAGAAGATCACCGCGATCGGTATCCGCTACGACTTCGGCGACGGCCCCGACCTGCTCGGCCGCCGCCTGCGTGACATCGAAGTGAAACAGGGCCACCTCTACGGTCTGCTGCATCGCGGCCGCGGACTGCTGCTGGACCGCACCGAACGCCTGACCGTGGGCGGTTGGTCGGACCGAGTCGATTACCTCGCGGATCCCACCGCGGTACTGGATGTTCCGTCCGTCCTGCTACGCCCCGACGGCCACGTCGCCTGGATCGGCGACGATCAGCAGGACCTGGACGACCACCTCTCCCGCTGGTTCGGCAAGCCCGCCACCTAATTTCGCCTTGCGGTCAGTCGAGGACCGCGGTGGCCTCGACCTCGACCATGACGTCGGGCTCGGCCAGCGCGGCGACGCCGATCCCGGTGAGCGGCGGCATCGGCGTGACGCCCAACTTCGCCGACGCCCGGGCGACCCCCTCCGCGAAGCAGGGGCATCTTGGCGGGGGTCCAGTCGACGAGGTAGACGGTCAGTTTCACCACGTTGTCGAACGAGCCGCCGACCTCGGCCAGCGCGGTGCCGATGTTGAGGTAGCACCGCTCGGCCTGGGCTGCGAAGTCGCCTTCGCCGACTTTGCCGCCGTCGGCGTCGCGGGCGATCTGGCCGGCGATGAAGACCAGCTTCGATCCGGTGGCGACCGCAACCTGCCGGTAGATGTCGACTTTCGGCAGTACCCGAAGCGCTTCCTGGCGATCGTCACCGACGCCATCGAAACCGCCGCCGCCGACCGTCCCACCCGCGTCCGGATCTCCCCGATCGACGTCGCCAAGACCCTGCTGAGCGACGTCCGCCGGCATCAAGCACGAAGTGGGCACTCGCGACGAGTTCCGAGCGCGGATGACCACCGCGATCGACCTCTACCACGCGCGCTGACCACACCTGTCACGGCCACTTCCGGCAGCTTCTCGCGCAGCGCCGAAGAACCGAGCCGGTCGCGCAAAACTACGACATCGCGTTTTCCGGAACGGGCGGCCGCGCGGACAGCCTCGCGAAGCAGCGCGATGCCGCTCTCCCGGTCGGGGTGTTCGCCCCACAGGTCCGCGCCGGTGAGCCGCATCGCGCCGTAGCCGATGCGTCCGGCCGGCAAGTCGCCGCCGATAGTGACCGTAGTCCGTTCGGGCATCGCGTTCGCTCTTTCCGGTGAGGTAAGGGAACCGTTGCCCCGGCGCTCATGCCTCTACGGTCGCGCACCCGGGAAGGCCCAGCCATGGAAGAAGTTGCCTAGGCAGACCAGTACCAGGCGAACCACCGCCCACTGGTCCACACTGGAACCATGCCGCGCCGCGATAACCCGTCAACCGGCCGTGTCGACGGCACCGGGTTGGGCGATTTCCTGCGCGCCCGCCGTGCCGCCGTCGAGCCGCACCAGGCCGGCCTGCCCGACGACGGCCGACTCCGCAGGGTCCCGGGCCTGCGTCGCGAGGAACTGGCCCAACTCGCGCACGTCAGCGTCGACTACATCGTGCGGCTTGAGCAGGGCCGCTCCAGCCGGGCCTCCAGCACTGTCCTCGACGCGCTCGCCGACGCGCTGCACCTCGCCCCGGACGAGCGCGCCTACCTGTTCACCGTGGCGGAGGTGGCGCCGCCCGCCCGCGTACGGGCGCCGGGCCCGCCGAAGGTCGCCACGCAACTGAAGCAACTGATCGCCGGGATGCACGACATCCCGGCCATGGTCCTGCATCGCGGGATGGACGTGCTCGCCTGGAACCGGCCGGCAGTGGCCCTGTTGACCGACTTCGGAGCGCTTGCGCCGGCGCACCGAAACCTGATCCGGCTGACCTTCCTCGACCCTGACTTCCGGGCCCTGTACACGGATTGGCCGCGGGCCGCCCGGGAATGCGTCGCGGTCCTGCGCATGGAAGCCGGCCGCCACCCCGACGACCCCGGCCTGACCGCGCTGGTCGGTGAACTCAGCGTCCGCGACCCCGATTTCCGTACCTGGTGGGCAGGCCACCAGGTACGCGGACCTCGGCAACTGCGCAAGACCTACCGCCATCCGATGGCAGGCGAGCTCACGCTGGACGTCCAGCAGTTCTCCGTGGACACCCACCCCGACCAGCTTCTGGTGGCCTATTCCGCGGCACCCGACACCCCGTCCGCCGAGGCGCTGCGATTCGTGCTCCAGTGGGCCGAACGGCCCGCGAACCAGCCGGACTAGCAGGAGTTCCGACGCACGAGGACGGTCACCAGGTGACGGGGAGTTCGTTGACGCCCTGGATCGTCGTGCCCGGCCGCAACGTCAGCTCCTCCACCGGAACGGCGAGGCGCAGGGTGGGAATCCGGTCGAACAGCGCGGTGATGATCACTTCGAGCTCCAGGCGTGCCAGGTTCTGGCCGAGGCACTGGTGCACGCCGTAGCCGAACGCGATGTGGTGCCGGGCCGAGCGACGCACGTCGAACGTGTCCGGGTCCTCGAAGACCGAGCCGTCGCGGTTGGCGATCGAGTTGGGCACGATGACACCCTCGCCGGCTCGGATGACCTGGCCACCGATCTCGATGTCGGCCGTCGCGATGCGGCTGCCGGCCAGGTCGGCGATGGCCAGGTAGCGCAGCAGCTCCTCCACCGCACCCGGGACGAGACTGGGGTCGGCGCGCAAGGCCGCCAGCTGGTCCGGGTGCGCCAGCAGGGTGATCACGCCCAGCGAGGTCATCGACGCCGTCGTCTCGTGGCCGGCGACGAGCAGCAGGAGCGCGGACGCGATGAGCTCCTCGCGGTCGATCTCGCCGTTCGCCAGTTGATCGGCCACCAGACTGTTGAGCAGGCCAGGCCGAGGCTCGGCCTGCAGCTGGGTGATCAACCCGTCCAGGTACTCGTTGAGGTCGATGCGCGCGGCCCTGAGCCCCTCGGCGTCCGTCGACTGCACGAGCCGCCTGCTGGCGTCCTGGAAGAACTCGTGATCGGTGTAGGGCACGCCGAGCATCTGGCAGATCACCATCGAGGGCACGGCCAGCGCGAACTGACTGACCAGGTCGGCGGTCGGGCCGGCCGCGAGCATGTCGTCTATGAAGCCGTGGACGATCCGCTCGATGTCGCCGCGCATCCCCTTGATGTGCTTCACGGTGAAGTCGCTGATGACCATCCGCCGCTTCGGGCCGTGCTCCGGCGGATCCATGCTGATGAACGCCTGGGGCTGCCCACGAAACCCCTTGACGCGCGGTGAAACCGCCGGGAAGTCCTCGTGGTTGCGGTCGGACGACAGGCGGGGATCACCGAGCAGCTTGCGCGCCGCCCCGTGCTTGGTCACCACCCACGCCTCGCGTCCGTCGAAGAGGTTCACCTTGCGCAGCGCGCTCTCCTCGTCGCGCAGCCGGGCGTACCCCTCGGGCAGCTGGTACGGACAGGTGCGATCGTCCGGGAAAACCGGGGCGTCCTCAGTCTGCGATGTCACAACAGTCTCGGTCATCGATCCCCCTTGAGTCTCCAGTCAGCGAATAACTGACTGTTAAGGAACTGTCAGTACTCTAACTCGTAGACTAAGGTGCCCGATAGGGAACGCAATGATCTCTCAGTAAACTCTCAGGAGTCAGGCTGTCACTGAACGTCGAAGAAACCGTCAAATCGGCCGTCGACCACCGCAAAGGACCTCGCCGCCGCGGTGAGGAGCTGGAGCACGCCATTTTGACGGCGACACTCGAGGAACTCACCGAAACGGGCTACGCCTCGCTGACCATGGATCGGGTCGCCGCCCGAGCACGCACCAGCAAGGCCGCGCTCTATCGCCGCTGGTCCGGCCGAGCCGAACTGGTAATCGACGCCTGCAGCATGCACGGCGTCTCCGATTTGGACCCGCCCGACACCGGCGACCTCCGGGCGGACGTGCTCACCCTGCTGCGGCAGGTCTCGGCAAAAATGACCAGCCCGCTCGGCGGCATACTCCGCGGCCTGCTCGCCGAGATGACCCGCGACGAGGAGTTCGCACGGCTGATCCGGGAACGGCTCCACTCCGCCGGCCCCACCGCGATCAGCGTCATCCTGGCGCGGGCCGTCGAACGCGGCCAGGTGGAACCCCGGATACTCACTTCCCGGCGCGCCACGGTCGCGACCGACCTGCTGCGCAACCAGTTCCTGCTGTACGGCGCGCCCGTCGACGACGAGGTCATCATCGACATAGTCGACGAGGTCTTCCTGCCGCTGGTCCTGAACCAGCGGGAAGACACTAGTTCGGTAAGCGGGTGAAACCGCCGAGGTGCTGCGGGAAGATCGTGACCGGCACACCGGAACCTGCTGCTGCTTTGAGCATGTCGAGGATCGCTTCGGTGGGCTGGCCGTAGATACGGATATTGGTCGTTCCCTCCAGCGTTTCCTTGTACGACAGCTCGGTTAGGTCCGCCAGCACCCGCATGTGGTGCTCGAACGAGTCGGTGTCCGGGTGGATCTGGACGTACTCGACCTCGGTTCCGTCCTCGTTCTGATACTCGTGGAAGCCGATCGTGCGCGGCTCGTTGTCATGGATGAACTGCACCCAGCCGGGCACGCGGCGCTGCTCGCCCTCGATCTTGCCCTCGCGGACTTTGTTGGTGGCCACGAAGATGAACGGTCCTGACATTGGTGAACTCCTCAGTTTCCGTACTGTGCTTGAAATGACGGTGTTGCTCAGATGTCTCGCTGAAGCGGTTCCGTGCCGGGCGCGGGAACCAGGGCACTCCAGAGCGCGCTCGGGCGCCCCACAGCCGCTTCGCGGAACTCCTCCCAGTACTTCTGCGGGCCGAGAATCCGCTTCGCGGTCGGGATCGCGACCGAATCGGGGCCCGAGTAGTACCGGACCTGGTCGGCCACGGGGTTGAGCACGGCCTGGTAGATCACGTCCGCGGTGACCTGCGGCGAAGACCCGGTCATCGGCGTGACACCGAAGAACGATCCGATGCCTGCCTGGTAGTCCTCGGGCACGTCGGCCGCCGCGTCGATCTTCGCGAAAATCCTGGTGGCGTGCTGGCCGGGCATGATCGCGCGAACAACGACGCCGAACTCGGCCATCTCCATGCTCAGGCCCTCACTCAGCGTAGCGACAGCCGCCTTCGAGGCCGCATACACCGCGTTGTACGGGTAACCCTGCTCAGCGGTGAGGGACGAGATGTTCACGATCGCCCCCGAGCGCTGCAGCCGGAAGTGCGGGAGGAACGCCTTGGTGATCGCGACCAGACCGAAGACGTTGGTCTGGAACTGCCGATGCACCTGGTCCATCGTCGTGGCCTCGAGCGGGCCCATCTGGTACGAGCCGGCGTTGTTGACCAGCGCGTCGACGCGGCCGAAGGCCTCCAGCGCCTGCTTGGCGAATCCAGCAGCCGCCGCTTCGTCGTCGACGTCGAGCAGCAGGGTCTTGACCTGCGGATCCCCGTCGTGGATCTTCAGGTCGGCTTCCTTGCGCACGGTGGCGACGACGTTCCACCCCTGGGCGGAGAACTTGTCGACGGTGGCCCTGCCCAGCCCGGTCGCGGTGCCGGTAATGACAATAACCTTACTCACAGTGATACCTCACATTTACGCGTCCAGTGGACTCTTACATGAACGACTATAGCGGTCCACTGGACCTATATCAAGAGTCCGGTGGACCACTACAGTGGGATGCAGCACAGCCGTCATCCGAAAGAGGGACATGCCGTGGAGTCCGAACCAGCGGGCGCCGACTTCCAGCGCGCCCGCAAGCCCGAGCAGCGCGAGGTACGCAGGCGGGCCATCCTCGACGCGGCACAGGAACTGCTGAGCGAGTTCCCGGCGGCGGACATCAGCCTGCGTGAAATCGCTCGACGGCTCGGCGGCTCGAAGTCCGGGATCGTGCGGTATTACGAGACGCGCGAGGCGCTGTTCCTGGAGCTGCTGCAGCGCGCTATGCAGGAATGGCTGGACGAGGTCGAGCACCGCCTGCCCGCAGACAGCGATCCCGTCACGCCCCGCGAAGTCGCTGAGGTCTGGGCCACTTCACTCGCCGAGCGGCCAATGTTGGCCGAGCTGTGGAGCATGCTGCCCGCGGTGCTGGAGCGCAACGTGTCGGCGGAGTCGATCCGCAGTTTCAAGCTCGTCAACCGTCAAAACCTGCTCCGGCTCGCAGGCTTGGTCGCGGCACGGTTGCCCGGACTGAGCGACCCGGCCGCCGTGGAACTCGCCAACGCGTCAGTCTCCTTCCTCGTCGGGCTCTGGCCCTTCGCCAACCCCACCCCCACAATCCGTGAAGCCATTGAAGATCCGCGCCTGGCGGCCTCGCGGATCGACTTCGTGCGGTCGTTCAGCCGCACACTGGAAGTGCTCATCGCCGGACTGATCCAGCTCACCTAAATCCGTTGGTGTGAGCGGGGAAACCCGAGTTGGATACCGCCCATGGCCGAAACCCGCGGTACCTGCGATGAGCGGTTCGAAGCAGTACATGACGCCCTGGCGGCGTCCCTGGACGATCAGGACGTCGGCGCCTCCGTCGCGGTCTACCTGGATGACGAGGCGGTCGTCGATATTTGGGGTGGCTACGCCGATGCGGAACGCACACGGCCATGGGAACGCGACACGATCACCTGCGTCTGGTCCACCACGAAGACGATGACAGCGCTGTGCGCGTTGATCCTCGCCGATCGCGGCGAGATCGACCTGGACGCGCCGGTGGCGACCTACTGGCCCGAATTCGCCGCCGCGGGCAAGGAAAGGGTGCTGCTGAGGCATGTACTCGGCCATACCTCAGGCTTGTCGACGTGGCATGAGCCGGTACCGACAGAGCAGCTCTACGACTGGTCGGCGATGACGACGTTGCTGGCCGAACAGGCTCCGAGCTCGGAACCCGGTATGGCGGGCGCCTATCACGCGGCCACCCAGGGATATCTGCTCGGCGAAGTCGTACGCCGAGCCACCGGCCGCAGCCTCGGGACCTTCTTCGCCGAGGAGGTTGCCGGGCCGCTGGGGGCCGACTTCCACATCGGGTTGTCCGCCGAGCACGACCACCGGGTCGCCCCGATGATCCCGCCCGACACCAGGGCACCCGAGATAGTCGCCCTGGGTCCGGGAAATCCGCCGATCCCGCCGGAGATCGCCAATGCCGAGGCGTGGCGGCGGGCGGAAATCCCGTCCGCGAACGGGTTCGGCAACGCACGATCGGTGGCGGCGGTGCAGTCGGTACTTGCCTGCGGCGGTCGGGCGCGAGGCGTGCAACTGTTGTCGGAGGCCGGTTGTGAACGCGTTCTGGAGGAACAGTTCTTTGGCGAGGACGAGATTCTCGGTGCGCGGATCCGTTACGGCATGGGCTACAGCGTGCGGGGCAGGACCTGTTCATGGGGCGGCCGGGGCGGTTCGATCGTGATCGTCGACTTGGACACGCACCTGACCGTGGCGTACGTGATGAACCGGATGCTCGAGCAAGGACCACTGGGCGACGACCGCGGCTTGGCTGTCGTGATGGCCGCCTACGACGGACTGATGTGATGGGGTTTTGCGGGCGGGTTCTCTTTGACCGCAGCAACGACTGGGGCCGGCGGGAGGTTCGCGGAGCGGATCTGAGAGCCGCTCCGTCGCGCGTTCAATGGTCGTAAGGACAACAACGTAGCCACGGTTACGTTAGGCAACCGCGCTCGTGGGCCTGTTGCAGCTGTGAGTGACACGGTTTGCAGGCAGCCGGCTGCGAAAGTCACTTCTCGCACCGTAATTCGCTACGAAAGTGGATTTCGCGGCCACTCGATGATTACGTTACGCGATAATTCATATCACCTGAACGTGTTTCGATTGTACGTTCGATCTAAGGTAGAATAAAGGAGTGCCCAGCGTAACGACCACCCTCCCCGATCCCGCCGATATCCGGCGCGCCAATCCGGCGACACTGGTCGAGTACGCCCGGGTCATCACCCGGGAAATGAACCGGTACACCGCGCTGCTGGGGCTCGTGGTCACCAAAACCGAGACCGACGGCATCAAGGCCACCCATCAGTACAACTCGGCGGTGCAGTGGTTGATGCATACGACGGGGTTGTCCGAGCCTGCCGCGCGTCAGATCGTGGTCCGTGCCCGCGGCACCAACTCCTTGTACGCCATCGACGGGACAGAGGTCCCCGGTGTCGCACCCCTGACCGGGCTCGCCGCACTGGCCGGTGCTCTCACTCCCGCGCATGTCGACGTCATCGTGAAAACGATGACGGCCATCCCGGCGACCGTGTCGGACGAAGACCGGACGGCCGCGGAGAAAATCCTGGTTAACCTTGCCGTCAACGCGTCCCCTGTCGAGGTGAAGAAAGCCGGCGACCGGATCCTCGACACCCTCGACCCGGATGGGCCGGAGCCGAAGGATCCGCCGGAGAGACCGGAGCGGGAGCTGTCGTTCCAGGAACACCGCGACGGGTCCGCGACCCTCAAAGGCAAGCTCGACAACCTCGCCTACGCCCAACTCCGCGCCGCCCTCGACCCCCTCGCGAAACCGCACTCGACGAAAGAGGAAGGCCGCGACACCCGCAGCCAATGGGAACGCCACGCCGACGCGCTGGTTGACCTGGTCCGCCTCGCCATGACGGTGGACGAGATCCCGACCCACGGTGGTGACCGTGTCCATGTGGGGGTCACCGTGGACTACGAAACACTCAAGTCCGGCATCGGAACGGCGATGCTCGACTACGGTGGCGTCATCACGGCAGCGGAGGCACGCATGCTCGCCTGTGACTGCAAGGTGATCCCCGCTGTTCTCGGGACCGAGAGTGAACAGATGGATCTAGGTCGGTCCAAGCGCATCATCACCACCGGACAACGACGACGACTCGTCATGCGAGACCGCGGATGCGCGTTTCCCGGTTGCAACAAACACGCTAAACACACTGAGGGTCACCACATTATTTTTTGGATCCTAGGTGGGCCAACCGACCTGAACAACTTGACCCTCCTTTGTGAACGGCACCACCGATTAATACATTGTGGTGGTTGGGAAGTACGAATGGGCGGTGACGGGAGACCGGACTTCATCCCG
>NZ_JAODNM010000107.1 GCF_025464955.1 Amycolatopsis sp. | reverse complement strand
CCAACCCCTCACCCCGAGACGTCCTGGGCCGGCCCAAGGGCCGACCCAGGACACACCGGTATGAGAAACTGTTCACGATGTCGTGGGACACATGTGTTCACGAAGTCCTGAGACAGCACAGCCGGTTAGAACGAGCTGGAACACTCACGAGTCCTACTTGCCGCCGTGCGCCATACGGAGGACGTCGAGCGCCTCGTCGAGCTGGGCCTCGGTGACCTTGCCGGAGTCGACGAGACCGCGCTCGATGACGACCTCGCGGATCGTCTTCTTCTGCTTCAGAGCCTGCTTCGCGACAGCGGCAGCCTCTTCGTAGCCGATGTACTTGTTCAACGGCGTGACGATCGACGGCGAGCCCTCGGCGTACTCGCGGGCGCGCTCGACGTTGGCCGTGATGCCGTCGAACACCTTGTCCGCCAGCAACCTCGACACCGCGGCGAGTAGACGCGCGGACTCGAGCACGTTGCGCGCGATGACCGGCAGGTTGACGTTCAGCTGGAAGTTGCCCGCGGCGCCGGCGAACGCGACGGCCGCGTCGTTGCCGATGACCTGCGCGACGACCTGCAGCGTGGCCTCGGGGATGACCGGGTTGACCTTGCCCGGCATGATCGACGAACCCGGCTGCAGGTCCGGCAGCGCGAGTTCGCCGAGCCCCGTGCGCGGGCCGGAACCCAGCCACCGCAGGTCGTTCGCGATCTTGTTCAGCGAAACCGCGACCGTGCGCAGGTTTCCGGACGTCTCGACGACGCTGTCCTGCGTCGCCTGCGCCTCGAAGTGGTTGCGCGCCTCGGTCAACGGCAGCCCGGTGACCTTCGCCAGCTCGGCGGCTACGGCAGAGCCGAAGCCGTCGGGCGCGTTCAGGCCGGAGCCGACAGCGGTGCCGCCGATCGGCAGCTCGCCGAGCCTGCCGAGGCCGCCTTGCAGCCGCTCGATCCCGAACCGCACCTGCGCGGCCCACGCGCCGGCCTCCTGGCCCAGCGTGATCGGCACGGCGTCCATCAGGTGCGTGCGGCCGGACTTGACGATCTCGGCCCAGTCCTTGGCCCGGGCCTCGATCGCGGTGGCGAGGTGGTCGAGCGCCGGGATGACGTCGGTCAGCACGGCCTCGGTCGCGGCGACGTGGATCGTGGTCGGGAACGTGTCGTTCGACGACTGCGACGCGTTGACGTGGTCGTTCGGGTGCACGTCGCGGCCCAGCGAGCGGGTCGCCAGCGTCGCGATGACCTCGTTGGCGTTCATGTTCGACGACGTGCCGGAGCCGGTCTGGAAGACGTCGATCGGGAAATGCTCGTCGTAGTCGCCGTTCGCGACCTCGTCGGCGGCCTTCGCGATGGCCTCGGCGACCTCGCCGTCGAGGATGCCGAGCTGGGCGTTCACCCGCGCGGCGGCGGCCTTGAGCAGGCCGAGCGCGCGAATCTGGGCGCGCTCCAGGCCCCGGCCGGAGATGGGGAAGTTCTCCACGGCACGCTGCGTCTGCGCGCGGTAGAGAGCGTTGACGGGCACCCGTACTTCGCCCATCGTGTCGTGTTCGATCCGGTATTCCTGTTCAGCCATGCCTCAAGTCTTGCGCAGGATCACGGCCGGCGCGTCGTGGGCTTGGGCACGTCGGCGGGATCCACGACCACTGAGGCTGACCGGGATCAGCTCGCATCGCGTTTGGTAGACACCTCACGAGTCTCGAAATGGCTAGGATCGTGGTGTTCTCGATCACTGCCACCCACCACTGGCGGAAGGACGGTGAGCCATGGGCTCGCCCGACAAGTTGACGGTCGACCTCGTGATCATCGGGGCCGGGCCGACTGGGCTGTTCGCGGCGTACTACGCCGGATTTCGGGGCCTCTCCATGGCCATCGTCGACTCACTGCCCGAAGCGGGCGGCCAGGTCACCGCGATGTACCCGGAGAAGATGATCTACGACGTCGGCGGATTCGCCGCGGTCAAGGGTCGTGACCTCGTCAAAGGCCTCGTCGACCAGGTCGCTCCGTGGAAGCCGACGTACCTGCTCGATCGCAAGGCGGAGACGCTGACCGACGTCGACGGCGGCTTCGAGGTCACCCTCGACGGCGGCGACATCGTCACCACGCGGGCCGTCCTCATCACCGCGGGCATCGGCGAGTTCACCCCGCGCCCGCTGCCCGCCGGCGACGGCTGGCTGGGCCGCGGGATGGTGCACTTCGTGCCGTCCTTCGACGCCCACGCCGACCAGGACGTCGTGATCGTCGGCGGCGGAGACTCGGCGTTCGACTGGGTACTGGCGCTGCATCCGATCGCCGCGAGCGTCACGCTCGTCCATCGGCGCGCGAAGTTCCGCGCTGCCGAGTCGATCGTCCGCGAGGCCCGCGAACTGGGCGTCCGCATCATCACCGACGCCGAGGTCACCCGGTTCGGTGGGAACGGCGACGGCATTTTGTCGGAGGTCGAAGTCCAGGTCAAAGGTGAGGAACCGCAGGTACTGCCCGCGCATTCGGTGGTCGCCGCGCTCGGCTTCACCGCCGACCTCGGGCCGATCGAGAACTGGGGCCTGCGCATCGACCACCGCTCGATCGAGGTCGACTCGACGATGTCCACCGCCCGCGAGCTGGTCTACGCCGCCGGTGACGTCGCGGCGTACCCGGGCAAGGTGAAGCTGATCGCGACCGGGTTCGGCGAGGCCGCCACGGCCGTCAACAACATCGCCGTCGCGCTCGACCCGGACGCGCACCTCTTCCCCGGCCACTCCAGCAACGTCGAGTAAGCGCTCGTAGTCAGGTCGTCGGGGCGGGGGAGGTCGGCGTCGAACTCGACGTTGCCGAAGGCGAAGACGTCGGAGTCGGCGTGGGGCTCACCGAAGGCGACGTAGTCGGGCTCGCCGTTGGAGTCGGGGTTGGAGTCGGCGTCGTGACGGGCGCGATGATCGAGGTGATCCACGCGGCGTAGGCGACGACCGAGGTGTAGATCGACGGCGCGGTCGCACAGGTCGCGTCCCCGTTCCCGGGGCGGCTCGTGACGCCGAGAACCTGCCACTGGCCTTCGACCTGGACGATCTCGGGACCGCCGGAATCGCCGTAGCAAGACCCCGACTTGCCGCCCGGATTGTCCGTGCACAGCTCGTCTTTCGGGTCGAACGCGGCCGTGCAGCCGGTGGCGGCGACGAGGTGGGTGTCCAGCTGCTGCAACAGCACGGAGACCTTGCCGCAGCTCGGTGTCGGGCAGGTCTGGCCCCAGCCGAGCACCCGCGTCGCGGTGCCGGGCGCGGTCACCGTGCCGACCGTGATCGGCGCTGCGGCGACCGGCGCGGCGAGCCGGATCAGCCCGATGTCCCCGCCGGGGAGCGCCGCTGTCGGGTCGAAGGCGGGGTTGACCACCAGCTGGGCGACGGAAGCCTCCTCGCCGCCCTGGGTGTTGTCGTTGCTGTTGATCCGCGCTGTCAGCGTGTTCGGGTTCTTGCCTTGCACGCAGTGCCCGGCGGTGACCACCCAGTCCGGCGCCACCAGCGAACCGGCGCAGAACAGCTTGCCGGACGTGCTGTGCAGCGAAACCATGAACGGGTACGGCTGGTCCGCCGCGGTGCCGCCGACGATGCGCGGCTGCGCCACCGCCGACGGCTGCGTGCCCACCACCAGGCAGACGAGCAGGCCGGCGGCGGCGACGGCGAGGAGCTTGGGCGCGGACGGTTTCACGGCAGCGGCGGCACGGCGTCGTCGGACGGTTCGTAGAGGCTGCCGTCGAAGTCGATCGAGGCGTACGCCTGCAGCTTCGCGAGGCGGTGGTAGCCGTCGATCATGCGGACCGTGCCCGACTTCGAGCGCATGACGATCGACTGCGTGGTCGCGCCGCCCGCGCGGTAGTGCACGCCGCGTAGCAGGTCGCCGTCGGTCACGCCGGTGGCGCAGAAGAACACGTTGTCGCCCTGGACGAGGTCGTCGGTGCCGAGGATTCGGTCGAGGTCGTGTCCGGCGGCCAGCGCCTTCTCCCGCTCGGCGGCGTCCTTCGGCCACAGCCGGCCCTGCAGCTCGCCGCCGAGGCACTTCATCGCGGCGGCCGCGATGATGCCCTCGGGGGTGCCGCCGATGCCGATCAGCATGTCGACGCCGGTGTTCGGGCGGGCCGTCGCGATGGCGCCGGCCACGTCACCGTCGGAGATGAAGTGAACGCGGGCGCCGGCGTCGCGAATCTCCTGGATGATCTTTTCGTGCCGTGGCCTGTCCAGTACACACACGACGACGTCGGAAACGCCGCTGTGCTTGGCCTTCGCGACCCGGCGGATGTTCTCCGCGATCGGCGCGGCCAGGTCGACGAGGCCGGCGGCCTCGGGGCCGACAGCCAGCTTCTCCATGTAGAACACCGCAGACGGGTCGAACATCGCTCCACGTTCGGCCACGGCGAGTACCGCGAGCGCGTTCGGCATGCCCTTGGCCATCAGCGTGGTGCCGTCGACCGGGTCCACCGCGACGTCGCAGTCGGGTCCGTCGCCGTTGCCGACCTCTTCGCCGTTGAACAGCATGGGCGCTTCGTCCTTCTCGCCCTCACCGATCACGACCACTCCGCGCATCGACACCGTGGCGACGAGCTGCCGCATCGCGTCGACCGCGGCGCCGTCACCGCCGATCTTGTCGCCCTTGCCGACCCAGCGGCCGGCCGCCATCGCGCCGGCCTCGGTCACCCGGACCAGCTCCATCGCTAAGTTGCGGTCGGGCGCTTCCCTGCGTCGGGGCGCTTTGGCTGACTCGCTGCCACTGGACATGCTGCCTCCCGGGTAACGGTGCTCGGCGGGTGCTCAGTCTCTCAGATACCCGGGGCACCCGAAGGAAGCGGCGGCATGGCGAACGTCACTGGGAGTCGTCGGCGGCCTTCTCGTCGCCCGCTTCGGCCGAGGCCAGGGCGGTTTCGATGCGTTCACGGGCCCCTTCGAGGTGCCGCTCACACACTTTGGCGAGCTGCTCGCCCTTCTCCCACAGTCCGAGTGACTGCTCGAGCGACAAGCCGCCGGCCTCGAGCTCGCGGACTACCTCGACGAGCTGGTCACGGGCCTGTTCGTAGCCCAGCTCACTGGCTTCACTGCTGGTGCTGCTCACGCTGTCGGGCTCCCTGTTCGCTGTTCGGCGCAGACTACCGCGCTGGCCATCGCGTGGTCGTATCCCACGAAAGCGCGAGCGAACTCCTGCCCGTCACCCTCGGCGATCGAGTCCTCGATCTCGGCCTGCGCGCGCGCGACCCGGCGCCGGTGGGAGGCCCCTTCCGCCGACCACCATCGGGTGCCGACCTCCTGGGACGTGGCCTCCGAGAGGCGCCGGAGCCGCGGGCCGAGGCCCCATCGGCCGGTCGACGTGCAGCCGGCCAGCAGGGAAGCCCAGCAGTCCGCGGCGGCCCGATCGGTTTCGACGGCCCGGTGCAGCACGACCGTGGCTTGGGCGTGCCGGGCGGCATCCACGGTCAGCGGCAGGAACGTGGGCGGCTTCGCCACGACTAGCCACCTTCTTCCGCCGGTTGGTCCAAGGTGGCGACCGCGTTCACCGCGCCGTCGGCCACCCGGACGCGCAAAGTCGCGCCGTCCGCTATTTCAGAGACCGATCGGAGTACCTGGAGGTTGCCTTCGGCGTCGGAAAACTGCACGACCGCGTACCCGCGGGCCATCGTCGTGGCCGGGCCGAGCGCGGTCAGCTGGTTTTTCGACGCGGCGATCATG
Organism: Amycolatopsis sp.; assembly: GCF_025464955.1. Classification (GTDB taxonomy): domain Bacteria; phylum Actinomycetota; class Actinomycetes; order Mycobacteriales; family Pseudonocardiaceae; genus Amycolatopsis. The sequence goes on along the minus strand of NZ_JAODNM010000107.1, from coordinate 89,261 downwards.
GCCTGTTCGCGCGCGAGCGTGGTGAGGACGGCCCGGCGGGCCCGCTCGCGGTGCATGCCGACCTCGTCCGCACGGCGCGCGATCGGGCCGAGTGGGTCGGCCAGTGCCGGACGGCTGCGCAGCTGGTTCAGCAGCCGGGCCTGGGTGTCGACCCAGCCGTGCAGGGCCCGGCGGCCGCGGTCGCGCATCTGGCGGACGCGCTGGGTCTCCTCCTTGACGTCCGGCACGATCCGCTTGCTGGCGTCGGTCGGCGTCGAACAGCGGAGGTCGGCGACGTGGTCGAGCAGCGGGGTGTCCGGCTCGTGCCCGATCGCGCTGACCACCGGCGTCCGCGCGGCGGACACCGCACGGCACAACGCCTCGTCGGAGAACGGGAGCAGGTCTTCGACGCTGCCGCCGCCGCGGGCGATCACGATCACCTCGACCGTGGGGTCATCGTCCAAAGTGGACAGTGCTTTGAGGATCTGCGGGACGGCCTGCGCGCCCTGGACGGCGGTGTTCACCACCTTGAAGCGAACGGCGGGCCAGCGCGCCTGGGCGTTGACGAGCACGTCGTGCTCGGCAGCCGAAGCGCGCCCGGTGATCAGCCCGATCCCTTGGGGGAGAAAGGGAAGCTTGCGTTTGAGCTCAGGGGCGAACAGGCCTTCCGCGGCGAGCAGCTTGCGCAGCCGCTCGATCCGGGCGAGCAGTTCGCCGACGCCGACCGCGCGGATCTCGCTGGCGCGCAGGCTCAACGTGCCGCGGCCCAGGAAGAACGTCGGCTTCGCGTGCACGATGACGCTCGCGCCCTCACGCAGCGGCGGCTCGATGTCGCGCAGGGTGCGCATCGCGCAGGTCACCGACATGGACACGTCCGCGGACGGGTCGCGCATGGTCAGGAACGCGGTCTGTGTGCCGGGGCGCGCCGAGATCTGGGTGACCTGGCCTTCGACCCACACCGTGCCGAGCCGGTGGACCCAGTCCGAGATCTTCCTGGCCACCGTGCGCACCGGCCAGGGGTTCTCGGCGGTGCTCGCTTCCTTCGCCGCGGCGCCGGTGGACGTCTCGCTGGTCACTGGCCGGTCGAACCGTCGCTGTCGTCCTGCACGGCCTTGTTCACGTTGCCGATCCGACGGGAGAGCATGCCGACGAACGAAGGCCTGTCGGCGTGGGCGCGTTCGTAGGCGAGCAGCTCTTCCAGCTCCTCCAGAGACAACCGGCGGAGGCGGGCCCGCAGCTGCGGAAGGGTGAGCTGGTCGTAGTTCGGCAGCGCGGCCGGTCCGCCTTCGCTGTCTTCGCTGTCTGCGCTGTCGAACTCGCCGTCCTCGTGGTCCTGGGCGAGCGCGCGCTCCTCCTCGGCCCACGGGTCGCCGTCGAACGGGTCGAGCGGCGGCTGCAGGCGGCCGTTCGTCTCGGCGCGCGGAGAGGGGACGTCGGCGGCTGTGTTGCCGGTGATCGGCGTCACGTTGCTGAAAGGGGACTCGTATGAGGACTCGTTCGAGGATTCTTTAGGTGCCCTCGACAGGTCCGGCTCGACATCCTCGTCGAACGTCGCCCAGCTGGGCGTGTCCTCGACGGGCCGGAGCGCGGACAGGACCTCGTCGCCCTTGATCGCGAGTTCGGTGACGTGCTGCTGCACGCGCATGGAGAGCTGGAGGACCTGGCTGACCACGGTCACCGGGAAGCCGGTGATCTGCTTGGGGAGTTCGCGAACCCGCTCGGCGGTGGAAACGGCGAGGCCCGCGGCGACCCGAAGTGGGAGCGGCAGTGGCTTCATCCCTCTAGCCTGCCGCATGTAGGCCGTCTCGCCTAACCCGATGGGTGTGTCGGCGGTACCGACGTGACTCCCCGCACAGCGGCGCGGCCATTACGCTGGGGGCATGAGTGCAGCCAGCCCCGGAACCGAGCCAGCAGGCACCCCGACCATTTCGCGTGGTGACACGCCCGCCGGTGCCAAGCGAGTACTGCTCGCCAAGCCACGCGGTTACTGCGCCGGCGTGGACAGGGCGGTGATCGCCGTCGAGAAGGCACTCGAGCTCTACGGCCCGCCGGTGTACGTGCGCAAGGAAATCGTGCACAACAGGCACGTCGTCGAGACGCTCCGCGACCGCGGGGTCATCTTCGTCGACGAGACGTCTGAGGTGCCCGAGGGCGAGCTCGTGGTGTTTTCCGCGCATGGCGTTTCGCCCGCGGTGCACGCCGAAGCGGCCGAGCGCAACCTCCGCACCATCGATGCGACCTGCCCTCTCGTCACCAAGGTGCACAAAGAGGTCAACCGGTTCGCGAAGGACGACTACGACATCCTGCTCATCGGCCACGAAGGCCATGAAGAGGTCGAGGGCACGGCCGGCGAGGCTCCCGAGCACGTTCAGCTCGTCGACACCGCCGCCGACGTCGACAAGGCCAACGTCCGCGACCCGTCCAAGGTGATCTGGCTGTCCCAGACCACCTTGAGTGTCGACGAGACGATGGAGCGCGTCGACCAGCTCCGCGAGCGCTTCCCCGGCTTGGCCGACCCGCCCAGCGACGACATCTGCTACGCCACGACGAACCGCCAGGTCGCCGTGAAGGCGATGGCTGCCGAGTGCGATCTGGTGCTGGTAGTCGGTTCGACGAACTCGTCGAACTCGAAGCGGCTGGTCGAGGTCGCGCTGAAGGCCGGCGCCCGCGACTCCCACCTCGTCGACTTCGCTCGCGAGGTCGACGAAGCGTGGCTCGAAGGCGTCACGACGGTCGGTGTGACGAGCGGTGCGTCAGTGCCGGACATCCTCGTGATGGAGCTGCTGGAGTGGCTCGCGGAACGCGGTTGGGGTGACGTCGACGAGGTCACTACGGCGAACGAGAAGATCGCCTTCGCGCTGCCCCACGAGCTGAAGAAGGTCGGCAGGCCCACCGACGGCTAGACGCTTTTGACGTTGTGACGCAGAAGGACCCCGGTACGAGTTTCTTGTACCGGGGTCCTTCTGCGTCTGCGGGTCAGGCTTCGTCGTCCCAGGGACGGCCGCGGCGGGGGTCCTCGCGGCGCGGGGCGCGGCGGGGGTCGTCGGCTCCGCCGCGAGGGGCGTCGGGACGTTGCGGCCGACGTGCGCGGGGGCTGCCTGGGGCGCCTTCGGCACGGGGGTCGCGACGGCGGGGTGGCGGGTCGCCTTCGGCCGGCCGCGGGGCCCGCGGCTGTCGCGGGTTGCGTGCCGGCGGCTCTGCGGGCTTCCTGGCCGGGCGTCCGCCGGTCTCTCGTCCGCCGGTTTCGTACTCGCCGGTGTCCCGGCGGCGCCGGACGCCGTCCTCAGGGGCAGGACGGGTGCGCCGTACGGGTCCGCCCGCGGTGCCGCCGTCCGGGTTCGGCCGTCGGCGTGGGGGCGGGGTTGGCGGGCCCTGCTTCGACCGGGCGTCCGCCGCGCTTCCCCGCCGTACCGGGGGCCGGCCCTGGTCGTCGGCCTTCGCGCGGGCGGCAGCGGTCTTCTTGCTCGACTTGATCTTCGCCGGGGCGTTCGGGTTCCGCTCGCGGTACATCCGGAAGAAGCCGATCAGCAGCGTCGCCCCGGTGGTGATCGCCATCGTCGGGAAGCCGTTGATCAGCGGGCGGCCGATGTCGAGTGCCTTGGTCACCGTGTCGGCGTTGGCGGGGATGCTGGAAGCGAACAGCACGACCCCCGGCACGGTGATGGCCAATACCAGCGGCGGTTGCACCATCGGGCCGAAGATGCCCCGGCGCTGGACGGCGCACACGGCGCCGACCGTCCCGACGAAGTAACAGGCGGTGAAGATCAGGTCCAGGTGCCCCTGGATCTTCATGTTGACGAAGGCGCCGAGGATGGCCAGGCCGAAGCCGAGCAGAACTCCACCCCACCACGGCAGACCCCGTTTGGCGCCGACAATGGGACGCTCGTCCCACGGAACGGGGACTTCGTCGGCATCAGGATCGCTTTGGCGATCGCGAATCGCGGTCACGAGGCAACACCGTATCCCGTGATGGGTGAGAACTCGCTACCACTCCTTGCCGGTGGGGTCTTTGCCACTCGTCGGCATGACCTTTCCCGACCGTGGTGTGCAGTGCGTTACGACGCTGTCCGCGCCATTCCGTGTTGAACCGCGGCGAGTCATCGTTCTCGCGTTTGTGCAGCTCAGAGCCCTGGATTCGGGGTGGTACGCGGTCCGGTGTGAGTGGGATCTCCGGGTCGGCCCACTCCCCGGGACGTCATTTCCCGGGGCCGGTTCCGGCCTTGTTCACCCGTGCGTGCTTGCCAGTTTTTAACCTGCCGCTAACTCGTCCCCCTTCCGGATGGCCGGTACCGGGGCCGGGCTGGCCGCGGCGTCGGTGAGTGGTGCCACCGCCGCCCGGAAGCTCTCGAGCGCATCCAGCTCACGCCGCCGCGCCGAGACGAACCGCTGCAGATGGGTGCTGGAGAGGTTCAACGCGTCCACCGCGTTGCCTGCCGCCCGGTGTGCGGAGGCGGCCCCGGCCCGGACCTGCTCGACGTCTTCCAGCAGCGCCCGGTCGCTGGCCGCGAACAGCGCTGCCGACGCAAGTACCGCGAACCCGGTCGGCCCGCACAGGAAGACCCGCCTGTCGAGCATCCAGCGCAGTAGCTCCGGGTCGGTGTCCAGCGCCGCGACCACGGCCGCGTCGGAGGGGACGAACATCACCGTGCCGTAGATCGCGTCGGCCCAGCGCTGGTAGCCCTTGCCCGCCAGCTCCGCCGCGCGGGAACGCAGATGCCGGACGTGCACGCGCAGCGCGTCGAGCCGTTCGTCGGGATTGTCGGTCTCCACCGCTTCGGCCCAGCACGCCATGCTGGCCTTCGCGTCGACCGGCACGCTGCGGCCGCCGCCCACCCGCAGCACCATGTCCGGTTTCGCCGTGCCGCCGCCGGCGAGGTCGGTCTGCAGGGTGAAATGCAGCTCCTCGCGCAGTCCGAGCGCCCGGGCGGTCTCGATCAGCACCTGTTCGCCCAGCTCACCCCGGCCGCTGATGGACGCGAAGGCGACCTCGTACCGGCGCAGGGACAGCTGCTGCTCGTTCACTCGTGCCCGCTCGACGGTGACCTGCGCGGCCGCGGCGTCCGCCCGGCGCATGCTGTCGCTGTACAGCCGCCAGAGCAGCGCGACCGCCACCATCAGCACCAGAGCGATCACGATCGCCGCCGTGCCGATCACCGTCGTACTCACCAGAACTCCTTCGCTGTTTTGCCTTCGGACGCATCATGGCGGAAGCCACCGACAGAAACGGGGACTTCCACCGTCCGAACACACGTTCGAGTGACACGCCCCCGTCCCCTCCCCGATCCTGTCGGTGACTCGGCCTACCGTTGCTCCCGTGAGATTCCTCCACACCTCCGACTGGCATATCGGCCGCACCTTCCACGGCGCCGATCTGCTGGCCGAGCAGGAATCGGTGCTCGGGCACCTCGCCGACCTGGTGGTCGACGAGGCGATCGAGGTCGTGCTCGTCGCCGGCGACATCTACGACCGCGCGGTGCCTTCGGCGGATGCCGTGCGGGTCGCCACGAGCGCGCTCAGCCGGCTCCGGCGCGCGGGCGCGCAGCTCGTGATCACTCCGGGCAACCACGATTCCGCCGCGCGGCTCGGCGCGTTCGCCGATTTCGCCGCGGCCGGCGGGCTGCACCTGCGGTCGGCCATCGCGACCCTGCACGAGCCGGTGCTGCTGGCCGACGAGCATGGTCCGGTCGCCTGTTACGGCATTCCCTACCTCGAACCGGAACCTTCGCGGCACACGCTCGGTGTCCCGGAGGCACGCGGGCACACTGGTGTGCTGACCGAAGCCATGCGGCGGATCCGGGAAGACCTGGCGACCCGGCCCGCCGGCACCAGGTCGGTCGTCCTCGCGCATGCCTTCGTCACCGGCGGCGCGGCCAGCGAGTCCGAGCGCACGATCGCCGTCGGCGGCGTCGAGCAGGTACCCGGGTCGGTGTTCGACGGCGTCGACTACGTCGCACTCGGCCACCTGCACGGACCGCAGAAGCTCGCCCAGCACCTTCGCTATTCCGGCAGCCCGCTGGCGTACTCGTTTTCCGAGGCTTCCCAACGTAAATCGGTCTGGCTGGTCGACGTGGACGCGGCCGGGCTCGCGGCCGTCCGTCGCCATGAGCTGCCGGTACCCCGGGCGTTGGCCACGCTCAGCGGCGAGCTGGACGAGCTGCTCGAGGGGCCGGAGTATGCCGACCTGGTCGAGTCCTATCTGTCGGTCACCCTCACCGATCGAGTGCGCCCGGTCGATGCCATGCGCAAACTGCGGGACAGGTTCAAGTACGCGATGCATTTGGACTGGGTGCCCGCCGGCGGCACGGACTCGGCGCTCCGTTATGCCGACGCGGTGCGCGGGCGGTCGGACAGCGAGATCGCGCGCGGCTTCCTGAACGACTGCCGCGGCGCTCCGCCGAACGAGCGTGAAGAGGCCCTGTTCCGGGAAGCCTTGGAAGCCGCGGGCCGGGGTGAACACTGATGAGGCTGCACAGGCTCGAGGTCGCCGCGTTCGGTCCGTACGTCCGGCGTGAGACCGTCGATTTCGACGTGCTCGGCGCGGACGGGCTCTTCCTGCTCCACGGTGATACCGGCGCGGGCAAGACGACCCTGCTCGACGCCATCGCGTTCGCGCTGTTCGGCGTGGTCCCGGGCGCGCGTGGTGAGACGAAACGCCTGCGCTGCGACCAGGCCGATCCGGATGACGTCACCGAGGTCGTGCTGGAGCTGACCGTCCAGGGGCATCGGCTCCGGATCGTGCGCAGCCCCGAGTACCAGCGCCCGAAGCGGCGCGGCGAGGGCACCACCACGCAGCAGGCCAAGGCTTCGCTGAGCTGGGTCGGTCCGACGCCGGACGGTCAGCGTCCCGAGGGCATCATCCGGATCGATGAGGTGGCCCGGACGGTCGAGCGGTTGCTGGGCATGACCGCGGCTCAGTTCTTCCAGGTCGTGCTGCTGCCGCAGGGTGAGTTCGCGCGGTTCCTGCGGGCCGACACCACCGAGCGCGAGAAGCTGCTGGAGAGCCTGTTCGGCACCGGTCGGTTCGGCGACGTCGAAAAATGGTTCGCCAACCTCCGCACCGAGCGTTTCCAAGAGGTCCAGACCCGAACGGGGTCTTTCCGCGAGCTGGTCGCGCGGTTCGCTCAGGTCGCAAAGGTCGAGGCGCCGGAGGAGAACCAGCGCGAGTGGATGGACGCCATCCTGCGCGAAGCCGTCGAGCAGGTCGAGGCCGCCGAGCCACTGGCGCGCAAAACCCTTGCCGCGCGGGACAAAGCCGATCAGGACCTGCAGGAGCGGCTGGCCGCGGCCGAACGGGTCCGCCGGGTCCGGGCCGCGCACACCAAGCTGAGCGAGCTCGCCGAGCAGGCCGAAGAGCGCCAACTGTGGGCAGTCGAGGTGGCCGAAGCCGGTCGAGCCGCTGTCGTCGTCGAGGTGGCGACGCAGCTCGACAAGCGCGTCGCGCGGCTTGCGGAGGCTCAGCGCGTAGAGGCCGCTCGTGCGCAGAAGCTCAAGGTCACCGGTCACGCGGACGCCGGTGAGGCCTCGGCTCTGCGGACCGGCGCGGGAACGCTTCGTGAGGAGGCCGGTGAGCTGGCGAGCCTGGTCGCCGAAGCCGGCCAGCAACGGCTGGACAGTGTCCGGCTGAAGGAATTGGCCTCGCAGGGTCAGCGCGCGGCCGAGAAGGTCACTGCGCTCGGCGAGGAGCTCGCCGCGGTCCCGGAGCGGGTGCGCGGGCTCCGGGAGCAGCTCAGCGCCGCGACGGAGGCCGAGGCCAGGCTCGAAGGTGTGCGAGCACGGTCGGCTGATGTCGCGGCGGCGTTGCAGGACGCGAACGAGGTTCCGCCTGCGGAGCAGGCCGTGGTCAAGGCGCAGGAGAATCTGCGTGGAGCGGTCGACAAGCACCAGGTCGCGCGCCAGCGATGGCTGGATGTGCGGGAGCGCCGGGTCGACGGGATGGCCGCCGAGCTGGCCGCGGGTCTGGCCGGCGGGGCGCCGTGCCCGGTCTGCGGGTCCGATGACCATCCCGTACCGGCCCAGCCAGTCGAAGGGTTCGTTGACGAGAAGCAGGAGCGGGCGGCGGAGCAAGCCGAGCAGCGCGCCGTAAAGCAGCGAGAACTCCTGGTCACAGCCCTGCACGAGGTCGAGACCAAGCTGACGGGTCTGCGAGAAAGGCTCGGCGAGCGTTCGCGGGACGAGCTGCTCGGCGAGTCCGAGCAGGTGCGCGCGGAGCTGGCGAAGCTGTCCGAGTCCGCAGCCGGGAAAGCGGGGATCGAGAAGGCGCTCGCCGAGGCCGAGCTGAAAGCCGGTCAGCTGACCGACCAGCGCGGGGCCGCCGAACAGGCGGTCACGGCCGCGGAAACCGAAGCTCGGGCGTTGTCCGAGCGGGTGGCGGAAAGGCAGCAGCGGCTGGAAATCGCGCGTGGAGAGCATGTCGACGTCGAGGCGCGGCGGACGTTTCTCCTGGGTGTCGTCGGTGCGCTGGAGTCCCTTGCCGAAGCGCGAACGAACCGCGCCGCGGAAGAGGGACGGGTCGACGAACTGCGTGCCGCGATGGAAGAAGCGTTGCTGCGCGCGGAGTTCGCCACGCTCGATCAGGCGCAGGCAGCCGCCCGCCCGGCCGACGTGGTGGCAGAGCTGGAAAAACTACTGTCCGACGCCAAGCTGGCCGAGGCGAGCGCGCGCGCCGTGTTCGCCGAACCCGAGCTGTTCGGCGTCTCCCCGGATGATTTCGTCGACGTCGACTCGGCCGGTCAGCTCGCCAAGGAAGCCCGGGTCCAGGCGGACCTCGCGCTGGTGGCGTACCGCTCGGCGAGCGAACGCTCGGAAGAGCTGGCAAAACTCGCCACGCGGATGTCCAAGGCGATGGCCGCGCTGGCTCCTGTCGAGGAGGCGTACGCCGAGCTCAAAGCCCTGGCCGAGGTGGTCAACGGCCGTGGGCAGAACTCGCGGAAGATGTCGTTGCGGTCGTACGTCCTCGCGGCCCGGCTCGAAGAGGTCGCGCTCGCCGCGACCACTCGGCTCCGGGTGATGAGCCAGGGCCGGTTCTCGTTCGTGCACTCCGATGCCGCCGGCGCGCGAGGGATGCGCGGCGGGCTCGGCATCGACGTGCTCGACGACTACTCGGGCACCGTGCGTCCGGCGAAGACGTTGTCCGGCGGCGAGTCGTTCCTCGCGTCGCTCGCGTTGGCGCTCGGGCTAGCCGACGTCGTCGCGGCCGAAACCGGCGGTGCGCTGCTGGACACACTGTTCGTCGACGAGGGTTTCGGAACGCTGGACGCCGAAACGCTCGACATCGTGATGAACATCCTCGACGAGCTCCGCGCCGGCGGCCGGGTCGTCGGCCTGGTGTCGCACGTCGAGGAGCTGCGGCAGCGGATCCCGACCCGGCTCCGCGTCCGCAAGTCCCGCACCGGCTCCACCCTGGAAGTCCAGACGGCCTGACCCCGCCCGCAACTCGCCGCCGAGTTGCGATTACTTCGCGGGGGCTTCGTGGTCGAGCAGCCAGCGCTTGGTTTCCGTGCCCCAGCGGAACCCGCCGAGCGCGCCGCCCGTGCGCACCACGCGGTGGCACGGCACGAACAGGGCTGCCGCGTTGCGGGCGCAGGCCGACGCCGCGGCGCGGATCGCCGCCGGATTGCCGGCCAGGGTCGCGTAATCGGCGTAGGACACCGGCTCGCCGGGCTTGACCGTGCGCAGCACGCGCCACGCCTTCTCCCGGAACGGCGAGGAGTGCTGACGCACGGCGATGTCGTCCACCGCGTCCAGCTCACCGGCGTGATAGCGACGGATAGCGTCGCCGACCTCGCCGAGGTCGTCGGTCTCGGTGATCTCGGTGGGAGCGAGGCCGGGGGAGATCAGGCTGGTCAGCAGGCCGACGTCGCTCGTCCAGCCGGAAGCCAATACAGCGCCATCCTCGGCCACGACCGCGGTGAACGGTCCGGCCAGAGTGTCCAATGTGGACCAAACTGCTGTGTTCATCGTTCTTCTCCTTGGTTCAGATAAGTGTTGGCGCGCCACAGATACATGCCCGCGTAAGAACGCCAGGGCTTCCAAGCCTGTGAGCGCTCGATCAAGCCTTCGACATCGTCGGGGATACCCAGCGCTGCGGCGCCTTTGCGGAGCACGAGGTCTCCGGTGAGCAGGACATCGGGGACACCGAGCACGCGCATCAGCACGTAGTCGGCCGTCCACGGGCCGATTCCGGGCAGGGCGAGCAGCTCGGCTCGCAGCTCCTCCGGATCGCGCCCGACGTGGATTTCGACCTTGCCTTCGGCGACAGCCGTCGCCACCGCGACGATCGCATCGATCCGCTTCCGCGGCCCGCGCAGGACGTCTCCGCCGTGTTCGGCCACTTGCGCTGCCGTGGGAAACAGCGTGGTCAGGTCGCCGAGACTGCCGTCCGCCGGAAGCCGTTCGCCGAGGGCCTCCGCGAGCTGCCCCGCCGCTGTCCGGGCGGCCGCGACAGACACCTGCTGCCCGAGCATCGCGCGCAGCACGAGCTCGAACCCGTCGACTGCGCCGGGCACACGGATGCCCGGGACCGCCGCGACCACCGGCGCCAGCGCCGGGTCGGCGCCGAGAATCCGCGTGACGGCTTCCGGGTCGGCGTCGAGGTCCAGCAGGCGCCGAACCCGGCTCACCGCGCTGCTCAGGTCCCGCAGGTCGGTGAGCCGCAGCTCGCATCGCACGTGATCGGCTTTCGGCGTCAACGAGACCGCGCCTGAGCCGTGCGCGAGGCGAAGCGTGCGCCCGTAACCCGTCGCGCTGCCTTCCTCGACGCCTGGTACCGCACGCTGCGTGAGAAATCCCAGCACCCCGGCGGCGTCGAACGGCGGCCGGAACGGCAGTCGCAGGCTCAACCGGGTTCCCGACGACGGGACGTCGCCGCGACGACGGGCCCGACGTGCGCCGTCGATTCGCAGCTGCGTCGGCGTCGTCGCGAACACCTCGCGGATCGTGTCGTTGAACTGGCGGACGCTGGCGAAACCGGACGCGAACGCGACGTCGGTCAGCGGCAGCTCCGACATCTCGATCAACAGCCGCGCCGAATGCGCGCGGTGGGCCCTGGCCAGCGACAGCGGCCCGGCGCCGAGCTCCGAGGTGAGCACGCGGCCGAGCTGACGTTCGGAATAGCCGAGCCGTTTCGCCAGCCCGGGCACGCCGTCGCGCTCGACGGTGCCGTCGGAGATCAGTCGCATCGCCCGGGCCGCGAGGTCCGCGCGCACGTTCCACTCCGGCGAGCCGGGCACGGCGTCGGGCAGGCAACGCCGGCAGGCGCGGTAGCCGCCGACCTGTGCCGCCGCGGACGTCGGGTAGAAGCTCACGTTCTTGGGTTTCGGGGTCATCGCCGGGCACGACGGCCGGCAGTAGATACCGGTGGTGCGCACGGCCATGATGAACTGGCCGTCGAAGCGGGAGTCGCGTGACATCACCGCGCGGTAGCACCGCTCGGTGTCGCGCCACACGCCCGGTGCGGCGGCTGTCGTCTCGGTCATGGGAACCATCGTGCCACCGGAGTCCGGGCTTGACTGGCGGAAATCCGCCATGGCGATCACGGCTCAGACGCCCGGTGCGGGAGGTGGCCCGCGGGGTGGCACGTAGACTGCCAGCCCGTGAGTCTGACCCTCGGTATCGTCGGCCTGCCCAACGTCGGCAAGTCCACCCTGTTCAACGCGCTGACCCGCGCCAACGTGCTCGCCGCGAACTATCCGTTCGCCACGATCGAGGCCAACACCGGGGTCGTTCCGATCCCCGATTCGCGCCTCGACGAGCTCGCCTCGGTGTTCAAGTCGGAGCGGACCGTTCCCGCTGTCGTGTCGTTCGTCGACATCGCCGGCATCGTCAAGGGCGCGTCCGAGGGCGCCGGGCTGGGGAACAAGTTCCTTGCCAACATCCGCGAGGCCAACGCGATCTGCCAGGTCATCCGCGTGTTCGACGACCCGGATGTGATCCACGTCGACGGCCACGTCGACCCGGTGAGCGACATCGAGACGGTCAACACCGAGCTGATCCTCGCCGACCTCCAGACTCTCGAAAAGGCCGTCTGGCGGCTCGAGAAGGAAGCTCGCACCAAGAAGGACGCGAAGCCAGCTCTCGAAGCGGCGCAGAAGGCGAAGGAGATCCTCGACAGCGGTCGCACGCTCTTCTCCGCGCAGAAGGACGTCGATATCGAGCTGCTGCGCGAGCACAGCCTGCTGACGACCAAGCCCTTCCTGTACGTCTTCAACGCCGACGAGGCCGTCCTGACCGACGACGCCCGCCGCGCGGACCTGACCAAGCTCGTCGCCCCCGCCGACGCGGTGTTCCTCGACGCGAAGGTCGAGCAGGAGCTCCTAGAGCTGGACGACGAAGAGTCCGTCCGCGAGCTGCTGGAGTCCGTCGGACAGCATGAGCCGGGCCTGTACTCCCTGGCCCGCGCGGGCTTCCACACCCTCGGCCTGCAGACCTACCTGACTGCCGGCCCGAAGGAGTCCCGGGCCTGGACGATCCCGCAGGGCGCCACCGCCCCGCAGGCCGCCGGTGTCATCCACACCGACTTCGAGCGAGGCTTCATCAAGGCCGAGATCGTCTCCTTCGCCGACCTGATCGAAGCGGGCTCGATGGCCGCCGCACGCTCGGCCGGCAAGGTCCGGATCGAAGGCAAGGACTACGTGATGGCCGACGGCGACGTCGTCGACTTCCGCTTCAACGTGTGATGGGTGAGACGCCCGGCCGCGAGTCGCGGCCGGGCGTCTACCGACCAGAGGTAGAGGTATCCCGCAGCTTTACGAAGCGTCTCCCGGAGATGCTTCTCGTGATTGGCGGAAGAGGGTACTGATTTCCTCGGTGATCCAGTACTTGCGGTTCCTCCCTCCGGGTAGTCCCAGTGCCACAACCACTCGCGTCCTGCCGCCAGGCAGTTTCGACCAGGCCAGCCGAGCAGCCCCGCCACACCGTGCTTGCCGTTGGAGATACTCAGCAGTGCTGCAAGTTCATCGCCCGACAGTCACGTCGATCATGTGGTTCCTCTTCTTGTCGGGGGCCACCGACCGTAGCGAGTGCGGTCGCCCGAAATTGTCGGTGGGTGGGTTTACGGTCGGGGGAACGGAGCAGACCAGCGTGAACCTGGAGGGACCATGACCACACTTGAGAACCGGCCGAACACCGCGCTCCTCGTCGTCGACGTGCAGAACAGCGTCGTCGACGGGGCGTACCAGCGTGATGAGGTCGTCGCGAACATCGGCGGCCTGGTCGGCACGGCGAGGCGCGAGGGGGTTCCGGTTGTCTGGGTCCAGCACTCCGACGAGGAGCTGGTGAAGGGGAGCGAAGAGTGGCGGATCGTCCCTGAGCTGGTTCCGGGTGACGCCGAGCCGCTCATCGCGAAGAGCTACGGCGACTCCTTCGAGGACACGGACCTTGAGAGCGTGCTGTCGGGTCTCGGTGTCGGACGGCTCGTGGTCGTCGGCGCGGAGACCGATGCGTGCATCCGTTCGACGATCCATGGCGCGTTCGTCAGGGGCTACGACACGACCCTGGTCGGCGATGCGCACACGGCGGGGGACAAGTCGGCGTGGGGTGCGCCGCCGGTGGACCAGGTCATCGCGCACACGAATCTCTACTGGGCCTACCAGTCGGGGCCGGGGCGGAAGGCCGGGACGGTCGAGGCCAAGGACGTCGACTTCCGCGTAACCGAGTAGCCAGCTGAGGTATTCTTCTCGCATGAAGTTCCGTCAGCAGGTCACGACGACGCCGGACACTCTCCGGCGCATCGTTTAGCACCTGCTGACCGAAAGCCCCCGGGAGTCGACTCCCGGGGCTTTGTGCTTTCCGGGGTTCGGCTTCTCCTGCCAGAGAAGTGAGGGTCTCATGGACATCGATCACCGAGCGCTCGGCCGCGAGCTGGAGCTGTTCGCCACCGCCCCCATTGTCGGCGCCGGGCTGCCGCTGTGGTTGCCGGACGGCGCGGTCATCCGCGCCGAGCTCGAGGCGTTGGCCGTCGAGGAGGCCGCGCGGTCAGGTTGCCGCCGGGTGTACACCCCGGTGCTGGCCAAACGCGAGCTGTACGAAAAATCGGGGCACTGGGCCAAGTTCTCCGAGGACATGTTCCCGGAGATGAAGGTCGGCGGCGAGAGTTTCGTGCTCCGGCCTGCGAACTGTCCGCACCACGCTCAGGTTTACGCCGCTCGCGGCCGCAGCTATCGCGAGCTTCCGTTCCGGGTTTCCGAGCTGGGTTCGATGTTCCGCAGCGAGCTTTCGGGGGTGCTCGGCGGGCTCAGCCGGGTGCGGCAGATCAGCCTCGACGATGCGCACGTGTTCTGCGCGCCCGAACAGGTGTCCGGCGAGGTTGTCCTTGCGCTGCGGGCGATCGCGCGGTGTTATGACGTCCTCGGCATCGACGTCGCCTACTACCGGCTTTCGCTGCGAGGCTCCGGCGACAACTACCTCGGGCGCGACGACCAGTGGGTGGACGCCAGCGAACAGCTGCGTGACGCGCTGCGCTCACTCGGCCAGGAGTTCGTCGAGGCGGAAGGCGAAGCGGCCTTCTACGGCCCCAAAATCGACGTCCAGGTCGTCGATTCCCAAGGTCGAGAGGAGACCCTCTCCACCGTGCAGCTCGACTTCAACCAGCCCGAGCGGTTCGACCTCGAATACACCGGGGAAGACGGCGCCAAGCACCGTCCGCTGATGATCCATCGAGGCCTGTTGAGCTCGATGGAACGCATGGTCGCGCTGCTCGTCGAGCGGTACCAGGGCCGGATGCCGCCGTGGCTCGCGCCGATGCAGGTATCGATCCTGCCCGTCGACGCCGGCCACCTGGACGCCGCGGCCGAGCTGCTCGACGTGCTGCTTGCCGAACGGGTACGCGCGCAGATTGTCGATTCCGGCACCCTTGGCAGCCGGATCCGAGCTGTGCGGCACCACCGTGATCCGTACATCGCCGTGCTGGGCGACGCCGAACTACGCGACGGGGTGGTGAATGTGACTGTCCCGGCACACAGTCAACGCGCGCAGCTCAAAGCTGAGCGGTTCGTCGAGAACGTCGTCGCCGACATCCGCCGGCGGGCGCGGGAGCCGTTCAGGCAGTGACGCCGAGCACGATGATCGCGATCAGCGTGATGGCGGGAGCGAGCACCGCCACCCAGGCGCGCTGTGCCGAGGTCAAGGCGGGGGTGGTGCTGTTCATGGCGGGTCCCAACGGGCTAGATCAATGCTTCCGCAGATAACAGCGTTTCGATCTACGCGAGTGTTAGCGGCTGTGTGCGAAGTCACCGTTTCACTACTCTGACCAGGTGAAACTCAGTGCTGATGGCCGCGGTTCCGGGCGGTGAACCAGAGCACCCCGGCCGCTGCGGCCACCATCAGCCCGAAGGCCACCCCGCCGACGATCAGTGCCTGGCCCATACCGTCCGAAGCGACAGCGACACCTCCGCCGCCGGCGCCCCCGCCACCGTGCGTGGTCGGCGTCGTGGCGGCGTTGGCCGGCAAGGCCGCGGCGAGCGCCAGGGTCACCAGCAGACCGAGTACCGCGACGAATCGAGCTGGTGAGATTTTGATCGACATGCTGCGTTCCCTCCCTGGGGTCTACTGGGAGGACGCCTGGGAAGGGCCGACGTGTTGCCGGGGTCGGCGAGATCACATCCCGGCGAGCACGCGGTCGATCCCGGCGGCGAGGTCGAAGTCCTTGCTGGTCAGCCCGCCGGCGGAGTGCGTGCTGAGTCGAAAAACGACCTTCCGCCAGCGGATGTCCATGTCGGGATGATGGTCGGCCGCTTCAGCGATTTCGGCCACCGCGTCCACCGCGGCGATCGCCTGTGGGAACGTCGCCAGCTCGGCGGCGCGCTCGATCAAGTACCCGTCGCGGGTCCACAGCGGGACGGCTTCGAGCGCGGACGCGATCTGCTCATCTGTCAGTAGTTCTGCCATGGCGTCCATGATGGCCCGCCAAGGGAACCCCGTGGGGTCACCCCTGTGGCTTCTAACGCCACAGGGGTGGCCCCGAGGGAACATGCGCAACGCCGGCGTCAGCCGTCTCGGGTGGTGAGGCGGGCGTAGGCGAGGGAGAGCGCGACGACGATGTAGCAGGCAGCGCGCAGGACGCCGTCGAGCAGTTGGCCGGTCGGCATCGGGTCGCGCAGGACGTCGATCAGCGCGGTCTGCCAGTTCTGGTTGAGCAGGAACGGATGCAGCCACGACACCGCCGAAAGCAGGCTGAGGATCTGGAACACGATGTCCCCAGCCAGCACCGAGACGACGACCAGCATCGGGTGTTCGGTGCACGCGGAGATCGCCAGCGCCACCGCGCCGACGGCCCACAGTTGCAGGGTCACCCAGCCCGCGGCGATCGCGATCCGGCCGAGCGCGTCCCCCAGCGAAAGGGTGGTGCCCGACATCGTGATCATCGAGCCGGAGCCGTTGATCACCAGCCCGGTGACTACCGCGGTCACCGCCATCGACACGACGGCCACGAGCGACACCGTGGCCACGCCGAACGCCTTGACCGCAAGCAGTCTGCCCCGGCTGACCGGCGCGATCAGCCAGCCGCGCAGTGTGCCGTGCGAGGTCTCGCCGGCGATCGCGTCCGCGCCGGCCATCGCCGCGGCGAGCGGCAGGAGCAGCGCGAGGGTGATCCCGAGCGCCGCGACCGGCAGCACCAGCGCGTTGCCCACCGCGGAGCTGAACAGCGAGTCTTCGGGGCCGGCGTTCGCGTCAGGACCCGTGGTGACCAGCGTGAGCGCGATCCCGATGACGATCGGGATGAGCGCGAGCAGGCCGAGCACGATCTGGGTCCGCGGCCGCCGGAAGATCCACCGCAGCTCCGCGCGGAAGAGCCGCGGCAGCCCGACCCGATCGTGTCGGATGCCCGGCACGGCAGACATCGTCGCCTGGGTCATGCGGTCACCTCCGGCGTCTCGTCCGATGTGGACGGTTCATCCTGGGTCAGCCTGGCGAAGAGGTCCTCGAGCCCGGTGCGGGCCTTGGTCGCCTCGTAGATCCCGACCCCGCCGCGGACCAGCAGTTCGACCACGGCCGGCGGGGTCGACGTCGTGAGGTCGACGCGCACCCCGTCCGGGATGAGCCTGCTGGCGATCCGGTGCTCTCGCAGCACTTCCACCGCTCGCTCAGCGTCCAAAGTGGACACCAAGAGCGCGGGGCTCCCCGATTCCAGCAGTTCGGCCAGTTCCCCCTGTGCGACAACGGTTCCGTCGTGCAGCACGGCGACATGCGTGCAGGTCGCCTCCACCTCGGCGAGCAGGTGGGAAGACACGAGCACGGTGACGCCGTCGGCGTGCAGCTCGCCGATGATCTTGCGGATCTCCCTGGTACCCGAGGGATCGAGGCCGTTCGTCGGCTCGTCCAGCACGACCATCCGGCGCGGCACCAGCAACGCGCTCGCGAGGCCAAGCCGTTGCTTCATGCCGAGCGAGTACGCGCGATAACGCCGATGCGCGGCGCCGACCAGCCCGACACGCTCCAGCGCGGCCTCGACGGCCTTCGCGATACCCGAGCTGGACAGCCGCGGTTCGGCGGCCGCCATCCGGTACAGGTTCTCGCGGCCGGACAGGAACGGGTGGAAACCCGGCCCCTCGACCAGCGCGCCGACGTCCGGCAGGGCGTGGCCGGCGCCGTCGGGCATACGGTGGCCGAGCAGTTCGACCTCGCCCTCGGTCGGCCGGACCAGGCCGAGCAGCATGCGGATCGTGGTTGTCTTCCCGGACCCGTTGGGCCCGAGCATCCCCAGTACGGCGCCTTCGGGCACGTCCAGGTCGACGTGGTCGACCGCGACCGTGCCCCGGTAGACCTTGCGCAGCCCCCGGGTGCGCGCGGCCATGCCGACGTGCGGCGCGGACGCCTCGGGGAGATCCCCCGAGACGTCCGCGCCGGTCACCGTGCTGGTGGTACTCGTCACTTGGCTGCCAGCGCGTCGAGGAGCACCTGCTCCGGGACGGCACCGGCGGCGAACCTGCCGTCGTCGGTCAGCACGGCGCTGCCGACCTTGGTGGTGATCAGGTGCCCGGTGCCCCAGGTGCCGCTGACCGGCTTGGTGAACTTGTTCAGCAGCGTCATCGGGTCGAACTGCTGAGCGTCCTTGGCTTTGCCCGCCGTCGCTCCGCCGGACAGCAGGTCCGCGGGGACCTTGCCGACGACCACGGTGTCCCAGCCGTCACCGACGATCTTGACGTCCTGCGCGGCCTGCTGCGCCTTGTCAAGGGTCGCAGGGTCCGCCTTGGGCTGCTCCTGTGTCACCTTCGCGCCCTGCGGCGGGGTGAACTGGAACTCCGATGCCGGCTGTGCGGCGAAGTGGACGTCGCTGAACGAGACCTGCAGCGCCGGGGCGGTCGTGCCGTTGGTCAGCACGGCCAGCCGCAGCGGCAGCCGGGTCTCGGAGTCGACCGACACGCGGATCTCGCGCAGCACTGTGCGCTCCGACGGCTTCGGTGTGAGCACGAGCTCGTACGCCGAACGGCCCGCGACCTGCGCGGTGCCTTCGACGGACACCGTGCTGCTCTCGCGGACCTTGCTGAGGAGCTGGGTGGACGCGGTGGCCGGGTCGAGCATCTTGCCCGAGTCGGCGCTGGGCTTGGCACCGTCGGCGGACAACTTCAGCTCGCTGGCGCTGTTGTTCTTGGAGTTGTACGTCCAGACGGTCTTGCCGTCGTTGACGATGGTCTGCTGCGAGGCCCCCTGGTTCATCGAGAGCTTGCTGCGCCCGGTGCCGTCGCTGTACACCTGCGCCGAGGTGAAGTTGAGTGCGCTCGCCCCCGGGATCATGTTCAGGCTCGGCAGGCCGAGGTTGTTGTCCACCGTGACCGTGCCGTCCAGCGCGGGCGTCTTCGCGGTGAGGACCGACTGAACGAGGTTCTCGGCACTGACCTGCGGCAGTGCCGGTGCGGCACCCGCAGTCGCCGGCATCGCGATGACCGCGAGGCCGCCGATCCCCAGCGCGGTTCCCACCACGGCCGCGGTGATCGCTTTCGTCTTCGGTTGCATGCTGTCTCCCTGTGTCCGCGGGCTCCAGTTTGCCCGCCTCCCAGCACTGAGGCTGCCCCGAACAGGCTGAGATACCGCTCAGACTGAGCCTCCCGAGCTGAGATGGCGCTGAGAGTCGCAGCGTGAGCAGCGAAAACCGTGAATGATGAGACGCGTGAAGCCTCGGGTACTGGTGGTCGACGACGAGATGGGCGTGCGGAAGGCCCTGCAGCGCGGCCTGCGCGCGGAGGGCATGGACGTGATCACCGCGGCCGACGGCCCGAGCGCGCTCAGGCTCGGCCAGACGGGTTCGTTCGACGTCCTGCTGCTGGACATCATGCTGCCCGGCCTGTCCGGCTACCGGGTGCTGGAGCAGCTGCGGGCGCAGGGGGTCCGCACGCCGGTGCTGCTGGTGTCGGCGAAGGACGGCGAGGTCGACCAGGCCGACGGACTCGACCTCGGCGCTGACGGATACCTGGTCAAGCCGTTCTCGTTCGTCGTGCTCGTCGCCCAGGTCCGCGCCCTGCTGCGGCGCGCGGCGTCCGACGGCGCGCGCGGGCCGGTGCGGATCGGGCCGCTGGTGGTCGACCGAGCGATCAGGGAAGTGCGCTGGAACGACGAGCAGGTCGCGTTCAGCCCGCGTGAGTTCGCGCTGCTCGAGGTGCTCGTCGGCCGAGCGGGCACGGTGGTCACGAAGGACGAGCTGCTGCGCGCGGTCTGGGGCGACGAGCAAGCCGCCACCCGCAACGTCGTCGAGGTTTACATCGGATACGTGCGGCGCAAGCTCGACGTCGTCGGCGCGGGGGCGCTCGTGCGGACCGTGCGCGGCCACGGCTACCTCGCGTCGGACGCCGATCTCGACGAGGTGCTCGCCCCGGCCGGCACAGGCGTCCAGCGTTGATCCGCGGCCCTTCGTGGTGGCGTCGCCGCTCCCTGCGGTTCCGGATCACCACGATGGCCGCGGCGATCACCTTCATCTGCCTGATCGGCTTGGCCCTGCTCGCGGGCCGCGGGCTGGGACCGCTGCTGACCCATTCGGTCGACAACGACCTGCGCAGCACGCTCGTTTCCGCGTCCGGCTCGGTTGCCGGCGGCGTGCAGCCGAACCCGGTCCCGGGCATCACCATCCGCGTGCTCGACACCGCGGGCGCGCCCGTCGACGGCGGTTCCGCGATCGCCCTCGACCCAGGCGGCGTCCGCGAACTCAAGGCAGGACAACCGGTTTACACCGGCGGCGAAGGGGATTCCCCGCGACTGCACTGGTTTGGTTCGGTCGTCACCGCGCCCGACGGCTCGCAACGGCTGGTCGTCGTCAGCGCCGCGCTGGTCGGTTTCGACGCCGCCGTGCACAGCGGGTCGGTCTGGTTGCTGCTCGCCGCGTCGCTGGGCGCGGTCGGCGCGACGGTCGCGACCTGGCTGGTCGTGCGGTTCGCGCTGCTGCCGGTGGCCAGGATGCGTCGTTCGGTGCGCGCCCTGCCTGCCGGCGAGCGGTTGGCGCTACCGGGTTCGCATGACGAGCTGCGTGAGCTGGCCACCGAATTCAACGCCCTGCTCGCGAGGCAGGAAGAGGTCGCCGAACGGCTTCGCCGGTTCACCGGGGACGCCGCGCACGAGCTGCGGTCGCCGGTCGCGTCGATCCGCGTGCAAGCCGAGGTCGCGGTGACCAACCCGGATCCCGAACTCTCCCAGGAGACCCTCGCCGACATCCTGACCGAGGCCGAAAGGCTGTCCTCGCTGCTCGACGGCCTGCTCACGCTGGCGAGGTCGGACGCGGGGGAGCTGGCGCCCGCCGAACCAGTGGAGCTGGTGAGCGAGGCACGCGCGGCGATCGCGCGGCTGCCCGCCGGCTCGCCCCAAGCGCGCGTCAGCGGTGTCGCCGGTCAGGCCTGGGCCCATGCGGCGCCCGCCGAGGTCGAGCTCGTCCTGAACAACTTGCTGCGCAACGCTTGCCGGTACGCGCGAACCCAGATCGTCGTGTCCGTCCTGACGTCCCGGTCCACCGTGCGCGTCGTGGTCGACGACGACGGCCCCGGGATCGAGCCGGACCACCGTGACCGCGTGTTCGACCGCTTCTACCGCGTCTCGGACGACCGGGCTCGCGCGTCCGGCGGCACCGGCCTCGGCCTGGCGATGGTCGCCGAAGCGGTCCGGCGCCGAGGTGGTGACGTCTTCGTCGGGGAGTCACCCGAAGGCGGCGCCCGCTTCCAGGTGACGTGGCGCTCGGCCGGGTAAGGTCCCGGTCTCGTGAGCAGCCTCGGTAGCAACGGAGTGGTGGTCGGAGCGGCGGTAGTGCGGGACGGGGTCCTGCTCGCGCAGCGGCGCGCGTGGCCGCCGGAGGCCGCGGGGAAGTGGGAGCTGCCCGGCGGGCGCGTCGAGGCGGGAGAGTCCGACGTCGAGGCGCTGCGACGTGAATGCGTCGAGGAGCTGGACGTCGAGATCGCGGTCGGTACGCAGGTGGGTCCGGACGTGGACCTGCCCGGCGGCAAAGTGCTGCGCATCTTCGCCGCCGGGCTGGTCTCCGGTGAGCCGCGGGCGGTCGAGCACTTGGAGCTGCGGTGGCTGACGGCCGCCCAGCTGCCCGACGTCGACTGGCTGCCGGCGGACAGGCTGCTGCTGGGCGACCTCACCGCACTGCTGGACGGCGCTTCAGCAGCCTCCGATCAACCGGAGCGCGGACTGTAGGCGGTGCTCACCGCGCTCGGTCGCCCGGGCCGCGCCCGCCTTGCGGACGCGCGTCAGCTCGGCCGGGTCCTCCAGCAGCGCCGTCGTTTTCTCGCGCAGCGGCCGCAGGGTTTCGACGACGGCGTCGGCCACGGCCTCCTTCAACGCGCCGTAGGTCGCGTGCGCGTCGACGAGGTCCCGCGGATCGGAGTCCGTGCACGCGGCCAGGATGTCCAGCAAGTTCGCCAGCCCCGGCCTCGTCTCCGGTTCGTACGCGATCACCGAGTCGCCGTCGGTCACCGCTCGCCGGATCTTGCGCCGCACGAGGTCCGGCTCGTCGAGGAGGAACACCACACCGGCCGCGTCGCGGGTGGACTTCGACATTTTCCGGGTCGGGTCGGACAGATCGCGGACGCGCGCCCCGGTGACCGGCGTGACGGCCTTCGGCACGGTGAACACGTCGCCATAGGTGCTGTTGAACCGGCGCGCCAGCGTCCGCGCGAGTTCGACGTGCTGCCGCTGGTCCTCGCCGACGGGCACCTCCGCGGCCCCCTGCAGCAGGATGTCGGCGACCATCAGCACCGGATAGGTCAGCAGGGACAGCCGGACGCCGGTCTGCCCGTCGGCCTTCTCCTTGAACTGGATCATCCTGGCCGCTTCGCCGTAGCTGCAGGTGCATTCCAGGATCCAGGTGAGCGCGCCCAGCTCCTTGGCCAGGTCGGACTGCACGCAGACGGTTTCCTCCGGGATGCCCGCCGCGATGAGGATGGCGAGCTGTTCGGTCGCCAGCGAGCGCAGTTTCGCCGGGTTGTGCGTGGTCGTCATCGCGTGCAGGTCGGAAATGAAGTACATGTCCCCGGACCCGCCCTCGGCGGCCCAGGTGCGGATGGCGCCGAGGTAGTTGCCGAGCTGGACATGGCCGGACGGAGTGATCCCGGAGAGCTTCATGAGCTACGTCTTCCCCTTGGTGGTTTCGGCTGTGTTTCGGCGCCCGGAGGGACCGGCCAGGGGGAACAAAAAAGGCCGCCCGATCGGGCGGCCTGGTTGTCAGTGCGTTTCACGCATGCTGAAGGCGACCGCCGGAGGACGGCCACCACTGGGCGATGCGGAACTGCATGGCAACCATTCTAACGGACTCCGCAAGCGCTGGGCGTCAGTAAGTCGTAGGTCATCAGAAAGTAAAGCAGGGCAACGAAAAGGTCATGCCGAACTGGATCCGTTCACCTTATCGGGCGGCTGGGCGTCAATAGTCTGCAACGACACATGCCGAGATGGGTGCCCCGGGGGCGGGACGGGGCTACCGTCATGCTATGTACGTTGTGCTGCTGAATTACACCGCACCCATCGAAGAGGTCGACTACTTGCTGCCTGACCACGCCGATTGGCTGGCCAAGCAGTACGAGAACGGCCATTTCCTGGCCTCCGGGAGACGAAATCCGAGGATCGGGGGCGTGATCATCACCAGGCCCATGCTGCGCGGGAAACTGGACGCGATCCTGGCCAGCGATCCGTTCTCGGTCCACCACCTCGCGAAATACGAGGTGATCGAGTTCTCGCCCACCAAAACCGCTCCGGAGCTCCGGCTCGTCAACGAAGCGGTCCTGCGCTAGTCCGTCAAGCCCTGCTAGTTCTGTCGAGCACTGAGTCCATCAAGCGGCTTGGAGCGCCCGGGCCTTCTTCAAGGCGAGGACCGGGCACTTCTTGCAACGGGACTTCGACCGGCAGCACTTCTTCTTGACCTTGCCGGCTTTCATGAGCCTGCGGACGGTGGCCCTCGGCTCCTCGCCCGCGTGCTTCTTGCCCACTTGAATGCTCCGTTGCTTCACCGAGACCGTGTCCTCAGATTAGGTGAGGCTAACCGATCTTGGGGCGTGGCAGTGCTCACAGTTCGGCTACGGGTATCCTGATGAAGTCCGCGTGTGGCCAAAGTTGGCCGCTGGATGCGCGCAGAGCGCCGCGGCGACCACACCAAGACCTTGAGTTCAGGAGCTTATCCGTGCCCGCAGCCAGTGTCACTGCCGCGAAGAAAGGCCTGTCTGAGCCCGGTAAGACCCGGCCTGACATGCGCAACGTCGCCATCGTCGCACACGTCGACCATGGCAAGACCACCCTGGTCGACGCCATGCTCCGCCAGTCGGGTGCGTTCGCCGAGCGGGCCGAAGTGGTCGACCGCGTGATGGACTCCGGTGAGCTCGAGCGCGAAAAGGGCATCACCATCCTCGCGAAGAACACCTCGATCCACCGGGAGACCCCCGAGGGCCGCGTGACGATCAACGTCATCGACACCCCGGGTCACGCCGACTTCGGTGGTGAGGTCGAGCGCGGCCTGGCCATGGTCGACGGCGTCGTCCTGCTGGTCGACGCGAGTGAGGGCCCGCTCCCGCAGACCCGCTTCGTGCTGCGCAAGACCCTCGAGGCCGGCCACCCGGTCATCCTCGTGGTCAACAAGACCGACCGTCCCGACGCCCGGATCTCCGAGGTCGTCGAAGAGACCCACGACCTGCTGCTCGAGCTCGCGAGCGACATCGAGGACGCCGATCACGACACCATCGACGCGATCCTCGACCTCCCGGTCGTCTACGCCTCGGCGCGGGCCGGCAAGGCCAGCCTGGAGCAGCCCGCCGACGGCACCATCCCGGACAGCGAGAACCTGGACCCGCTGTTCGACACCCTGATGCGCCACGTGCCGCCGCCCTTCGCGGACAAGGAAGGCCCGCTGCGCGCGTTGGTCACCAACCTCGACGCGTCGAACTTCCTCGGCCGCATCGCGCTGATCCGCATCCACTCGGGCTCGCTGCGCAAGGGCCAGAACGTGGCCTGGATGCGTGAGGACGGCTCCACGCAGACCGTCAAGATCTCCGAGCTGCTGATCACCGAGGCGCTCACCCGCGTTCCGGCGCTCGAGGCCAGCGCGGGCGAGCTCGTCGCCATCGCCGGCATCCCGGACATCACCATCGGTGACACCCTCGCCGACCTGGACAACCCCGAGGCACTGCCGCGGATCTCCGTCGACGAGCCCGCGATCTCGATGACCATCGGGGTCAACACCTCGCCGCTGGCCGGCCGCAACGGCGGCGACAAGGTCACCGCGCGGCTGGTCAAGGCCCGCCTGGACCAGGAGCTGATCGGTAACGTCAGCATCAAGGTCCTGCCGACCGAGCGTCCCGACACCTACGAGGTGCAGGGCCGTGGCGAGCTGGCGCTGGCCATCCTGGTCGAGCAGATGCGCCGCGAGGGCTTCGAGCTGACCGTGGGCAAGCCCCAGGTGGTCACCAAGACCATCGACGGCAAGCTGCACGAGCCGTTCGAGCGCCTGTCCATCGACTCGCCCGAGGAGCACCTCGGTGCGATCACGCAGCTGCTGGCGGCTCGTAAGGGCCGCATGGAGCACATGGCCGGGCACGGCTCCGGCCGGATCAAGCTCGACTACGTGCTCCCGGCCCGCGGCCTGATCGGCTTCCGCACCGACTTCCTCACCGAGACGCGCGGCACCGGCATCGCCAACCACGTGTTCGAGGGCTACTTCCCGTGGGCGGGCGAGATCCGCACCCGCCACTCGGGCTCCTTGGTCGCCGACCGGTCCGGCCCGATCACCGCGTACGCGATGATCCAGCTCGCCGACCGCGGCACGTTCTTCGTCGAGCCCGGTGCGGAGGTGTACGAGGGCATGGTCGTGGGTGAGAACCCGCGGTTCGAGGACCTCGACATCAACATCACCAAGGAGAAGAAGCTCACCAACATGCGGCAGTCCTCCGCCGACGTGATGGAGACCCTCGCCCGGCCGCGCAAGATGGGCCTGGAAGAGGCGCTGGAATTCTGCTCCGT
The DNA here is from genome assembly GCF_025464955.1 of Amycolatopsis sp. GTDB lineage: Bacteria > Actinomycetota > Actinomycetes > Mycobacteriales > Pseudonocardiaceae > Amycolatopsis. The sequence continues at coordinate 63,869 of NZ_JAODNM010000107.1, read as the reverse complement.
CGACGAGTGCGTCGAGGTCGCCCCCGACGTCGTCCGGGTCCGCAAGGTCACCCTGGACTTCAGCACGCGCGCCAAGGAGCGCTCACGCAACAAGAGCCGCAACGACGGCGCGAACAGCTAAGCATCCCGATTGGCCGTGAAGGCCACCTTCACCGCGTAAATCGCGCTGAAGGTGGCCTTCACGGCTTTTTGGGGACTCCTGGAACGGAACCGAGACCTGCTCTCAGACGTCCGCCATAGAGCGGTACCCCAGCCGGTAGCCAGGTCTCACACCCTGTCTGGCAATCTCGGTGTCGTGCCGGTCGCCGTCGTGGCAGCATGACGGCTCAGTCGGATCTGGAGGGATTCCACGTGCGGGCTAGTGGCAGGGCAGCGGGACCCATGCTCGTGCTCGTGGCCGTCCTGATCGCGGCCTGCAGCAACACCCCGCCGCCACCGGTGGTGACCTCGCCCGCCGCGTCCACCAGCGTGGTTCCGCCGCCGAAGACGCCGTCGCAGATCGTCGTCGGGGTGGATGACATCGTCGGCGGCTACAACCCGCACAACCTCGCCGACGCGTCCACGGTCACCACTGCGCTCGCGCAGCTGCTGCTGCCGTCGGTGTTCCGGGAGAACAACGACGGCACACCGACCCTCGACACCAATCTGATGGTGAGCGCGTCGATCACGTCCGAGCAGCCGTTCTCCGTCGCCTATGAGATCCGCCAGGACGCGTCGTGGTCGGACGGCGCGCCGATCGCCGCCGAGGACTTCATCTACCTCGCGAACGCGATGAAGGACAACCCCGGAGTCGTCGAGCCCGCCGGGTACCGGCTGATCTCCGACATCCAGTCGCGCCAAGGCGGCAAGCGCGTCGAGGTCACCTTCTCCAAGCCGTATCCGGGCTGGCAAACGTTGTTCTCCGATCTGCTGCCCGTGCACCTGCTCAAGGACGCCCCCGGGGGCTGGAATTCGGCGCTGGCGAGCAGTTTCCCCGCCTACGGCGGCCCGTTCTCGATCCAGACCATCGACACGGCCCGTGGCGAGATCCTCCTGGAGCGCAACGAGCGCTACTGGGTCCCGGAAAAGACCGCCGCGGTCGACAGACTGATCCTGCGCCGGACCGATCGGCAGAGCCTCGGTACGGCGCTGAGCAGCGGAAACGACCAGTTCGTGATGGCGCGGACCGACGCCACTGGGCTCCAGCAGCTCGCCGCGCTGGGCAAGGCCGTCCAGCTGCACACCGTGCCTCGCCCCTTCGACGCCGACGTCCTGCTGCGACCGGCCGGCGGGGTACTGGCCGACACCCAGGTCCGGGGCGCGGTGGCCGCGCTGCTGGACCGGAACAAGCTGATCACCGTCGGGGTGGCCGGCGGGCCTTCGTCGACGCTGCACGCCGACGCGCAGGTCCTGCCGCCGTCGGCCAAGGGCTACGCGGCGACGATCCCGGCGGGTCCGCCGTCCTCGCCTGATCCCGCCAAGGCCGAGACGCTGCTCAAGGCCGCGGGGTACACCAAGACCGCGGGCACCTGGCGCAAGGCGGGCAAGCCGCTGACGCTCGTTGTCGCCTCGCCGGGTCAGCAGGAGCCGTACGCGTCGATCGCCAAGGAACTGACGACCGAGCTGATCGCGGCCGGGGTCACCGTCACCGCGGTGACCCCGCAGCCGCGCGACCTGTTCACCTCGCTGCTCGCGATCCCGGTCGTCCCCGGCCAGACGCAAACCGCCACCGACCCCAACGGCAGCGTCGGAGCGGACATCGCGGTCGTGCCGCAGCCGGTGGACGGCGACCCGGCGACGATCCTCGCATCGACCTTCGGCTGCCGCCCGGACCAGGCAGGCGCCGACAAGACGAAGCCGGTCGTCCCGTCCAACTCGGCGGCCCTGTGCGACACGTCGCTGCAGCCGACCATCGACTCGGCGATGACCGGGTCGACGTCGATGTCCGACGCGCTGTCGACGCTCGAACCCGCGCTGTGGAAGCAGAACGTCGTCATCCCGCTGTTCCAGCTGGCCGACACGCTCGCCATCGGCTCGGGCATCGCCGGCCTGACCCCGGGCCCGCCGATGGTAGGCCCCTTCGGCGGCGCCGCCACCTGGACGCGCACCCCCACCCCGCCGACGTCGTCGAGCGCTACCGCCACCCCGACGACCACCCCCACGCCCCCGTCCTCCTGAGGGCGCTAAGGACCGCAACTCGACGGCGAGTTGCGATCTCTTAGAAACTAAGACACCCCACAAAAGCGCCAAAGTGGGATGCCCTGGGGTTGGGGGCGGGGCCGGGCCGGAAAGCGCTCAAGGCCACTTTAGGTGCGTTGAACGCACGTAAAGTGGCCTTGAGGGGGCTTGCGAAGCTGGGGGTCAGATCAGCTGGAGTACCTCGGCGAAGTGGCAGGCCGAGGGGTGGCCCTGGCCGTGGTCGATGAGCAAGGGCTCCTCGTCGGTGCACTTCGTGCGCTGGGCGTCCGTGAGCTCGTTCGCGAACTTCGGGCACCGGGTGCGGAAGCGGCACCCGCTCGGCGGGTTGGCCGGGCTGGGCACGTCACCGGTGATGATGATCCGCTCCCGGCTGCGTTCCTTGTGCGGGTCCGGGATCGGGATCGCCGAGATCAGCGCCTGCGTGTACGGGTGCGCCGGCTTCAGGAACAGGTCCTCGGCCGCGGCCGTCTCGACGATCTTGCCCAGGTACATCACGGCGATCCGGTCGGCCACGTGCCGGACGACCGAGAGGTCGTGCGACACGAACAGGTACGACAGCCCGAACTCTTCCTGCAGGTCCTTCAGCAGGTTGAGCACGCCGGCCTGGATCGACACGTCCAGCGCGGACACTGGCTCGTCCAGCACCAGCAGGTGGGGACGCAGTGCGAGCGCGCGGGCGATGCCGATGCGCTGGCGCTGGCCGCCCGAGAACTCGTGCGGGTACCGGTTGCCGTGCTCCGGGCGGAGGCCGACGGTCTTCATCAGGTCGCGGACCTGCTGCTTTCCGCCGTCCTTGTAGAGCCCGTGGATACGCAGCGGCTCCGCGATGATCTCGTTGACCGGGAACCGCGGGTCCAGCGACGCGTACGGATCCTGGAACACGATCTGCATGCTCCGGCGCAGCTTCTGGATGTCCCGACCGGACAGTGAACTGAGCTTCGCACCGTCGTAGCTGATCTCACCGGAGGTCAGCGGCTGCAGCGCGAGGGCGATTCGCGCTGTCGTGGACTTCCCGCAGCCCGACTCGCCGACCAGCGCCAGCGTCTCGTGCGAGTAGATGTCGAACGACACGCCCGACACCGCCTGCACCGCGCCGGCGTTGCGCCGCAGCACTCCGCCGCCGCGGATCGGGAAATGCTTGACCAGGTCGCGTGCGGACAGGACGGGGATCTGCCCGGTCCGGTCCGGGGCGACGGAAGCTTCGGTCATGAGTTCGTCTCCCCGTTGTTCGCGTCGGCCACTGGGAGCGCGGCGTCGACCGAGGTTGGGCGGAACAGGTCGCTCGGGTCCTTACCGGCCACCTGATCACTGAAATGGCACGCGGCGAGGTGCGCCGCGCTCGGCCCCGGCTGCAGGACCGGTTCTTCCTGCTCGCAGATGTCCGTGGACATCGGGCAGCGCGGGCTGAACGGGCAGCCGGGCGGCATGTTCAGCGTCGACGGGGGTGACCCGGCGATCGGCGTGAGCCGCTCGGTCCTGATGTCCAGCCGTGGCAGGCTGCCCAGCAGTCCCAGGGTGTACGGCATCCGCGGCGTGTAGAAGATCTCGTCGACGGTGCCTGCCTCGACAGTCTTGCCCGCGTACATCACCTGCACCCGGTCAGCCTGGCCGGCGATGACGCCGAGGTCGTGGGTGATCAGCACCATCGCGGCGCCGGTCTCCTTCTGCGCGGCTTTGAGCGCTTCGAGGACCTGGGCCTGCACGGTGACGTCGAGCGCGGTGGTCGGCTCGTCGGCGATGATCACGTCCGGGTTGTTCGCCATCGCGATCGCGACCACCACGCGCTGGCGCATACCGCCCGAGAGCTGGTGCGGGAACTCGTTCGCGCGCTGTTTCGGGTTCGGGATGCGGACCAGGTCGAGCAGCTCGACGGCCTGCTTGAGCGCCACTTCCTTCTTCAGGTCGTGGTGGGCGGTGATGGCCTCGGCGATCTGGTAGCCGATCGAGTACACCGGGTTGAGCGAGGTCATCGGGTCCTGGAACACCATCGAGATGCCCTTGCCGCGGATCTCGTTCATCTGCTTGTCGTTCAGCTTCAGCAGGTCCTTGCCGCCGAAGCGGATCGACCCGGTGATCGTGGCCGTCTTGGGCAGCAGGCCCATCACGGCCATCGAGGTCACCGACTTGCCGGAGCCGGACTCGCCCACGATGCCGAGTACTTCACCGCGGCGGAGGTCGTAGGACACCCCGCGCACGGCCTTGACCGGGCCGTCGCCGGTGGCGAACTGGACTGTCAGGTCGTCCACCGAGAGAACGGGATCGCCGTTTCCGCCGATGGGATCGATGGGGGTCATGCGCGCACCTTCGTCTGCTGAGGGTCGAACGCGTCCCGCAGTCCGTCCCCGATGAAGTTGATCGTCAGCGCGATCAGAATGATGAACAGACCGGGGAAGTAGAACAGCCACGGCCGGGTGTCGATCGCTGTCTGGCCGTTGCTGACGAGCAGGCCGAGCGAGGTGTCGGGCGGCTGCACACCGAAACCGAGGAACGACAGCGCGGTCTCCAGCAGGATCGAGATCGACACCAGGATGGTGAGGTTGACGATCACCGAACCGAGCGCGTTGGGCACCAGGTGCCGGAAGATGATCCGGCTGTCGCTCGCCCCGAGCGCCTTGGACGCCTCGACGAACTCCTTCTCCCGCAAGGAAAGCACCACGCCTCGGGAGACACGGGAAACGTACGCCCAGTACAGCCCGGCGATGACCAGCGCGATCAGCAGCCAGCTACCACCGGAGTTGTGGCCGAGGACGGCCGCGACGGCGAGCAGCGGCAGCGTCAGCACCAGGTCGGCGATGCGCATCAGGACGGTGTCGATCCAGCCGCGGTAGTACCCGGCCACCGCACCCCAGACCGTGCCGATGACGGTGGCGAACACCGCGACGAGGACCGAGATCTGCAGGGAGATCTGCGTTCCCCGCATGACCTGGGCGAGCGAGTCCTTGCCGACCGAGTCGGTGCCGAACGGGTGGTTCAGCGACGGCGACTGCGAGTTGTCCGGGGTGATGTCGTCGACGTTGTACTTCCACACCCATGCGCCGACGTAGGCGAACAGCACGATGATGACCAGCACGACGATGCTGACCATGGCGAGCCGGTGCTGCAGGAAGCCACGCACGACGAGCTGGAACTGGCTGCGTTCCTTGACCGTGAACTCGCGCTCGGCCGGCAGTTCGGTGATTTCGGCGGGGTCGGTCACCTGGAGCCGGGAGTCCGCACCGGTGGGCAGGTCGGTCTTGTTGTCATCAGGCATAACGGATCCTCGGGTCGAGCACGCCGTAGAGCAGGTCGGCTATGAGGTTGAACAGGATTACGAAGGTGGCCGCGACGAGGAGCCAGCCCTCGACCGCGTACACGTCGCTTTGCGAGATGCCATCCAGCAGGAACGTACCGGCGCCCTGCCATTGGAAGACTCGCTCGGTCACGACGGCGCCACCCAGGATTGCGCCGAGGTCAAGCGCGGTGACGGTGGTCAGCGGGATCAGCGCGTTGCGCAGCGCGTGCCTGCGCATCACCGTCCACCTCGGCAGGCCCTTCGCTCTGGCCAGCCGGACGTAGTCGCTGTTGAGCACTTCGAGCATCGACGCGCGCTGGAAACGACTCCAGGCGGCGTAGGTCGTCAGTGCCAGCGAGATGGTCGGCAGGATCAGATGGCCCAGGATGTCGGTGAAGGTCGCCCAGGCACCGCCGCTGACATACGTCGAGCTGGAGCCGATCGTGTAGAAGATCTGGTTCCCGACGGCGGTGTTGATCTGGATGCCCAGCTGCTTGAGCAGGATCGCGAACCAGAAGGCCGGCATCGACAGGAACAGGAAGCCGAAGAAGGTCGCCGTGTAGTCGAACTTCGAGTACTGGCGGGCGGCGCTGATGACGCCGACGATGATCGCCAGGATCAGGGCGATCAGCATGGCGAGCACGATCAGCCGCAGGGTCACGCCGAATCTGGTGACCAGCTGCGAGCCGATGTTCATGTTGGCCTGGACGGACGGACCGAAGTCCCCGTGCAGGACGCCGGTGATCCAGTGCCAGTAGCGCTCGAGGATCGGCTGGTCGAGATGCAGCCGGACGCGCTCGAGCTCGATGGTGGCCGGAGGTGGTGGTGGGTTGCGTGCCAGGAGGTCTTTGAGGGGGTCGGCCGACAGCGAGACCATCACGAACACGACGAACGTGGAAGCAATCAGGATCGGCACCGACACGAAGAGCCGGCGCAGTGCGAAGGCAAGCATGGAGGTCTTCCTGCTCTGGGCGGTGTTCTGCCGGCGCAGCCGCTTATGACGTCAGCACCGGCGGCGTACGGGGCATGGACGGGCGGTGGGGAGCCCGTCGCCAAGACGGGCTCCCCACCGGAATTCGTGAAACCTACCGGGAGAGCTGTCAGCCCTTGCGGAGCCCCCACTGAGCCATGTTGTACACCGGAGCGTCCAGGGTGGAGTTGTTCCGGATGTTGGCCACCTTGTCCGACGAAGCGATGAATGTCGGCTTCTGGTAGAGCGGCAGCACGTACGCGTCCTGGGACATCAGCGCGTCCGACTGGTTGAGCAGGTCAGCGGCCTTGGCCTGGTCGGGCTCCGAGGCTGCCTGGGCGATCAGCTTGTCGACCTCGGGGTTGCTGTACTTGCCGTAGTTGCTGCCCTGACCGGTGCCCCAGAGCGGAGCGGCACCGGCGAACGGGTACGGCGAGGCGACCCAGGCGAACACGATGACGTCGTAGTCGCCGGTGGTCGTGGTGTTGCCGAGGTCGTCGGTCGGGGTGATGGTGACCGTGACACCGAGCGCTTTGGCCGTCTGCTGGAAGAGCTCACACTCGCTCTGCCGGATAGCGTTGCCCGTGGTGTAGCGGATACGCAGCGACGGGACCGCCTTGCCGGACTTGTCGACCAGCTTCGTGCCGATGCCGGTGTAGCCGGCCGCGGTCAGGTCGGCCTTGGCCTTGGCGAGGTCGCCACTGCCCTGGCCGGTCGCGGAAACCACGTCCTTGTAGCCGGACTGCTGAGGCACGAAGTTGTGGTTGTTCAGCGGCGTGATCTTGTCGGTGAACTGGCCGACGGTCTTGGCGATCATGGCCTTGCGGTCGACCGCGGTGAACAGGGCCGAGCGCAGCGCCTTGTCGCCCAGTGCCGGGCTCTTCAGGTTGAAGTCGAAGTGCTCCCAGGTCAGGCCGGTGCCGATGTAGGACGACACGTTCGGCAGGTTCTTGACCTGGTTGACCAGGTCGACCTGCGGCTGCGGGTAGATGACCTGGACTTCGTTGTTCTGCAGCGCGGTCGGCTCCTGCGTCGCGTCGGTGATGACGCGGAAGATGACGCGGCCCAGGTTCGGCTTGGTGCCCCAGTAAGTGGGGTTCGGGACCTCGGTCACGGACTGCTTGTCGACGAAGTTGTCGATCTTCCACGGACCACCGGACCAGGTGGGGACCGTCTTGCCGAACCAGTCGAACGACGAGGCGAGGCCTGCCGGCGTGTTGATGTCACCGTGCTGGGCGGCAAGGTGGGCGGGGTACATGGCCCCGTTCGAGCTCCACAGCTGCTTCCAGTCGGTGAAGGCCTTGTCGAACACGACCGTGACCGTCTTGCCGCCGTCGGAGCCGACGACGGACTTGATCTGGTCGTAGCCCGCGGTGCCGGCCACTGCGCAGGCCGGGCAGTCCTTGTTGTCCTGGGTCTTCCAGTTGTAGATGAAGTCGTCCGCGCTGAGCGGGGTGCCGTCGGACCAGGAGGCCTTCGGGTTGATCTTGTAGACGATCGTCTGCGGGCTGGTGCTGGTGACGTCGGCCGACTCGACGAAGTCCTTGTTCAGGGCAGGATTGAAGTCCGGCTGGGTGTAGAAGGTGTACGGCAGGATGCCCTTGGTGACCATCCCGGTCTCGAACACGTTCCCGTCGGCGGAGATGACGTTCCAGTTGGGGATGTTCTTCTCGATGGCGTACGTGACGTCGCCACCGGCCTGGATCTGGTCGGCCGTGGCCGAGTTGCAGGTGTTCGGGCTCTTGTCGCAGTCCGCGAATGCCTGTCCGGTCTGCACCGAGCTGCCGGCACTGCCACCGCTACAAGCCGCCAGTGCCAGTGCGGCCACCGCGACAAACGTGCCCACTTTGGCGGCACGCCTCTTTGTCGTCCTTAACATCAACTCTCCTTGCTCGACGCCTTCGTGGGTTTCGAGGCGGCCTCATCCTGCGATTGCGAACTGTCGATGTGATCGAGTTTGCTCACCGTAGTCACACAACGTAGGCAGGGGAACTGTGGCGCTGGACACTCTGAGTGAGATCGTGATGGAACGGTGACCTCGTGTTACCACCCTCCCGGGTGATGGATGCCCTGTGACTTAGCAACAGAAAGTAGTCACTAAGACACGGTGCACGAGTACGCCCAGTTGGGTATCCCCTGCTCCGGCGCGATGCCTGGCTCGGGGGAGACTAACCGACTCATTCCCCTTTGCGGACCCCACGAAAGGACTAGTCATGGAGCCGTGACAATCGCGCCGCAAGGTGGGAATTAACCTGATCCCGTGATCCAAAGGTTATTGCTCGTCCACGCCCATCCTGACGACGAGAGCATCACGACCGGCGGCACCATCGCCCGCTACGCCGCCGAGGGGGTCGAAGTCACCCTGGTGACCTGCACACTCGGCGAAGAGGGGGAGATCATTCCGCCCGGTCTCGAGCAGCTGGGTTCGTGGGCTGCCGACCAGCTCGGCGGCTACCGCTTCGGCGAGCTTTCGCTGGCCTGCGCCGCGCTCGGGCTCGGTGCACATCGTTATCTCGGCGGAGCCGGCCGCTGGCGGGATTCGGGCATGGCCGGGACGGCGGCGGCTGCACATGCACGTGCATTCGCTGGCGGCACGGTGGCCGGCCAGACCGCCCAGCTGACCGCGATCCTCGACGAAGTCCGGCCCCAAGTGGTCATTACCTATGACGCGTTCGGGGGATACGGCCATCCGGACCACATTCGCGCCCACGAGATCACCATGGCGGCGGCGCCCGCGGCGGAGTCCGTCGCGCGCGTGTTTCACGTCGTGAGTTCGGAGAGGGCGACTTCGCAGGGCCTTGCCGCGCTGCGGGAGCGGCCCGATTTCGGCTTCCGGGTCGCCGACGAGGGCGAGCTGCCGGTCACCCCCGACGACCGCATCACCACGCGAGTCGACGTCAGCGCCTACCTCGCGGCCAAGCGGACGGCGCTGCGGGCACATCGGACCCAGGTGAACGTGCCCGCCGACGACTGCTTCACGCTGTCCAACGACATCGCCCAGCCGATTCCGCCGTACGAGTACTTCGTGCTGGCGCACGGCGAACCAGACGGCGCCGGCACGGACCTGTTCGGAGGGCTCTAATGCCGTTACGACCTTCCCAGCGGTGGCTGTTCGGCCTGCTGGTACTCGACGCCGTCGTCCTCGCACTGCTGGAGCAGTTCTTCCTGCCGCTACGGTTCGATGGCACGGCCTTGCCCGAGTTCGGCGGCGACTTCCCGTTCCCGGTGACGATCCTGGTCGCGGTCGTCACCACGCCGCTGCTGGTGACCACGACGGCGAAGCTCGTCCGGCCGGGCCTGTCCTGGATACCGCTGCTGGTCTGGGTCGTCGTGCTGCTGGTGGTCGGGGTGGCCGGCCCCGGCGGGGACGTCGTGCTCATCCAGGACTGGCGGACCCTGCTGCTGCTCGGCGGGGGAGCCCTCCCCGGGGCGATGATGCTCGGCGGCAGCATTGGCGCTGCCACGAAGCAAGCCGCCGCCAAGCAGCCCACCGCAGGGGGACAGCCACGTGGCTGACGCCATCTCCGACCGTCAGGTCGTCGCCGTGCTCCGGCCGTTCGTGCGCGGCTGCGGGCCGATGCTGGACGCCCTGCGCGAGTCGGACCCGTTCGGCCTTCGCGCCCGCGCCGCGACCGGTTCCGACGACGAGCTCGCTGCCGTCGAAACAGGCCTGCGAGAGAAGCTGCTGAACGGGCTCACGTCGGTCAAGGTGCCGGGGACGGCCGCCTGGGCCGCGATGGACGTCGAACAGCGGACCGACTGGTGGGTGAACCGCGTGGGCCGCTTCACCGCGTTGCTGACGTCCATTCCCGGTCTCGGCGGCGCGCTCGCGGACAGGCTGCCGGTGCAGGACACGCTCGGCGCGGCTTCGCAGGGGCTGCTCCTGTGCGCGATCGCCGGCGAGCGCGGCGTGGTCGAGGTGACCGACCGGGTGCGGCTCATCGCCTGGGTGCTGTTCGATCGGGACATCGACCCGGCTGTCGCTGCCGGTGCGCACGAACTGTCCGAGAAGGACACTGGGGAGGACACGGGGGAGGACGCTGAGAACGCCGAGACGGCACGACTCACCGAGGAACTCGCCGAGTCGGAGAAGAAGCACGGCAAGATCACGCTCAAGGCGTCAGTGGGCACGTTGTGGCGGCTCGGCAGGTCGCTCCTCGGGATCGTCGAGGAGTTGGAAAAGCGCCCGCGCGGCCGGTTTTACCACCGGATCCTGGGCATGCTGCCGGTGGTCGGCATGGCAGGCGACTACTTCGGCGAGCGGTCCGGGCTGAAAAAAGTGGCCAAACGGGCCCGGAAGTGGACCGCGTCTCCGGCCGGCCGCTGACCCTCGATCGCTTGCGGTGGAACGGTGTTCAACGCGCGTCAGTGGCGCCGGCCGAAGTCTCAGTGGCGCCAGAACTGGAACAGCGACTGGCCGGCGAACGCGGCGTCGGTGTTGCCGCCGAGCGCTGTGAAGAGGTTTCCGGCGCCCTCCCACAGGAGATTGCTGGCCCCGGGCAACGCAAAAAGCGCGGCGAACAGGATCAGCGGTGCCCATGGACGGGCCTTCGCGCCGAACGCCCGCGCGTCCGGGGAGAGGTACGGCTCGATCGCGCCGTAGCCGTCGAGTCCCGGCACCGGGAGGATGTTGAGGATGAAAGTCACCATTTGCAGGATCGCGAGGTAGGACAAGCCGATCACGAGCCCGACCGGGATTCCTGGCACCAACTCGAGCACGAGCGCGAGGACCACGCCGACACCCAGGTTGCTCAGCGGACCGGCCAGGGAGACCCAAGTCGAGGTCGCGCGCGAGCGCAGGGCGCCGCGGTTGATCCAGACCGCGCCGCCGGGCAGCGGGATTCCGCCGATGGCAAGGAACACCAGCGGCAACACGATCGAGAGCACCGGGTCGGTGTACTTGCGCACGTCCAGGTTGAGGTAGCCCTTGTGCTGGACGCTGTAGTCCCCGCCCCGGAACGCCACGAACGCGTGACCGAACTCATGCAGCGACAGGGTCGTTACCCAGCCGCCGACCACGAGCAGGAACAGGCCGATGACGAACACAGTGTCGGCGGCGCCGGTTCGGAACACCGTGCCGTCGACGATGACGAACGCGTCCGACAGCGCGGTGAGGACGCCGCCCACGATCGCTACCGCGAGGATGCCGAGGAACACGGGGCTCGGGCGTACTGCTGATCTCTGCACGTCTCCAGTGTTCCGTATCGCCCGTTCGTGGGGGGTGATGGGGCGAACCCGGGTGCCCGTTCGGGCAGTGTCACCCCGGTTTACCCCCCGGATACGGTTTAACTGCTGTGAAGTTCCCGGCGTGTCCGCTTGCGCGGAGGGTCTCAAGTATCCCCCAAACTTGGTACTCGGCTTGACCTGACCGCACTACACGGGTGTAATCACATCAATGTCATTCGTAGCTGCAAGGGGAGTCGCGAGCGACAGTTCAACACCGCCAGCCTGGGGGAGTGCGTGGAAGCGAGGAGGCGGACATGCGGTTGGACGCCGATGGAAAGGAATGGGTGCACGTAGTGGGTTGGGGAGAGACTCCGGAGCAGGAGCCGGTCGATCTCACTGATCTCTTCGATGCCACCGAAGAGCAGGAATGGCAGGAGCGCGCGCTGTGCGCGCAAACGGATCCGGAGGCGTTCTTCCCTGAGAAGGGCGGCTCCACCCGCGAAGCCAAGCGAATCTGCCTTGGCTGTGACGTCAAGGACGACTGTCTCGAGTATGCGCTGGCGCACGATGAGCGCTTCGGCATCTGGGGCGGACTGTCCGAGCGGGAACGGCGAAAGCTGAAAAAGCGCGCGGTCTAGCGGATCCGCGGCAGTCCCACGGCGTGGGCTCTCCCTTCACTGATGAGCCCGCGTCGTAGGGTGGCGCAAACCCGCCCGCGTGCAAGTTCTGGAGTGGTTGTTGCCCCGCACCCCTGTGCCGTCCCCGCCGCGCACCGCTCCCGTACTGGCCATTGTGGTCTGCCACAACGGCGAAACCTGGCTGCCGTTGGCACTTTCCGCGCTGCGGCGTAGTTCTGTGCGGCCACGCCACGTCCTCGCCGTCGATACCGGTTCCGCGGACCTGACCCCGCGGCTGCTCGCCGAAGCGATGGACCCGGACGGGATCCTCGCCGGCCCCGACACCGCTCCCGTGCTCGACGGAGTCCTCACTCTTCCGAGTGATATCGGATTTTCTGTCGCAGTTAAGCAAGCGACCGCTTACGCCGTTGAGCGATGGGGCGACCCCGGTGCGTGGATCTGGTTGCTACACGACGACTGCGCGCCGGAACCCGACTGTCTCGAAGTTCTGCTCGACGCGGCGGATACCGCGCCGTCGGCGAACGTCCTCGGCCCGTTGGCGCTCGACTGGAGCGATCCCCGGCTGATCGTCGAGGCCGGGCTGTCCACCGATGCTTCCGGTCACCGCCAGCAGATCGCCGGTGACGGCGAGCGCACCACCGAAGTGCTTGCCGTGCCCAGCGCGGGTTCCCTGGTGCGGCGGGAGACCTGGGATTCGCTCGGCGGGTTCGACCCGGCTTTTTCCTTGCTCCGCGAGGACATCGACTTCGGCTGGCGGGTCAACGCCGCGGGCGGTGTCGTGCTGTCGGTGCCACTGGCACGGCTTCGCCACGCTCGCGCGCTCAGCACCGGGCAACGCGCCGCCGACGCGCTGACTTCTTCGGTGCGGGCCGCCAACCGTGCCAACGGGCTTCGCGTTTTTCTGGTCAACTGCTCGGCGCTGTCGTACTGGTTCGGTCTGGTCCGGTTGCCCGTCATGGCTTTGGTGCGGGTGCTGGCATTCCTGGTGCTTCGGCGAACAGCCGAGGCAGGCGCCGAGTTCGCGGCCATCCGGTATCTGCTGAGCGGCCGCGCCGGGCTGCGAGCCGCCCGTGCCGAGCGACGGTCCGGCGGACGGCCCGGTTCGGTCCGCGGGTTGTTCACCAGCAGGCTCGCCAGGTTGCGCAACGCGGCCAGGGCCGGCGTTGTCGACCTCGTGCGTCGGCGGGTGGCGAGTGAGGCCGCGCTCGGCAGGCTGCCGGAGAGTACGGCCGCGGAGTCCGCGTGGATTCCGCCGGAGGCGATGAACGCACACACGCCGGCGGCCCGTCCCGTCGGGCCGGACGCGTTGCCCGCCGGTGCGTTGCGGGGCGCGGGCTCTCGCGGGTCCGGGTTGCGCCGGCCCAGCGGCGTGGTCGCGGTCGCGCTGCCGGAACAGCAGGAAACCGCTCCCGCCACCACGGAAACCAAACCCCGGCCGTCGCCGTTCCGGCGTGACACCGAAGCAAAACCTGAACCGCGACCCCAGCCCGAACCCGAGCTGGTCTTCGTCGAGGTCAACCGGAGCCGGGTGTTGTCGGCCACGGTGTTCGCGCCGCCCGTGGTGCTGCTCGTGGTCCTCACGGCGTTCGCGCTGGTCCTGAACTCCGGACGGCTGGGGCTCGATCTCAGCGGCGGGAAACTGCTGCCGGTCGGCAGTCTCGGCGAACTGTGGTCCACCTACCTCGCCCCATGGCACGCGGTGTCCGGCGGGACGGCGAGCGCCGCACCGGCGACGCTGCCGGTGCTCGGGGCGCTCGGCGCGGTGTTCGCTCCGATCGGCGGTCCGGCCGCGCTCGTCGCGCTGCTGTTCCTGTTGGACATCCCGCTTGCCGCGCTGGCGGCGTACGCGGCGAGTCGTCGGCTGCGGGTCCGGCGCTGGGTTCGCGCCGGCATCGCGGCGGCTTACGGGTTGCTGCCCGCCGCGACGACGTCGGTCGCGCAAGGGCGTCTCGACGTCGTAGTGGTGCACATCCTGCTGCCGCTGGTGATCGCCGGCATCGCGGGACTGCTCGTCCGCGCCGACGCACGATGGCTGCACGTTTCGGTGCTGTGCGCGTTGGGTGTCGCCCTGCTCGGCGCGTTCTCGCCGCTCGCCCACGGCTTGGCGCTGCTGGGCCTGATCGGTGGGTTCGTGGTGCTGCCGGCGCCGACGGGGCTGGCGAGGCGGATCGCGGCCGTCGGCATCGTCGTCGTGCTGCCGCTCGCCTTGCTGCTGCCGTGGCCGACCGTGTTGCTCAAGCATCCCGAGCTGCTGCTGCAAGGTCTCGGCGGCGGCGGACCGGTCACGCAGGCGGCGACGCTGTTCTCCCTCGATCCCGGCTCGGGCAGCGTGCCGGTCGGGGCGGTCATCGTGATCGCCGCGCTCGTCACGTTCGTCATCCGGCCGTCGATGCGCGCGGGCGGTGGGATCAGCCTGGTCGTGCTCGGCGCTGGCGGCTGGGCGCTGCTGCGGAACATCGCCGTCGTCCCGTTGCAGGGCGGCACGCCGTCGCACGGCTACGCGGGCGTGCCGCTGCTGCTTATCGGTGCGGGGCTGTTGTGGATGGTGCTCGCGGCGTGCCATCGAGACCTGGCTCCGGTCACCGCCGGCACGTGGCTGCCCAAGGTTGCCGCCCTTGTCGGTGTCGTAGCAATGCTCGCCCTCGCGGCCGGCGTGCTGGGTTACGACCGGCAAGGGCCGCTGCACACCGATGGCGAACTGCGGCTGGCGTCGTCGCTGACGAATGAGCTGTCGACGTCCGGCAGGTCGGTGCTGGTGCTGGGCACGGCGACCGAGCCCCTTCGTCAGACCGGAGGACGTCAAGCACTGTTCGGCGACGACGAGCTCGCCCCGACCCCGGGCACGCCGGAGCGGCTGGCCGGGTGGCAACGGGACCTCGCGCAGGGCACCGCGGACCAGGTCAAGGCGGCGTTCGCGGCGGCGACGTCGTCCGGGGTGCTGTTCGTGGTGCTGCCGCAGGGCACGGACCCGCAGGCGTTCCTCAAGCTCGCGCCCGATCTCGCCGGTGTCGCCGCGCCGGCTTCGGACGGCAGACCGGTGCTGCGGATGCTCGCTCAGGGCGGCCAGGTCGCGCTGATCTCACCGGAACTGGCGAAGCGGGCCGTCACCGGGCAAGGCGCGCCTGGCGCGTCCGCCGGCGTCGTCGGAGTCCAAGCCGCGCTGCCGGACGTGCGCGTCCGGGTGTCCTCGGGGCCGACGGGACGTCTGCTGGTGCTGTCCGCGGAAGAGGAAGCGGGCTGGCAGGCGACCGTGAACGGCAAACCGGTGCCGATCGTGCCCGCGTGGGGTCACCAGGTCGCGGTGTCGGTGCCGCCGCAGCCGTCCGAGGTCGTCGTCGACCACCCGTCGACGCTGCGGGACCTGTTGCTGCTCGGACAGGTCGCGGCCGTCCTCTTCACCGCCCTGACCGCAGTTCCCGGCCGTCGACAGCTCCGCGGTCGGCGCTAGCGCTTCTGTCGTGCGCAACCCACCGGGAACGTGAAGATTATTCGCCTTCGATGACGTCGGGTTCGAGGCCGAGGTAGCCGGCGACCTGCTCGACGAGGACGTCGTGGACGAGGTCGGCGAGCTCCAAGGGGTCTTTCGCGCGGGCCTCGAGCGGGCGGCGGTAGAGGACGATCCGGGCCCTGGTGGGCAGGCCCGAGCTGTCGACTCCGGCCGGGACCAGGCGCGACAGCGGCACCGAACCGTCGTGGAGGACGCCCTCGGCGGCTTCCGGTGACGGTTCCTCGCCGCGGCGGTCGATCTCGGGGACGTCGTCGACGGCGACGTCGAGCTTGGTCAGCTCGTGCCGCCAGCGGGCTTCGATGGGTTCGAGGGCGTCCAGCACGAGCGCGTCGAACTTCTCCGCGCGGCTCGCGGCGGCCGGCAGGGACGCCGGAAAGAGCACTCCGCGCAGGCCGCGACCGTGCCGGTCCCGGCGCAGACGCTGCCGCTGTCGGGAATCACGAGCCGTCGCCACGAGGGGAAGGGTACGCGCTCGCAGATCCGCAGCGCGTGTCGCCGGTACGGCCGTGCGGGAACGCGCTATCGTTCTCGATCGTGCGGAGCGTACGAAAGTGTTCGCGGACAGGCTGTCTCGAGCCTGCCGTCGCCACGCTCACCTACGCCTACAGTGACTCCACTGCTGTCGTAGGTCCGCTGGCCACCGCGTCTGAGCCGCACTCTTACGACCTGTGCGAGGCTCACGCGCTGAGACTGACCGTCCCGAAGGGCTGGGAGGTCGTCCGGCACGAGGGCGAGTTCGCCCATCCGGATCCCTCGGCCGACGAGCTCACCGCGCTGGCCGAGGCCGTGCGCGAGGCGGGCCGCCCGGACCGGCAGGCGCCGCCCACCGAGCCCGAAGGCCCCTCCGGGCGCCGCGGGCACCTGCGGGTCCTGCCCGGTCGCTCCTGAGCATCGGCCACGCCGGTAGGCTGGCTCGACGCGCATCGGGCGCGAGAGTTTTCGAGTACTCCGGGGAGAGGCGTGTCTGACCTTTCGAGCATCGTGAAGGCCTATGACATCCGAGGCGTTGTCGGCGAGCAGCTGGACGAGGCGTTGGTCCGGGAGTTCGGCGCCGCGTTCGCCCTGCTGATCAAGCCGGACTCGCCGTCCGTCGTGATCGGCCACGACATGCGCGACTCGTCGCCCGGGCTCGCTTCCGCCTTCGCCGACGGCGTCACCTCGCAAGGACTCGACGTCGTCCTGATCGGGTTGGCGAGCACGGACGAGCTGTACTTCGCCTCCGGCTCGCTCGGTATGCCCGGCGCCATGTTCACCGCGAGCCACAACCCCGCGAAGTACAACGGCATCAAGCTGTGCCGCGCGGGCGCGTCACCGGTCGGGCAGGACACCGGCCTCGCCGAGGTTCGCAAGACCGTCGAGCAGGGCGTTCCGGCCTTCGACGGGCAGCCCGGCACCGTGACCGAGCAGGACGTCCTCGCCGACTACTCGGCCTACCTGCGCAACCTGGTGGACCTGTCGACGAGCCGGCCGCTGAAGATCGTCGTCGACGCCGGGAACGGCATGGGCGGCCACACCGTGCCCACGGTCTTCGCCGGACTCCCGTTCGAGATCGTGCCGATGTACTTCGAGCTCGACGGCAGCTTCCCGAACCACGAGGCCAACCCGCTCGACCCGAAGAACATCGTCGACCTGCAGGCGAAGGTGCGCGAGGTCGGTGCCGACGCCGGTGTCGCCTTCGACGGCGACGCCGACCGGTGCTTCATCGTCGACGAGCGCGGCGAGCCGGTTTCGCCGAGCACGGTCACCGCACTGGTGGCGGTCCGCGAGCTGGCCAAGGACCCGGGCAGCACGATCATCCACAACCTGATCACGTCCAAGGGCGTGCCGGAGATCGTCGCCGAGCACGGTGGCAAGCCGGTGCGGACCAGGGTCGGGCACTCGTTCATCAAGGCCGAGATGGCCAGGACCGGCGCGATCTTCGGCGGCGAGCACTCCGCGCACTACTACTTCCGCGACTTCTGGCGGGCCGACACCGGCATGCTGGCCGCGATGCACGTGCTGGCCGCGCTCGGCGAGCAGGACGGCACGTTGTCCGCGCTGACGGCCGAGTACTCGCGCTACGCCGCGTCCGGTGAGATCAACTCGACGGTCGACGACCAGGGAGCGCGGGTGGCCGCGGTCAAGGACGCTTTCGGCGCTCGTCCGGGCGTCACTCTCGACGAGCTCGACGGGCTCACCATCAACCTGCCCGACGGCGGCTGGTTCAACATCCGCGCCTCGAACACGGAGCCGCTGCTCCGGCTTAACGTCGAGGCAGCCGATTCGGCCGCAGTTCAGGCGCTGACCGACGAAGTCCTGGCAATAGTTCGTGGATGAGCGTGTTATGGAGGGCGCGGCGAAATCGTTCTCCGGTAGCGCAACCACGTTCATGCCGCTTCTGAACGTGGTAGGGAGTAACCATGGCCGTCACGCTTGACGCTCAACTGCTGGAAATCCTGGCCTGCCCGTCGGCTGATCACGCGCCGCTGCGGGCGGGTTCGCCGACCGATCCGGATGCCGACGCCTTGACGTGCACCGAGTGCGGCCGGGTCTACCCGGTCCGCGACGGGATCCCGGTACTGCTGCTGGACGAGGCCACCGGCCTCGTGGACTCGGGCGACTCCAGTGCCGACGGTGCTTGACGACTCGCTCCTCGACGACCCCGCGCGGCTGGCCGAAGCCGACAGCGCGGGGTTGCTGCGTGCCGCCGCGATGGCCGGCGCGCAGGTGCGGGCGACGCTGGAGACCGCCGCCGAGGTGGAGCTCAGTGACCGGCTCGACGTGGGCCGTCCCCGCGCGCTCGTCCTGATCGACCGGCCCGGCGTCAGCCGCACGGTGACCCGGCTGCTCGCCGCCCTGCTCACGCCGTCATGCCCGGTCCCGGTGGTGGTCGCGGAGGTAGTGCCCAGCTGGATCGGCGCGCTCGACGTCGTCTTCGCCCACACCGACGACCCCGGCGACCGGGAGCTGGCGGCCTCGCTCGAACGGGCCGCCCGCTTCGGCGCGACAGTCGTCCTGTCGGCGCCGCCGGACGGCCCGGTGCCCGCCGCTGTCGCGGGCAAGGGCGTGCTGCTCCCGCCCCGGATCCCGGTGCCGCCGGAGATGGCGTTCCCGCGCGGCCTGGCCGCCGGGCTGCTCACCGCGAACGCGCTCGGGCTGCTGGTTTCCGATCTGGAGTCGCTCGCCGACCAGCTTGACGTCGAGGCGGAGAAGAACTACCTGGCCAGGGACTCTTTCGCCAACCCGGCGAAATCGCTCGCCCTGCGACTGGCCGATCGGATCCCGCTGCTGTGGGGGCTCGATCCGGTCGCGGTCGCGGTGGGTGAGCACGCGGCCCACGCGTTCGCGGCGCACGCGGCGACCGTGTGTGACGTTGAGGACTATCGGCAAGCTCTGGCCAGACCTGCCTTGCGTCAGGCCGCGTTGGTCGGCAACAGTGACCGGGATATTTTTGCCGATCCGGACGACGGCCCCCGGGGTATCCAGCCGAGGGTGGTGCTGCTCGCTGTCCGCACCGGTCAGGCTGCCGAAGCTGCCAGGTACCAGGCGGAAGAGATGCTGCCCGGAGTGGACCTGATCACCGCCGCGGAAGAGATCGACGCGGCCGAACCGATCCGGGCCGGGGTGCTGGCGTTGCGGTTCGAGCTGGCCGCCGTCTACCTCGGGTTGGCCGTTGGAAGCATCGGGGGAGCCGGCCATTACACGTCCGTCCCGGCGTGAGGTCGGTGCGAAGAGGGCGGGGAAAGCCGTGCCCGGCGAGGAGTTGAGGTGACTGTGGAGCTGCTGCGTAACGCGGTGCGGCCCTACGCGTGGGGATCGCGAACCACGATCCCCGAGCTGCTGGGGCGACCGGTGCCGGCACCACATCCGGAAGCGGAACTCTGGATGGGTGCCCACCCCGGGGATCCGTCGAAGATCACCGGCCCGGACGGGGTCGAGCGAAGCCTGCTCGACCTGGTGGAGTCCGACCCGGTCGGTCAGCTCGGCGAGCAGTGCGCCGAACGCTGGGGCGGCCGTCTGCCGTTCCTGCTGAAGGTGCTCGCCGCCGAAGAACCGCTGTCCATGCAGGCGCACCCCTCGGCCGAACAGGCCAAACAAGGGCACGCCAAGGAGGAAAAGGCGGGCATCCCCCGCGAGGCACCCAACCGCAACTACCCGGATCCGACGGCGAAACCCGAGCTCGTGTGCGCGTTGACCGAGTTCCACGCGCTCGCCGGGTTCCGCGATCCCGAGCGCTCGATGACGCTGTTGCGCGCCATCGAGACCCCGGGCCTGGCCAAGTACACCGCGCTGCTGGAAGCCCAGCCCGACGCCGACGGCCTGCGTGCGCTCTTCACGACGTGGATCACGCTGCCGCAGACCACGCTCGACGAGCTGCTGCCGGAGGTGCTCGACGCGTGCGTCCTGCACGTCAAGGAGCACGGTGAGTTCGACGTCGAGTGCCGCACGATCCTGGAGCTCGGTGAGGCGCACCCGCGTGACGCCGGCGTGCTGGCCGCGCTGCTGCTCAACCGGCTGACGCTGGCCGCGGGCGAGGCGATTTACCTTGCCGCCGGCAACCTGCACCTCTACCTGCACGGCGCGGCCGTGGAGATCCTGGCCAACTCGGACAACATCCTGCGCTGCGGGCTCACCCCGAAGCACGTGGACGTGCCCGAGCTGCTCCGGGTGGTCGACTTCGGCAGCGGCGAGATGCCGGTGCAGACCGGCGAGGTCGAGCAGCGGATGTCGGTGTATCACACCGACGCGCCGGAGTTCGAGCTGTCGCGCCTCGAGTGGCCTGCCGGAGACGACGGCGAGGTCACGGTGCACTGCTCCGGCCCACAGATCCTGCTCTGTACGGCCGGCGGTGTGCTCGTGAGCGCCGAAGACGGCGAGCAGGTCGAACTCGGCCGCGGCCAGTCCGTCTGGTTGCCCGCTGCCGACCCGGCCGTCCGCCTTACCCCGGTCGGCCCCGGTCCGGTCCAGGTCTTCCGAGCCACGGCGGGCACCTGCACGGACTGACGGGCGTCCCCCGGTTAGGCTCCAACCAGACATTTCCGGTGCGGGCCTCCAGGGGGTAGAACGTGTCAGCAAGTGGCGGCAGCAAGGCGATCATCGCGGCGCTCGGCGCGAACGCCGGGATCGCCGTGGCGAAGTTCGCCGGCTTCCTGGTGACCGGGTCGTCGTCGATGCTCGCCGAGTCGGTGCACTCGCTGGCCGACACGTCCAACCAGGGACTGCTGCTCCTCGGACAGAAGACTTCGAAGCGGGAAGCGACCGAGGAACACCCCTTCGGCTTCGGCCGCGACCGGTACTTCTACTCGTTCATCGTCGCGCTGATGCTGTTCACGCTGGGCTCGGTTTTCGCGCTGTACGAAGGTATCCACAAGATCAGCGAGCCGGAGCCGCTGAGTTCGCCGATCGTCGCGGTGGTCATCCTCGTCGTCGCGCTCGGGTTGGAGGGCTACAGCTTCCGCACCGCCGTCGGTGAGTCAAGGGGGCTCAAGGGTGACGCCAGCTGGTGGCAGTTCATCCGCCAGGCCAAGGCTCCCGAGCTGCCGGTGGTGCTGCTGGAGGACGCGGGCGCGCTGGTCGGGCTGGTTTTCGCGCTGTTCGGTGTCGGCATGTCCGAGCTGACCGGCGACCCGGTCTGGGACGGCGTCGGCACCGCGATGATCGGCGTGCTGCTCGGGATCATCGCGATCATCCTGATCGTGGAGATGAAGAGCCTGCTGATCGGCGAAGGCGCCACCCACGCGGACCTCGCGACGATCGTGGGCGCGCTGTCCGGGGGCGACGTCCGGCGTGTCATCCACATCCGCACCCAGTACCTCGGCCCGGACGAGCTCCTCGTCGCCGCGAAGGTCGCGATCACCCCCGGCCTCGACACCAGCGGGATCGCCGAGGCGATCAACGAGGCCGAAGCCCGGGTCCGTGTCGTCGTCCCCGCCGCCCGGCTGATCTACCTCGAGCCCGATCTGGACCGCGCTCCCGTCTCGTAGCGGACCTTGACGGGCCGTAGCGACTCGCCGACTCGGCCAAGGGAGTACCCACTCGTCCCGGTCCTTGCCGCTGGAGAACGCAACCGGCCCAGGTCAATCGACACCCGAGACCATCGCGGACCCACCGATAGAGCAGCAGAACCACAAAAGTACAAAAGTGCCTGGCTAGTCCTTGGGTGAGAAGCCGAACAGCGGCACCTGCTCCCCGATCGGGCGGAACGGCCGGCCGGGCCGGTCCAGCCCGGCGGCCATCGCGACGGCGTGGTCCCATTCGGCGTCGACGAAGTAGTCGGTGTGCTTGAGCAGGCCCGGGGCCCAGCGGTCGACGCCGCTCGGCGCGCGCAGCGGGTCCGGCAGCCAGTGGTCCCCGCCGAGTACGAGCGCGCCGGTGGGTTCCGCGGTCGCCGTCAGGTCGCCGACGCCGCCGGCAGGCAGGAAGCCGACACCCGTCAGCTCGCCGTCGGTGACAGCCTGCCGCCAGGTCGTGACACCGCCGCCGAAGATGTCGGTGCCCCGGCAGAGCGACCGCCATCGCCCGCCGAGCCTGCCGTTCAGCTCGGCGAGCGCAGCGAACGGCAGCACCGCGGGGAAAGCCCGCTGGTAGCCCCACTGCAACGGCGAACCCGCGGTCAGCAGACCGACCCTGTCGCGCGCTTCCTCCGGCAGCTCGTCGGCCAGGCGAGCTGCCGCGACGATGGCCAGCAGCGTTCCGAGGTTGCTACCGGCCAGCACCACCCGTGTGTTCGGCTCGGCGAGGTGCTCCTTCGCGCGGGCGGCCAGCTCCGGGATCACTTTGAGCGCGTAACAAGGCGGCACGGTCGGGTGGGCGGCGCGCGGCCAGAAGCATACGAGGTCGGCGAGCGCGCCGAGGTGACGGCTGCGGCCCGGCGTCTTCGCGGCGGAGTACACCAGCCGCAGCAGACCTGCCGCCAGCGCGCCGAGCGCGAACACGCCGATCGCCGAGACGGGCGTGAACCATGCCGGCGTCTGGCGCAGCCCGAAGCGGACAACCAGCAGGGCCACCGCTCCGATCGACATCGCGATCGGTACGGCGAGCGCGATGTGGTGCAGGTGCCGGCGTTCCCAGGCAGAGCGGGCCCAGGCCGAGGAGGCTTTCTTCTCGTGGTCCGGGTTCAGGTCCATCAGCTCGACGACCGCTGGGATCCCGCGACGTCGGCGGCGCAGCGGGACGGCGACCGCGAAACCCAGCACGCCGAGCACCGTCGCGAGCGCCAGCCCGCCGCCCCACAGGACGGTGATCAGCGGATACGTATCCGGCATGCGCAGGCCGGACTTCGTGAGGCGTGCGGCCGCGACCGTCAGCCCGGCGCCGAAACCGCCGCCGAGTAGCCCCGCCAGCGCGAGTACCGGCGCCGCCGCCCAGCCGCCGACCCACGGTCGCAACCTCGTCGGCAGCTCGCGCCAGGCGGACCTGGCCATCAGCGCGGCCACGGCCACCAGCAGCGCGAACAGCAAGGCGATCAGTACCAGCGCCGCGCCGATGCCTTCCACCAATCCGTCGGTGCCGGGCAGCCCGCCCTTCGCCGGGGCGGGGGCGAACCCGGCCGCCGCCACGAGGACGAGCGAGGTGAACGCGATCAACCCGCGCCGGAGGACCTTCCCCGGACGCCCGATCCGGCGTCCGGCCGCGGCCGCGATCAGGGTGCCACCCAGCAGCACCAACGTGCACACCCAAGCGACGAAGGCGACTACGCCGTTCGGAACGTGAAGCGGCCCGCCGAGTGGCAGCAGCGCGACGCAGGCCAACGCGGCGACGGTGTGTAGGCAGCGAAGGCCGGGGGTGTCCGGGTCGGCGACCAACCCGTGCCCGGGGAGCGTGGGGTCCGACTCCCCGGTTGACTCCCCCGCGTTCACCGCCCAGTTCGTCGACGACACCCTGTGCAGGACGTAGATCACCACGAGGAGCGGGACCATCCCGGCCGCCAGCCGGAAGTGTCCGGAGTCACGCACCCACTGCGGCGTGCCGGTGAGGCAGCCCGTGCCGGGTGCGAGGCACTGCGCGGCGAGCACGTCGACGCTGACCACCGCGAGCTGGCTGAGAAGCAGCGCGGTCAGCAGCAGCGCGGCAACCCGCAGCAGGCCCCGGCACAGCGAGCCGACCACGACGGCCGTCCGGCTGTCGGGGCGGACCGGCGGGAGCATCCAATACGCGACGTTGGCCAGCGAGAACGGGAACAGCAACGCCCAGGTCGCTTTCGCCGCGCCGCCGGAGGTCATCCGGCTCCACAGGTAACCCTCCAGCGTCCGCGGTATCGAACGGCCCAGCGCCGGCAGGACCGGGCCGGGAGCGGGACGTCGCAGCCGGTCGGCCGGGCGGATGACCCGGCCGTAGCCGTCACCCGCGACGTCGACGGTGGAGACGACATCGAGCAGCGTTGCCCCACTGGTGCCGATCAACCCCGGGACGCGCAGCTCGACGACGCGGGTGTCGGGGCCGGGGAGTGGCACGACGAGGGTCTCCTTAGTTCTTCAGTTCTTCGATTGAAACGCAAGGCATCAACGGTACTGTTCAGAGGTAATCCAGCCTTGGAGGAACCGCACTATGACCCCCGAAAGCGTTGCCAAGCGGCACGACACCCGCAACGGCATCGAGTTCGCCGTCGCCGATCTGGACGCCGCCGAGTTCGGTCGCAAGGAAATCCGTCTCGCCGAGCACGAAATGCCTGGACTGATGACGTTGCGCAGGGAGTACGCCGAGGTCTACCCCCTCCGCGGCGCCCGTGTCGCGGGTTCGCTGCACATGACGGTCCAGACGGCCGTTCTGATCGAGACCCTCGTGGCGCTCGGCGCCGAGGTGCGCTGGGCGTCGTGCAACATCTTCTCCACCCAGGACCACGCGGCCGCCGCGATCGTCGTCGGCCCGCACGGCACCGTCGAGGAGCCCAAGGGCGTGCCGGTGTTCGCCTGGAAGGGTGAATCGCTGGAGGAGTACTGGTGGTGCACCGAGCGCATGCTCACCTGGGCCGGCGAGGGTCCCAACATGATCCTCGACGACGGCGGTGACGCCACCATGCTCGTGCACAAGGGCACCGCGTACGAGAAGGCCGGCGTCGTGCCGGGCCCCGAGGACGACGACCCGGACGAGTTCAAGGTTTTCCTCGAGCTGGTCCGTGCCTCGTACGCCGAGGACAAGGGCAAGTGGACCAAGATCGGCGCCGGCATCCTCGGCGTGACCGAGGAAACCACGACCGGGGTGCTGCGGCTCTACCAGCTGGCCGCGGCCGGCGAGCTCCTGTTCCCGGCGATCAACGTCAACGACGCCGTGACGAAGTCGAAGTTCGACAACCGGTACGGCATCCGCCACTCGCTGATCGACGGCATCAACCGCGGCACCGACGTGCTCATCGGCGGCAAGGTGGCCGTGATCTGCGGTTACGGCGACGTCGGCAAGGGTGCGGCGGAGTCGCTGCGCGGCCAGGGTGCGCGGATCATCGTCACCGAGATCGACCCGATCTGCGCGCTGCAGGCGGCGATGGACGGTTACCAGGTCAAGACGCTGGAGTCGGCGCTGCCCGAGGCCGACCTGGTGATCACCACGACTGGTAACAAGAACGTCGTGATGGTCGAGCACATGGCGCAGATGAAGCACCAGGCGATCCTGGGCAACATCGGCCACTTCGACAACGAGCTCGACATGGCCGGGCTGGCGCGCTACCCGGGCATCATCAAGAACAACATCAAGCCGCAGGTCGACGAGTGGATCTTCCCGAGCGGCCGCACCATCCTGGTGCTGTCCGAGGGCCGGTTGCTGAACCTGGGCAACGCGACGGGCCACCCGTCGTTCGTGATGTCGAACAGCTTCTCGAACCAGGTCATCGCCCAGGTCGAGCTGTTCACCAAGCACGAGGAATACGACAACGAGGTGTTCCGCCTGCCGAAGAAGCTCGACGAGAAGGTCGCGCGGATCCATCTGGCGGCGCTGGGCGGCGAGCTGACCAAGCTCACCAAGGAGCAGGCCGAGTACATCGACGTCGACGTCGAAGGCCCCTTCAAGGCGGACCACTACCGCTACTGACGTTTCCGGTCCGGCCCGGTCTCAAACTGACTCAGGGGACCCTTGGTACGAATCATTCGTACCAAGGGTCCCCTGAGTCAGTCCTGCCCGCGACCAGCTCCGCCTCAGCTCCACTCCACCGCGACGCCGGCCAGACCGGGTGCCGCGTCGCGGAAGTATGCGCTGGTCACGCCGCCCATGTCGCACGGCAGCTCGTCGGATTCGACCGGGGCGGCGTCGTCCCGGGTGCGGAACTGGCGGGTGCACCGGGCGGGTAGCGCGCGCCGGTTGAAGCGCAGTTGCAGCAGGTAGCTCGCGCACTGGACCCGGAACATGCGGTAGTAGCCGGGGGACGCGGAACCCGAGTCGTCGCGCACCTCGAAGCAGAAGACGTGGATGTCGCCCTCGGCGAGCTTGCGGTCGAACAGGAACTCGACGGCGAGGGTGTCCCCGCCGGGATGCCGCCGGATCCGGCCGACCCGGCAGCCTTCGGCGGTGGTGAGCTCGACGTTTTCGATCCGGCAGCCTTCGTCGCCGTTGTACACCGTGATGTACCGGTCCGGGCCGTGTCGACGGGCGCGGGTCACCAGCCGGGTCTGCACGCCGCGCTCGCGGCGGTCGGCGTCGAAGGTCACGGTGTCGTGGACCGAGAGCAGCTCCAGGTCGGCGTTGGAGTTGTTCGACGAGGTGTACGCGCCGAGTTCGCTCAGCAGTTGGTCGACAATTGACGCCATTTCGCCGGAACGCAGGTCGGAGAACGAAGCCGTCGGCTGGCCGTTGCGCACCCGTGACGTCCGCGGCCCGATCAGGACGACCAGCGAGTCCCCAGGGAGCTGCAGCACGGATTCCAGCGCTCGCACCACAGGCAGCGCCTTCGGCACCTCGGGTTGGCGCAGGCCGCGCTGCCAGTAGCTCAACGTGGACTGTCCGACGTGGACACCTCGGCGGTCGAGATGTGCCCGCAGCCGGGCCAGCGAAAGGCCGCGGTGGGCGATCGCCAACCGCAGTGCTTGGTGAAATTCTCCCGACCGGAGCGCCTCCGCGAGTTCCTTTGGGAGGGTTTCGGCCGGCAGCCGACGCGGTCGGCCGTTCACTGTCTGTATCTGGGGGTCGGGGGTCACCGCTCATCCCTTCTTCGGTGAACACCAGGGAACGTTCACGCTAGCAGCGGAGAGTGGCGATTCCGTCCCTCCTTAGTGTCAGCTTGCCACGATGTAGTGGCCGTTCCGCGTTCCGGGGTTGACGCGGAACGGTCCTACCAGGGTAGCTGCCTTCTTGCTCTGGGTGACCGGGCAATTCACGGTTGTAGTCAGGTTGATTCGCTCGTTCTCTGCCAGGAGGCCCGCGGTGCCGGTCATGTCCACGAGACCTTGTACCGACCACGCTGTTCGTCCGGTAGCCCGGCGCGGAATGGTGGTGGCCGGGTTGATCACCGCCGGGCTGCTGGGCGCGCCTCTCGGGGCCCAAGCGGCGATGTCTCCGGCCGCCGCTTCGAGCCGCCAGCCCGCTTCCGCGTCCGGTGGCCTCGGCCTGCGGGTGATGCCGCGGGACGGCCAGGCCGCGCAGGCTCGAGGGAGCGTCGAGTCCGACTGGACCATGCTGGCGATATTAGGGGGAGTACTCGTCGTCGGCGCGGGGGCGTTCTCGGTCTACCTGGTCAGGCGCCCCGCATAAAGCGTCCGGCGGGCTCGGCGCTGGGAAACCCGCTGAGCCCGCCGGTCATCCACTCGCCGTATGGTTGCCGCCGTGGGCCGACTGGTTGTGATCGAGGGTATCGACGGGGCGGGCAAGCGGACGCTTGCCAACGGCCTGACGAAGACGCTGGAAACCGCCGGGGGGAGCGTGACGTCGCTCGCGTTCCCGCGCTACGGCAAGAGCATCCACGCGGATCTCGTGCAGGAAGCCCTGTACCGGGGCCACGGCGATCTCGCCGACTCGGTGTACGGCATGGGCCTGCTCTACGCGCTGGACCGCCGCGGCGCGGTCGACGAACTCCGCGCCGAGCGTGACACCCACGACGTCGTCCTGCTGGACAGGTACGTCGCGTCCAATGCGGCGTACGGCGCCGCGAGGCTCCACCAGGACGCGCGCGGCGAGTTCGTCAACTGGGTGCGGGAGCTGGAAATCGACCGGTTCGGCTTGCCGGTCCCCGAGGCGCACCTCTTGCTGCGGGTGGCACCTGAGGTGGCTGCCGCCCGTGCCGATCGCCGCGCCCGCGCGAACGCCGACCGCGCGAAGGACTCGTTCGAGTCCGACGGCGGCCTGCAGGAGCGTTGCGGAGCCGTCTACGACGAGCTCGCGGCCATGTCCTGGCTCTCCCCGTGGCACACCATCGACGGCGTCGCCGGAGTCGACCTCAAGGCGCTGGCCGACGTCCTGCTTTCATAACGCGCTCCGCAGCCGGGTCATGCCAGGGTCGAACAGCGGTTCCGCCGCGACAACCGCGGCCACCTTCTCGCCGAAGTACTCGATTTCCACCGGGCGTCCCGGCACGGCCGCGGACACCGGGAGCCAGGCGTACGCGATGTTCTTGCCGATCGTGTAGCCGTAGGCCGCGCTGGTGACGTATCCGGCGGGCCTGCCGTCGAGGAGCACCGGCTCCTTGCCGAGGACGACGGCGTACGGGTCGTCGACGGTCAGGCAGGTGAGCTTGCGGGTGACCGTTTCGGCGGACCGGCCCCCGATCGCGTCGCGCCCGACGAAGTAGCCCTTGTCCATCCGCACCGCGAAACCCAGGCCGGCTTCGTACGGATCGTGTTCGGCGGTGACGTCGGTTCCCCAGGAGCGGTAGCCCTTTTCCAGCCGCATGCTGGCGAAGGCGTCGCGGCCGGCAGCGATGACCCCGTGCGCCTGGCCGGCCTCCCACAGCGTGTCCCAGAGCTTCCGGCCCATATCGGCCGAGGTGTACAGCTCCCAGCCCAGTTCGCCCACATAGGACAGACGCAGCGCGGTGACCGGTACTTGGCCCACATAACCCTGTTTCGCCCGGAAGTAGCCCATGCCCTGGTGGGAGAAGTCCGTTTTGGACAGTGGCTGCAGCAGCGCGCGGGCGCTCGGTCCCCACAGGCCGATGCAGCAGGTGCCCGGGGTGACGTCGTGGATGCCGACCTTGCCGTCGCCGGGTAGGTGCCGGCGCAGCCAGTCGAGGTCGAGGTTGCCGTTGGCGCCGACCTGGAACCGGTCCTGGCCGAGCCGGGCCACGGTCAGGTCGCTGCGGACCCCGCCGTCCTCGCCCAGCAGCAGCGTGTAGGTGACCGCGCCAGGCTTCTTGTCCATCTGGTTGGTGGTCAACGCCTGCAGGAACGACAGCGCGCCGGGTCCGACGACTTCGAACCGCTTCAACGCCGTCATGTCGAACATCGCCACCCGCTGCCGCGCGACGAGCGCCTCGGCGCCGCCGATCGGCGACCAGAACCTCGACGCCCAGGCGTTGCGCTCGGGGATCTGCTCGACCTCGGGCAGGTTCGCGTTGGACTCGTACCAGTGCGGGCGTTCCCAGCCGCTCGCTTCGAGGAAGTACGCGCCGAGTTCGGTCTGGCGCTCGTAGAACGGGCTTGTGCGCAGCGGACGCGGCTCCTCCATCGGCTGCAGCGGATGGAGGATGTCGTAGACCTCGACGAAACTCTGGCAGCTGCGTCCCAGGACATAGTCGGGCGCGAGTTGCACCCGCTCGAATCGGGCGAGGTCGCCGGCGTGCAGGTCGAGCTCGGGTTGCCCGTCGACCATCCACTCGGCCATCGCCTTCGCGACCCCGGCCGAGTGCGTGATCCACACGGCTTCGGCGACCCAGAACCCGTCGAGGTCGGGGTGCTCGCCGAGCAGCGGCATACCGTCGCTGGTGAACGAGAACAGCCCGTTGACGCCCTCTTCGATCTTCGACTCGCCGAGTGCCGGCAGCAGGTCGACCGCGGCCGCCCACGACTCGTCGAAGTCGCCCGGGGTGAACGCGAGTTCCGACGGCATGCCGGGAGAAGTGCGCGGGTCGGCGAGTTCGGCCGGGTCCAGCGGCATCGGGCGGTGCCCGTACGCGCCGACGCCGATCCGGTCGACATGCTCGCGGAAGTACAGGTCGGCGTCCTGGTGCCGCAGGATCGGCCTGCCTGCCTCGGTCAGTTCGTCGTTATGGCCGTCCAGCACCGGCAACGGGGCCGACTTGGCGTACTGGTGGGCCATCGGCACGAGCGGCACGGTCAGGTCGACGAGCTCGCCGATCAGCGGTCCCCACATGCCCGCGCACGACACGACGACGTCGGCGCGGAACCGGTCCGTCTCGGTGGTGACCCCGGTGACGCGGCCGCCCGAACGCTCGATGCCGGTCACCTTCTGGTGTTCGAGGAACTTCGCGCCGCGGTCGATCGCGCGGCGCGCCTGGGCTTCCGCGGCGCGCAGCGGCTTGGCGAGGCCGTCGCTCGGGATGTGGAAGCCGCCGAGCACTTTCGCGGAGTCGAGCAGCGGATGCAGCCGCGCGCATTCGTCAGGGGACCGCAGGAAGCTGCGCACGCCCCACGACTGCGCCCAGCCGTGACGGCGTTTGAGGTCCTGCAGCCGTTCGGGCGTGGTGGCCACTTCGAGCCCGCCGAGCTGCTGGAAGCACCATTTGCCGTCGAGCGTCAGGCCCGAGTACTTCGCGACGGTGTACTTCGCGAACTCGGTCATCGTCTTGTCGCCGTTGGTCTGGAAGACCAGACCGGGCGCGTGCGAGCTCGAGCCGCCGGTGGTGAACAGGTCGCCCTGTTCGAGGACGGTGACATCGGTCCAGCCGCGGACCGTCAGTTCGTCCGCCAGCGCGCAGCCGACGATGCCGGCTCCGATGACGACCACTCGGGGTGTGACGGCCATCGAGGGACCTCCGCGGGCAGTGCTGCGTGGGGCGTAACCGTTCCGTCCTCAGCAACAAGGTGCGGGATCCGAGACGCCGTGTCAATACCTCCACCGGTGAGGTTTGCCTGGCCGGACCCGCTATGCGCGGACGGCTACTTGCGTTATCCGCAAGTGACTCCCGCGCCGACGGGAGTTACTCCTGGAAGTAGCCCAGCTGGGAGGAAAGTTCCTCCGCGGCCTCGGTCATCGGCCGGACGATCTGCCGCACCCGCTGCTTGGACAGCCGGTAGGACGGCCCGGACGCGCTCATCGCGGCCACGACCTCACCCCCCGGGCCGTGGATCGGCACCGCGACGGCGTGCATGCCGAGTTCGAACTCCTCGAAGCAGACGGCGTAGCCCTCTTCGGCGATCCGGTCCAGTTCGAGGGTCAGATCGCCGGGCTCGACAGTGGTCCGCGGGGTGTACTGCTCGAGTTTCCGGCGCAGCAGCCGGCGTCGCTCGGTTTCGGACATGTAGGCGAGCAGCACCTTGCCGCTGGAGGTGGCGTGCAGCGGGGTCCGCTGGCCGGTCCAGTTCTGCGTGGTGATGGCGGCGGCGCCCTTGGCCTGGCTGACGTTGATGGCGACACCGTTGTCGGCGACCGCGATGTTGACGGTTTCCCCGAGCGATTCGGCCAGCGCCTGGCAGCTGTGCCGGCCGAGCTTGGCGATGTCCATGCGGGCGGTCGCGGCACCGGCCAGCCGGACGATGCCGAACCCGATCGCGTACTTCCCGCGCTCGCCGAGCTGCTCGACGAGCCCGCGGGACTCCAGGGCGTTCACCAGTCTCGACGCCGTTGACTTGTGCACGCCCAGCTCAACGGAGATTTCGGTGATGCCGGCTTCGCCGTTGCGCGCGAGGATCTCCAGCACGGTGATCGCCCGGTCGACGGACTGCACCTGACTGGGGACCGGGTTGTCGGACGCTGCGTTGCCCGGGTCCTGGTTCCGCATGACGCAACACTAACCGTCCAGCGCGTCCAGGATCGGCTGAGCGGGCGAATCTCTTGACGGCGAGCGCGGTCGACCTGGATTGTTGCGCACAGCACGTCCTGTCTCGTAATGCGCAACATTCACGAAACAGCTCGCTATTTCGCCAGTTACTCCCGCGGAGGCCCTGATGATCCGAGCCTGCGATGTCGCCGACCTCCCCGAAGGAGAAGCGATCCGCATCGTCGCCCATGTGCCCATCTCGGTGTTCCACGCCGAGGGGGAGTACTTCGCGATCGACGACACCTGCACCCACCAGGACGCCTCATTGGCCGACGGCTGGGTCGAGGGCTGTTTCGTCGAGTGCCCGCTGCACGCCGCGCAGTTCGACCTCCGCACTGGCCTGCCGAGCTGCCTGCCGGCGAAGAAACCCGTCCGCACTTATCCGGTCGTGGTCACCGATGGGGTGATCTTCGTGGACACCGTGCCTGCGCTGGAAGCCGCCGGATGACGTCGTGGCGTTCCCTCGGCACGACATGGCGACCCTCGCAGTGGCGTTCAACGCACCTATCGTGGCCCCGAGGGGTCCTTGGCCCCACCGCGGCGGTAAGGGGGCATCCGGAGGCGGCTTGGCACCCGGATGGCGTAGTCGTAGGGCTGATTGTTGATCTTTCTGGTGGTCAGATCGCCGGGTCGCGCGCGTCGGCGGGTTCAACAGTGCGAATATGTGCGTCATGAAGGCACGCGTCTTGGTAGTCGATGACGACCCCGCTCTGGCGGAGATGCTCACCATCGTGCTGCGCGGGGAGGGGTTCGACACCGCTGTCGTGGCGGACGGCTCACGTGCGCTGCCCGCGCTGCGCGAGCTGAAACCCGACCTCGTTCTGCTCGACCTCATGCTGCCGGGGATGAACGGCATCGACGTCTGCAAGGCGATCCGCGCCGAGTCCGGCGTGCCGATCGTCATGCTGACGGCCAAGAGCGACACCGTCGACATCGTCCTCGGCCTGGAGTCCGGCGCCGACGACTACGTCGTCAAGCCGTTCAAGCCCAAGGAGCTGGTGGCCAGGGTTCGCGCGCGGATGCGCCGCACCGAGGCCGAGCCGGCCGAGTCGCTGACGATCGGGGACCTCGCCATCGACGTCCCCGGGCACGAGGTGACCCGGGAGGGCAAGGCGATCCCGCTGACCCCGCTGGAGTTCGACCTGCTGGTCGCCCTCGCCCGCAAACCGCGTCAGGTGTTCACCCGCGAGGTCCTGCTCGAGCAGGTCTGGGGCTACCGCCACGCCGCGGACACCCGGCTGGTGAACGTCCACGTGCAGCGTCTGCGGTCGAAGGTCGAGCGGGACCCGGAACACCCCGAGGTGGTGTTGACGGTTCGCGGCGTTGGTTACAAGGCTGGGCCGCCGTGATCACGGCGATCGGGCGATGAGGCGGCGCCTCGGCGCGTACGCCCCCGCAGCAGCTCAGCTCGCACGGCGTGCCGTCGTGTTCGGGCGCCGTCACGTGCGCGCGTTCGGCGAGATGTGGCGGCATTCCCTGCAGTTCCGCGTCACCATCTCGACGCTCGCGCTGTCCTCGGCCGTGGTCTTCGTGCTGGGCATGGTGCTCCAGAACCAGATCACCGACCGGCTGCTCGAAACGAAGCGCACCGCCGCGGTCGCGCAGACCGAGGTGGTGCTGGACACCGCCTCCAGTGAGCTCGTCGGCATCGGCGCCGAGGCCCCCGATGCGATGCGGGACCGGCTCGACGCCGCGTTGAAGAAGATCTCCAGCAGCTCGACGTCCACTCAGGACGCCGCGGGCTCGGCGGCGGGCACGTTCGAGCCGGTGCTCGCCAACGGCGGCCCCGGCCAGGCAGGCGGCGACCCGGTGAGCGCCGGGCCGTTCGACAAGGTGCCCCCGCGGCTGCGCCAGTTCGTCGAGGCGAACCAGCTCAGCCAGCAAATCCACACTGTGCCCGACGGGAACGGCTCGTCGACCACATACCTGGTCATCGGCTCACCCGTCACCAGCACGTTGATCCCCTTGCAGCTGTATCTCCTGTTTCCGTTGACCGCTGAGCAGAACACCGTTTCCACCGTCCAGAACACGTTGTTGGTGGGCGGTCTGGTGTTGCTGTTGCTGCTGGCCGGGATCAGCAACCTGGTCACCCGGCAGGTGGTCCGGCCGGTCCGGGAAGCCGCCGCGGCGGCCGAACAGTTCGCGGGCGGTGATCTCGAGCAGCGACTGGCCGTGATCGGTGAGGACGACCTGTCGAAGCTGGCGGTGTCGTACAACGAGATGGCGGCCAGTATCCAGCGGCAGATCCGGCAGCTCGAAGACTTCGGCGGGCTGCAGCGCCGCTTCACTTCCGACGTCTCGCACGAGCTGCGCACCCCGCTGACCACCGTGCGGATGGCGGCCGACGTGCTGCACGCCTCGCGCGAGCAGTTCCCGGCCGGGCTGGCCCGCTCCACCGAACTGCTGGTCGATGAGCTGGACCGGTTCGAATCGCTGCTCGGCGACCTGCTGGAGATCAGCAGGCTCGACGCCGGGGTCGAGGAGCTGTCCGCCGACCCGATCGACGTCGGCCCGATCGCCCAGCGCGCGGTGGACCAGGTGCGCGTGATCGCCGGCGCCGCCGGCAGTCCCATCGAACTCGAGCTCCCCGATGGCGAGTCGTACGCCGAGGTGGACGCCCGCCGGGTCGAGCGCATCCTGCGCAACCTGCTCGCCAACGCCGTCGACCACAGCGAAGGCGGTCCGGTGCGGATGCGGGTCGGCGTGAACGAGAACGCCATCGCGATCACTGTGCGCGACTACGGCGTCGGCCTGCGCAACGGGGAAGCGGACCTCGTGTTCAACCGGTTCTGGCGCGCCGATCCGTCGCGCAACCGCCGCACCGGCGGGACCGGCCTCGGGCTGGCGATCAGCCAGGAGGACGCGCGGCTGCACGGAGGCTCCCTCGAAGCCTGGGGCGAACAGGGCCACGGCGCCTGCTTCCGGCTGACGCTCCCGCGATACCAGGGGCGTCCGTTCGAAGAGAGCCCGTTGCCGTTGCCGCCGGAAGACTTCGTCCCGTCAGCGGGATCACAGGCGCCGCTCGTCGAGCTCCAGCCCGCGCCGGAAGCGATCCTCGCCGACCGCGACGCGGACCGTGAAGAGGTCGGTCGATGAAGAAGCTTTTTGTCCTGCTGTGCTGCGCGCTGTTCCTCGCGGGCTGCGCGAACATCCCGCAGGAATCCCAGCCGGCGGTCCTTCCCGGCGTCAAGCAGACCCCCGTGGCCACCGACCCGGCCGCCCCCGCGCCGGGCTTGGACGCGCTGTCCGTGGTCCGCGGGTTCATCCAGGCGAGCGCGTTGCCGGGCAACAACAACGCGGCGGCGCGGGTCTACGTCCAGGACTCCTCGCGGGCGCAGTGGAAGCCCGCCACCGGGCTGACCATCATCGGCGACACGTTCAGCACCCTCTCCAGCACCGACGACCCGCAGCCGGCCGATCCGAACGTGCGGACCGTGGTCGTGCGCGGGTCCACGCTCGGCTCGCTCGGGCTGGACAGCGCGTTCACCCCGTCCACCGGTTCGTACACGCAGCTGATCCGCGTCCTGCGCCAGGCCGACGGCCAGTGGCGGATCGAGGACCCGCCGGTCAGCTTGGCGATCACGCAGAGCGACTTCTCCGCGAACTACTCGCCGATCTCGGTGCCGTTCTACTCGCCGGATTCCGGGGCGTTCGTGCCCGATCCCCGCTACATCGTCGCCAAACCCCAGTCCGGGCTGCCCGGCCGGGTGATGGACCTGCTGCTGGCCGGTCCGTCCGACGGCCTGACCGGAGCGGTGCGCAACCTGCTCGACGGCCAGGTGAGCATGGACTCGAACGTTCGCACGGACGACGACGGCTCGCTGATCGTGCCTCTGGCCGGCCTGCACGACCGCACGGTCGAGGACAAGCGGCTGATCGCCGCCCAGATCGTCCTCGCCCTGCAAGGGGTCACGAACAGCAGGATCAAGTTGCTGTCGGACGGTGAGCTGCTGCTGCCCGACCACGAGTACTGGCGGACGAGCGACCTCCCCGCGTACAACGCCGCGACGGTGCCCAGTTCCGAACTGCCCGGCCTGATGACGGTCAACGGCCGGGTGCGGTCACTCGGCGACGGCTCCGCGGTGCCGGGACCGGCGGGTGACGGCACGTACGACGTCCAGAGTGCCGCGCAGTCCATCGACGGCAAGCGGCTGGCCATCATCGCGAAGCTGAGCGACGGCCAGGTCGCCCTTCGGGTGGGCGACGTCGGCCGCGACGAACAGCTCGTCAACCTGCAGGGAGACTCCCTCACCAGGCCGACGTGGGTCCCGGCGCCGGCGGGCGGCGCGGTGTCCGGCGAAGTGTGGACGACGCTCAACAACCAGACTGTGGTCCGCGTGGTGCAGACCGCCAACGGCACCTGGACGGCCGGTGCGGTCAACGCGACCGAAGTGCGCGCCATCGGCCCGATCACCGCGCTGCGCCTGTCCCGGGACGGCGCGCACGCCGCCGTCGTGGCCGGCGGGCAGATCGTGGTCTCGGCCGTGGTCCGGTCCTCGGGCGAGTCCGTAACCCTGCGGGCGCCGAAGGTGCTGCAGGCCGCCGACCTGACCAACGTGGTCGACGTCGACTGGGCCAGCCAGGACACCCTCGTCGTGGCCACGTCCTCGACGACGTTGCCGGTGGTCAAGGTGCCGATCGACGGGTTTCGGATGGATGCCTACAACCGGTCGAACCTGAGCGCCCCGGTGCGCGGCGTGACCGCGGCGCCCAGCCGGCCGGTCGTCGTCGCCGACTCGCTCGGCCTCTGGACGGCGTCGGAGGTGGGCGAGGTCTGGCGCCCCCAGCCGCACACCGTTGCCGACGCGGACCCCTTCTACCCCGGCTGAGCTCGGCGAGGGGACGCCGCACCACCGAACCGCAGAAACTGTCGGTGCTCGGGTGAATACTCTCCGGTGTGCTTCGTTCAGTGCTTGATCTCCTCGTTCCGACGACGTGCGCCGGGTGTGGCGAGCCGGGGCGCGCGTGCTGTGTGACCTGCCGGGCTGTCTGGGGTTCGCTGCGTGAGGTAGCGCGCGCGCCGACGGACGGGGTCGTGCCGGTGTACGCGCTCGCGGCGTATCGCGGGGTGGCCAGGCGGCTCGTGCTGGCTTACAAGGAGCGCGGGCGGCGCGACCTGGCCGCTTCGCTCGGTGGCGCGCTCGCGGAGGCTGTCCCAGTGCTACCAGGGGTGCTCTCTGTGTCCTCTGCGGAGGACTCGACGACGTGGCTGGTGCCCGTTCCGTCGCGTCGTGTGGCGGCGAGGGTCCGTGGCGGCCCGCATATGCGAAGGCTGGCCAGACACTGTGCGCGGAGCCTTGCCGAGACCGGCCGTCCGGCTGCCGTGGCGCCCGCGCTGCGGCTGGACGCCGGGGTGCGGGACGCGGTCGGCCTCGACCGGCGGCAGCGGGTTTCGAACCTGGCCGGGCGGGTCAGCCTCCAGCCGGCGGGGGCGCCGCCGGCGGGCGCGGCCGTGGTGCTGCTCGACGACGTGGTCACCACCGGGGCCACGGCGGCCGTCTGCGCGCGGGCGCTGACCGACGCCGGAATGGTCGTCACCGCGGTGCTCTCGTTGACGGCAGCCGGGTGATCGCCTGGTCACCTACAAGAGTGACGGCGCTCGGGAACGTCCACTGTCGTGTGCCCGTTGTCGGGGTATGAGGGTGATCGTCAGAACCACACCGACGCCGAGAGGCACCACTCCGGTGGCGCTTGGTTCGGCCGCGGCGATCACTCTTGGAATAGGTGGCACGGCCGCGTTGCGCCGTCCGCGTGAATTGTCCCGTCATCCGGTGCGCCGAACGGGGTCCCATTTCTGGTCGATCACCGGGGTTTCGCTGCGCGCAGTGACGAGCACTCACCACGGGACATCCCCCGGCTCGGGGGCTGTTGCTCGAGCCGTGATGAAGCTAACGTGCTCCGCTATCAGCAATCCCGGTCAGCAGGGAGGTGAAAAGCCCATGTCCCTGGCGCCGGAGCTGCGCTGAGCCGGCACCTGAGCCCCTCGTGCGAGCCACGAGCCCAGGTCTCGCTCTCCGCCCGCTTTTCGGGCAACGTCCCCGATTTCACCGGCGCCCTAGTGAACAAAACAGCTCGCAGTCACTTGAGCGAGGGAGGTCGTGTATGGACATCGTCGTTAAGGGCCGCAACGTGGAGGTGCCCGAGCACTATCGGGCATTGGTCAGCGAGAAACTGGCCCGGCTGGAGCGTTACGACAGGAAAGTCATCCGATACGACGTGGAGCTCTTCCACGAACCCAATCGCCGGCAGTCCAAGAGCTGTCAGCGCGTCGAGATCACCGGCAAGGGCAAAGGCCCGGCCGTTCGCGCCGAGGCGTGTGCAGGCGATTTCTACGCCGCATTCGACGCCGCGGTGACCAAGATCGAGAACCGGCTGCGCAAGCAACACGACCGCAGGCGGGTCCACTACGGGCGCCGCAGCCCGGAGTCCGTTGCCACGGCGACGTCGGTATCCGGTGACCTTTCGGTCCCGGCGGACGGCGGCACGCACGCCATGGCGGGTACGGCGGTGCTCGAAGCACCGACCGAAGCCCCGATGGCCGGAGCCATGGGCCCGGCCGAGTCATCCATCCCCCGGCAGCGCTGGGAAGACGAAGCGACCGATTACGAACCGGGTCGAGTCGTCCGCGAGAAACAACATTCCGCGGATCCGATCACGGTCGACCAGGCCCTCTACGAGATGGAACTGGTCGGGCATGACTTTTTCCTGTTCAACGACTCCGATGCGGGCACACCCAGCGTCGTCTACCGGAGGAGAGGCTTCGACTACGGCGTGATCCGGCTCGGCTGAGGCCGACCCGCACCGCTTGGGAACGGCCCGCACGCAGCCGCGTGCGGGCCGTTCGCGTGCACGGGCATGCACAGAAGGGCGAACGTTCCCTACGATGGGGGTAGCACGCGACCGGCAAACCCGTTCGCGAGCGAGATACTGCCCGGGGTCGGCCCGGGTGTGATCACAAATAGCTAATGAGGTCGACCGGATGGTTCTGAACCGCCTGCTCCGCGTGGGCGAGGGCAAGATGGTTAAGCGGCTGCGCAATATCGCCGATCACATCAACACCCTCGAAGACGACGTCAAGGATCTGTCGGACGCCGAGCTGCGGGCCAAGACCGACGAGTTCCGTGCGCGTTACAACGACGAACACAAGCCCGAATCGCTCGACGACCTGCTGCCCGAGGCCTTCGCCGTGATGCGCGAAGCCGCCTTCCGGGTGCTCGGTCAGCGGCACTTCGACGTCCAGCTCATGGGCGGTGCCGCGCTGCACCTCGGCCAGGTCGCCGAGATGAAGACCGGTGAGGGCAAGACACTGACCCAGACGTTGCCCGCGTACCTGAACGCGATCGCGCAACAGGGCGTCCACGTCATCACGGTCAACGACTACCTCGCCAAGCGCGACGCGGAGTGGATGGGCCGGATCCACCGCTTCCTCGGCCTCGAGGTCGGCGTCATCCTGGCCGACCAGACCCCCGAGGTGCGCCGGCAGCAGTACGCCTGCGACATCACCCACGGCACGAACAACGAGTTCGGCTTCGACTACCTGCGCGACAACATGGCGTGGAGCCTGGACGACTGCGTCCAGCGCGGCCACAACTTCGCCATCGTCGACGAGGTCGACTCGATCCTGATCGACGAGGCCAGGACCCCGCTCATCATCTCCGGCCCGGCGGACCAATCTTCGCGCTGGTACACCGAGTTCGCCCGGCTGACGCCGATGATGAAGGACGACATCCACTACGAGGTCGACATCCGCAAGCGGACGGTCGGCGTCACCGAGAAGGGCGTCGCGTTCGTCGAGGACCAGCTCGGTATCGAGAACCTTTACGAGGCCGCGAACACGCCGCTGGTCGGTTACCTGAACAACGCGCTGAAGGTCAAGGAGCTCTACAAGCGCGACAAGGACTACATCGTCCGCGACGGCGAGGTCCTGATCGTCGACGAGTTCACCGGCCGAGTGCTGCACGGGCGCCGCTACAACGAGGGCATGCACCAGGCGATCGAGGCCAAGGAGAACGTCGAGATCAAGGCGGAGAACCAGACTCTCGCCACGATCACGCTGCAGAACTTCTTCCGGCTCTACGACAAGCTCGGCGGCATGACCGGTACCGCCGAGACCGAGGCCGCCGAGTTCCACCAGACCTACAAGCTGGGTGTGGTGCCGATCCCGACGAACAAGCCGATGGTCCGCGACGACCAGCCCGACCTGATCTACAAGACCGAAGAGGCGAAGTACCTCGCCGTGGCCGAGGACATCGCCGA
This sequence comes from Amycolatopsis sp., assembly GCF_025464955.1. Classification (GTDB taxonomy): domain Bacteria; phylum Actinomycetota; class Actinomycetes; order Mycobacteriales; family Pseudonocardiaceae; genus Amycolatopsis. The sequence continues at coordinate 24,050 of NZ_JAODNM010000107.1, read as the reverse complement.
GCGGCACGAGAAGGGCCAGCCGGTCCTGATCGGCACCGTGTCGGTCGAGAAGTCCGAGCACCTGTCGAAGCTGCTGCTCAAGCTCGGCGTGCCGCACGAGGTCCTCAACGCGAAGCACCACGACCGGGAGGCGCTGATCATCGCCCGCGCCGGTCGCAAGGGCGCGGTCACGGTGGCGACGAACATGGCCGGTCGAGGCACCGACGTCGTGCTCGGCGGCAACCCGGACATCATCGCCGACGAGGAGCTGCGCACCCGCGGTCTCGACCCGGTGGAGCACTCCGAGGAGTACGAGGCCGCGTGGCCGAAGGTGCTCGAAGAGGTGCAGACGCTGGTGAAGTCCGAGGCCGAAGAGGTCAAGGAGGCCGGCGGGCTGTACGTGCTCGGCACCGAGCGCCACGAGTCGCGTCGCATCGACAACCAGCTGCGCGGTCGTTCCGGCCGTCAGGGCGACCCGGGTGAGTCGCGGTTCTACCTCTCGCTCGGTGACGATCTGATGCGCCGCTTCAACGCCACGATGGTCGAGCGCGTGATGACCACCATGCGCCTGCCGGACGACATGCCGATCGAGCACAAGATGGTCTCCAAGGCCATCAAGAGCGCGCAGACGCAGGTCGAGCAGCAGAACGGTGAGATCCGCAAGAACGTCCTCAAGTACGACGAGGTGATGAACGAGCAGCGCAAGGTGATCTACGCCGAGCGGCTGCGCGTGATGAAGGGCGAGGACCTCCGCGAGCAGATCGAGCGCATGCTCACCGACGTCGTCGCCGCCTACGTCGACGGCGCCACGGCCGGCGGGTACGCCGAAGACTGGGACCACGAGAAGCTGTGGACGGCGTTGAAGACGCTGTATCCGGTCAAGGCCAACTGGGACGAGCTCAACGACAACGACGACCTCGACGCCGGGCACCTGCGTGAGGCGTTGATCGACGACGCGATGGCGGCATACGGCGCACGCGAAGCCGACATCGACGCGAAGGTTGGCGAAGGCGCGATGCGCGAGCTCGAACGGCGCGTCATGCTGTCCGTGCTCGACCGGAAGTGGCGTGAGCACCTCTACGAGATGGACTATCTCAAGGAGGGCATCGGCATGCGGGCCCTGGCCCAGCGTGACCCGCTGATCGAGTACCAGCGCGAGGGTTATGACATGTTCAACGCGATGCTCGACTCGCTGAAGGAAGAAGCCGTCGGTTTCGTCTTCAACCTCCAGGTCGAGGCCGCGGAGCCGGCTCCCGCGGCGGCGCCCGAACAGGCCACCGCGCTGCCGGTCGGTGCGACCAACGGCAACGGGAACGGTGCCGCCGTCGACAGCGGCCGCCACTCGCGGCCCGCCCCGCCGCAGCCGCCGACCACGGACACCAAGTCCGTGCCCTCGGCGTTGCGGGGCAAGGGCCTCGGCGGCGGTTCCCAGGCGAACCTGACGTTCTCCGGTCCCGATGAGGACGGCGGCGTCGAGTCTCGTTCGGACGCCGCGGACGACGACGACACCAGCGGCACCCGCCGCGACCGCCGCGCCGCCCAGCGCACCACCGCGAAGAAGGGCAGGAAGGGCCCCCGCCGCTAGAGGGCTCCCCTTTACACCCCCTCAGGGCCTCCCCAGTGGCGTTCAACGCCACTGGGGAGGCCCTGAGGGGTTTTCTGGGTCAAGCGGACCGGGCGAGGCGGCCGGTGGAGGCGCGAAGCGGTGGCGGCTTGAGCAGTTCGAAGCGGGTACACCGCCAGCCTGCCCGTGTCTTCTCGAAGCGCGCGGCGACAGCGAAGGCCTGACGTCCCGAGTGCACGGTCGCGCAGGTCTCCAATGCGTTGTCAGTCGGCTGGCGGGCGTGGACAGAGCGGAGTGTGTACCGCGCGCCGCTGCTGCTGCGGGTGGTGGCGAACAGCCGCGTGTACAGGCTCGGCGCGAGCAGCGGGCGCACCTGTGCCGCGGGTCGTCGTCCCTCGGTGGCTTCCAGGACCGACGTGATCACCTTCCCGAGGAAGCGCTGGTCGGGCACCGCGGTGTCGGCCGGTGGCTTCGGCTGTCCGCCGGTGATGAGGGCGGGCAAGGTCAGGTTGAGCGTCAGTTGGCCGGTTACTACGTCCTGACCTGCGGATATCATAGGCGATCCAGGTCTGGCGAGGTGTCTCGCCGGTTCGTACGGTGTCAGCGGTCGCAAACAGGTACGGCATGAGTGGTTTCGCATCCCCATCTCCCCAATGGTTTCGCGCCGCGGTCCGGATGACCTCGGCCCACATAGGGATAGAGCGGGTAATCAGCCAAATTCGGACAGTAATCGCCGAAACCGGTGAAACCGGGCTATTTCGCTACGCGCGCTTCGGCGATGCGCTATGCGACGTCTGCCGGCGCTAGGGTTGGCGCGGTGAGAGGGCTGGTGCTGGACTACGTCGGAGTGCTGACCGACGCCGACGCGGACAAGCTGTACGACGCCCTCGACGAGCTGCGGGGTCGCGGCATCCGCACCGCGCTGCTGTCGAACGCCGAGGGCGCGTCGCCGGAGAGCAAGCGCGAGCTGAAGCGGTACTTCGACGCCCTGGTCTTCTCCGGTGAGGTCGGGGTCGGCAAGCCGGACGAAGAGGTCTACCGCCTGACCGCGGAGCTGCTCGAAGTGCCGGTCGACGCCTGCGTGTTCGTGGACGACGCGCCGCGCAACGTCCGCGGCGCTGTCGCCACCGGCATGGTCGGGGTGCACCACACCTCGGTCGGCGCGACGCTCGCCGAACTCAGCGCGTTGTTCCCCGCCTGACCAGCTCGAACGACAGCACGGCGGCCGCGGCGGACACGTTCAGCGACTCGACGTCGCCCGGCATCGGGATCGACAGCCACTCGGTGACGAGCTCACCGACCTCCTGGCTCACGCCGCCGGTCTCACCGCCCAGTACGAAGGCGGCACGCTGTGGCAACTCCGCGTCGAACAGCGAAGTCGCCCCGGAGGCTCCAAGCGCGTAGATCCCGTACCCGGCCTCAGTCAGCGACTCGACGGCTTCACGCGCGCTCCCGCAGCGCAGCACCGGCGCCCGGAACGCCACTCCGGCGGACGCCTTGACGACCATCGGGTCCAGCGCGGCGACTCCGCGCCTCGGTACGACGATCCCGGCGAAACCCGCCGCTGTCGCCGTCCGCAGGATCATGCCGACGTTGGCCGGGGTCGTGATGCCGTCCAGCACCAGTACCGGCGACGGCGGCGGGGTGGCCGACAGCGCAGAACTCAGCGGCAGCATGCGGGGAGCGACGACGTCGGCGAGCACGCCCTGGTCCTGTTTGCCGTTGCCCGCCAGCACCTTCACCCGGTGCGAGCTCGCGCGCTGCACGGTGACGCCGGCGGCCTTGGCGGCCTGGAGGATTTCCGACGCGCCGGGGCCGCGGGAGTCCTCGGAGAGGATCACCTTGTCGACCACGAGCGACTGGTCGTCCAGCGCTTCCAGTACCGGCTTGCGGCCGTACACCGTCAGGAACCGGTCTTTCGGAGAAATCGACGACTCATCACCCACGAACGCAGCATGCCACCTGTGTCAGGATCACGTCATGCCCGACCGCCTTTCCGCGCTGGACGCGTCGTTCCTGTACGTGGAAGACCCGTTGACTCCGATGCACGTCGGCGGGGTGGCGATCTTCGAGCGTCCCCGCGCCGGTTTCACCTACGACCAGGTGGTCGCGCTGATCGGCCAGCGGCTCGGGTACCTGCCGCGCTACCGGCAGCGGGTGGCGGAGGTGCCGGGGCACCTCGCGCGCCCGGTCTGGGTGGACGACGTCGATTTCGACCTCAACTACCACGTGCGCCGGTCGGCGCTACCGGAACCGGGCACGGACGCGCAGCTGTTCGACCTGGTCGCGCGGCTGATGTCGCGCCGCCTCGACCCGGAACGCCCGTTGTGGGAGGCGTACTTCGTCGAGGGCCTCGCCGGGGACAGGGTCGCCCTGGTGACCAAGACCCACCAGTCCGTGGTGGACGGTGTCGGCACGATCGAGCTCGGTCAGCTGATCCTCGACACGGCGCCCGCCGAGCCGGAGCCGTTCGAGGACACGTGGACACCGCGTCGCCGTCCCAGCCGGACACAGCTGATGCTGGACGCTGTCAGCGAAGCCGTCGCGCGCCCGGGTGAGCTGGTCGAGAACGTGCGTTCGGCGGCCAATGACGCCGCCGCCGTCGCGGGGAAGATGGCCGAGACCCTCGGCGGGGTCGCGTCTACGCTGCGCACGGTGGTGCGGCCGGCGCCTTCGGGCCCGCTCAACGTCAAGGTGTCCGGCGGGCGGATGTTCGCGGTGGTGCGGACCCGGCTCGAGGACTACCGGAAGGTCCGCGCCGAGCACGGCGGCACGGTGAACGATGTCGTGCTGGCGGCGATCACCGGCGCGCTGCGTGAGTGGCTGCTCGGGCGGGGCGAGGCACTGTCGGCGACGACGACGGTCCGAGCGCTGGTGCCGATGGCGGTGCGCGACGCCGAGACGGCCGAGTACTCGACTCCTGCCCTGATCGGCAACCAGGTCGATGCCTATCTGGTCGACCTGCCGGTCGGCGAGGGCAATCCGGTGCTGCGGCTGCAGCACATCGGGCACGCGATGGCCGCGCACCTGGATTCCGGGCGTTCGGTGGCGGCCAGGGCGCTGCTGACGGTTGGCGGGTTCGCCCCGGCTACGCTGCATTCGCTCGGTGCCCGTGCGGCGGGCTCGTTCTCCGGCCGGATCTTCAACCTGATGATCACCAATTCCCCCGGCCCGCAGGTGCCGTTGTACGCGGGGCAGGCGAAGATGGTGGAGATGTTCCCGGTGATGCCGCTCGTGCGCAACCAGGCACTGGCGATCGGGGTGACCTCGTACCACGGTGGTGTCTACTTCGGACTGAACGGTGATCGGAAAGCAGTGTCCGATGTGGACGTGCTGGCCGGGATGATCGAGGAATCTCTGGAAGAACTGAAGGGTGCGCACTGGTGAGGGTCTATCTGCCGGCGACGATCGGAATGCTGCGGAACCTGTTGGCGGAAGGGAAGTTCCGACCGGTCAGCGGGACGGGGTTCGCGCTGACGCCGGCGCTGCGTGAGTCGTACGCGAGTGGCTCCGAAGAGGAGCTCGAGTACGCCGTGCTGATCGAGGCGGCCACCGCGTCACTGCGGCTGATCGCCGCCGAGAGTGCCGACGAAGCCGAGGCCGACCCGCCGCGCCGGGTGGTCGTGGTCGCGGAGATCGCGAACGCCACCGTGCGGCCGGATCTGGACGCCGCCGTCGTGCGGCTCGACGGACCGGTGTCGATGGAGGACGTCGACGCCATCCACGTCGACACCGCCGAAGCGGAAGACGCCGTCCTGGCCGCCGCGAAGGTGATCGACGCCGCCGACCTCGGCGACTCCGACGCGGAGTTCACCCTCGGCGAGGCCGAGGACCACGAACTCGCCTGGTACGCCGCCCAAGAACTCCCCTTCCTCCTGGAACTCCTCTAACCCACCCCGCAACTCGCCGTCGAGTCGCGGTAGTTAGCGTCCGCAAGGACCGCAAGTCGCCGTCGAGTTGCGGCCGTGGCGAAACCCGGTGTGGGACTCGCCGGGCCGGAGTGTGGGACTCGCCGATGGGCTGTGCGAGTCCCACGTTCAGCGAGGGCGAGTTCCACAGTCAGACCGGCGAGTCCCACACCCAGCTCCGGACGCCGGCATTCGCCATACACCGACACGACCCGGCCCTTGCTGCGGTAAAACGCAGCCAGTCCACAGCAACCAGCACCCACACAGACGACCGAAGACCCACAAAAGTGCCCGGGTTAGTGGGGGGTGGTGATGGAGCCGACTTGGTCAAGTGGGGGCGCTTCGACGTCGACGGGGGCGCCCCAGGCGCTGTAGTCCGTGGTGATCTTCGCGCCGGAGCCGGCGGGAGCGCCTGCCGCGGCGAGCATCGGCGAAAGGTCGATCAGCACCTGGTCCGGCAACGCGCCGTCGTCGAGCCACAGCTCCAGATCGAGCTTGGACACCTTGCCCTGCAACTGTTTCACCACGCCCGCGTCGACACCGGCCGGGAGTTCGCCGTCCAGTTTCGCCAGCTCGACGTCGATCCAGTAATGGGTGGCGGACCGCCCGGCCAGCTGGGTGTGCTCGCTCTTGACCAGCGTTCCGGCGCGCCGGATCTGGTCGATCGCGCGGGCCGGGTCGTTCTGCGCGGCGACTTGGGTGAGGCTGCCGCCGAGCACCTGCGAGAACGGGTCCGTACCGTCGGGCTTGATCTTGACCCAGGGCTTGTCCGTGCCGACGTCGGCACGGGCCGCGTCCGGCACCTTCGCGAACAGGTCCTGGCCGACGAGTCGCATCTCCATCGCATCGCCGAAGAAGTCCATCGTCATCGTCAGCGCGGTGGTGCCAGTGGCCCGCGCCTGGCCCTGGCCCTTGGTCTGCACCCCGCCGACGAACATGTCGGTGGTGAACCGCGCCGAGCCGCTGCGGGCCGTCGCCGCAGAAACCGCTTGGACGAGCTGCTGCGCGTTGCCGAAAGCGGGTGCCTGCGCCACGGGATCGCCGCCGCACCCCGTCACCACGAACGACCCCACCAGCAGACTCGCCGCGAGCCCTGTCCTCGCCCGCATCCGGAACCGTCCCTCCTGGCAAGCCACAATCTGCCACAACACGATCCGGCACAACAGAATGGCGCCCCCGGACCTGGTCCGGGGGCGCCATTACGCGGTGGTGATCACCCGGTCGGCTGGGTCGAATCGCCCGACATCGCCTTGAGGACCTCGGCGAAGTCCGCGACCTGGTCGGCGGGCGGGGCCTGCACGGTGACCTGGGTCCCCCAGTCGGAGTACTTCACCGTCGACTTGGTCGAGCCCGTCGAGGGCGCTCCCGCGGCCTTCAGCAGCGGGCCGACGTCGGTCGTCACCTGGACCGGCAGCTGGTCGCCGTTGATCCACAGGTCCATCGGCGCGTGGACGCCCTTGGTCTTGAGCGAGTCCCGGAGCGGGCCGGGGATACCCGCGGGCAGCTGATCGGCCGCCTTCGAGTAATCCACGTCGACGACGTAGTGGGTGACTGCCTGCCCGCCCAGCTGGACCTCTTCGGTGCTGGTGAGCGTCCCGGCCTTGCCGAGCAGATCGAGCGCCTTGGCCGGGTCGCTTCCGCTGGCCGCGTCGCCGAGGCTGCCGGCAAGCGCCTTCGCCGTCGGGTCGGCACTGTTGCCGGCGAGCTTGAGCCACGGCTTGGTGGTGTGCAACGACGCCAGCTGGTCGGCCGGCAGCTTCACGTACAACGTGTTGTCCGCGAACACCACTTCGGACTTCTGGCCCGCGGACTCGATCGTCATCGAAGTGACGTTCTGATCGCCGTACCGCGCCTGGCCGGTGCCCGTGACGGGCTTGCCGTCCTCGGAGGCCTCGAGCGCGAGCTTGACCGACTTCTTCGACTCCAGCGCGGACGTCGTGGCCTTGAGCACCGACGCCAGGTCACCGGCTGCAGGGGTACCCGCCGCCACGGCTGAAGCGCCGGACGTGGGCGACGGGGTACCGCCGGACGAGGCCTGGCCGCCCCCGCCGCACGCGCTGAGTACCAGCACCAGTGCGATGCCGCCGGCAGCGAACGTCGTCTTCCTCACCGAAAACCCTCCAAGAACTCTCAGATGTGCTTCTTGGTGGTCGGGGCGCCACCGGCCGTACCCGGCAGCTTGGCACCGGTCTGGACCTGATCGGCAGGCGGCGCGACGATGTCGACCGAAGAACCCCAGTTCGTGTACTTCATCGTCATCTTCATCGAGCCGATCGACTTGGCGGCGGCGGCGCTCGGCGCCATGGCCTGGACCATCGAAGTCATGTCCATCTTGATCTGCAGCGGCAGCTGGTCGTTGTTCAGCCAGAGCTCGGCGGGCATGTGGATGTTCTTTCCCGCCAACATGGTCTTGGCCTGCGCCGGTACGCCGGCAGGCAGGTTGTCGAGCATCTTCGCGACGTCGAGGTCGAAGACGTAGTGACTCGCGGGCTGCCCGTCGAGCTGGGTCTTGTCCGAGCTGACGATCGTGCCCGACTTCTGGATCTGCGCGAGCGTGGTGCTCGGGTCGTTCTGCTCGGCCAGCTTGTTGATGTCGCCGCTGCCCATGGCCTGCCCCAGCGAGCCCAGGTCACTGAGCGAGAACTCGGCCCACGGCTTGGTGACGCCCATCTGCTTCATCGCCGCGCTCGGCAGCTTCATGTACACCGAACCCGACAGCAGGCGCATCTCCATCGACTGCCCCAACACGTCCATGGTCATCGCCATGGCCGTGTTCTGGCCGTCGAACTTCGCCTGGCCCGTGGTGGTCATCGACAGGGTGCCGATGTCGATCTTGGCGTCGAAGTCGACCGACTTCGACTTCTCGGTACCGGCCTTCGCGGCCGCGACCAGCGCGCTCGAATCCTTGAACAGCGACGCCGACGCGTTCGCGCCGGGATCGGTCTGGAGCTGCGGTGCGGACACAGGCGCTTTACCGCACGCGGCGAGTGTCAACACCAGTGCCAGGCCGGCTACGGCCAGAGCTTTCCTACGCATGAGAACCCCCAGTGTGTTTTGTCGATCGGCTTAGTATCGCAAACGGGCGAAAATGGTTACTTCGACGCAGCCTGGACATGCGTCACATACCGGGCCGCGGGTCGCTGTTTCGTGGTCAGTGGAAGTCTCCGACCTGGTCGGCAGGCGGGGTTTGAACGGAGACCGGGGTGTCCCAGTCGGTGTAGTCGACGGTCATCTTCGCGGGGGTCGAGCTGCCGCCTATCTTCTCCCATGAGGTCGCGTCCAGCGTGGCCCGGACCGGGTGCTCGCCGGAATCAAGCCACAAGTCCAGGACGAAATGGACGTCCGCCGCGATAACCGAGCGTTTGGCGTCCGCCGACACCGGGTAGTCGTCCAGCATCCTCGCGAACGCCAGGCTGATCGTGTAGTGGCCGACCGGGCGACCGTCGAGCGTGGTCCGTTCGGCGTGGGAGATCGAGCCGGCTTTGCCGATCCTGGCGAGCAGCTTTACGGGATCTTCTTGGTTGGTGAGCTGAATCTCGCTATCGCTGAAGGCTTTCGCGTCAGCGGAGCCCGAGCCGTCGGTCGGTATCCGAAGCCAAGCGATCGGTCCGCTCTTGGGGCTCCCCGGCGGGAGTTTCATGTACATTCCGGTGTCGATCATGAGCAGTTCGATCTGCTGGTCATCAAGCAAGACTTTCAGTGAAATCTCGGTCTTTACGCCGTCGAACTCGCCTTGCCCGCTCTCTTTGAGCGACTTGCCGTCCGCGGTTGCGTCCATCGTGAACTTGCACGGCTTGCCCTCGACAGCGACACCGGCGACAGCGGCGAGTGTCGAGACGTCGTGAAACAGCCCGTACCCGGCCGGTCCGGCTCCGGCGGGCGTCAGGTGTCCGGTCGGCGGTGGCTCGCTGGTGCACGCGCTGAGCGCGAACACCAGCGCACAGCAGGCGACGAGTATGTCTTGCGCAAGATGGTTTCCCCCGAGCCGCGAATGGCGATACCTGACTCATCGCCACCGCATCCCGGGAGTTACCGCCCGAAGGTCACATTTCCATCCCGGCCCGCGACCGGAGCAGCCGACGCAGCGACGCCAGCCGCTCAGCCCGGGCCACGTTGTCGCCGACGACTTCGTCCAGCATGCAGTCCGGGTCCTCGGGGGCACCCAGATGTCCGCAGCCCGAGGGGCATTCTTCGGCGGCTTCGGCGAACTCCTCGAACGCGTCGACGATGTTGTCGACGGTCACGTGCGCGAGGCCGAACGAGCGGACGCCCGGGGTGTCGATCACCCAGCCGCCCTTTCCGGTGTCCAGCGGCAGCGGGAGGGCGATCGCGGCCACCGACGTGTGCCTGCCCTTGCCCACCAGGCTGACGCCGGCCGTTGCCAGGAAAGCGTCCGGGACGAGCCGGTTGACCAGTGTGGACTTGCCGACGCCCGAGTGCCCGACCAGCGCCGAGACCTTGCCCGCGAGCTGCTCGATCACCGCTTCGGAGTCTTCGTCGCGCCTGGTGACCAGCGTCGGCAGGTCAAGGCCCGCGTAGCTCGCCAGCAGCTCGTCGGGGCTCGCGAGGTCGGACTTCGTCAGGCACAGCACCGGCTGCAGGCCACCGGCATAGCAGGCGACCAGGCAGCGGTCGATGAACCCGGTGCGCGGCGGCGGGTCGGCGAGCGCGGTGACGATCAGCAGCTGGTCGGCGTTGGCCACCACCACCCGTTCGAACGGGTCGGTGTCGTCGGCGGTGCGGCGCAGCACGCTGGAGCGCTCGTCGACGCGGATGATCCTGGCGAGGGTGTCCGGCTTGCCGCTGACGTCCCCGACGATGCCCACGGTGTCGCCGACGACCACCGAGACCCGGCCCATTTCGCGGGCGCGCATGGCGGTGACCACGCGATCCGGGTCACGTTCGAGCGCGCACGTCCACCGGCCGCGGTCCTTGCCGATGACCATCGCCGTCGACGCGTCGGCATGTTCAGGGCGGCGCTTGGTGCGGGGCCGGGTGCTCTTGCCTGGTCGGATCCGGACATCGGACTCGTCCAGCTTGCTCCAGTCCGTGTTGCCCAACGCCTCACGCCTTCTGTCGTTCTTACGCGTAGTCCCTGTTCAATGATCCCACGCCGGTCGCCATCGGTGCGCGAACCGTGTCACGATGACGGGCGAGATGCCCCGTTCGTTCAGGGAGACTGAGGAGGTTGGGTGATGTGCGGCCGTTATGCCGCGACGAAGGACCCGGCCACGTTGACCGCCGAATTCGCCGCGCTGGATCAGACCGGCGGGCTGGTGTCGCCCGCGGACTACAACGTCGCGCCCACGAAGAACGTGGCAACCGTGGTGCAGCGACATCCCCGTGATGCCGACGGCAAGGTCCTCGGCGACGAGCCGGCAGTGCGCACGCTGCGGGCGATGCGCTGGGGACTGGTGCCGTTCTGGGCCAAGGACCCGGCTTCGGGCGCGAAGATGATCAACGCTCGTGCCGAAACGGTCGCAGAGAAGCCCGCATACCGCAAAGCGCTCGCCAAAAGGCGTTGTCTCGTTCCCGCCGACGGTTGGTTCGAATGGCGTCGCGACGGCAAGCACAATGACCCGTTCTACGTGACCGGCCCGGACGCCGCGTCGCTTGTGTTCGCCGGGCTGTGGGAGAGCTGGCGCGACCCGAAGGACTCCGACGGGCCACCGTTGATCACCTTTTCCGTGCTGACCGCCGACGCCGTGGGCAGGCTCGCCGATATCCACCACCGGATGCCGCTGCTGCTGACCCCGGAGCAGTGGGAGCCGTGGCTGGACCCGGACAGCGAGGACGTCAGCGCGCTGCTCGTGCCGCCGTCGCTCGACGTCGTCGACGTGCTGGAAATGCGGCCGGTGTCGACCCGCGTCAACAGCGTGCGTAACAACGGACCCGAGCTCCTCGACCGGGTCGAACCCGAGCAGCGCCTGGACGAGGCCGCCCTGTTCGAACTGCCGTCGTCATGACCACGATCACGATCGACACCGACTTCGGCCCGGCCAGGGCCGAGCTGCACTGCACCGGGGAAGGCGCGGCGATACTCCTGCTCGGGCATGGCGCGGGCGGTGGGATCGGCGCCGAGGACCTGGTCGCGGTGACCGGGGCCGCGCGGGCCGCCGGCTTGCATGTCGCGCTGGTCGAGCAGCCGTACCGCGTGGCCGGACGTCGTGCGCCCGCGCCGGCGAACCAGCTGGACTCGGCGTGGTTGAGCGTCGCCGAGGACATCGGCGCCCGGTTCGACGACCTGCCGCTGGTGTTCGGCGGCCGCTCGTCGGGGGCCAGGGTGGCGTGCCGGACGGCGTCGGCGGGGCAGGCGTCGGCCGTCCTGTGCCTTGCGTTCCCCGAACACCCGCCGGGCAAGCCGGAGAAGAGCCGCCAGGCCGAGCTCGACGCCGTCGAGGTGCCGACGCTGGTCATCCAGGGTGAGCGGGACCCGTTCGGCCGTCCGGCGGCGGGCCCGCACCACGAACTCGTGGTCCTCGCCGGCGACCACGGCCTCAGAGCCGACCTCGACGGCGTCGCCCGCGCCGCCGGTGAGTGGCTCACCCGCATTGTCCGCCTGCTCTGACCCAGCGTGGCTCGTGAGCGTTCCGGCCGCTTAGAACAGGTCGGAACACTCACGAGTCCCTAGGCCGCGATCGAGGCGACGGTCGCGTTGGTCAGTGCGACCAGGTCGGCGGGGGAGAGTTCGACCTCCAGACCACGGCGTCCGGCGGAGCAGTGGACGGTCTCGAACCGCTCCGCGGAGGCGTCGATGACGACCGGCAGCCTGCTGCGGTGCCCGAGCGGCGAGATCCCGCCGAGTACGTATCCCGTCGCGCGCTGGGCGGCCGCCGGGTCGGCCATTTTCGCCTTTTTCCCGCCGACGGCCGCGGCCAGCGCCTTGAGATCGAGGTGTCCCGTGACGGGCACCACACCCACGGTGAGTGTTCCGTCGACTTCGGCGACCAGCGTTTTGAACACGCGTTCCGGGGCCAGTCCGAGCGCTTCGACGGCCTCGAGCCCGAACGACTCGTGCCGCGGGTCGTGCTCGTAGGAATGCAGCGTGTGTGTCACTTTTCGCTTTGCCAGCAACGCTGTCGCCGGTGTGCCCTTGCCCGCCATGACCACGAGCCTACGATGTGGGACGCCGGAATCCGGGAATGTGCGACGCGAAGACGGCGTTACACCCGACGTGCCGACAACGCTTGAGAAAACCAGCTTCCGAGCCCCTCGCGGGTCCGAGCGCCCGGATAACCCTGGTGTGCCCGGCCAGCCCGGCTCACGCCGCGTATCCTCGATGCAGTCGTATGCGCGGCCGCGCATCGACGCGCTTCGTGAAGGGAACGGTTTGCCGAGCACGCAGGAGCCCGTCGTGCCCGACGAGGGCATGGAACAGGAGCAGGCCGACGCACGCGCCGAGCGCTTCGAGCGGGACGCGATGCCGCTGCTGGACCAGCTGTACTCGGCCGCGATGCGGATGACCCGCAACCCGGCCGACGCCGAGGACCTGGTCCAGGAGACCTTCCTCAAGGCTTACGCGGCGTTCGCGTCGTTCAAGGCGGGTACCAACCTCAAAGCGTGGATGTACCGCATCCTCACCAACACCTATATCAACGGTTACCGCAAGCGTCAGCGTCAGCCGCTGCAGCAGCCCACGGACGAGATCACCGACTGGCAGATCGCCAAGGCCGAGAGCCACACCTCGAGCGGGTTGCGGTCCGCCGAGGTCGAGGCGATGGACGCACTGCCGGATGCCGACGTCAAGACCGCCCTGCAGAAGCTGCCGGAGGAGTTCCGGATCGCGGTCTACCTCGCCGATGTCGAGGGATTCGCCTACAAGGAAATCGCCGAGATCATGGAAACGCCGATCGGAACCGTCATGTCCCGTCTGCACCGTGGCCGCGCCCAGCTGCGCGACCTGCTGGCCGATGTCGCGCGAGAGCGCGGTTTCATCCGCAGCGGCAAACAGGAGGTGGCGGGGCGATGACGTTCACCGGCAAACCCGAGTGCGACGCCGCGCTGGCGGAGATCTACCTGCTGCTCGACAAGGAGTGTGGCCCCGAGCGTGAGGCGGAGCTGCGGCACCACATCGAGACGTGCCCGCCCTGCCTCGAGGAGTACGGCATCGACGAGGCGCTCAAGCAGCTGCTCGCCCGCAAGTGTGGTGGGGACCACGCCCCGGCCGACCTGAAGAGCAGGCTGCGCGCGTCGATCCGGCAGACCGTCGAGTCCCATGGCGGGATCACCATCGAGCGCACCGAGGTCACCGTCGAACGGCGCACCGAGTAAGCCCTGACGGCACGCGAAAAGGCCCCCGCACCGGTTCGGTGCGGGGGCCTTGTCTTGCAAACTGCTCAGTATGCCGTCTGATCAGGCGTTGGGCTTGTGGCCGTGGTTCGAGCCGTTCTTCTTCCGGCTACGACGCTTGCGGGCGCGCTTCGACATGTTTCACTCCTCGGATGTTCGCGGCTGGTGTGGCCCACGCGGGGCGCTCACACGCCTGCCGGGCTCGGGTCAACCCCACAAGTGTGTCATGTGCCTTCGAGGCCAGGCGCCCGGCCTGTACCGTGACCGCCCGGTTCTGGTTGTATTGGCTGGTGTCGACACTGGCGGATCTCCTCGCGGAGAACACGAAACTTCCCGGCGAAGCCGCGGACCACCTGCAGACCGTCGTTGCGGAGTGGCAGCTGCTCGCCGACCTGTCGTTCGCCGACTTCCTGTTGTGGGTGCCGGTGGCCGAAGGCCTCCACCCCGACGGCGGCGACTTCGTCTGCGTCGCCCACGCGCGGCCGACGACGGCGCCCACGGCCCATCCGGAGGACGTCGTCGGCACGCGGTTCGTCGTCGACGACCATTCGCAGCTCGCCAAGGCGATGCGCGAGGTCAAGGTCTGCCGTGAGGAGGACCCGCACTGGTATCGCGACGTCCCGATGCGGCGCGAGGCCGTGCCGGTCACCCACGACAAGACGGTCATCGCCGTGCTGAGCCGCGAGACGAACCTCGCGCAGCCGCGCGTGCCGAGCCCGCTCGAGATCGCCTATCTCGGCAGCGCGGGCGATCTGTGCCAGATGATCGTGGACGGCACGTTCCCCAGCCGCGACAACACCACCGACACGCACACCAGCCCGAGGGTCGGCGACGGCCTGATCAGGCTGGACCCGTCCGGGACCGTGGTTTTCGCCAGCCCGAACGGTCTGTCGGCGTATCACCGCATGGGCCACGAGTCCGACCTCGTGGGCACCCGGCTCGCGCCGCTGACCAGGTCGCTCATCCGCGATCCGTTCGACGCGACCGAGGTTTCGCACCGGATCATCGACGCGCTCGACGGCAAACCCGGCACCCGGGCGGAGGCCGATTCGCGGCGCGGAGCCGTGGTGCTGTTCCGGGCGCTGCCGCTGCGGCCGGCGGGTCAGCCGGCCGGCGCGCTGGTGCTCGTCCGGGACGTCACGGAGGTCAAACGCCGGGACAGGGCGCTGCTGTCCAAGGACGCGACCATCCGGGAAATCCACCATCGGGTGAAGAATAATCTACAGACAGTAGCCGCGTTGCTGCGTCTGCAGTCGCGGCGAACGTCGAGCGAAGAGGCGCGGCTCGCGCTGGGCGAGTCTGTTCGCCGGGTCGCCTCGATCGCGATGGTGCACGAAGCGCTCTCGACTTCGGTCGACGAACGGGTTGACCTCGACAAACTGCTGGACAACGTGCTGCCGATGGTCGGCGAGGTCGCCACCGCCGAGTCGCAGGCAAGCCTGTCGAGGACCGGTTCGTTCGGGGTCGTGGTCGCCGAGATCGCCACGCCGTTGGTGATGGTGCTGGCCGAACTGGTCCAGAACGCCATCGGACACGCGTTCCCGGACAGCCGGCCCGGCAAGGTCGAGTTGATCGTGGAACGGTCGGCGCGCTGGCTCGACGTCGTGGTCCGGGACAACGGCCGGGGCCTGCCCTCGGGTTTTTCACTCGAACGGAGTGACGGTCTCGGCCTGCAGATCGTGCGGACGCTCGTCGAGTCCGAGCTGCGGGGTTCGCTTTCGCTGCGAGGCTTGCGTGGGGACGACCTCGCGCGCGGTGGCACCGAAGCCGCTTTGCGTATCCCGCTCAGCCGTCGCCTCTGAGCTGTCCACCTCGGGTCGTCCCGATATATCGCGGGACGTGAAGGCCACCATCATTGCGCTAGCCGTCGTGAAGGTGGCCTTCACGACCAGTCGAAAAACGTCCAACTACCTGCGGACGCGTTGAAGGCCCGGCACCTGTGTGGTGCCGGGCCTCGAACGGTTCTGCGGGAGGACTTAAAGTCCTGGTGAGGCTTTGACCAGCCCGCGTGCAGGCGGGTCTGCCTCTGTTGTTATGCTCAAGCTGATCCTGATATCACCACTGGTGGGGTGGACGCAAGGCTTTCCTCACCAGTATTCGGATCAGCTTGGGTGCTGGCTTTTAGGCGTTGGTACGCGTGCCGATGTGAGTGCGGCGGCGCTTGAGAGCGCGTCGCTCATCCTCGCTCATGCCGCCCCAGACGCCGGCATCCTGTCCGCTGGCCAATGCCCAGGCCAAGCAGTCAGAAGCGACGGTGCAGCGGTGGCACACGGACTTCGCCTCGGTCACCTGCAGGAGAGCCGGACCGCTGGTTCCCACCGGGAAGAACAGCTCTGGGTCCTCGTCTCGGCAGGCCGCGTCGTGGCGCCAATCCATGTCTCTGAGCTCCTTCAATATGTGACGCGGCAAGCCGCGCCACAGTCGTCAAATGGCGGTCGTTTTTTTGGGTGCTTGTGAATGCTTTCACGAAGCACCGCGTTCGACAAGGGTTTTCTCAAGATCGGTGAGTCAGCTCACCCGGCCGAGCGACCCGTCTGACCTGCGGTTTCTGTCCGAAACGGGCCCCCGATGGGAAGCTCGATGCGGTGAGCGGACCTCTGGTGTCGACGAGCGGCTGTAACACTTTGCCGCGGGCGATCAGCTGATACCGGACCTACCGGTCGGCGCAAGCCGTCACACCACGACTGTCAACGCGCCGGGCACACTAAAAAATTCCACCCTCGTCCGCTGGCCGATCAGGTCACCGTCCACCTGGAAGTTTACCGGTTCACCTGCTTCGATGCGGATAATTGGCAGATCATCGTGACGAAGGAGACGTCGGCCCCGCTGCTCGCCCGAACCACTCAGTGCTTGACGTAAATGCTTGAACACGGTAGGTAGCGCCAGGCCCTTGAGTGCGAACAGGCCGAGACCGGTGTCGAACGAGCATCCCCTGTTGAGGTGCACCGGACGTTCGCCCAGGTAGCTCCACGGATCGGTGTTGGAGATGAAGGCCGTGACGACCTCGACGGGCTCCTCGCCGTTGAGCTTCACGGTGAGCGGTGGCCTGCCGAGCGGTGGGCGGAAGTGCGCGGTGACTGCGGCGCGCATATAGAGAGCCGCGCTCGTCTGCTTGCCACGCCTTCGGGCGACACTCGCGACGACATCGGCGTCCCAGCCGAGGCCGGCGTTGAAGGTGAACCAGTGCCCGTCGGCCAGTCCGAGCCCGACGCGGCGGTTGCGCCCCTGCTCAGAGGCGTTCAGCAGCTGGTGGGTGGCCTCGACGGGGTCGTGCGAGATGCCCAGCGCGCGGGCGAAGACGTTGGCGGAGCCACCGGGGACCACACCGAGCATCGGCACGTGCCCGAGTTCTCGAGGGTCGCCGCCGCTGTCGGCCAGCAGGCCGTTGACGACCTCGTTGACCGTGCCGTCGCCACCGTGGGCAACCACGAGGTCGACGCCGTCACGGGCAGCGGAGCGGGCAACAGCCATCGCGTGGCCGCGGTAGTCGGTCTCGACGACGTCGAGCTTCACCTGGCTCGCCAGTGCGTGCGCAAGGACGTCCCGGCCGCCGGGGGTGGTGGACGTGGCCTGGGGATTCACGATCAGGACAGCGCGCACTGCCACTCCTCCGGAGTGCGCGACGGCACATTTCGCTCGACATCCACTATCGCAGCGTAAGTGACGAAACCTTGGGCTGGGCGCCCATGGTGACGCGAAGCTCAGCGGGCGGAGGCTCGCTGAGAACCGGTTGCCGCTCTGACTCCTCGACCCTGTGGCGGGCTGTCCTCCATCTGCCGACGGTGTCCGCTCATCGTGACAAGTGCACCCGGGCCGACCGCCCGCTCATCGACGACACCACCGATCATCTGCTTCCGCAGCCGCCACCAAAACGGCCGTCCGGGTGGCATACCATCGAATGTGTTCACTCACGGTCACCCGCCCAGGTCGAGGGCCGTGCCCGGGAAAAACTCTCCGGAAGGCCGGTTTCCGTGTTGTTCGCCGACAAGTTCTCGCCGGCTCCGCGCGAGGTGCGCCTGGCCGGATTGCTCACCGTGCTCCCCGGCCTCGCCCTGATCGCGCTGGCGGTGATCGAGATGGCCGGCGCCGTCGGGAAACCCGAAGCGCCAGGGAACAACGTCTTCGCCGAAGCCGCCTACTTCGCCGTGTTCGGCATCGGGACGGTCATCTGCGGCGGCGGGCTGCTGCTGGGCAAGACCTGGGCCCGTTCGCCGTCCGTTGTGGTCGCGCTGCTCATGATCGGCGTCGGCTGGTACGCCGCGGTGCCGTCCGGGCAACCCGGCTTCGGCGTGCCTGTCGGCGTGGTCGGGCTCGCGCTGCTGGTGCTGCTCTTCCGCCGCCCGTCGCGGGCCTGGGTGCTCGGACAGGAAGAGGGCGAGTCCGAGGAAGCCGCGGCCGCCCGCGACGGTGCCGCCGGGCGCGCCGCCCGCCGCGAACAGGGCGAGTGAGGGGTCAGGCCTGCGCGGCCAGTGCCTTGAGCTGGTCGCCGGACAGGCGGTAGACGGTCCATTCGTCCATCGCGACCGCGCCCATCGCCCGGTAGAACTCGGTCGCCGGGTTCCAGTCGAGCACCGACCATTCGAACCGGCCGAGGCCGCGCCGCACGCATTCGTCGGCGAGCGCCGCCAGCAGCGACTTGCCCAGCCCGGAGCCGCGCTGGTCCGCGCGTACGTAGAGGTCTTCGAGGTACAGGCCGTGCACCCCGCGCCACGTGGAGAAGTTCAGGAACCACAGCGCACAGCCGACCACGACGCCGTCCACTTCGGCCACATGGCCGAACAGCGCGGGCGCCTCGCCGAACAGCGCCGCGTGCAGCAGTTCAGCGGTCAGGTGGCACTCCTCGGGCGACTTCTCGAACTCGGCGAGCTCGTGCACCAGCCCGACGACGGCGTCCACATCGGACTCCCGGACGCGGCGAATACGGCTGTCGGTCATCTCATCCTCTACGACGGGGTGATGTTGAGGTGCTGGATCTGCGGCCTGTCGTGCTCGAAGCCGAGGACGGTGATGCTCGCCGGGTCGATGCCGAAGTGGACGCCGAACGAGACGTCCAGTTCGACCCAGCGTGTCGCGAGGACGCGGCTGAAGTGGCCATGGCCGATGAGGATGACGTCGGAGCTGTTCAGGGCTTCACGGGCGCGGTCGAGTGCCTTGTCTGCGCGGGCTGTGACCTCGTCCCGGCTCTCGCCGCCTGGAACCGGGTGCGACCAGACTGTCCAGCCGGGCACGGTTTCCCGGATCTTCGGCGTGGTGATGCCCTCGTAGTCGCCGTAGTCCCATTCGCGAAGGTCTTCGGTGCTCTCGTCGACGTGCAGCCCCGCGAGTTCGGCGGTGTTCAGGGCACGCTGCCGCGGGCTCGACAGGACGAGCGCGGGGCCGAAGCGCAGGGTCCGCAGCGTCACGCCGGCAGCCTGGGCCTGGTTTTCGCCGGCCGTGGTGAGCGGAATGTCGGTACGCCCGGTGTGGCGGCCATTGAGCGACCACTCGGTCTGTCCGTGCCGGAGAAGAAAGAGGCGATGTTCCACGTTTGCGAATATAACCTGTGATCTGCTTATCTACTCACGAGTAGCTAGATGAGGAGCACCGATGGCTGACAGTCCGACGTACTCGATGTGGCGGAAGCTGGCCGCCAAACCCGGCGGCAAACAGCTGTTCTCCGCGGCGATGTGCCTGCGTGTGCCCTATTTTCGGACGGTCGTACCGTCGGTGCGGGACCTGCGGCCCGGCCGGTGCGAGGTCGGCGCGCCCAAATGGTGGGGTGTCCACAACCACATTGGGACATTTCACGCGATCGCGGCCTGCAACCTCGCGGAGATCGCGATGGGCATGCTCGCCGAGGCGACCGTCCCGGCCACGCATCGCTGGCTTCCCAAGGGGATGACCGTCGAGTACGTCGCAAAGGCCGAGACCGGACTGACCGCGGTGGCTGAGCTGCCGGAGCTCCCCGAGTTCGGCGACGAGGGGTTCGACCTGCCGGTGCCCGTCGTCATCTCTGACGAGCACGGCAAAGGCGTGGTGACCGGCACGATCACCATCTGGGTTACGCGTAAGTCGTGAACCAACTCGGCCCGGTAGCCCAGCCGAGTGAAAATTAACACCGTTCACCCAGCTGACATGAATTTCCTTCGCATTCGGGGTTGTGGATCGGGTGGGCATCAAGGAAGCATCCGGTTATGCTCTCTCCCTTGTCCAGAAGGCGTTTTTTCGGTCTTGCCGCGCTCAACACCGCAGCCGCACTCGGCTTGACAACCATTTCCGCGAGCGCGGCGGGCGCGGCTCCCACGTCGGAGACGCCGCTGCCGGATTTCGTGCCCGCGTTGGTGATCGGCACCGGTTACGGCGCCGCGGCGACGGCGTTGCGGCTCGGCGAGGCCGGGGTTTCCACGCTCATGGTGGAAATGGGGCAGCTGTGGAATCAGCCCGGTCCGGACGGCAACGTCTTCTGTAACATGCTTTCGCCGGATAAGCGGTCGATGTGGTTCAAAAAGCGTACCGAAGCCCCGCTGGCGTCCTTTCTCTGGCTCGACCTCGCCAATCACGACATCGACTCCTCCGCCGGGGTCCTCGATCGTGTGCATTACGGCGACATGTCCGTTTATGTCGGTCGCGGCGTCGGCGGCGGTTCGCTCGTCAACGGTGCGATGGCCGTCACGCCGCGCCGGGACTACTTCGAAGAGATCCTGCCCGCTGTCGACGCCGACGAGATGTATGGCAAGTACTTCCCGCGCGCCAACACCGCGCTGGGGATGAACCAGATCGACCAGCGGTGGTTCGAGACCTGCAAGTCGTACAACTTCGCGCGGGTGTCGCGGAAGGCCGCGACGAAGGCCGGGTTCAAGACCGTGTTCCTGCCGAGCGTCTATGACTTCGAGTACATGAAACAGGAGGAAGCCGGCACCGTTCCGCGGTCGGCGCTCGCGTCGGAAGTCATCTACGGCAACAACCACGGCAAGCGGTCGCTGGACAAGACGTACCTCGCGGCCGCCGTCGGCACGGGTCACGTCACCATCCAGACGCTGCACGAAGTTCGCGAGATCATCCACCAGCCCGACGGGACTTACACCGTTGTGCTGCGCCAGATCGACCCCGACGGGACCGTGCTGGCGACGAAGTCGGTGAATACGAAGTATCTGTTCCTCGGTGCGGGAAGCCTCGGTTCGACCGAACTTCTGGTGCGGGCGAGGGAAACCGGACGGCTGCCCGCGCTCAACGCCGAGGTCGGCCAGGGCTGGGGGACCAACGGCAACGTCATGTTGGGGCGCGCCAACCACCTCTGGGACACCACCGGCAGCCTGGAGGCGGGCATGCCCGCGATGGGCATCGACAACTGGGACGACCCGGTGCACCCGGTGTTCGCCGAGATCGCCCCGGTGCCGGCGGGGATCGAGACGTGGGCGAGTCTGTACCTCGCGATCACGAAGAACGCCGAGCGCGGTCATTTCACCTACGACGCGGCCAGTGATTCGGCGCGGCTGCAGTGGGCGGTGTCGCAGGGGCAGCCGTCGATCGACGCGGCGAAGGCGCTGTTCGACAAGATCAACCGGGCCAACTCGACGATCTACCGGTACGACCTCTTCGGCGACACGCGGGTGTTCGAAAACCGCTTCACCTACCACCCGCTCGGCGGTTTGGTGCTGGGTAAGGCAACCGACGACTACGGACGGATCAGAGAGTATCCGAACCTGTACGTCACCGACGGTTCGCTCATCCCCGGCAGCACCGGCGTCAACCCGTTCGTGACCATCACCGCGCTGGCCGAACGCAACATCGAACGCGTCCTCGCCGAAGACATCCACCCCTAACCCGGCACTTTTGTGGCTCTTCGGTCGTCTGTGTGGGTGCTGGTTGCTGTGGACTGGCTGCGTTTTACCGCGGCAAGGGCCGGGTCGTGTCGGTGTCCGGAGCTGGGTGTGGGACACGCCGGTTTGACTGTAGGACTCGCCCTCGCTGAACGTGGGACTCGCACAGCACGTCGGCGAGTCCCACACTCCGGCCTGGCGAGTCCCACGTTCAGGCCGACGAGTCCCACAGTCGCCACCAGCCGACCACACCCGCTGACCTCAAGAACCTCACCAGCCACGGAGGCGTCGCGGACCCACACATACGACACAAGAGCCACTTTTGTCCAAGAGTGCCCTGGCAACTCGACGGCGACTTGCGGTCCTTGAACACGCAACCATCGCAACTCGCCGTCGAGTTGCGACGGTTGGCGAGGAGAACCTGCGTGCGATGGGACAGCTGTCCCGACTGTCAGGCGCCGAGTCCCGGGCGCGGGGCGCAGGAGCCGCTTAAACGGTTCGACATCCGCGCTGTTGTTTCGGCGTCGGGCGAGTTAGACGGCCGCGCGTGATTTCTCGTAGTGCGCGACGCAGTCCTCGTAGCGGGGCAGGAGACCCTGTGCCTCCGCCTCCGCGAGGGTCGGCGCGGAAGTGTCCTTTTCGGACAGGATCAGCTCGAGATCCTGGGGCCACGGAAGGCCGAGCGTGGTGTCCACCGGGGTGATGCCGTGCTCGGCGCCGGGGTTGTAGCCCTCGGAACACAGATAGCTCATCGCGGTGCCGTCTTCGAGCGCGACGAACGCGTGGCCGATGCCCTCCGCGATGTACATCGCCTTGTATTCGACGGCGTCGAGCACGACGGCGTCCCAGCGGCCGAACGTCGGTGAGCCGACGCGGATGTCCACGACGACGTCGAGCAGGGAGCCCTGCGGGCAGTAGACGTACTTCGCCTGGCCCGGCGGAGTGTCGGCGAAATGCAGTCCGCGGACGGTGCCCCGCCGGGAAACGCTGTGGTTCGTCTGCGCGACGCGCAGGGGGTAGCCGACGGCGTCGAGGAACGCCTGGTCCTGGAACGGCGCGACGAACACGCCTCGGTCGTCGGGGAAGGTCCGCGGGGTGAACTCGTAGGCGTCCCGCACGATCAACTCACGCGCTTCCATGGCGGCCAGCTTAACGATCTTTTAGCAAGCCGGACGGACGTCTTGGTAAACCGGTACTGACCAGCCTAAAGGGTCGGCGGGTGTGACATGAGCCGCACCACGGGGGCACAACGGGCGGCGGGCCTGTCATGATGGAGGGACCGCCGCGTCCGCGGCCATCGCCTGACCAAGGGCGGCCCCACCAAGGGCTTGATGGCCGAAGTGACGCCTAGCCGACAGGCCGGCGCTACCGCGCTGGGCTGCCGTGCCGGAGGAGACAGCTTCATCGGTTCCATGGGCTGTTGTGCCCGTCACCGGTGTTTCCCCGCTCGCAGTCCCAGGAGATTCACGTGTCCTACGCTCGATCCGCAAAATCCGAGTCCCCCACCGCAACCATCACGGACTCAACGACAGGAAATCCGATGAACCACCAGGTCCGCACCGAAATCACGCCGGTGACCGACGCGGAGATCTTCGCTGGTCACGAGGGCGGCAAGCTCTCGGTGGCCGCCACCCGCCCGATCTCCGACCCGCGCGACCTTTCCATCGCGTACACCCCGGGTGTGGCGAAGGTGAGCCGCGCGATCGCGGAGAACGCGTCGCTGGCGAAGCGGTATACCTGGGCGGACAGGCTCGTCGTCGTGGTCAGCGACGGCACCGCCGTGCTCGGCCTCGGCGACATCGGCGCGAGCGCGTCGCTGCCGGTCATGGAGGGCAAGTCGGTGCTGTTCAAGACCTTCGGCGGGCTCGACTCGATCCCGCTGGTCCTCGATACCACCGACGTCGACGAGATCGTCGAGACGCTGGTGCGGCTGCGCCCGTCCTATGGCGCGGTCAACCTCGAGGACATCTCGGCGCCGCGGTGCTTCGAGCTCGAAGACAAGCTCAAGGAAGCGCTCGACTGCCCGGTCATGCACGACGACCAGCACGGCACCGCGATCGTGACGCTCGCGGCGCTGCGGGGCGCCAACGAGGTCCTCCAGCGCGACATCGCCACCGAGCGCGTCGTCATCTCGGGCGCCGGTGCGGCCGGGGTCGCGTGCGCCAAGATCCTGCAGGCCGCGGGGGTCGCGGACGTGACGGTGCTCGACTCGAAGGGCATCATCTACGAGGGCCGCGACGGGCTGAACCCGATCAAGCGGGAGCTCGCGCTGACCACCAACTCGGCGGGTCTGCGTGGCGGCCTCGGCGAGGCGCTGAAGGGCGCGGACGTGTTCCTCGGCCTGTCGGGCGCGCTGATCGACGAGCAGCTGCTCGCCGGCATGGCCGACGACGCCATCGTGTTCGCACTGTCCAATCCGGACCCGGAGGTGCACCCCGAGATCGCGTCGAAGTACGCGGCGATCGTGGCCACCGGCCGCAGCGACTTCCCGAACCAGATCAACAACGTGCT
>NZ_JAODNM010000088.1 GCF_025464955.1 Amycolatopsis sp. | reverse complement strand
GCTCCTGAACACCTTCGACCCCGACGGACCCGAGCCGAAGGATCCGCCGGAGCGACCGAAGCGGGAGCTGGCGTTCCAGGAACACCGCGACGGCACCGCCAGCTTCAAAGGCAAGCTGGACAACCTGGCCTACGCCCAACTGCGGGCAGCGTTGGATCCGCTCGCGAAGCCGCAGTCGACGAAAGAGGAAGTCCGCGACGCCCGCAGTCAGTGGGAACGCCAAGCCGACGCCCTCGTCGACCTGGTCCGCCTCGCGATGACCGTCGACAAGATGCCCACCCATGGTGGTGATCGTGTCCATGTGGCGGTCACCGTGGACTTCGAGACGCTGAAGTCCGGGATCGGGACCGCGATGCTCGACTACGGCGGCGTGATCACCGCTGCCGAAGCTCGGATGCTCGCCTGTGACTGCACGCTCATTCCCGCTGTTCTCGGCATGGATAGTGAGCCGATGGACTTGGGCCGGTCCAAGCGCATCATCACCACCGGACAACGCTGCCGACTCGTCATGCGAGACCGCGGATGCGCCTTCCCCGGTTGCAATAAACACGCTAAACACACCGAGGGTCACCACATTGTTTTTTGGGCGGATGGTGGCCAAACGAATTTTGAAAATCTCACCCTACTGTGCTGGCGTCACCATAGATTGGTGCATTGTGGTGGCTGGGAAGTGCGAATGGGCGGTGACGGGAGACCGGACTTCATCCCGCCCGCTTATCTCGATCCGCTTCGGAGACCCAGGCGCAACACCATGCACCTGTAACAGAATACCGACTCCACCAGGGCTCGTGAGTGCCGCGACCGGATCACCCGGCCGCGACACTGACGAGCCCTGACTGCATTCTTCGGCACAACAGCAACTCGCCGTCGAGTTGCGAAAGCCCACAGCACTACTGAATCAGGGGACCCCTGGTACGAATCGTTCGTACCAGGGGTCCCCCGATACGAACGGGACCGGGCTCAGGAGCCTCGGCGGCCACCGCGTCACGGACGCGGCGCAAGGATCCGTACCGCGCACCCCTCGCCGCCCCGGTCCTTGCTTCAGTAAACGGAAGACCACCTTGAGTGCGTTGGACCTAGATCCACCGATCGTGGAGGTTGCACCCGGCCGGGATGCCGACGACCAGCGAAATTCCCCCTCCACCACGCCCGTAAATTCCAGGCACGGACGTTCAGGGCCAGAGCGGCGGACGCCTCGGCGTGGGGGTGCCGGGGTAGCCGTAGCCGAGCCGCAACACGCACTGCGGGTGCCGCCCGACCAGCGTGTGGAGCTCCGCACGGCTGGACTCGACCTCGATCGCCTGGGACAGGAACGACGCGCTCAAGCCAAGGTTGGTGGCGGTGAGCAGCACCCGTTGCAGGGCCAGGCCCGCGCGTAGCTGCGAAAGGGGGCCGTCCGCGGGCGTGGTCAGCACGACGACCATCGGGTCCTGCTCGTAGGGCCGCGCGGGCTGGGAATCCGGGCCGTGGTGCCGGACCGGCAGCAACCCGCCGGCCGAGCGCGGGCCTCCGGCGGACGCGGGCACGCCGTCACCGTCACCGTGTCCGCGCGTCCACTCCGCCAGTTCCCGTCGGAACGCGCGGTCCTCGGTCTGCGCTGTGTCCGCGCGCCGGATCAGCGACGCCACCGCACCGAGCGTGCCCGCCTCGTCCACCAGCACGACCTCCGCGCCCTCTGCCCGCGCGGCCGTCGTGATGGCCTGGCGGGCACGATGCGGCACCGGCTGGTCGACGAACGGCCGCCGGTTGCTGAACCGGCGTGGAACAGCCGCCGCCAGCCGGATCTCTCCGGACGACGGCCTCTTCACGGCGCCGAGCGTCACCCGCGCGAGCAGATCGGGCCGGGTTCGGTCCGGCATCAGGTCGATCGCGCAAGCGCGCCCGGCCGCGGCCACCGCGAGCCGGAAGTTCAGCAACGCGGCGCCGCAAGCCAGTCTCGCCTCGCGGCCGTCCGGGTCCACCACGGCGAGCACGCGATCCGCGTCCAGAAAGAGGTCGACACCCCCGGCCGTGAGCACGAAACGCCAGGGTTGGGTGTTGTACGGCGAAGGCGCCCGGACGGCCGCTTCCAACCCAGCTGTGCGGACCTCGGCTCCGGTGGTGATCATGGCACTAGCCCCGGACGACCAGCACTGGGCACTTCGCGTGATGCGCCAGCCCCTGGCTGGTGGAACCGAGCAGCAGCCCGCGGAACCCTCCCCGACCACGACTCCCGACGACGACCAGCTGCGCCTTCGCGCTGTAGTCGAGCAGGACCTGCCGCGGGTTGTCGCGGGCCAGGACCCGCTCGACCGCTACGTCCGGATACTTCTCCTGTCGGCCGGCGAGCCGCTCGGCCAGCAACCGACGCTCGTCGTCCGCGCGTGTCTCCCACCAGGTCGAAAGCCGCGACATGCCGTACACCTCGTCGATGGCGGCATCAGTCCAGGCGTGCACGGCGATCAACGGCACCGCGCGGATCGACGCTTCGTCGAACGCGATTTCCAGCGCCGCCTCGCTGAACGGGCTGCTGTCGATGCCGACGACCACGGGACCGTCGGGGACGAACATCGCCGACTCCGTCCGGCCCCGCACGACCGCGACCGGGCAGTGGGCATGGCTGAGCACCGCGGACGCCGTCGAGCCGAGCAGCGCCGACGTCACCGCGGACCGGCCGGACGCCCCGACGACGATCATCCGCACCGAACTCGACAACTCGATCAGGTACCGCGCGGCCGAATCCATCTGCAGCACGGTGTCGAGGTCGAGCGCCGGGTCGATGGAGTGCGCGACCTCCTCCGCGGCCTCGAGGATCCGAAGGCCGTCCTCACGGAACGCGTCAAGCAGTTCCGGGTAGCCCGACAAGCCGCCGCCGTAGACGAACTGCTCGCCGTGGGTGAGGTGGACGATCACCAGCTCGAGCTTGCGCTCGGAAGCCACCTGCGCCGCCCATTTCACGGCCAAGGTGCCGATTTCCGCACCGTCGACGCCGACAGCGATCCTGCGGTTCGCGGTGCTCATGTCGTCTGCTCCTCCTGCCGAAGGATCATGACCGGGCAGGACGAGTGATGGACGAGCGCCTGGCTGGTGGAGCCGAGCAGCAGCCCGGCGAACCCACCACGGCCCCGGCTGCCGACGACCACCAGCTGGGCGTCCGCGGACCGCCTGAGCAGCTCCTGGGCCGGCCGGTCCCTGACCAGCGCCCGCTGGACCTCGACATCGGGATACTTGTCCTGCCAGCCGACCAGGCTCTCCGCGAGCACGCGTTCCTGCTGCTGATCCACGGCGCCCCAGTCGACGTAGGAGTACTGCGGCAGCGGGACTTCGATGTAGTCGGCGTCGGTCCACGCGTGGACCACCACCAACGACACCTTGCGCCACGAAGCCTCGTCGAAGGCAGCGCCCACGGCGAGCTCGGAGTTCGCGCTGCCGTCGACACCGACCACCACGGGCCCGGTGCCGGACAGGTCACCACGAACCACGACGACGGCGCACTGTGCATGCGCGGCAACCGAAACCGCGGTCGAGCCGGTCAGCATGCCCACGAAACCGCCGCGTCCAGAAGCACCCAGCACGATCATCCGTGCCGACTCGGAAAGCTCGACGAACCGCGGGATCGCAAGTCTCCTGGGCATTTCCGTGGTCACCACAAGGTCCGAGCCGACCGCGTCGCGCGCTTCCGCCAGCACCCGCCGGCCACCGGCGTCCATCTCGTCGAAAATGCTTTGCGGCACCGGGAGTCCTGCGCCGTAGCACCCGATGATCGGATCGAGCGCGTGTACGAGATGCAGCACGCACTGGCGTTCCGCGGCCTCCGCCGCCGCCCATCGCACGGCCATCAGCGACTCGGCCGAGCCGTCCACTCCCACCACGATCGCGCCTTCTACCTGGTTCACGCGAACCACTCCTCTTCGCCGGTCGCCCAAGATCCACAGTGGACTTGACTACCGCCGACGCTACGGCCGGGAGTGCTCACGGACAGGGGGACAACGACCTCGGTCCCGAGGACTTCCGGCCCCTCAAGAGAGCGCCCTCAAGACAGCGCCACTCAAGACAGCGCTCCTCAAGGCAGTGGCGCGGTCCAGGCGAGCCGGGTCCCGCCGGCATCGGGCCGGGTCAGGGTGCAGGACCCGCCTGCCTCGGCAGCACGCTGGTCGAGGTTGCGCAGCCCGCTGCGGGCGACGATCTCCGGGAATCCGACTCCGTTGTCGGTGACGTCGATGACGAGGTTGTCGTCCAGTGACACCGTGACCGATAACTCCGACGCCTTCGCGTGGCGCACGGCGTTGCTGACCGCCTCCCGGACCACGGCCTCGGCGTGTTCACCCAACCCGGCGGGCACCACATCCAACGGCCCCGACATCCGGACCGTGGTGCGGATCGCACTGTCGCCAGTCAGTTCGGTGATCGCGTTCTGCAGCCTGGTGCGCAGGCCGAGCACCCCCGCGGCATCGGCCTGGAGATCGAAGATCGTCGTCCGGATCTCCTGGATGACCTCGTGCAGCTGGTCGATGTGCTCGGCCAGCCGGGCGGTGACGATCGGTGACTTCGCGTGCCGGTGCGTGCCCTGCATCGCCAGCCCGACCGCGAACAGCCGCTGGATGACGTCGTCGTGCAGATCCCGCGCGATCCGATCGCGATCGGCCAGCACGTCCAGCTCACGCTCGGTCGCGTGCCGTTCGGCCTGCCGCAACGCCATCGCTGCCTGATCCGCGAAGGACGACACGATCTGCAACTGACGATCGTCGAACGCCGCCGAACCGGGTACGCGCAACGCGACGAGCACCCCGGACGTCGTCTCCCCCGAGCGCAGCTGCACCGCCAGCGCCGGGCCCAGCTCCACCCCCAGCCCGCCGGCCAGGTCGTACGCCAGGCTCGGCACACTCCGCGGGACGTGGTCACGGAACACCGCACCCATGGTCGATTCACCGATCGGGACCCGCTGGCCGATCATCGCGTCTCCCTCGGGTCCCGCGCACATCACGACCTGGAGCGTGGTGTTCGTCGACGGCGACGCGTCCGGGTCCATCGGCAGCGCGATGAGGGCGTAGTCGGCGTCGGTCAGTTCTACCGCGCGGCTCGCGATCAGCCGGAGCGCTTCGGTGGTGTCGGTGCCGGCCAGCAGTTCGGCGGTGATCTCCCCGGTGGCTTCGAGCCAGCGCTGACGGCTGCGGGCTTCTTCGTAGAGACGGGCGTTGTCCACGGCGATTCCCGCTGCCCCGGCCAAGGCGGCCAGTGCGGTCTCGTCGTCGGAGGTGAAGTGCTCGCCGTTGTGCTTCTCGGTCAGGTACAGCCGCCCGAAAACCGCCCCACGGGCCTGGATGGGCACCCCGAGAAAGCTCCGCATAGGTGGATGGTTGGCGGGAAACCCTTGCGAGGCAGGATGATGGGCGATGTCGCCGAGGCAGAGAGGTTTGCCTTCTTCGATCACCACGCCGAGCACGCCGTGCCCGGTGGGCAGCGCGCCGATCAGTTCCCTGGTGGCGTCGTCGATGCCGATGTGAACGAATTGCGTCATCATGCCATCGGGGCCGAGCACACCCAGCGCGCCGTACTGGGCGCCGACCAGCTCGATGGCCGCGGCCACGATCTGGCGCAGCGTGGTGTCCAGCTCAAGCCCGGACGAAACGGCGAGTACCGCGTCCAGCAACGCGTTCATCCGGCTGCGCATACCGACGATCTCACCGGCGGATTCCAGTAACCGCAGGCGGGTCGAGGAGTCGGTATGGCGCGGGGGTCCGCGGTCGGCAGTTGTCATCCAGCCACTGTCGCACAGATCGAGCCGTCGAGACGAGTTACTGGGCACCGTCGCGGAGCTCCGTGACCAGCACGGCCGCCTGGGTACGTCGTTCCATTCCCAGCTTCGCCAGCAACCGTGAAACGTAGTTCTTCACCGTCTTTTCCGCCAGGAACATCCGTTCGGCGATCTGCCGGTTGGTCAGCCCTTCACCGATGAGGTCGAGCAGCGTGCGTTCCTGATCGGTCAGGCCCGCGAGCGGACCCGGCTTGGCGACGGTCGTGCGGAGCCTGGCCATCAGCGCGGCGACAGCCCGGTTGTCCAGCAAGGAGCGCCCGGTGCCGACCTGGCGGACCGCCTCGACCAGCTGCATTCCCTTGATGTCTTTGATGACATAGCCATCCGCGCCGGCGAGGATCGCGTTCAGCATCGCCTGCTCGTCGGTGAACGAGGTCAGCATCAGGCAGTTCAACCCGGGCAGCATCGACCGCAATTCACGGCACAGTTCGACTCCGTTGCCATCGGGCAGCCGGACGTCGAGCACCACGACGTCCGGGCGCAGAGCGGGGATCCGCGCGAGTGCTTGCGACACCGACGCGGCCTGCCCGATCACCGTCAGGTCGTCCTCTTCGTCGAGCAGGTCGGCGACCCCGCGGCGGACGACCTCGTGATCGTCCACCAGAAACACCTTGATGACCTGCGGTTTTTCGCTCACATCGTCACCCTACGTCCATCGGTGCCGTGAACAGGGGCCGAAAGTCACCAATCCGAAGGACCTAGCTCCCCGCCTCGCCGCCGTTGGTCATCGGATCACCCGAGACGGTGCTCCGGCAGGCCTGCGCGACCTACCGTTCGGTCACCGAGTCCGAAGAGGAAGGCAGCGACAGTGCAGCACGCCACGGTAATCGAAACCACGGCCACACCGGTGTACGCCGACCACGACCGGGAGCTGGACCTGCGGTGGTGGGCCGCGGCGAACTACCTGACCGTCGCCCAGCTCTACCTGAAGGCCAATCCCCTGCTCCGCCAACCACTTTCGGCCGACGACATCAAACCGCGCCTGCTCGGGCACTGGGGTACGAGCCCGGGCCTGTCGATGATCTACACCCTGCTCAACCGGCTCATCCGCGACACAGGCACGGACTGCGTCTACATCGCCGGCCCTGGCCACGGCGGCCCCGCGCTCCTCGCGAACGCCTACCTCGAAGGCACCTACAGCGAGATCTATCCAGACGTCTCCACCGACGTCTCCGGCCTCACCACACTCATGCGGCAGTTCTCGACGCCGGGCGGTGTGCCGAGCCACGTCAGTGTGCAGACACCCGGGAGCATCCATGAGGGCGGCGAGCTCGGGTACGCCCTCGCCCACGCCGCCGGCGCGGCGTTCGACAGCCCCGACCTGATGGTGGCCTGCGTGGTCGGCGACGGCGAGGCGGAGACCGGCCCGCTGGCCGCGTCGTGGAAGATCCCCGCGTTCCTCAACGCCCGCCGCGACGGCTCGGTCCTGCCGATCCTGCACCTCAACGGCTACAAGATCGCCGGCCCGACCGTGCTCGGCCGCGCGGAGGACGCCGACGTGCTGGGCCTGCT
Organism: Amycolatopsis sp.; assembly: GCF_025464955.1. GTDB lineage: Bacteria > Actinomycetota > Actinomycetes > Mycobacteriales > Pseudonocardiaceae > Amycolatopsis. The sequence continues at coordinate 27,608 of NZ_JAODNM010000088.1, read as the reverse complement.
CGCCGCGCAGGGCTGGGACCCGGTCATCGTGTCCGGCGACGACCCGGCGACCGTGTTCACCGAGCTACACCACGCGTTGACCCTCGCGCATACCCACATCCGCGGCATCCAGAACCGGGCGCGCTCGGCCGCCGCCGAACCGTTCCAGCCGGTGCGCTGGCCGGCGATCATCCTGCGCACCCCGAAGGGCTGGACCGGCCCCGACGTCGTCGACGGTGTCCAGATCGAGGGGACCTTCCGCGCCCACCAGGTCCCGCTGGCGCAGGTCCGCGAGAACCCCGAGCACCTCCGGCGCCTCGAATCATGGCTGCGCTCGTATGGCCCGGAGACCCTGTTCGACGCTGACGGCGCGCTGGTCCCCGAGCTCAAGGCACTCTCGCCGGTCGGCGACAAGCGGATGTCCGCGACCCCGTACGCCAACGGCGGCCGGTTGCTGAAACCCCTCGCCATCCCCGCGCTGGAGCGCTACGCCGTCGCCGTCCGCGCACCCGGCGTCGAGGAGCACGAGAACACCCGCCCGTTCGGTGAGCTGCTGCGCGACATCTACACCGCCACCACGCGGCAATCCGACGGCGGCGGCGACTTCCGGCTCTTCTGCCCGGACGAAACGGCCAGCAACCGGCTCGCGGCCGTGTTCGAGGCTACCGACCGGTGCCTCCAGGTGCCGGTCCTGACCACCGACGACCACCTGTCGCCCGAAGGCCGCGTGATGGAGGTGCTCTCGGAACATCTCTGCCAGGGCTGGTTGGAGGGCTACTTGCTCAGTGGGCGGCACGGCCTGTTCGCCACCTACGAGGCGTTCGCGATGGTGTCCGCGTCGATGCTGATCCAGCACACCAAATGGCTCCAGCACGCCGCGGACCTGCCATGGCGCGCGCCGGTCGCGTCGCTCAACGTGCTGCTGACGTCCACGTGCTGGCGCAACGACAACAACGGCTTCTCCCACCAAGGCCCCGGACTGATCGACACCGCGATCCCGCTCGCGCCGGCCGTGGTGCGGATCTGGTTCCCACCCGACGCCAACACCACGCTGTCGATCGCGGGCCACTGCCTGCGCAGCCGCGACCACGTCAACCTCATCGTCGTCGACAAGCAGCAACACCTGCAGTACCTCGGAATGGCGGAAGCGAACGCGCACTGCGCGGCCGGCGCGTCGGTCTGGGACTGGGCCGGCACCGAGACGATCGACGAACCTGACATCGTGCTGGCCGCCGCGGGCGACGTGCCCACGCTCGAAGTCCTCGGCGCGGCGCAACTACTCCGCGAATACGTACCCTACCTGCGGGTTCGCGTGGTCAATGTGGTCGACCTGATGGGTCTGCTACCGCGGGACGACCACCCGCACGGCTTCAGCGAGCAGAAGTTCGAGAACCTGTTCACCACCGACACCGACGTCGTGTTCGCGTTCCACGGATACCCGCGAGCCGTGCACCAACTGCTCCACGGCCGCACCAACCCGAGCCGGTTCCACGTCCGCGGCTTCAACGAGCAAGGCACCACGACCACACCGTTCGACATGGTCGTGCTGAACCGGATGAGCCGCTACCACCTGGTCCTCGAAGCGCTGCGCCGCTCGCACCGCGTCCCGGAAAGGGGCACTGAGCTGGCCGAACACTGCCACGCGATGCTGGAGCGCCACCACGGCTACATCCGCGAACACCTCGAGGACATGCCCGAGGTCCGCGACTGGACCTGGACCCCGTGAGCTCGCCGATCGTGCTCACCCTCAACCCGGGCTCGTCAAGCCTGAAAGCCTCGCTGCGGGACCCGGCTGTGTCGCTGACCCTGTCGATCGAACGGCTGGGCACCGACCGGGCCCAGTGCACCACGAACGGTGAGCCGGAACCGTTCTCCGGCAACCTGGTCGACGCCATCGCCCACCTCGCAGCCTTGCTCGCCGGTCGCGGTATCCACCCAGACGCCGTCGCGCACCGGGTCGTGCACGGCGGCGTGGCGTTCGATCGCGCGACCGTCCTGACCGACGCGGTGCGCGAGGCGTTGACCGGGCTGGTCAACTGGGCGCCGCTGCATATGCCCGGCGATCTGGCGAGCATCGACGCCGCCCGCGTCGTGTGGCCCGACGCGGTCCACGTCGCGTGTTTCGACACCGCTTTCCACCGTTCATTACCCGCTGAGGCTCGACGACTTCCCCTGCCTTCGGCGGCAGACGCACTCGGTCTTCGCCGATATGGCTTCCACGGCCTGTCCGTGCAGTCCATTGTGGATTCCGTACCCGAGCTCGGAAACGCCGTCGTCGCACACCTCGGGAGTGGCTGCTCGGTCACAGCCGTCAGCGGTGGCCGTTCAGTGCACACGAGTATGTCGCTCACCCCGACCGGCGGGATCATGTCAGGCACCCGCAGCGGCGATCTCGACCCGGAAATCCCCTTGCTGCTACTGGAACAACCCCATGCCTCACCCGTGTCCGTGCGCACCCTGCTCGACCAGGATTCGGGCCTGGCGGGCATCGCGCACGGACTGCACGACGTCCGCGACTTGCTCGCCGCACGCGACCACGACCCGGACGCCGACCTCGCCCTCCGAGTGTTCACCCGTGACGTCGCCATGGCCATCGCCGCCGCCGCGACAACGCTGCCGTCCTGGGACACGCTGGTGTTCACCGGCGGCATCGGCGAACACGCACCCGCGGTGACCAGCGAAATCCGCGACCGACTCACCGGCGTCGCATGGCACGACCTGCGAGTCCTGACGATCCCCGCCGACGAAGCTTCCGTAATGGACCGTGAAACCCGGCACCTGACAACGCTGACCGCGCACACGCGACGCGACAACGACCAACCCGGTATTCGAAGGATCTCATGAAGGCACGAGGCTTACGACGCCTTCAACCGCGCCGTGGTCGTTTCGTGGATCACGGTCGTGCAAGGAGCGGCGGCATGGTCGTCAGTGCGCTGTCCGGGGTGCAGCGAAAGCGCGCGCCGCCGCGCGCGTCACTCGAGGGATGAGGTCGGGATCGTGCGGCGACGGCCACACGTCGCCGGGCGGCGTGCACCGTACGACGGCCCAAGCACAAGCCAGGCAAACCTCGACCTCGCTGCAAGGGTCTGAGCCGTACCCTCGAATCCGGAAATCAGCGGCGGCTCGCACCAACCCCGCGGCCACCGCCAGGCCGATCGTCTCGTCGGGTGCGATCACCGGCACGGCAACACTGCCGAAGGCCGAAGTGAGCGTGGTGGTCACCGCCCCCACCAGATCGATGACAGCGCCAGACTCGCTGGCGAGGCGGCTCAAGGGGAAGCCAGGCGCGTCGTCCAGGTTCCAGCTGACGATGTCGCCGACGCCAGCGGCCATCAGCATCGGTGACAACAACGGCAGCACCCGCGCGCCCGCGATGACCACGCGAGCGCTCTCGGGCGTGATTCCGGCGCGGCGAAGGACGTTGAGCAGCGCGGCGGTGACCGCGACCCCGGCAGTTTCCTGCTCTGTCACCACCGGCACGCCGTCATCCGCGGCGAACTCCCGCTGAACAGCGCGGGCCCTCGCCGGATCTGTGCACGTCAGAAAGATCGCTCCAGGGCTGCTGTCCAACGCCCGCAGGCCGGCGCTCAGGCTCGGGGCGTCCGAGGCGACGATCGCTGCGGGGATCATCGCGACCCCACCCTGTTCACGCAGCCGCCGCGCCCGGGACGCCAGGATCGACCGCACCTGCTCGGGATCGACCGAGCCGGGGCGGTCACTTCCATCACCGGCGATCACCAGAGACGCCCGGGTACGGGCGACGGGCACGGAGGCGCCGAGCTCGCCGGGCCGCACGGTGTGCATTAGTCGCCTGCTCGGGCGAGGTCCTCGGAGACCCCGCGACGGATCGACGGCACGACCCAGTCGTCCGTGTCGACGCCGTGACGGACGGCCATCTCCAGCAAGTCCTGCAGCCGCGCCCGGTGCAGGTAGGCCTCATGGGGAAGACCCGCCCGCTCGGCCTTCACCACCGCTTGCTGCGCGTGGCCGATACCGCCGCGGAGCTCGTCTCGGAACTGACTCATCGGTCCCACGCCCTTCCCCTGCTCATCACCCGTGTTTGATGACTATATTATCTGCGCACTTAATAAATTATGCAAGTACGCGGCGTGCCCTGAGCGCCACAATCAAGGAGCCGGCTTACGCGCCCGGACCGCCGGGAGCCTGACGTGCCGCTCCGGACAGCACTGCCGGCGTGCGAAGGTCCTCGAGTAGCTCCACCTGCCCGGACAGCACTCCGGTGAGAATCCCCCGGGCTACGGCCAGCAACTCGGCCACGCGCGGACTGGTCAGCGAGTAGATGACCGAGGAGCCCTCTTTACGGGTGGACACAAGGCCGGCCCGGCGGAGCACAGCGAGCTGCTGGGACATGTTGGCCGCTTCGATGCCGACTTCCGTGAGCATCTCCGCCACCGAATGCTCGCGCTCACTGAGCAGCTCCAGCACCCGGATACGCGCGGGATGCCCCAGCGTCTTGAAGAACTCCGCCTTCAGCTGATATAGAGGCGTGCTCACCGGGCGAGTCCAAATTTCAACACTTTCCAATCTTAGCAAGTCTGAAAGTGCCTCGCGACAGCTGAGATGTCGAGGTACGTACGCCAGACCAGAACTGGGCGCGTAACAAGACCTCCTGGCTGAGGACATTGTGCCCTAGCCCGGGCCGTTCTCGGAGATCCTGTTCGGCAGCGTCTCCGCGGATTGCATCCGGCATTCGGACTGCCCGGTCGTCCTCATCACCCCGAACTCGGCAAGCAGATACAGCGCCACGACGACCTGACACGACCGGCGGTCGAGTCGGTGCTCACCAAGCCGGCGCGATGGCGATGACCGGTGCCGACTCGCGCACGTGCTTGGTGGCATGGGTGACCGCCTCGGCCAGCGTGGCGAACACGTGTCCACGCGCCAGAACCGGAGCCAGTGTGCCGACGGCGGCCAGTAGCCGGGCGTGTTCGGAGGTGGCGCCCTTGAACAACACGATGATGCCGCGTGCCGACAGCTCGTCGACGATCTCGCCGAGCGCGCGGGCACCGGTCGCGTCGAGCATGGACATCCCGCTGAGCCGCAATATCACCACCCGCACGTCCGCGGTGGCGGTGACCTGCGCGAGGAATCTCGCCGCCACCGCGAAGAACAACGGGCCGTCGAGGCGGTACACGAGGACATGCTCGGTGAGCAGCACATGCTCGGCGTCGCTGGTGAGCCCGTCCGCGCTCAGGGGCTCCGCCACGGCTTGGGCGGTCTTCGCCATCCTGGCTAGGGCGAGCACCACGGCGACCGCCAGGCCCGCTTCGACAGCTGTGACGAGGTCGAACGCGACCGTGCAGACCGCCGTCACCCCGAAGACGAGCGCGTCACCGCGAGTGGATCGCAGGACGGCCCGCACGGTGTGACGCTCCACCATCCGATACGCGACGACCAGGAGGACCCCGGCCAGCGCGACCAGCGGGATCCGGCCCACCAGACCGGACGCCGCGTAGATGATGGCCGCGAGCAGAAGTGCGTGGGTGAGCGCCGCGACCCTCGTCTTCGCGCCGGACCGGGCGTTGACGGCGGTGCGGGCGATGGCCCCGGTGGCGGGCAGGCCGCCGCACAGCCCGGAGGCGATGTTGGCGAGGCCCTGCCCGAAGAGTTCACGGTCGGGGTCGTGGCGGGGCGCGTCGCTCATGCCGTCGGCAACCCGCGCGGACAGGAGACTCTCCAGCCCGGCAAGAAAAGCCACCACGAGCGCCGACGGGAGCAGCCCGGTCATCCCCCCGAGGCCCGGTAGTGAAGGCGTCGGCAGACCCGCCGGAAGCGCCCCGATGAGCGCGACATGAGCACCACTGACCGCGGCCACCAACGTCACCACGACCACCGCCACCAGGCTCGCCGGCATCGACCGGTGCAGCCTCGGCAGTGCGGCGGTCAGGACGACCGACAACGCGAGCAAGCCCAACGTCGTCCACTGAGGGTGCTGCGCGAACCGGGCGATGGCCACCGCGGCCGCGCCGGCGGCGTTCTCTATGTCAGGCTTGGCGATCCCGAGCGCGCTCGGGATCTGCTGGGCGGCGATGGCGATCGCGATACCGAGTGTGAATCCCTCGACCAGCGGCCACGGGATGTAGGCAAGCAGCCTTCCCAAGCGCAGCAACCCCGCCACGAGCAGCACGATCCCGGCGAGGATCGCGATCGGGTAGACCACCGAGGTCCCGTACTTGGCGACCAGCGGCACGAGCACCACCGTCATCGCGCCGGTCGGGCCGGACACCTGGATGTGCGAACCGCCGCACACGGCCGCGACTGCACCCGCGATCACCGCCGTCACCAGTCCCGGGGCGGCACCCACCCCGGTCGCGACGCTGAACCCGAGTGCCAGTGGCAGCGCGACTATGCCGACGGTCACGCCGGCGGCGAGGTCACGTCCCCAGGAGTGGCGCAGGCCGGCGTAGTCGGATGGTTTGGGGACGAACCTCATCAGTGAGGCGAAAGCAGCTCGTGGCGAGATCTTCGGCCGGGTCACTTCGCTGCTCGCGCGACCGCGTCGTCGGCAGCGTCGAGTTCGGAGAGCAGCGCCTGGTCCTGGCGCAGGTTCTTGGTCAGCATCCGCCGGGCGACCGCGAGCAGTTCGGCGGTCTGCGGATCACGCAGCGAGCAGATCACCGAGTTTTTGATCCGCTGACTGTCCACGATCCCGGCCCGCCGCAGCACGCTGACCTGCTGCGAAAGGTGCGACAGTTCCATACCGGTCTCCGCGGCCAGCTCACCGACCGTGCGCTCTCGCTCGGCCAGCAGCTCCAGCACCCGCACGCGGGCCGGGTGGGCAAGCGCCTTGAACAGGTCAGCCTTGGCTTCGGTGACGGGTCGCCCCGCGGTGAACGGCATGATTTCATGGTGCGTCTATTTGATAAATCCATCAAGTCATTATGCTGTGCACTATCTCACGACTGGACTGACTGAGCTGTACTGAACTGCGCCGCCCGGCGGCGGAAGTGCCGGTGCTCGGGCCGCGGCCGCGGTACGGCGACATGATAGGCAGCTACGCGGTAGAAGAGCTTCTTGCCCGCCTCGATCAAGACGAGGTAGCCGGCGACCATGGCAGCGAGGGCGGCGAAGAACCCCAGGGGCAGCGGGCTGAAGCCCAACGTCCCTGCAAGCGGCGTCGCCGGGAGCAGCGCGCCGACCGTGACTACGGCGAGTGCGGCAAGGGTCAGCGGCAGGCTGGGATGACTGCGGAAGAACGGGATCCGGCGGGTCCGGATGGCGAAGATGACCAGCGTCTGGGTCGCCAGCGATTCGACGAACCACCCCGAACGGAACTGCGCGGGACCGGAGTGGAACGCCCACAGCATCACGGCGAAGGTGGCGAAGTCGAACACCGAGCTCAGCGGTCCGAAGTAGAGCATGAAGCGGCGGATGAAGGCGATGTCCCAGTGCGATGGGCGCCGGAGTTGCTCCTCGTCGACGTTGTCGGTGGGAATGGTGAGCTGGCTGGTGTCGTAGAGCAGGTTGTTCAGCAGGATCTGGGACGGCAACATCGGCAGGAAGGTGAGGAACAGCGAAGCGCCGGCGGCGCTGAACATGTTGCCGAAGTTGCTGGAGGTGCCCATCAGGACGTACTTGATGGTGTTGGCGAAGATCCGGCGGCCTTCCACGACACCGTCGGCGAGCACGTCGAGATTCTTCTCCAGCAGGATGACGTCCGCGGCGTCTTTCGCGACGTCGGTGGCGGAGTCGACGGAAATGCCCACGTCCGCGGCATGCAGGGCGAGCGCGTCGTTGACGCCGTCGCCGAGGAACGCGACGTCGCCGCCGGTATGACGCTGGATGCGGACGATGCGGGCTTTGTCCTCGGGGCTGACCCGGGCGAACACCGTGGTCGCCGGGATCGCCGCGGCGAGCGCGGTGTCGTCGAGCGCGTCGAGGTCGACGCCAGTCAGCAGGCCGCTGACCGGCAGGCCGAGGTCGGCGCAGACCCTGGCGGCGACAGCGGCGTTGTCGCCCGTGACGATCTTGACCGTGATGCCGAGTCCCGCGAGTCTGGCCAAGGCTTGAGCCGCGTCGGGCTTGGGCGGGTCGAGGAAAGCCAGGAAACCGAGCAGCCGCAGATCCCGCTCGTCTCCGGCGGTGACCTCGGTGAGGCCCGGAGCGAGACGGCTGGCGACGGCGATGACTCGGTTGCCGGCGGCGAACTCGGCAGCCAAAGCCGCTGTCGCGGTCGCTGGGACATCGAGGCAGCGCTTGAGCACCGATTCCGGCGCGCCTTTGGTGACCAGCGTGCGCTCGCCGTCGGGACCGCTGATCAGCGCGGACACCATGCACCGGTCGTGGTCGAACGGCAGGATGGACAGTCGCCGGCAGATGGCCGACGCTGTGCGGTAGGGCGCCGCGGCCGTCGATCCCCAGAGCGCCAGATCGAGCGCGTTCCCACCGACCGCCTGACCGTCCTGGACAGCGGCTTCGATGCACAGCAGTCCCCACTTCAGCGCGTCGTCCGGGATGTCCGGATCGACGGGGACCGTGCGCATGAAGCTGATGTGGCCTTGGGTCAGGGTGCCGGTCTTGTCGGTGAACAAGGTGTCGACGTCGCCGAGATCCTCGATACACACCAGCCGTTTCACCAGGACGTTGCGCTTGGCCATGCGCCTGGAGCCCGCGGCGAGGCTGACCGAGACGACCGCGGGCAGCAGTTGCGGGGTGATGCCCACGGCGATCGCGAGGGAGAACAGCAGCGCGTCGAGGATCGGCTTGTGCAGGACCACGTTGATCACGAAGATCGACACTGTCAGGACGCCCGCGACGTAGACCAGCAGGAGCGAGAAGCGGCGCAGCCCGCCCTGGAAACCCGTTTCGGTCTGCTGGGTGCCCAGACCGGTCGCGATCCGCCCGAACTCCGTCCGTGCCCCGGTCGCCACCACCATGCCGCGGCCCGAACCCGCGTGCACGACCGTGCCCATCAACGCGCAGCCGGTGAGCTCCGCCAGCGGTGTGCCTGCGGCAACGACCGAGGTGGCCTTCTCCACCAGCCCCGACTCGCCGGTCAGCACCGATTCGTCGCATTCGAGCGCAGTCGACCCCATGAGCCTGATGTCGGCCGGGACGAGGTCGCCCAGCTGCAGGTCGACGACGTCGCCCGGGACCAGCTCGGCGACGTCGACGGTGACCAGGCGACCGCCACGCAGCACCAAAGCCCGGTGATGGATCCGGGAGTGCAGTGCCTCGGCGGCCTTTTCGGCTCGGTACTCGTTGACGAAGCCCAGCCCGACCGACAGCGCCACGATGATGCCGATGATGATCGCGTCGCTGCGTTCTCCGACGAAGTAGGACGCCAGCGCAGCGGCGAGCAAGAGGCCGAGCAGGGCCGAACGCAGCTGGTGCCACAGCACGAGCAGGAACCGGGTGCGGTGGGAGGTCACCGCGTTGGGCCCGTACCGAAGGAGCCTGTTCGCCGCCTCAGCGGCAGGCAGGCCGTCCTCGCTTGTGCCAAGCCGGCCCAACGCCCGGTCGACGGGCAGTGACGCGGCCGCGGCCAGGTCCATCGTGGATTCGGGAACCCGCGGTCGAGCCGGGGAGTCAAGCATCGCGTTCCTCTCGGAGACCGGTCACCCACCCAGCCTCATCCGGGACGTCTCCGCTGATTAGGGCCGGTCGGCCCCTGCCATGGTGACCAAGGGCCCTCACCCGGCCGACCGGGTTCCGTGATCGTCAGTGGAAAGTGCTGCTGTGAAGCCGGAATCCGTGATGGGAGCCGAAACCTTGAATCCCACCATCGAGACCACAGTCCTCGACGCGTTCGCGCCGCACTACGACTTCGCGCTGTGCGAACAAATCTCGTCGACGCGCCGGCAGAGGCCACTTACACCGCGGTCGGCGAGCTGAGGCCGGCTGATCTGCGCTCCCCCGCCGGTGTCGACCGGAGCGCGTTCGCCTCGGCGTTGGCGCCGACAGTGCGCAGGGACGCTCGAAGAACGACGCCGACGAACGGCTTGATCAGCCGCCAGTACCGGGCGAAACGCCGGCGTGAGGTGGCGTCAGTAGTCAGCGTCCGACACTCGTAGCTGAGCAGCGCGGCATGCTCGCCATAGGGCTGCACCGAGAAGTTGGCGGCGATCTTGCCCCAGCCGGGCTCGGTGAACCCGGTGAAGTCGACTGCGGATACGTCACGCCACACAATGTCAGGCTGCCAGAACTTACCCACCGCCCCGAAAACTATCTCACGATCGGGCTGTTCCCCGAGCAGTCCCCAGCCTGGCAGCCCGACACCGTTGCCGACGACCAGCTCGGCCGGGGCAGCGACCGGTGACCGGCCGAGACGCGTTGGGAGACCTCGGATCCACATCGCCGAGGTCAGCAACGGAGTGCGCACTGTCAGGAGGTCGAGGTCGTGGGCGGCTCGGAACGTGGTCGCTGGTTTCGCCGCGACCACCAGGTGCTCGACGATGGTCACGTCGGAGTCCGGCATCAGGGAGTCGAGCAGCAATGGCACCGGTCCGGTCGACACGTCGTGCTCGATTTCGGAAGTTGTCATGCGTTTCATCGTGGTCGCCGAGCCTCGCTTCGGCCGAGGGTCACAGGTCCCTTCTCCGGCGCCGAACGAACTTTCGACGGCTCAAGCAACCGGTAGCGAAGTTCCTTCCACTCACTGGCGATGTGTTCCCATTCCCGCTCCCAGCCTGTGCGGCGACGCTGGTTCAGCGACCTGCGAACGGCGAGACACACCGCGGCGAACGCGGCACACGAACCCAGCCACAGTGCCCCAGCAGCACACGAGGCAACCACGCTCGGCCCGGTGTCCGGAGATTCTCATGTGGACACTCGTCTACCGCGGTCCCGGCGACAAGCTCGCCGAAGTCGCGATCGTCCCGCCGGTACAGACGACAGCCCGGTGGCGCGGGCGGCGCCGGAGGTACCGGTGGCGCAGGCGGGGTCGGCAACAGCGGCACCGTCCACGGTGGACTCGGTGCCGGTACCGCCACGGTCGCCGGCGGCAAGGGTGGCAACGGCGGCGTAGGCGGCGCGGGTGGCAGCGGCTGCTCGCCCGGTTCGGGAGGCGCCGGTGGCAGCGGCGGGACGCTCGGTGCAGGCGGCGTCGGCAGCTCGGGCACGGTCACCGCCGGAGGCGGCACGACCAGCACCTCCAACGGTGCCAACGGCACAGGCGGCCTCAGCGGCCTACCGGGCATCATCAACATCATCTGCAGCTGCTGACCGACACGTAAGAAGATCCGCCGAGCGTCCAGGTTCAGCGGTGGACCCGCGCGCCGCCATCGCGGCGCGCGGGTCCACACCGCTCAGCTCCCGGCGATCACTCCCTCCGGGAAGGTCCCCACCAACGAATCGGTCAGGTTCCCGATGGTGGACAGGGCCGCGGACATGCCCGGGATCGGATCCTGGTTGTCACCGAGTCCCGGCACCACGTTGCTGGCCTGCTGAAGCAAAGTGATCGCGGGGACGACTGCCTGCGCGACCACGGCGTTGACGAGCTTCGCCGCCAGACTCGGTGCGGGGTTCGGCGGCGCGGGGACCGGTGCGGCGGCACCAGGCGCCGTGTTCCGCACGGCATTCCCCGCTCCGACGTACTTGTCGGCGAAGTCGAGCATCGTCGCGTTGCTCTCCGGCGCGCTCTTTTCCAGCTGCAGGTCGTGCGCGGTGTTCGGTACCACGTCACCGACGACTGTCGCGTTCGGACCGTAGAAGGGGCGCTCGAAGGCGGCCAGTGCCTGGGAGTCGGAGCAGCTGGGGCCGAGCAGCCCGCAGATGAAGGGGTCGTGCTGACCGACGACCGTGAGAACGGGGATGTTGAGCGTCCGGTCCACGTTGAGCACGTTGTACGCCGCCAGCGTCGCCAGTTCGACGAGGTTGCCGGTTTCCTTCAGCTGTTCGTCCTTCGCGACCACACCGGGGTCGGTGGCGGACGGACCGTCGAGGTAGAACCCGCCCCGCGTGCCGGGATAGCTGGTCAGGTAGGCGGGATCGAGGCCGGCGGCGGTGAACTTCGGATCGAGGACCGACGGGTAGTCGTCGGCGATGATCTTGGTGACGACGTTGGTGTAGTTGAGGGAGTGCGCGATCGCGGTCGGCATGATCGCGTCGACGTCCTTGTAGAGGCCCGCTTCGGTCATGGTGACGATGCCGCCCAGGCTGTGGCCGACCTCGATCACCTTCCCGAACCCGGTGCCGAGCCTGCCGTCACGCAGGGCCGTGATGACCTGGTGGACAGTGCTGACATCGGCGTAGAAGTTGTCGAAGGCGCTGAGCGGGTGGGTGGACTGGCCATCGCCGAGCCGGTCGATGTCGAGCGTGGCGTAGCCGCGCTTGTTCGCCGCACGCACGTAGGAGTAGGTGTCCGGCTGATAGGGGATATCCCAGTAGTACCGCGAGTAGGACCAGCCGTGAATGAGGATTTGCACGGTGGTGGCCCCGGGCGGAGTACACAGGGTGCCGGCGATCGTGGCGGCCTGGCCTGCCGCCGTCACCGGCACCGTGACGTTCTTGCAGTCGGTGGCAGCAGTTCCCGCCGCCGACGCCGGGATCGCGGCGTTCCCCGCGACGAGGAGCACACCGGCAAGCAGGACAGCCACGCGCCAGGAGCGCGGCCGCGATAGTGAATGACGGTTCTTTTTCAGAGTCATGGTCGACCTCATTGTCATCCTGCAACAGGGGCAGCCTCACTAAACCCAGCCTGTTAAGCGGGGTTTACGGGCGGTGAAGCTCTCGCTAGCTAGTGAACTGTCATTCACTCGCTAGCGGACGATACCACGCCGACACTCACCGCGCCTTCACGTGATCGGGTCATTTCTCGTCCACAGCGCGGGGAAACCGGACGCACGGTGACGTCCGGCGGCCAGCCTCGGGGTACGATCGGCTTTCACAACCGTCCAGGGAGGTACCGGTGAAGGATGCGCAACGGCCTCGGCGCGATCCCACCCGCAAGGCCCGCATCCTGACCGCGGCGGCCGAGCTGATCTCGCGAAACGGCTACCACACCGTTGGCATGGCTGACATCGGCCAGGCCTCGGGCATCGTGGGATCCGGGATATACCGGCACTTCGGCAGCAAATCCGCGATTCTCGCCGAGGTGCTCGAACAGGTCATGGACCAGCTCTCGGCCGCCGCCTCGTCGATCGTGGACGAAGCGGGCGACGACCGGAGCGCGGTGAGCGATCTGGTCCGCAACCACGTGCGAGTGGCCATTCACGACCGCCGGATCCTGCAGGTGTACCACCGCGAAGCCCGTAACCTCCCCGAGAACGACCTCCGCCGTCTGCGCCGAGCACAGCGCCACTACATCGAGGAATGGGTCGCGGCGGTCGCACCGTTGCGACCTGATCTGGCCGACGGCGAGGTCCGGGTGCTCGTCCACGCGGCGATCGGCAGTATCCAGTCCATCCTGTTCTTCAACTCGGGCCTGCCGGTGCCGCAGCTGGCGAACCTGCTGACCAACGCGGCCCACGCCTGCCTGGGCGTCGAGGCGGGCGCGGAGGCAGGAGCAGGCACGGAATGGCGCGACGAGCAGGGGGCATGACCAGGACTCGTGAGTGTTCCAGCCGCGTGCGGGTGTCCTGCGGGACACCCGCACCCGGGCAGGCCGGAACACTCACGAGCGGCTACCTGCGGGGTCGCTCCCGGAAGGCGGTCAGGCCTTCTCGGAGGTCGCGGGAGTCGAGGTAGGCGGCGAAGGCGTCGAACTCCAGTGCCAGCGCCTCGGCGATCGGCAGGTCCCATCCGGCGTTCGCCACCCGCTTGATCTCGGCCAGGCCGAGCGCGCTCCCGGAGGCAATCCGTCGGGCGAGATCCAACGCGCGGTCGAGAAGCCGTTCGGCCGGCACCACTTCGTCGACCAGTCCCCACTCACAGAACCGTTCTGCCGGCTCGAGATCGCCGGTGAGCAGCAGACGTCGGGCGACGTTGGCCGGGACCTTGCGTTCGAGCCGCACCGCCCCGCCGCCGCCCGGAAGCATGCCGTAACGGACGTGTCCGTCTCCGAGCAGCGCCCCTTCGGCCGCGACCACGACGTCGGCGGCCAGCACCAGCTCGAACCCGCCGGCGACAGCCGGCCCGTTCACCGCGGCGACGACCGGTAGCGGCGAGTTTTCGAGCCTGCTGAACACCTGCCCGGCCCGCCGTACGAACGACAGTATCCCCTCCTGCCCGGTCTCCAAACGGCTGAGCAGCTGCCGCAGGTCCGCACCGGCGCAGAACGCGCGCCCGTTGCCGGTGATGACGATCGCGCGGCAGCCGCTCTCGACGTCGACGCGGTCAAGGACCGTCTCGAGGTCACCCAGCAGCTCGTCGGACAAGGCGTTGAGACTGTCCGGCCGGTCGAGCCGCACGATCGCGATCGAGTCCCGGACAACGAGGTCGACCAGCGAGCCCATCAGCGGTCCCCGCGGAGAACGGTGCGCAGGGTGTCGAGCACGCTCGCGTCCTCGATGGTGGAGGGCACCGGCTCGTCCAGGCCGTCGGCGATCCCGCGCATCGTCTTGCGCAGGATCTTGCCCGAGCGGGTCTTGGGCAGGGCCGGCACGACGGCGACCTCCTTCAGCGACGCCACCGCCCCGACCTGGTCGCGCACCATCCGCACCAGCTCGCCGCGCAGCCCGGCGGCATAGCCCTCCGCGGTGGCGTCGATCCCGGCCTTGAGGACCACGAACCCGCGCGGGACCTGCCCCTTCAGCGCGTCCGCCACGCCGATCACCGCGCATTCGGCGACGTCGGGGTGCGCGGCCAGTACCTCCTCCATCGAGCCGGTGGACAGGCGGTGCCCGGCGACGTTGATGACGTCGTCGGTGCGCCCCATGACGAACACGTAGCCGTCCTCGTCGATCCGTCCCCCGTCCCCGGTGAGGTAGTAGCCGTCGAACGCCGACAGGTAGGACTCGACGAAGCGCTCGTCGTCGTTCCACAGGGTGCGGAAGGCGCCCGGTGGCAGCGGCAGCTTGATCACGATCGCGCCGTCCTCCCCCGCGGGCATGGGCACGCCGTTCGCACCCAGCACCTGGACATCCCAGCCCGGCAAGGGTTTCGTCGGCGAACCGGGCTTGATCGGCACCAGCTCGATGCCGACCGGGTTGGCCACGATCGGCCAGCCGGTCTCCGTCTGCCACCAGTGGTCGATCACCGGAATGCCCAGCAGCTCGGTGGCCCAGTGGTAGGTCTCCGGGTCGAGCCGCTCGCCCGCGAGGAACAGGTACTTCAACCCGGACAGGTCGTAGCCGCGGGTGTACTCGCCGCGCGGGTCCTCCTTCTTCAGCGCCCGGAACGCGGTGGGCGCGGTGAACAGCGATCGCACGCCGTACTCGGCGCAGACCCGCCAGAACTGCCCCGCGTCCGGCGTGCCGACGGGCTTGCCCTCGTAGAGCACCGTCGTGGCTCCGACCAGCAGGGGCGCATAGACGATGTAGGAGTGACCGACGACCCAGCCGACGTCGGAAGCGGTGAAGATCGTCTGTCCCGGGCCGACGTCGTACACGTTGGGCATCGACCACGCGAGCGCGGTGGCGTACCCGCCGCAGTCCCGGACCACACCTTTGGGCTTGCCCGTGGTTCCGGAGGTATACAGCACGTAGAGGGGGTCCGTGCTCTTCACGGGGACCGGATCGGCCGGCACCGCGGACGCCACGGCGTCGGCCCAGTCGACGTCGTCGGGCCCCATGGCGGCTTCCGCCTCCGGCCGCTGCAGGATCACCCGCTTGCCGGGCTTGTGTGCGGAGAGCCCGATCGCCCGATCCAGCAACGGCTTGTACTCGATGACCCGGCTGCCTTCGATCCCGCAGGACGCCGAGACGACCACCTTCGGCAAGGCGTCTTCGATGCGCAGGGCCAACTCGTTCGCGGCGAACCCGCCGAACACGACCGAGTGCACCGCGCCGAGCCGCGCGCACGCGAGCATGGCGATCACGGCTTCGGGGACCATCGGCAGGTACACCACGACCCGGTCCCCCACGCCCACTCCGAGATCGCGGAGCACCCCGGCGAACAGGGCGACCTCGTTGGTCAGCTCGGCGTAGGTGTAGGTGCGGCGGGTTCCGGTGACAGGTGAGTCGTAGCTCAGCGCGGCCTGTTCGCCCCGGCCGGCGGCAACGTGCCGGTCCAGGGCGTTGTACGCGACGTTCAGCTCGCCGTCGGGGAACCACCGGTAGAACGGCCGCTCGGTGTCGTCGAGCGCCTGGCTCGGGGCGCGGTGCCAGTCCAGGGCTTTGGCTGCCTCGAGCCAGAACGCCTCGCGGTCCGCCACACTCTCCGTGAAGACGTCGTCGTAGCCACGCAAGTCGGGATCACTCCTCGTCGTAATAGCCGGTCAGCCCTGCTCGCCGAACAAGTCCGCGTGGCGCAGGCGGAGCTTGTACTTCAGGATCTTGCCCCCGACCGTCTCGGGCATGGTGTCCACGAACACCACCGCCTTCGGCGTCTCGTAGCCGCCGAGTGCCGCGCGGCAGTGCGCGATGATCGCCGCCGCGTCCGCCTCGGCGCCGGGCCGAAGCACCACGACGGCCGTCACGGCCTCGCCCCAGTGCTCGTGCGGCAGACCGATCACGGCAGCCTTTTCGACGGCGGGATGGCCGTACAGCACCGCCTCCACGCGCAGGCTGGACACGTTTTCACCACCCGACTTCACGATGTCCTTGAAGCGGTCGACCATCACCCGCAGGCCGTCGGCATCCACCACGGCGCTGTCTCCGGAGTGGAACCAGCCGCCGCGGAAAGCCTCCCTCGTCGCCTCCTCGTTGAGGTAGTACCCGGCGGTGACGACCGGGCTGCGGTAGACCGCTTCACCCGGGGTCTGCGGCTTGTCGAGCAGGGATTCCCCGTCCTCGTCGACGACGTCCGAGGCCAGCAGCGGGCTGGGCACGCCGACGTAGTTCAGCGCGGGCGCGGTGCGTTCGTAGACCTCCGGCCACTTCGCCGGCCAGAACCGATGGCACGCGATCGCCTCGGTCTGCCCGAAGATGCCCAGTACCACCAGTCCGGGCGCTTTCCGTTGCAGGGTCTCGTAAACAGCCGGGGCGAGCGCGCCCCAGCCATAGACCAGGACGGTCAGGCTCGACAGATCCAGCCCGTCCTTCTCCGCCTCGGCCGTCATGGCGGCGACGAACTGCGGCGAGCCGGCCCACAGCGCGGTCGCGCGCTCTTCCCCGATCGCGGTGGCGACGTCGGCGGCCACCGGGCGGCGCCCCAGAACCAGCGACCCCCCGGCGAGAAACGCCGACAGCGTGAAGATCTGGTCACCGACGTGGTAGATCATCGGCAGGTAGGTCATCACCTTCAGCTCGGTCTCCACCTGGAGCCCTCGAGTGAGCGAAACCGCGAAGTTCAGTGCCGCCAGGTGGCTGGCGGTGTGGGATGTCATGACCCCTTTGGGCATGGCCGTCGTGCCCGAGGTGTAGAGCAGCTGCCAGATGTCGTCGCCGTGGATCTCGACGTCCGGCTCGGTGATCGGCTGCGCCGTGAGGAGCTCGCCGAAGGTCGGGCTCCCGGCGACGGCCTCGCCGCCGATGGTGATCGTCGCCGCGATCGGAAGTCCGGTCTTGGTGAACGCCTCTTCGGCGCGTGGCCACAGCTCGGCGTCGACGATCGCCGCCGCCGGCGCTGCCTGCCCGACCAGGTACTCCAACACGTCCGTGGCCAGCGCGGGGTTCACGGGCATGGCGACCATTCCGGCCTTCGCGATGCCGATCTTCGCCAGGTACGCCTCGACGGAGTTCTCGCAGAACAGGACGACCCGGTCGCCGGGCACGAGCCCGCGTCCGGCCAGCGCGTGCGCGAGCTGGTTCGCGATCTCGTCCGCCTGCCGATAGGTGACCGAGGCGAAGCGTTCCTCGCCGTAGGCGCCGGTGCGTCCGCTGATGGCGACCTTGTCGGGATAGCTCCACGTCAGGCGTTCGAACACGTCGCCGACGGAGGTTCGCTCCCACCGGTTGATCGCCCGGCGACCGCGCAGCGTACTCACGTCGATCTTCGGTTCCAGGTCCACATCAGCCTCCTTGCCGCATGCCTGATACCAGACAGCATCCCAACCCGGCGGGCCTGCTGGCAAGACCGAGTTACTGACCATTCACATCTTGACCAACTTCATGCAGATTACTGACCACTACAAGTGAACAGCGATGCACTATCCAGTCAGCAGACTCTCCGGGATATCGACGAGCCTGCTGCGTAGGTACTCGCCGAGCCCTTTCGCCTGGGGGTCGGGGCGCGTCGCCGAGGCGACCCCCGCGCCGAGGATGCCCACGACCACGATGTTGACCGCGCGCAGGTTCGGCAACTCGTGGCGGTATACCTGCAGATCGACGGCCTCCGGAAGCAGTTCCCGGACCCGCTCGACGGAGAGATACCAGCGCAGCCAGGCGTACTCGTCATCGGTGCGGGTCCACACGCCGATGTTGGCGTTGCCGCCTTTGTCGCCGGACCGCGCTCCCGCGATCGTGCCGAACGGCAGCCGCCGCGTGGGACCGCCGACCGGCGCGAGGTGCGCCCGTGACGTCACGGGTTCCGGAGCGGAGCCGGTGACCGCGCTGTGCGGGATGGTCCGGACGTCGCCGTCCGGCAGCGTGACCCGGTGCGCGACCTCGTCGGCGGGGATCAGGGTCGGCCAGTAGACGCCGTAGGCACTTTCCGCCGACGGTGGCGTCGTGGTGTGGAAACCGGGGTAGCCGCCGAGCGCGAGCTCCATGGTGGTGTTGGAGAACGCCCGCCCGACCTTGCGCCGGTCCGGATCCTTCACGGTGACCCGGAGGTGCGCGGTGGCCTCGGCGTTGGTGGCGGCGTCGGGGTGGTCGAACCGCAGCAGCTGTAAGTCGAACTCGGCGAACCGGTCCCGCCCGCCCAGCAGTTCGGTCAGTTGCTGCGAGGCCCAGGCCGCCTTCTCCTCGATCCGGTTGCCGGTGAGCACGAGGGTCATCGTGTTGCGGTACCCGCCCTCGTAGTTGAGCGCGACCTTGAGCTGGTCGGTCGGGGCACTCCCGCGCGCGCCGCGGATGCGGACACGGTGCTCGCCGTCCTGCGCCAGCTCGAGGGTGTCGAAGTGGGCGACGGCGTCGGGCCCGAGGTACGCCGGCTCGGCGATCTCGTAGAGGAGCTGGGCGGTCACGGTGCCGACCGACACCAGGCCGCCGGTGCCCTCGTGCTTGGTGATCACGCTCGATCCGTCGGCGTCGACCTCGGCGATCGGGAAGCCCGGGTACCGGCGGTCGGTGACCTCCTCGAAGAACGCGTAGTTGCCGCCCGTCGCTTGGGGGCCGCACTCGATGACGTGGCCGGCCGCCATCGCGCCGGCGATCTTGTCGTGGATGTCCACGTCTTCCCGGCTCCAGCCGTGCCACCACGCGGCGGGGCCGACCACCACCGAGGCGTCGGTGACGCGGCCGGTGACGACGAGGTCGGCGTCCGCCCGCAACGCCTCGGTGATCCCCCAGGCGCCCAGGTAGGCGTTGGCCGACACCGGCCGCACCCCGGCGTCGGCGAGCTTCCGGCCGGTGTCGAGGTGGGCGAACGCGTGCCCGGCGGCCTGCAGTTCGCCGAGCCGGTCGACGAGGTCGTCGCCGTCGACGTAGGCAATACGCGGGTGCAGGCCAAGCCGCTCCGCCAGCGCGGCGAGTTCCGCGGCGAGCCCGGCAGGGTTGAGTCCGCCGGCGTTGGACACGATCCGGATGCCGCGGTCAAGGCAGGTCCCCAGCACCTGTTCGATCTGGGTGAGGAAAGTCTTCGCGTACCCGGCCCCCGGGTCCTTTTGCCTGGCCTTCCACAGGATCAGCATGGTCAGCTCGGCCAGGTAGTCGCCGGTGAGCACGTCGATCGGGCCGCCCTCGACCATCTCGCGTGCGGCCTGGAGCCGGTCGCCGTAGAAGCCCGAGCAGTTGCCGATCCGCACGGCCCGGCCGCCGATGGTGGTCACGATGCTCCTCCTGGACGGCTCGTCGCGGACTGGACCGCGCGTCCGGTCCCGGGGCTGCCCGCGAAGGTCTGGGCGATCGACAGCCACTCGCGGGCGACCGGGCCGTCGGCCCGGAGCGCGGTGTCGTCGAGGTGGCGGCGCTGGGTCACCACGAGGCAGAAATCCAGCGCGGTCCCGGTCACTCGGTCCGGGGCGCCGGCCTCACCCCACGTCCAGCGGGCACCGGACGGCGCCTCCAGCTCGACCAGGATCGGACCGTCCGGCACCGGTTTTCCGTTCAGGGCAAAGGAAAACGCGGTGGTCCGGACGCCGAGGTGGGCGATGTGGCGCAGCCGGTCAGTCGGCTCGCGGTGCCGCCCGAGGGCGTCGGCGACGTCCTGGCCGTGGGCCCAGGTCTCCATGAGCCGTGCCGTGGCCGAGGACAACGCGCTCATGTCCGGCCCGTACCAGGGCAGCCGCGCCTTCGGGTCGAGCTCGCGGAAGGCCTCGACGAACGCCAGCCGGTTCCTGGCGAACCAAGCCCGAACCTCGGCGGCGGGAAGCCCGGTGTGTTCGGCGGCGATCCGATCGGGGAAGTCCGCTCCGCCGGCCATCAGCGCGTCGGCGTCGCGCCGGAACGCGCCGGGGTCAACCGCGGCCTGCCTAGCGGTCTCGTCGAAGTAGGCAAGGTGGGTGAGCTGGTCGCGGATGCTCCAGCCCTCCGCCGGGGTGGCACCGGACATCGCCGTGTCGTCGAGGTCGGCCACCAACTCGTGCAGCACCTGGGTTTCGGCGACGAGATCGTCGAGCACCTGGTCCATCGTGACGCCCATATCAGCGGCCCTGCCAGACCGGCGCGCGCTTTTCGCGGAAGGCCAGCGGCCCCTCCTGCGCGTCCTTCGACAGATAGACCGGCTCCCAGATCTCCTCGGCCCGGTCGTAGGCCTCCGCCCGGTCGTAGCTGGCGGAGAGGTACGCGGTGCGCTTGGCGGCAAGCACCGACAGCGGGGCGTTCGCCGCAATCCGCTCGGCGAGCCGCTGCGTGCGTTCGCGCAGCTCAGCCGCAGGGACGACGTCGTTGACCAAGCCGTACTGCTGCGCCCGCGCGGCGCTGATCGGGTCGCCGGTCAGCAGGATCTCCAGCGCGACGCGCGGCGGCACCAGCCACGACAGCGGGGCGGCCCACGGCGAGCCGCGGCCGATCTTGACCTCCGACACGGCGAACCGGGCGTGCTCGGCGGCGACGACGAGGTCGCACTGCTGAGCCAGCAGGAACCCGCCTCCATAGGCGATGCCGTTGACCGCGGCGATCGTCGGTTTTCCGACGTCGATGTTGCGGCCCAGCTGCGGCAGGAAGTCCGGGGGCGGGACGGTCAAGGCGGTCTCGTTCATCTCTTTGAGGTCGCCGCCGGCGCAGAACGCCTTGTCCCCGGCGCCGGTGAAGACGAGGACCTTGGCCTCGTCGTCGGTGTTGAACCGGCGCACCCCGTCGAACAGTCCAGTGCGGACCGCTTCGCTCAGCGCGTTGCGCGCCTCGGGGCGGTCGATGGTGAGCCAGGCGACGCCGTTGGTCACTTCGTAGCGCACGGGGGTCATGCGGCCTCCTCGTCGGTGATGACGGCGACGATCTCGCCCGATTCGACGGTCTGTCCAACGTGGACGGACAGCTCGCTGACCGTGCCCGCCACCGGGGCACGGACGGAGTGCTCCATTTTCATGGCCTCGAACACCGCGATCACCGCGCCGGCCTCTACGTGCTGCCCCTGCTCGGCGACGACGCGGATGACCGTGCCGGGCATCGGCGCCAGCAGCGATCCGGGGGCCGCGTCCGTGCCGGGTTCGGGCAACCGAGGACGCTCGATCAGCGTGGTGCCGCCAAGCACGCTGTCGCAGTAGACGGTTTCGCCGACCTGGTGGACGTGAACCGTGCGCCGCACACCGTCGACGCGGAGGTCGACGCGGTCCGGACGCGCGTCGAGCACGGCGAGGCCGGCCAGCGGAATCCCGTCGAGCCGCGCCTCCACGCCGTCGCGGGTGAAGCGGTAGGTGAGGTCTATGTCGGTTTCGCCGATGCGGTACTCGGCGTGCTGCGACGCGCTCGCGACATTGCGCCAGCCGGTGGGCACCGGGCGTTGCACCCGTGCCCCCGCCCGGCGGCTCGCCTGGGCCGCCACCGCGGCCGCCAGCACGTGCACGGCCACGATTTCCTTGCCGGGCACACCGACCAGTGCGGCGGGTTCGTGCCGCGTGAGATACCCCGTATCGGTGGCGCCGGCGAGGAACTCGGGTTCCCTCAGGATCGCGACGAGCAGGTCGCGGTTGGTCACCAGGCCGTGGATCTGCGCCTCGGCCAGCGCCCGGGCCAGCTTGCGCACGGCCTCCGTGCGGGTCCGGCCGTGCGCGATGACCTTCGCGAGCATCGGGTCGTAGTTCGTCCCGACGACCGAGCCGTCGCGGACGCCGGTGTCGACCCGCACCCCGGGCAGAGCGGGGACGTGGAACCGCTGCAGGGTGCCGCTGCCCGGCAGGTAGTCGGCGGCCGGGTCCTCCGCGTAGAGGCGAGCCTCGACGGCGTGCCCGGCGATCGTCGCTTCGAGGGCTTCGACCGGCAGCGGTTCGCCTTCGGCGACCTGGATCTGCAGGGCCACCAGGTCGAGCCCGGTGATCTCCTCCGTGACCGGGTGCTCGACCTGCAGGCGGGTGTTGACCTCGAGGAAGAAAAACTCACCGGTGGGCGCCATGACGAACTCGACGGTGCCGGCGCCGGTGTAGCCGATCGCGGCTCCCGCGGCGACGGCCGCGTCACCGAGCTGCGCGCGCAGCTCCTCGTCCACCGCGGACGACGGCGCCTCCTCGATGATCTTCTGGTAGCGGCGCTGGATGGAGCACTCGCGCTCGAAGAGGTGCACGACCGTGCCGTGGGTGTCACCGAAGATCTGCACCTCGATGTGGCGGGGGTTCTCCACGAACCGTTCGAGGAACACGGTCCCGTTGCCGAACGACGACGCCGCCTCACGGCGCGCGCCCGTCACGGCCTCCACGACGTCGGCGTCCGCGCGGACGATCCGCATCCCGCGCCCGCCGCCCCCGAAGGCCGCCTTGACCAGCAACGGGTAGCCGATCTCGTCGGCCATCGCGGTGACAGCGGCGGCGTCGACCTCGTCGGTGTCATCGATCGTGGCGCCCGGCAGAACGGGTACACCGGCCTTCGCCATGAGCTCTTTCGCGGCGATCTTCGACCCCATGGCCTCGATCGCCTCGACCGGCGGCCCGACGAACGTCAGGCCCGCCTCGGCGCAGCTGCGGGCGAAGTCGGCGTTCTCGGAGAGGAAACCGTACCCGGGGTGGATCGCGTCCGCGCCCGTCGCCAGGGCCGCCGCCACGATGAGGTCCGCGCGCAGGTAGGTGTCCGACGAGGCGGCACCCGGGAGCAGCACGGCTTCATCGGCGGCGTCGACGAAAAGAGCGTCGGTGTCGGGGTCGGAGTGCACCGCGACGGTAGCGATATCCATTGCTCGCGCGGAACGGATGACCCGTTCGGCGATCTCGCCGCGGTTGGCGACCAGGAGCTTTCGGATCGGGCGAGGGCCGGTAATGGACTGGGCCGACTGGGTGGACATCGGGGTGGTCCTCACATCCGGAAGGTGCCGTAGCCGCGCTGGCCGGCGACGGTGTTGGAGTGCGCGGCGGACAGCGCGATGCCGAGCACGGTGCGGGTGTCACGGGGGTCGATGAGGCCGTCGTCGTAGAGGCGGGCGGTGACGAAGAAGGCGTGCGACTCCCGCTCGATCTGCGCCTCGATCGCCGCGCGGTTGCGCTCGTCGGCCTCGGCGTCGAACTCACGGCCGGACGACGCCGCCGACTGCTTCGCGACGATGGACATGACGCCGGCCAGCTGCGCGGCGCCCATGACCGCGAGGCGGGAGCCGGCCCAGGCGAACATCAGCCGCGGGCCGTAGGCGCGGCCGGACATGCCGTAGTTGCCCGCGCCGAAGGACGCGGCCAGGTTGACGGTGATGTGCGGGACCTTGCTGTTGGCGACCGAGTTGATCATCTTGGCGCCGTCCTTGATGATCCCGCCCTGCTCGTAGTTCTTGCCGACCATGTAGCCCGTCGTGTTCTGCAGGAACAGCAGCGGGGTGTCGGTCTGGTTCGCCAGCTGGATGAACTCGCTGGCCTTCTTGGCCTCCTCGCTGAACAACACACCGCGCGCGTTGGCCAGTATCCCCACCGGGTAGCCGTGCACGGAGGCCCAGCCGGTGACAAGACTGGTTCCCCACAAGGGTTTGTACTCGCCGAACCGGGAACCGTCGACGACGCGGGCGATCACCTCGCGCGGGTCGAACGGGACCTTGATATCCGACGGCGCGATGCCCAGCAGCTCCTCGGGGTCGTACAGCGGCTCGTCCGCCGGGAGCGTGGGGCCCGGTCCGAGTTTGTGCCAGCCGAGCTGGGAGACGATCTGCCGGCCGAGGCGGATGGCGTCCCGCTCGTCCGCGGCGAAGTAGTCGCACAGCCCGGACACCTTGGCGTGCATCGCCGCGCCGCCGAGCTCCTCGTCGTCGGCGTCCTCCCCCGTCGCCATCTTCACCAGCGGCGGACCGCCGAGGAACACCTTGGCCTGCTTGTCGACCATGACGGCGTAGTCGCACATGCCGGGCACGTACGCGCCGCCGGCCGTGGAGTTGCCGAACACCAGCGCGATCGTCGGGATCGCGAGCGAGGACAGCTCGGTGAGGTGATGGAAGATCTTGCCGGCGTCCACGAACAGGTCCGACTGTGTCGGCAGGTCGGCGCCACCGGACTCCACGAGGTTGAGCACCGGCAGCCGGTTGACCCGCGCGATCTCCAGCGCCCGCAACGTCTTCTTGAGCGAATAGGGGTTCATCGCGCCACCGCGCACCGTCGGGTCGTGCCCGATGAGCACGCACTCCACACCGGACACGACGCCGATGCCGGTCACCACCGACGCGCCCACCGGGAACTGCGTGCCCCAAGCGGCGAGGGTGGACAGTTCCAGGAACGAGGCGTCGCGGTCGATCAGCAGCTCGATGCGCTCGCGCACCAGCAGCCGCCCGCGGTCACGGTGACGCTGCTGGTAGCGGGGCCCTCCCCCGGCGATGGCCGCCTGGACCTGCTCGTCGAGCTCGGCCAGTACCTGTTCCTGGTGGCGGTGGTTGGTTTCGAAGATCTCGTCCGCGGTGCTCAGCGCGGAACGCAGGACAGTCGTCATGACGCGGTGGTCCGTTCTTCTCGGGTCAGTAGGATCGGGGCAGCCCGAGGCTGTGCTGGGCGACGAAGTTGAGGACCATCTCCCGGCTCACCGGCGCGATCCGGAGCAACCGTGCGATGCCCCAGTACGGGAGCAGGCCGTACTCCGTGGCGAGGCCGTTGCCGCCATGGGTCTGGATGGCCGCTTCGACGGCCGCGCCCGCCGCCTCCGCCGCCGCGTACTTGGCCACATTGGACGCTTCACCGGCCGGCAAGTCGTTGTCGTGCAGCCACGCCGCCTTCGCTGTCATCAACGCGGCCAGGTCGGCCTCGATGCGGGCTTTGGCGAGCGGGTGCGCGACGGCCTGGTGCGCCCCGATCGGGGTGTCCCAGACCGATCGGGTCGAGGCGTAGTCCGCGGCCTGGGCGAGCACGTGCCGGGCGACCCCCACGCACACGGCCGCACCGGTGATCCTCTCCGGGTTCAGCCCGTGGAACACCTGCTGAAAGCCGTTGCCCTCCTCCCCGAGCAGCGCGCTCGCGGGCAGCCGCAGATCGTCGAAGTGGAGCGTGAACTGCTTCTCCGGCAGCTTCGCCGAGACCGGCAGCGGGGTCGCCACGAGACCGGGCGTGTCCGTGGGCACGAGGAACAGTGACAACCTGCCGCGCCCGGTGTTCTCGTCCTTGCCCGTCCGGGTGACGAGCAGAATCGCCTCGGCCTCGTCGACCCCGGAGATGTAGTGCTTGGTGCCGTTGATGACGAAGTCGCCACCATCGCGTTCGGCGACGGTCGACAGCTTGTGGGTGTTCGACCCGGCGTCCGGTTCGGTGATGCCGAAGACCACCTTCGCCGCGCCCGAGGCCATCCGCGGCAACCAGTCCCGCTTCTGCTCCTCGGTGCCGAAGTCCGAGATCATCTCCCCCGAGATCGCCGCCGAAACCAGCAGCAGGAGCAGCGGGCAGCCCGCGGCCGCCGTCTCCTCGCACACCATCGCCAGCTCGGCCAGCCCCGCGCCGCCCCCGCCATACTCCTCGGGAAGGTTGATCCCCAGGAACCCGTTCCGGCCCAGCTCTGCCCACAGCTCCGAGGTCGGCTCGCCGGCCTCGGCCCGCGGAACGTAGTACTGCGGACCGAACTTCGCCGTGATCGCCCGCACCGTGTCCCGGAGGTCCCGGTGTTCCGACGTCTCCAGAAAGTCCACACCGACTCCTTCACCACCACATCGTCCGCGTCTCTAGTGCATGATGATTCACTATCGACCGGTTTGGCAAGTCGCCGTGGCGTATGTCGCCGAATGAGTCACCCCGGAGACGAATCCCATGCAGTGCTGGCGTGCGCGCGCGCCACGTCGACGGGACGGCCGCCGGACTACGACTACCGCCGTACTTCGGTTATGTGAATCATGGATAACTCACACCTGCGGTCAGGTGCGGGGACTCCCTGAGGGAACGCTAGGAAATCTAGCGTCGCTAGGTCGCCTGGAACTGCAGTGAGGTGGCGTGGTGACTGGTCGGTGCGGTCAGCCCTGTCTACTACAGCAAGGACAGGGGCGAGTGGGAGCTGGTAGCGGAGCTGAGTGCCAGTCGCATTGCGCCTGTGGTGCCGGTAGTGGCTATGTGACCGGCGGGGCTTCTGAAGTCGCTTCGGTGGGCCGCTGGTGTCGTGAAGGCCTACCTGGGTGCGTCCGGTTCCGCCGCCAGGTCCGCTCTACAGCAGCAAGGACCGGGCGGACTGGGTTCTATAGCGGCGGATCTTGAGGGCCTGTTCCGAGGTGTTGGTGGCTGCGTTTCTTGAGTAGCCGAAAGGGACTTTCCTGGCGGCGAACACGCGGATAACTCCGTTCGCACTTCACCACTCACGTTAAGCAACCAACCTCGCGGGGCTTGGTGCATCTGTGAGTGACACGCTTTATGGGCGGCGGCCGCGAAAGTTGCTTCTCGCAACGTAATTTGTTGCGAAAGTGGCTTTCGCGGCCAACAGATGATCACGTTCCGCGATAATATGCATCACCTGACCGTGTTACGAATAAACGTTCGAACCGAGGTAGAATAAAGGAGTGCCCAGCGATACGATCACCCTCCCCGATCCCGCCGATATCCGGCGTGCGGATCCGGTGACGCTGGTCGAGTACGCCCGGGTCATCACCCGGAAGATGAACCGGTACACCGCGCTGCTGGGTCTGGTGGTCACCAAGACTGAGACCGATGGCATCAAGGCGACTCATCAGTACACCTCTGCGGTGCAGTGGCTGATGCATACGACGGGGATGGCTGAGCCTGCCGCGCGTCAGATCGTGGTCCGTGCCCGCGGCACCAACTCCTTGTACACCATCGACGGGACAGAGATTCCCGCCGTCGCGCCCCTGACCGGGCTTGCGGCACTGGCCGGTGCCCTCACCCCCGCCCACGTCGACGTGATCGTGAAAACGATGACGGCCATGCCTGCGACGGTGTCGGAGGAGGATCGGGTGGCGGCGGAGAAAATCCTGGTCAACCTCGCCGTTAACGCGTCCCCGGTCGAGGTGAAGAAAGCCGGCGACCGGATCCTCGACACCCTCGACCCCGACGG
>NZ_JAODNM010000067.1 GCF_025464955.1 Amycolatopsis sp. | reverse complement strand
TGTCGATACACACCTACAACCCGTGGGCCTTCTGCTCGGCGACCGCCCCGAACTACCTGACGTGGGACGGCTCCATGAACTACCTGCCCGACGGCGACGTCAACCACGCGAACCAGTTGTTCAGCAGCAAGGGCATCCACGTGGCCTGGACCGAGATGGGCGCCACCGTGAAGCCGTACAACGGCGCCGACAACTCCGATCAGGTGGCCAACTACGACTCGCACATCGCGTCCTACGCCAAGCAGTTCGGGCAGAAGATCATGGTGTGGGACAACGGTTCCATCGGTATCGGCGACGACCAATTCGGACTGCTCAACCGCAACACCGCGGCCTGGCAACGACCCAACATCGTCAACCGCCTTTCGGGCGTCTACCCCTGATGTCCTTCGTGGGCCTCACCGCTGGGCGCGGTGAGGCCCACGGAGCTTCCCGATGACGGCATCCGGCAAGGTCCAGAAGTTCGTCCTCCGCTCCCGCCGAGATCCCTGACTCTGGGGTCGCAGAATCCGGGAACGACTGAGCCTGACGACGAGAAACCTGCTCCTTGGCAGTGCTGCCCCTGCTACAAAGAACGAAACCGGCTTCGACCGCTGCCAGGTTTCGTTGATATGAAGCTGGGCAAGAAATGACGATCCGGCTGTCGATTCGGCCACAGCGCCGCTGGGCTCCGGCATCACGCCTACTCTGATATGTGTTGGTGCGAGCCGGTCATCGAGCTCGGCCTCACGCGCCGGCACTGCGGAGGCGCCATGCCACCCGTATTCGAGCCGGCCTCCACCGACGGCATCGACGCCAGCGGCTTTCCCCCTGCGGTCCTTCGGTGAGCCCCGCCCGCCGGTTGGCCCGGTACCGCGCCGCGCTCGTCGTGTTCGTCACGCTGACCGTCGCCGGATCGCTCATCGCCATGCCGACCGTCTGGCAGTTCGAAGAGCAATGGACCCGCGTCGACACCCCCGCACCGTCCACCGGCGCCGTGCTCGCCGCGTGCACGGTCTTGCTCGCCTGGTGGGCGTCGCTCGTCGCGGTGTGGGTCGCCGCACAGCAAGCACCCCACCAGTCATCAGAAATGTGGACCGCGGGCGCCCAGGCCAGTGACGTCGGGCAGCCGGTTCCTGAGCTCAGGAACCAACCCTCCAGGACGTCAGCAGACGCCCGGAGGGCATGTTCGAACAGACCCACACCGGCATGAGCGACCTCCTCCCCCTCGCGCCACACGTTCGTCAATACGTGGCGACGCTGGCCGTGCTCTACGGCAGTGGTGTCGGAGACGAACTTGACGATCGCGTCGCCGGACTCGTCCGGCCCCACCGCCGGGCCAGCGGTGATTTGGGCGACGAACCGGGCGTCATCGGTCAACACGTTGCGTAGCATGGCATAGTCACGGCCGTCGATCGCCGCCGCGTAACGCGCGAATCTTGGCCCGTTCCGATGCGCTGGTGGCTGCGTTTCGTGAGTGACCGAAAGGGACTTTCCTTGCAGTGAACGCACGGATGACGCCATTCGCGACTCACGCAAAGCGACCGGCCTCGCGGGCTTGGTGCATCTGTGAGTGACACGCTTTGCGAGCAGTGGCAGCGAAAGTCACATCTCGCACCGCAATTCGCCGTGAAGTGACTTTCGCGGCTTCGAGGCTGGCAACTACATCAAGCCCACCGTCTTCGTCGGTGTCACCAACGACATGACGATCGCCCAGGAAGAGATCTTCGGGCCCGTCCTGTCGGTCATCACCTACCGCGACGACGACGAGGCCATCGCCAACGACGTCGAATACGGTCTCCACGCCTACGTCTACGGCGAGGACCAGGGCCGCGCCCGTACGGTCGCGAACCGCATTCTCGCCGGCCGCGTGATGATCAACGAGATGGTCGACGACCCGGCCAGCCCCGGTGCCGCGATCCCCACGGGGAGACAATTCGTGAGCACCTGAAGGTGACGACCGGCCAGAACCGGCTCGGATTGTCGGTCAAGGTCGACAGACGCGCTGCACGAGGTCCTGCCAGCCCTGTGCGACCCGCTGCTCGACGTGGAGAGCGGTATCGGTGAGGTCGGACGCCGATAGATAGAGCAGCAAGGGGCCGTCCAGGGCGGCGGCGAGCTGGATGGCCAAGGTGTCGAGGTCGGCGGGGCCGAGGTCTATCTGCCCCAGCAGCATGCGGATGTGCAGCCGGGAGAGGCTCGTCTCCGATCCGGCTGGTACAGGTTGGCTGCCATCCAGGGCGGCGCGGGCGATCTCGTGGTGCAAGAACAGGAAAGCGAATCGGGCCCGGCCGTAGGCGATCAGGCGCTCCAGCGGCGCAGCGCCGGGGCCGAGCGGCGGCGGCCCGGACAGGACTTGCGCCTGGAAGGCCTGCTCCTCCTCGTCCAAGAGCGCCTGGAAGATCCCCGCGCGGGTGCCGAACCGGCGGAAGACCGTGCCCTTGCCCAGGCCCGCCCGTTCGGCCAGGCCGTCCATGGTCAGCGTCGCCGCGCCCTGTTCGGCGAGCATCTCGCGAGCCACGGCGAGCAGGTGCTGCCGGTTGCGTACGGCGTCGGCGCGCTCGACGCGCGGCGCCTCCAAGGGCAAGACAGGTAGATCCACGGGACTCACTCTACCGGCTGGAATAACAAACGGGGTAAAGTCCGTTTATGCTGATACGGTGGCACCCACCGGCACCCTGGGACCGTCCCAGGCACACCACACTGACCTGGAGAAACACTGATGACCCTGTTCCGTCTGGACGCCAGCATCCTGCCCAGCACCTCGACCAGCGCCGAACTCGCCGACCTGCTGGAAGCTGAATGGTCCGCAGCCCACCCCGGCGAGCCGGTCATCCGCCGCCATCTGGGCGCCGATCCGCTACCGGCGGACGCCTGGATGCTCGCGACCACCGCCGGCTTCACACCTGAGGGCGAGCGCACCCCGGACCAGCGCGACGCCCTGGCCCTCGCCGCCGACGTGACGGCGGAACTGACCGACGCAGACGCCGTCCTACTGGCGATCCCGCTCTACAACTTCGGTGTCTCCCAGCACGTCAAGACCTGGATCGACCTTGTCGGCGCCGCCGCCGGCGTAGCTGCCAACGGCCTGCTCAAGGACAAGCCCACCGCCCTGGTCACCGTCCGCGGAGGAGGTTACGGACCCGGCACACCCCGTGAGGGCTGGGATCATTCCACCCCCTACCTCCGGCGCATCCTCGCCGACTACTGGCAGGCCGACCTCACCGTCATCGAACGAGAACTCACCCTGGCCGCCACCACCCCCGGTATGGAAGGCCTCCAGGACCTGGCCGCCCAACGGCACGCCGAGGCCACCGACGCCGCCCGCCACGCCGGCCGCACCCTGGCCGTCACGCAAGAAGGGAAGCATCTGTGAACGCGGCAAAAGGTTCCGCGCCGAGCGATTCCGAAACTCCCCGGAAGCAAAAGACTCCCAAGAAGGGAGTTCCGGATCCGAGTGTGATCATGCGACCGATCCCGGTCGAGCGACTCGATCTCTCCTCAAAGAAGTTGGCCGTCATCGGTGGGACCAACGGCCTTGGGCGAGCCATCGCCCGGCAAGCGTTGGCGCGAGGTGCGGACGTCACGGTGGTCGGGCGAACGTTTCGCGACGACCAGGCTGCCCGGCTGACGTTCGTGGCGGCTGATCTGTCATTGATGAGCGAGGCTGTCCGAGTGGGCCTCGAACTCCCGGCGGAATCCTTCGACGTGGTGCTCTTCACCACAGGAATCATCGCGGCCAAGACGCGGGAGGAGACGCGCGAACTAGTCGAGCGAGATATGGCGATCAGCTACTTGAGTCGGCTCGCGGTCCTTCAAGGACTCAGCCCCAGACTCGGATCCGCCCGTGGGGAGGAGACACCCAGGCCGCGCGTTTTCGTCATGGGGTCTCCCGGCGTGGGAGAGATCGGCAACCCCGCCGACCTCAACTCGGAGAAGAACTACAAATCCCTGGTTGCCCACGCCAACACCATCGCCGGTAACGAAGCCCTCGTACTCGGCGCAGAGAACAGGTTCCCAGGTCCGGCTTTCTTCGGCTTGGGACCCTACCTGATCAAAACCGGCATCAGAAGCAACTTCCTGGGCGACGGCAGCACCACTCACAAACTGGTCGAGACCGTCATCGGCATCTCCATGCAATCTCCTGAGACCTATGCGAAACGGATGGTGCCGCTCCTTTTCGCCCCGGAACTTGAAGGGCGGACCGGGCTCATGTTCGGGCACAAGGCCCAACCGATCCTGCCGACTCGCGGCCTCGACAGAAACTACGTCGATCGCTACCTGTCTGCCTCCGAGGTGCTTTTGCACCACGCGCTCAACTAATATCGGGCTGACGGAGGTCGCGGGCCTGACCTGCCCGCGACCTCGCTCAGGCCCATCCTGAGTCCTGTCGTGCACGGCAGGTCAAGCCACTCCGAGCGGTTCCGAGTCGGTCGAGGGCGAAGTCTGCTTCTCCCGCACGAGCACCACAACGGCGACGGCACCGACCACTGCCAGCGCGCCGCCGACCAGGAACGCCGGAGTGTAGCTGCCGGTCGCCTGGACCACCTCGCCGGTGACGATCGGCGCGAGGATGCCGGCCAAAGTCGAGCACATCTGGATCACACCGGCGAGCCTGCCCATATACCCCGAGGGAACCAGCGCGACGATCAACGCCTGATACTGGTAACTGGCGAGCAGGAAGAATATCGCGACGCACACCAACGCGAGCGCGAGCGTCGGCGACCGGACGAAAGGTGATGGCCCGAAGCAGACGGCCACCGCGATCAGACAGGCGACGATCATCCACTTGCGCGGTTTCACGAAGCTGCCAGAGCGCTTGATGAGCCGGTCGGCGACGAAGCCACCGACGATCAGGCCTGCCGTCGCGGCGATCCAAGGAATGGTGGCGATCCCGCCGAGATCGGTCTTCTTCACGCCGCGCACATCTACGAGGTAGGTCGGATACCAGGTGAGGAACATGAACAGAACCCACGAGTAGGCGAAGAAGGCGATCGCCAGTGCGAGAACGTATGGCGTGCGCAGGAGCGTCCAGAACCGGACATTTCCTTTGCTCGCCTCGCCCGTCGCTGGTTCGTGGTCAGCGGTGACGTATGCCCGCTCGGCGGCGTCGGAACGCGGGTGGTCCTGTGGACGGTCCCGAGCGACGAACCACCACACCGCGCACCACACGACCCCGAAGGCGCCAAGGATGACAAAGGCCGGGCGCCAACCCATCGTCGTGCACGCCAACACCACCAGCGGGGTCGCGATGATCGGCCCGATCGTGGTGCCGGCCTGCGCCAGGTTGAGCATGGTCGAGGTCTGCCGTCTCGGGAACCAGTTCGCGGTCAGCTTGGTGCTGATCGGCGCCTGAGGCCCCTCCCCCGCGCCGAAGAGCAGCCGGGCGATGATGAGCGAGCCGGCGCTCCACGCGCTCGCCGTGAGCGGAATGGTGAGCGACCACACCAGCATGCAGATCGTGTACGCCCGGCGGACGCCGATCCGGTCGACCATGAACCCGCCGAGGAGCGCGAACGGCGAGTACGTCCAGAAGAACGCGCTGAGGACGACTCCCCACAACGCGGGCGAGAAATGGAACTCGGCCAGGATGAACGGCGCGGCCACGGACAAGGCGACGCGGTCACCGTAGTTGATCAGGCAAGCCGCGAAGTTCATCGCGAACACCTGGTAACGAACCTTGGTCATCATTGACTCCAGGAAGGGGACTCCAGGAAGGGGGACTCCAGGGGGGTCAGTTCACCTCGTGAGGAACTGCTTCAGCTCGGCGAAGATCCGGTCGGCGCCCGGGATGAGGGCGGCGGCGAGTTCGGGTGTGGCGGGGATCCGCGAATCGTCCGTACCGATCCGAAGTGGACGTCCGGAAAGGACTCCCGCTTCGAGCGCGCGCACGATGACCTCACCGCCGAACCCGCCGGTGGTGTTGGCCTCGTGCACGACGGCGAGCCGTCCGCCGGTGGACGCAAGGGACATGTGCAGCGCGTCGTGGTCGAACGGGTTGAGCCACGGCGTTTCCAGGACGGTCACCTCCACGCCTTCTTCGCCGAGCCGATCCGCCGCGGCGAGCACGTGGTGGGTGATCGCACCCCAGGTGACCACGGTGGCGGCCGACCCGGTGCGTCGCAAGTGGCTGCCCCCGATCGCCG
This sequence comes from Amycolatopsis sp., assembly GCF_025464955.1. Taxonomy (GTDB): domain Bacteria; phylum Actinomycetota; class Actinomycetes; order Mycobacteriales; family Pseudonocardiaceae; genus Amycolatopsis. The sequence continues at coordinate 113,820 of NZ_JAODNM010000067.1, read as the reverse complement.
CTGGCGCGGCGTCGGTGACAACGTGCTGCTTGTCACCGAAGTACAGCGTCCGGTTGTCGATCACGACCACCGGGTCGTCGTTGTACACGGCGGAAACCATGATGTCGAACGCGTCCTGCGGGGTCGAAGGCATCGCGACGCGCAGGCCGGGGGTATGGGTGAAGAGCGCTTCGAGGTTCTGTGAGTGCTGCGCGCAGGCACCGGGCGAGTTCCCCTGCTGGGTGCGCACGACCAGCGGCGCGGTGAGCCGGCCTTCGGAGATGTAGCGGACGTTGGCCGCCTGGTTGACCATCTGGTCGAGCGCGACGAGGAAGAAGTCCGCCCACATGATCTCGACGATGGGCCGCCGGCCCATCATGGCCGCGCCGATCGCGGAGCCGAGGATCGCCGACTCGCTGATCGGAGTGTCGAACACCCGGTCGCCGAAGTCCTTCCACAGCCTGCGGGTCACGCCGTGCACGCCACCGGGCTTTGCCACGTCTTCGCCGTACAGCAAGGTTTCCGGGATCTCTTCGAGACAGCGGCGCAGCGCGGCGTTGACAGCACCGGAGTAGTTGAGCTCAGGCATAGAGGTGCTCCTTGACCTTGCTGACATCGGCTGCCGGATCGGCAAGTGCCTGACGCGCCGCGGTTTCCACTTCTTCCCGGACCTCGCGCTCGATAGCGTCGGTGTCCACACCGGACTCGGCGAGCTTCTTGGTCGCCACCACGATCGGCTCAACGAGAGCGTCTGCCTCGAGATCCTCCTTGGTGCGGTACTGCTGCACGTCGCCGATGTAGTGCCCGACAAGCCGCTGGGTGGTGAGCTCGACGAACGCGGGACCGCCGCCTTCGCGGGCGGCCTCGGCGAGATCGGCGACAGTCTCGCGGACCACGGCCGGGTCGTTGCCGTCAATGCGGCCGGCGGGCATCCCGAGTGCGGTGGCGCGGTCGGTCAGCCGCTCATTGCGGACCATGTCGCGGATGGGGGTCAGTTCGGAATACCGGTTGTTCTCACAGAGGAACAACACCGGAAGGCTGAGCACCGCGGCGAAGTTCATCGCCTCGTACACCGCGCCCTGGTTCATCGCGCCGTCGCCGAAGACTGCTACGGCGAGACGGTCCGTGCCGTCGTGCTTGCCGGCGAGCGCGGCCCCGACGGCGTGCGAAGCGCCGCCGCCGACGATGGAGTTCTCGCCGTAGAAGCCGTACTCGGGAGCGCTGAAGTGCGCCGAGCCGCCACGTCCGCCGTTGACGCCGGTGGCGCGGCCCAGCAGTTCGGCGAACAGCGGGCGTAGCGGCGTCCCGCGGCCGATGGCCCAGCCGTGCCCGCGGTAGGTCACGAACAACGCGTCGGACTCACCGAGAACGTCACACGCGCCCACCGGGCCGGCCTCCTGGCCGATGCACAGGTGGACCGAGCCGCGCACATCCCCGTCCTTGTGCAGGACTTGGATCTTCTCCTCAAAGGCCCTGATCCGCCACATCGCGCGCAGATCCGCCGCGAGCTGATCCGTAGTCATCGATACCTCCACCACTCGGGTGTCCGCTCATCTAGTCAATCGATTGATCTCACTAAAACACAGGGTTCCACATCTGGCAAACCAGGCTCACGTTGAGCTTGACGCCGGGCCGTCGTAGGATTAGACAATCGATTGACTGCTTGTTGATCGAATGCCGAGCGTGATCGGCTACCGAGCCACGAAGGAGGGCGATGAGTCCGCAGCGCTTCGAGATACTCGTCGGCTTGTACGGCGACGACCGCACCGCGCAGATCCTGTCCGAGGAAGCGACGATCGGGTCCTGGCTGCGCGTCGAGGCCGCACTGGCCACCGCACAAGGCGAACTGGGCATACTCGAGACCGACGCCGCGGAAGCGATCGTCGAAGCCGCGAAGCCAGGGAACATCGATCGTGACCGACTCTGGAAGGAAACCCGCACCGTCGGCTACCCGATCCTGTCCCTGGTCCGCCAGATCGACGCCGCGCTGCCGGAGGCTCACCGGGGCCGCGTGCACTACGGCGCCACCACCCAGGACATCATGGACTCCGGGCTGGCGTTCCAACTCGACGAATCCGCCGCACGGCTCGGGGTGCTTCTCGCCGAGTTCGGCGACTCGATGGCGCGGCTGGCCGAACAACACGCCGAGACCGTGATCGCCGGGCGCACCCACGCATTGCAGGCGGTGCCCACCACGTTCGGCGCGAAGATCGCCACCTACGTCGGCGAACTGGCACGTCACCGCGACCGGCTGGCGGCGGCGCGCACCAGGCTCGCCGTCGTGTCCTTGTTCGGCGCCGGCGGGACGTCCGCCGCATACGGTGTGCACGCAGTGGCGCTGCGTGCCAGGGTCGCGCGGTTACTGGGCCTGCGCACGACGGACGTCCCGTGGCATGTGGCACGCGACGGGCTCGCCGAGTTCGGCCTGGTCTGCTCCCTGCTCGCCGGGACCTGCGCGCGCTTCGCCCGCGAGGTCGTCGACCTGTCGCGCACCGAGATCGCTGAGGTCGGTGAGGCCTCGGGGCATCACCGGGGCGCCTCGTCGACGATGCCTCAGAAGGTCAACCCGATCGAGTCCGAGGCGGTGATCGGCCTGTCGGCCACCACCGGGGCGCTGAGTTCAGCACTGTTCCGCGTGATGGAGGCGGGGCACGAACGCGCCGCGGGTGAATGGCAGGCGGAATGGCAGGTACTCCCGCAGCTGGTCTGCTTGAGCGCGGCCGCATTGCGCACCTCCGCCTCGATTGCGGCCGGGCTGCAGGTGTTCCCGCAAGCGATGCGCGCCAACCTGCGTGCCGATGGCGGCCTGGTGATGGCGGAGGCGTACATGATGCGGCTGGCGGACCGGCTCGGCCGCGAACGCGCCCACGACTTGGTCTACGAAGCCGTGGGCCACTGCCGCGCGACCGGCGAACCACTGTTCACGGCGTTGCGCCACGCCTTGCCGGCCGAGGTGGCCGCGACGATCGAGGAGCTGCCGCCCGAGTCCTATCTCGGCCGTCCACACGAGACCGTCAACGCGGCACTCGCGCTGTGGAGAACAGAAGTCTAAGGCCAGAAGCCCCAAGAACGAGGAGGTTCAATGGGACGTTTCGACGGAAAGACCGCGATCGTCAGCGGTGCTGGTGGCGGGATCGGGCGCGCGTGCGCCCGGCTGCTCGCCGCGGAAGGGGCCAAGGTAGCGGTCGCCGACATCGCGACGGGGCCGGCCCAGGAGACCGCGGACCTGATCACCGGCGACGGTGGGGTGGCCCGCGTCTACCCCGTGGATGTCACCTCGGGCGCAGCCGTGGAGCAGGTCGTGGCCATGGCCGAAAACGAGCTAGGGCCGCTGACTCTCGCGGTGAGCGCCGCGGGGATGATCCGCAACCGGCCGTTCCTCGAACTGCCCGAGGACAGCTGGGACTTGACGATGTCGGTCAATCTCAAGGGCACCTTCCTGCTGCTGCAGGCGGTGGCCCGGCGGGCACGCCGGCACGGCGGCGGAGCCATGGTCGCGGTGGCCTCGGTCGCCGGGCGAGGTGGCCGGGCGACCGCCGCGGACTACGCGGCGAGCAAGGCGGGCGTGATCAGCCTCGTCCGCTCGGCTGCCCAGGCCCTCGCGGAATTCGGGATCACCGTCAACTCGATCTGTCCCGGGGTGGTCGACACCGAAATGACCCGCGCCATCCACGAGACGAAGGCGAAGATCGAGCACATCACCCCGCAGGAGTCGTTCGACAGGCAAGCCGCCCAGATCCCGCTGGGGCGCATCGTTTCCCCGGCGGAGGTGGCCGAGACAGCGGGCTTCCTGCTTTCGCCGTCCGCTTCCTACATCACCGGGCAGGCAGTCAACGTCTGCGGCGGCCTCGAAATGGATTGAGAGAGTTCACGTGTTGCACGGTGTCTGGCATTTCAGTTTCACAGTGTCCGATTTGGACAAGTCAGTGGAGTTCTACACCGACCAGCTCGGCTTCGAACTGATCCACACCCAGGAACAGAGCAACGAGTACACCCGCCGACTGGTCGGCTATCCCGACGCGCATCTGCGGATCGCGCAGTTGGTGGTGCCCGGGCAGCCGCGCGGCCTGTCCAGCCACGACCTCGAGCTCGTGCAGTACCTGCAGCCGAAGGGCACCCGCGGCGAGGCCGAGATCCGCAATCCCGGTGCCGCTCACCTCGCGCTGACCGTGGACGACATCCACGATCGCTACCAGACGCTGACCGCGGCGGGCGTCAAGTTCTACTCGCCGCCCAACGACATCACGGCCGGGATCAACGCGGGCGGATTCACTTGCTACTTCGAGGATCCTGACCGGATCGTGCTCGAAATGGTCCAGCCGCCCGCACACCGGCTGAACCCGGACGAAGGAGCGAATCAGTGACCGACGACGAGATCGTTGCCCTGTTCGACCGCTGTTCCAACACCGGCAAGTGGGGTGCCGACGACGAGCTCGGCACGCTGAACTACATCACCGACGCCACCCGGCGTACCGCCACCGCCCTGGTGAAGCACGGCCGCTGCGTGTCCATCGGCCGCGATCTGTCCACAGTGGCCGATCAGCTGAACGCGGACCCGCTGCGGCACCGGATGCTGTTCGACTCGACATCGCCTACGTCCGCATTGGACAGTTTCGAGCTGGCTCCGCACGGATTCGCCATCACCCACCTCGACGCGATCACCCATGTGTTCTGGGAGGGCAACGCCTATAACGGCCGCCGCTCGGACGAGCTGCTGCGGCCCGACGGCCTGCGGTCCGGTTCGGTCCACGCGCAACGGGACGGGATCGTCACTCGCGGCGTCCTGCTGGACGTCACGGCCGTGCGAGGGGTGCCGTTCCTGACTCCGGGCGAGGCCGTCACCGCCGAGGATCTCACCGCCGCCGAACGCCTGTCCGGAACCGAAGTCACCTCCGGCGACGCGGTGTTCGTGCACGTCGGCCTGGAGCGCCGGGAAGCCGAGCAGGGCACGGAGGACCCAAGCGTGCGCGCCAGGCTTGACGCGAGCTGCCTGCCCTGGCTGCACGAACGCGAAGTCGCCGTGTACAGCGGTGACTGCGTCGACCAGATCCCGTTCCCCAGTAAGGCCGTCCCCCTGCCGCTGCACCAGATCGGGCTGGTGGCGATGGGGCTGGTGCTGCTCGACTGCCCCCGCCTCGCCGACCTGGTCGAGGTTTGCGCCGAGCTCGGTACGGCCGAATTCCTGCTCACCGTCGCACCGCTACGTCTCCCCGGCGGCACCGGATCACCCGTCAATCCCCTGTGCCTGTTCTGACCGGGAGCTTCGCCGGGGTGAAGCAGGGATCACTGACCTGCCTGCCCACGAAACCGGGCGCGAACAAGCTGGTGGTCGGCGCTGCGCCGGCCACCAGCGGACGACCATTAGAGTGGGCGAGAACACAACTGGAGGGGACGGCAGGGCTATGCCGGACATGCGAAAACCAGCGCGGCCGGCCAAGGTCACGCTCAACGACGTCGCACGGCTGGCGGGCGTCGACCGGTCCGTGGTGTCGCGGGTCATCAATGACGACCCGAACCTGAGCGTCCGGCCCGAGACGCGCACGCGGGTACAAGAGATCATCGACAAGCTCGACTACCGTCCCAACGCCGCCGCCCGCAGCCTGCGTACCGCTCGTGCGTACATGTACGGCCTGTTCATCCCTGATTTCGCGAACCCGGTGTACGCCGAGATCATCAAAGGGGCCGAGCAGGCCGCCGCGCAGCTCGGCTTCGGTCTGATGACAGCGAGCTCGAACGGAGTTCGGCTAGGTCTGCGGCACTACCTCGATCTGCTCGGCCAGGGCCGGGTCGACGGGCTGTTGTTCGCCGGCGAACAGTCGGGGCACGACATGGAGCAACTGCGCACGTCGAAGGTACCTTGGGTCCTGGTGAACCGCCGGGCAGAGGGCTCCCACCGGTACGTGATACTCGACGACGAGCGGGGCAGCCAACTCGCCGTGGACCACCTCGTCGCGCTCGGGCACCGCCGCATCGGGCACCTCGCCGGTCCCGAGGGCGCGGATACCGCCAGGCGACGGCGCGGGGGCTACTCGTCGGCGATGGCCGCAGCCGGTTTGGCCGTCGAACCTGGCCACATCGCGCACGCCGACTACACCCCGGCCGGTGGAGCCGCGGCAATGGACGAACTGCTCTCGGCCCCCCGCCCACCGACAGCGGTGTTCGTCGCGAACGTCGCTTCGGCCGTGGGTGCCCTGCACGCCGCGCACGCACGGGGCCTGTCGGTACCGCGGGACATCTCGGTGATCGCGATCCATGACATGGCACTGGCCGGCCACCTCGTCCCTAGCCTGACCACCGTCCGCATGCCTCTGGAGGAGCTCGGCCGCCGCGCGCTGCACCTGCTCGCGCAGCGGGGTCCGGAGGAGACCATCACCGAGGTCGTCACCGATCCCGTCACCGTCGTCGTCCGGGAATCCACCGGCCCGCCGCGTTAGCTCAGCATGAGCGGGTGCTCGGCGAGGACCGTCACGGTGACGGTCATCCACGGCCACGCCGGGAGGCCGGCGATCGCCTCGTGCAGGGCGTTGGCGTCCGGTGCCCTCCAGACACCGACATTCGCCAGCCTGCCCGGCAGGCGCCAGATCGCGTCGATCACCCCGCTCGCGCGGAGCTCCCGACCGTGCACGAGTTCCCTGGCAAGGAGACTCTTCCTATCCGGGGCAGGCATCTCCGGCGGCAGCCGGGTTTCGAGTTCGACAAGGAAGTCCATAGGTACCCCTGACTCTTACGCTCGCGACGTGGTCGTCGGTGGGGCGGTCACTGTGCTTCCGCTGTAGCGCCGAGCAGGGCTTCCAGTTCGCGGTGCGCAAGGTCGAGCGCCTCCTGCCCGGCGGAATCGGACACCACAGCCCGCATCATCTCGTTGAGGATCGCCGCCATCCGCGGCCAACGCGGGTCGACCGGTACGGACCGAGCGTGTGCATGGGCCTCTTCCAGAACCTCGTAGTACGGCGCGATCGCTTGGACCTCCGGCGCCGCCCACGAGTCACGCCGGGTCGCCGAACCGCCGCCGAGCGCGGTGAGGACGTCCATCTCGTGGGTCCCGAGCTTGCGGATCAGGTCGACAGCCCGCTTGGGGTCGCGTGCCCCCGAAGGCACGGTGAGCACCCAGTAGGCGTTCATGGTGACCGCGGAGCCGTTGGCGCCATCGTGGCCGGGGGTGGGCGCGCAGCCGACAAGACCGTGCGTCGGCGATTCCGGATCGGCCGACAGGGCGGCGAAGCCACACCAGTTGACCATCATCGCCGCTTCTCCCGCCGCGAAATGGGCGCCGGACGCAACGCTGTCCCACTCTGCCGCGCCCGGGTCGACGACCTTGCTCACGTGCCAGAGGTCGTGCAGGAAGTCGATCGCCGCGCGGGCGGCGGGCTGGTCCAGCCCCGAGCGGCCGGCAGCGTCGACCAGCTCTCCGCCGCGGCTCCACAGGTGGGTGAGGAAATCGTAGACGTTGTTGTGCTCGTCAGGAAAACCGGCCTGAACCGTGCCGTACAAGCCTTCGCCCGGCCGGTTGAACCACACTGCCTGGTCGTGGAACTGCGACCAGGTGCCGGCGGGTGCGAGCGGGTAACCGAACCGTTCGGCGAAACCCGCCTGCTCCTGGGGGTCGGCGTACAGATCGGTGCGATAGAGCAGCAGCATCGGGCCGTCGTGGTACGCCACGCCGTAAGTCTTGCCGTCGGGCCCCTTCTGCAGCGCGCGCAGTGACGGCACCCACGCCGACGGCCAGCCCTGCGGCGGATCCACCTCGAAGTGCTCATCGAGCGGCAGCAACCCGCCCGATTCAATCAGCGACGGCAACCAGTCCGTGATGAGCATCAGTACGTCGTACGCGCCGGAAGACGTTCCGACGCCGTCGAAGACCTGCCGCTGCAGGTCGCCGATCTCGACGAGTTCGAAGCGAGCGTCCACTTCGGGCAGCTCACGCAGCTGTGCGGTCAACGCGCGGTCGAACCCGTCGAACTTCCGACCGAGCACCACTAGCGGCGTCTGGGACATCCCGGCTCCCCTCAATCACTCAAACGATTGACTGTTCTTATCACGCGGTGGTCAAATGAGGAAGAGATCCGCCGACCAGAAGTCCTCGAGCTTCTCCAGGAGACCGCCGTGCTCGACATGTTCGCCCCGATCGCCGCCGCCTGCGAGCTGACCGTTCCGCCCGGTCACCACCGGAAGATCGGCGTGGTCGGCGCCGGGGCGATCGTCCAAGTTGGACACTTGCCGGCGTACCGCAAGGCCGGCCTGCCCATCGCCGCGATCTGCGATCTGCGTCAGGACCTCGCGAAGGAGGTCGCCGACCGGTTCGACGTGCCGCGCGTGGCCGGCTTGGACGAACTGCTCGAAGACCCCGAGATCGAAGTACTCGACATCGCCGTGGTGCCAGAGGCCCAGCCCGAGATCGCGCGGCGCGCGCTGCGCGCCGGTAAGCACATCCTCGCCCAGAAACCGCTCGCCGTGGATAGTGACACGGCGCGCGGTATCGTCGAGCTGGCCGCAGAGCTGGACCGGAAGCTGGTGGTGAACCAGCAGATGCGCTATGGCGAAGGAATCGCGGCCGCCCGGGCCATCGCCGACGCGGGCTGGCTCGGCGAGTTGACCTCGGTGACCATCGACGTCAACATCGCCACCGACTGGTCGGCGTGGGGATGGCTGGTGACCTCGCCACGACTGGACCTGATGTACCACTCGATCCACTATTTCGACTCGATCCGCTCGATCCTCGGCACGCCACAGCGGGTCTTCTGCGCCGCCGGGCGGCGACCCGGCCAGCTCGCGACCGGTGAGACCAGGACGACCACCACATTGCTGTACGACGACGGCCGCAGCGCGCTGGTGAACGTCAACCACGAGAACGTCACCGGAGACCACTACGCTCGCTTGCGTATCGATGGTTCGAAGGGCAGTGTGCGCGGGACCATCGGCTTGCTGTACGACTACCCACACGGTCGCCCCGACACCCTGGAGGTGAACAGCATCGCGCTCCCTACCGACGGCTGGGTCCCTTACCCGGTGACCACCCGCTGGATTCCCGACGCGTTCGCCGGCCCCATGCGCGCGCTGCTCGCCGCGATCGCCGACGACACCCCCGCGCCGACGAGCGGCGCGGACAGCCTGGGCACCTTGCGGCTGGTCGAGGCCTGCTACGCGTCCATCGCCTCCGGTTCCGCACAAGCACTTCCGGCGCCGTGACCACACCCGGCCGCCGGAAGCCCTCCCGGGTCACCCTCGTCGAGGTGGCCACACTCGCGCGTGTCGACCCCTCAGTCGTGTCCAGGGTCATCAACAGCGACGAGCGGTTGGTCATCAAAGACGAGACGCGCGCACGGGTGGTGGCCGCCATCAAACAGCTGCGCTACCACCCCAACGCCGCGGCACAGAGCCTGCGGACAGCGCAATCGGGCACCTTCGGACTGTTGATCCCCGACTTCGCGAACCCGATCTACGCGGAGATCATCAAGGGTGCCGAGCAGACCGCAACCGAGCACGACGCACTGCTCCTGACGGGTACCGCGCTCGAAGACCGACCCGAGCGGTATGTGCGGATGCTGGCCTCGGGCCGCGTCGAAGGACTGCTTCTCGCCTCCGACCGGATCCCGCCGGACGCCGTCGAAGCGATGGTCGCCACAGGTCGCCCGGTCGTCTCGGTCAACCAGCGCATTCCCGGCGTCCAGCGGATGATCCTGGCCGACGACGAACGGGCGAGCCGGATCGCCGTTCGGCATCTGATCGAACTCGGCCACCAGCGCATCGGGCACATCCGCGGCCCGGCCGGCAGCGATACCGCCCGCCGTCGACTCAACGGTTACCGCCGGGCGCTGCGCACCGCCGGACTCACGCCCGACGCCGCTCTGGTCGCCGGAAACGGGTACACCAGCGAGGCCGGCGCCGACGCGATGCGGGAACTCCTGGCAAGGCCCGAGCGCCCGACCGCGGTGCTGGTGGCCAACGTGGCCGCCGCGATCGGCGCGCTCACGGCGGCCCGAGTGGCCGGCGTGCATGTCCCCGGCGACATGTCCGTGGTCACGATCCACGACATCCCGCTGGCGGCGAATCTCGTGCCGGCGCTGACCACCGTACGTATGCCACTGGCCGAGATGGGCCGCGAAGGCATCCTCGCCCTGTTCGACGAGGACGCCGACGAGGTCGTCAAGAAGGTCGTACGCGATGCAACGGAACTGATCGTCCGGGACAGCACGGCCCCACCACGGTGACGCCGCCGACGTCACCGGTCACCGTCGAAGTCCCAGCCCCTCGGTCTGCGCGGTGGCTTTCGGTTCCGCCACGTCGCCCGGAGGTGTCAGCGCCTCACCGTCTCCGTGGCCCCGCCGCGAAAACCACGAACGGACCAGGTTGCGTCGCCGGGAGCTCGTCGCCGTATACAACGTCGCAGCGGCCACCAGCACCCCGCCCTGGACGACGTTCTGGTAGTTGGAGCCGATGTTGAGCACGTTGAAGCCGTTGCTCAAGGTGAACAAGATCAGCGTGCCCACCACGGATTTCGCGACGAACCCGGAACCGCCGAGCAGCGAGGTTCCACCGAGCACGGCCGCGGCGATGACGGTGAGCTCACCGCCGGTCAGCACGGTCGGGTCGACGGAGTTGAACCGACCCGCGTAGAGCACGCCGACGGCGGCGGCCACGACACCATTGAGGACGAACGCGCCCATCTTGTAGCGGTCGACACTGATACCGGAGAGCCTCGCGGCCTCCGAGTTCCCGCCGGTGGCATAAAGGTTGCGCCCGACGACCGTGTGCCGCAGGACCACGCTCACGACGACGGTCAACGCGAGCATGATCCAGACCGGCGCGGTCTGGGTGAGCATCTTGGGCTGAGCGATCGCGACGAAACCCAAGGCAACGCCGGACAACGACAAGGGCGCTGTCCCAACCAGGCCCGCGAGCCGACTCTCCTTGCGCAGAGACAGAACCACGGCCGCGATCAGCAACAGGGCCGCGATGACGACAGCGACCACCAACGGCAAGGACCACCGAGCGGTCGCGAAGTCATGGAAGGAGCTGTTGGTCGCGGTGATGCTCTGTCCGACGAGGATCGCCTGCACGACACCACGAACCGCGGTCAACGTGCCGAGCGTGACGATGAAGGCGTTGACCCCGACCTTCTGTACCAGCACCGCGTTCACGAACCCCACCACGGCACCGGTCAATAGCGCCCCGAAGAGCGCGACAAGCGCTCCATACTGGTCGACGAGCTTCAGCGCGACCGTCCCCGCGAGTGCCGCCGTCGACGCGACGGACAGGTCGAAGTTGCCCGTGATCAGCGTCAGAGTCATGAAGATCGCCAGGATCCCGATGAGGGAAGCCTGATCGAGGATATTGCTCAGGTTGACACTACTGAGGTACGGCGGGCGACCCTGTGCCGACGTCGTGATCGTCAGTACGGCCACCAGCAGGAGCAGCGCGTACACGACGCCTGCCGAACGCGGCGACAATGCGCGGCGCCACCCGCCCAACGTGTTGGCGGAACTCATGGGATTCACTCTCCGTCGTTGTTCATCGTTGTCAGTGCTGCTCTCAGAGACCGCTGGCAAGTGCGGTCAGTTCGTGAAGGTCGGTGGCTGCCGCGAGCCGCTGGGCGACGATCTGCCCGCGGCGGATGACCACGATCCGGTCGCACGCGCCGCGCAGCTCTTCGAACTCGGAGGAGACCATCAGCACCGCCTTGCCGGCGGCCGCCAGGCTCCGGATGAGTCCGACGATGTCGGCCTTGGCGCCGATATCGACTCCCGCCGACGGCTCGTCGAGGAGGAAGACCGTCGCCGGACCGTAGAGCCATTTCGCGAAGACGACCTTCTGGGCGTTGCCGCCGCTGAGCTCACCGACGGACATCTCGGTAGTGCCTGCCACGATCCGCAGGTCGGTGACCGCCTTCACGGCCAGCCGGCGCTCGCGTTCGCGGTTGGGCACCAGCGAACGCCACGACAACGAACGCAGGTAGGGCAGCGAGATGTTCCGCCAGATCTCCCAGTCCCGCAGCAGTCCCTGCCGCGACCGATCCTCCGGGACCAGTGCGAGCCCGGCCCGGACCGCACGGCGCGGTGATCGCCCGCGCAGTGTCCGCCCACCGATCAGGACCGTGCCGCTCGCGACGGGGTCTGCACCAAAGACCGCCTCGAGCAGCTCGGTCCGTCCACTGCCCAGCAGCCCCGCGAGGCCCACCACCTCACCGGCGCGCACGGTGAAGCTGACCGGGCCGAACTTGCCAGGCGAGGACAGGTTTTGGACAGTGAGGAGCGGCTCGCCCGGTGGCCCATCGGAGGTAGGCGCGTTCTCCTCGACCCGGGCGAGGCGATCACCGACGATAGCGGAGACGAGCTGCTGTTCGGTGGTGACGCGGGTTTCCTCATCCACCACGACCTGCCCGTCCCGCAGCACGGTGAGGTGGTCGGTGAGGTCGAGGATTTCGTCGAGGAAGTGCGAGACGTAGATGAAGGTGACGCCCAGCTCGCGCAGCCGCCGCACGGAACGGAACAGGATGTCCCTTTCGGGGGGCGACAGCGCGGCCGTGGGCTCGTCGAGCAGCACCAGCGACGGATCCCTGGCGAGTGACTGCAGGATCGCGACCATCTGGCGGGCTCCCACCGAGAGGTCGCCGACAGGTTGGTCGGGCTCCAGGTCGTACCCGATCCGCTCGCACAGTGCCTGCAGCTCCCGCCGCCGTGCCGGGGCGTCCCACTTGATCGTCTCGCGCCGGCCAAGGAATACGTTGTCCAGTACGCTCATCGAACCCACCAGCGGGGTGTGCTGATGTACCGCGGCCAATCCCGCTGCGAGCGCCCCGAGCGGATCGGTCCAGGCCGCGGGCTCGCCCTTCCAGGAAAGGCCGCCGCTACTCGGCGGCTCGACCCCTGAGATGATCTTGATGAGCGTCGACTTCCCCGCGCCGTTCGCCCCGATGAGTCCGTGGACTGTGCCTGGTCGCACGGCCAGGGAGACCCCGCGCAACGCGTGGGTGCCGCTGGGGTAGATCTTGTGAACGCCCTCGACTGTGAGCAACGGGGTCATCCGGGTCACCACTGGGGAGTGCAGCTGGACACGTTGTCGGCCGTGATACCGGGCGAGTCGTAGAAGGTCGTCTTCGGCGGCGCAGAAGTCTTGCCGGCCAGTACGTCGTGCATCATCTGCACCGCCATCGCACCCTCGTCGTACGGCTTGTAGCAGACGGTTCCGGCAAGATCACCGGACTTGACGGCGTCGATGCCTGCCTGGGAACCGCCGACACCGAGAACCTTCGCGCTCGACCCGGCAGACTTGACCGCCGCGGCACAGCCGACCGCCATGTCATCGGAAATCGCGTAGAACAGACCGATCGAGGGATTGGCGGCGAGGATGTTCTGGCAGGCCGACTGACCGTCCTGTTTGGTCCAGTTACCCGGCTGGTTCGCGACAATCTTGTACTTGCCGGCGCCCGCGCCGTCGAGGGCTGCTTGGAACTTCGTCACGCGGGTCGTGTTCTCAACGAACCCGGCGGCACCGGTGATCACGGCGACCTTGCCCCCGGCGGGAAAGGCCTTGAGGGCCAGCTGGCCGGCTGTCGCGCCCGCTTCGGCCTCGTTTTCGTCCAGAACGAACTTGAGTTTGGAGTACGGGTCGCTGACGTTGCGATCGGCTCCCACGTACCCGTGGACCGTCGCGATGGGGATACCCGCCACGGTCGCCTGATCCACCAGTGCTTGCGCCGGTCCCGGCGACAGCGGCACCAGCAGGATGGCGCTGACCTGCTGAGCGATGAGATCCTGGACCTGACTTGCCTGCTTCTGCTGGTCACCCTGAGAATCGAGACCGATCAGCTTGTCCCCGAGCTGCGCCGCCTTATCCTTGGCGCCCTTGGCGATCGCAGCCGGGAAGGTGACCGACTCCTGCTGGTTGGCCAGGCCGATCGTGAAGGAACCGCCCGCTTTCCCGGCGGCGGGAGCGGTGGCATCGGGCGACGCGCACGCCGTCGCGAATGTCCCCAAGGCGACTCCCGCAGCAAGGGCCGCAAACCTCCTACGCGCTGATTTCCGCACTGCGCTGTGCATGGCTCCGGTCACTGGTCTGACCCCGTTCGAACTCGATTACCACATGGATTGGATGGGAGAAGCGGGCGGAAGCGTGGCGCCGAACGAGGTTGAGCCGCATTCCCCCGACCACGCCGACCGAGTTGGCTCGGCTGCAACGGATTCGACTGCGGCCGGACCAGATCGACGCACACAGGTCCTCGTCAGTCTCTCGTCAAGGGACAAAACAACTCAAACGTTTGACTTGCTCGCCTGGCCGACCACTGGAAGTCATCCCGCGGGCCGGTTAACGCTGATTTCCGCCAGTTTCGGACACGGTCAGCGGACGCCTGACACTCATCCATCTCACGTGCAGTCTTCCGGCGGAGGTCGCTCGTCCGACTAGCCGCGTGGCGCCAAGACAAACGATTGACCTGATGGACTGGAACAGCTTCACCCGCGCGCGATCACTTGTCAAGAGCCGTTACCGCAGTCGAATGGCAGCTGCCCCGTCAGCCGTCGAGCCGTTACGTCCACGCTGATCAAGGTTGGCCGGCGCGTCCAGCCGGCCCACGGTCACCGCGGCCGCCAGGACACTCGAACGACTCGACCACCACGAACGATCACCACCGAGGTCCGTGTCCCAGCCCTGCGTACGTGGCGGGACCTACCGGGTCTGCTGCGATCTCACTCGGACTCCCCGCCTGATACCCGGTGAGCGGGGAATGCGTGACAGTTCACCGTTCGGCTGTCGCTCCTGATGACGGGCGGCTCGACTGCGCAGACGTCCGTCGCCAGTGGGCACTGTGGCCGGAACGGGCAGCCGACTTCCGGGACCGGAGCAGTCACTGCGGGGGTGCCGGCCAGATGCCGATTGCGTTGCTCGACGGGATCCGGGACCGGCCGCGCGGCCAGCAGCCGCTGGGTGTACGGATGCTGCGGATCGTCACAGATCTCGGCGCTACTGCCGCTTTCCATCAACTTTCCCGCGTAGAGAACAACCACTCGATCAGAGACGTGCCGGACGACTGCCATGTCGTGCGAGATGAACAGGAGTGCGAGTTTCAACTCCTGTTGCAGGGATCGCAGCAGATTGAGGATCTGAGCCTGTACGGACAGATCGAGCGCGCTGACCGCCTCGTCGCAGATGATCAGCTTCGGATGCAGGAGAAGGGCCCGTGCGATCGCGATCCGCTGGCGCTGGCCGCCGGAAAAGCTACCTGGATACCGGTCGGCATCGGCTGCGGTGAGACCGACGCGCAGGAGCGCTTCGCCGACCTCGTTCGCACGCTCTCGCCGGGCGAGCTTCCGATGGGCGAGGAGTGGCTCCTCGAGCGTCTTTCCGATGGTGCGCATCGGGTTGAGCGAACCGAACGGATCCTGGAACACGGCCTGGATGTGTTGGGTGAGGGCACGTCTGCGGGCGGCACCGGCGTGGGTGATGTCCTCACCCTCGAACGCAATACGTCCGGCGGTGGGCCGCACCACGCCGAGGATCGCGTTGCCGAGTGTCGACTTGCCTGAGCCGCTCTCGCCCACGATTCCGACCGTTTCCCCCACCTCGATGTCGAGGTCGATGTCGTTGAGTGCGAAGAGAGGAGGCTTGCCCCTCCCCCGCGGGTACCCGACTGTGAGACCGCGGGTCGTGAGCAACGACGCAGCCCGGGTGTTCATCGGCCCGCCAGTAGCTGCTCGGTCCGGATGCAGCGCGACGCGCGTTCGTCCGGCAAGGGGCTGAGCAGGATCGGTTTCCCGGTGCAGGCGTCCGTGGCGAATCCGCACCGGGGCTCGAAGTGGCATCCACTGGGCCACCTGCCTGGTTCGGGAACCCTGCCCGAGATGGTGGGCAGCGGCTCGCCGGCCTCGGCCAGCTGCGGGTTCGATGCCAGTAACGCCGCGGAGTAGGGGTGGCCGGGTGCCGTGTAGATCTGCTCGACGGTGGCGGACTCGACGATCTCGCCGGCGTACATGACCAAGGTCCGATCGCAGACGTCGGCGAGTACTCCCCAGTCGTGGGTCACGATGATGAGCGCCATGCCGAGCTGTCGGCGCAGATCACGGAGCAGCGCAAGGATCTCGGCCTGAACAGTGACGTCCAAGGCGGAGGTCGGTTCGTCGGCGATGAGCAGCTTCGGCTCGGCCGCGATCGCCATGGCAATCCCGATTCGCTGCGCCATACCACCCGAGAGCTCGTGTGCGCGGCGCGGCATGATCGCCGCGGGATCAGGGAAGCGCACCATGCGCAGCAGCTCCGCCGCGCGCTCGCCAGCCGGTTTCCTGGCGAGGCCGGTGTGCCTGATGATGACTTCGCGGAGCTGGCTGCCCACGGTGTAGGCCGGGTCGAGGCTGTTGACGGCGTCCTGCGAGATCAGCGCGATCCCCGATCCCCGGATCCGGGACAGCTCCTTCTCCTTCAGGTGCGTCAGATCTTTGCCGTCGAAATGCACTGCTCCGGCCGTGACCCGTCCGCCGGCCGGAAGCAGGCCGAGGATCGCCTTGGCGGTGGTGCTCTTGCCGCAGCCCGATTCGCCGACGATCCCGATCGACTCACCCGCTTCGATCGTGAAGCTGACGTCTTTCAGTACGGGGACGTCGACGCCACCTCGCCGGAGCGTGACGTCGAGGCCGCGTACGTGGAGCAGACCGCCGCCCGGCTCGGCCGGGGAAACCGGATGGCGCGGAGTCGGAGCCCGCAGGGCGACTACGGGGACCGAGCGGCCGACGGTCCCGTCGCGGACCGCGTCTCCGAGCAGGCTGAGAGCCAGCACGGTGATCGCTATCAGGCCGCCTGCCGGGACGAGGAGCCACGGGGCTTGGGAACTGACGCGGGCGGCCTGGCTGACCATGTTCCCCCAGCTGGGCCCGCTGGAGTCCGGTCTCAGGAGACCGAGAAAGGACAGGCCGCTCTCGATGACGAGCGCGCTGGCGCAGAACAGCGAGGTCTGCACGATGATGGGGCCGGCCAGGCTCGGGACGATGTGCCGGCGCATGATGGTCACCGCCCGCAGGCCGGAGAGCACGGCCGCGGTGACGAACAGCTCTCGGCGGCAGGCCAGGGTCGAGGCGCGGACGATCCGCAGCAGGCCGGGCGCGTGGAGAAGTCCGAGAGTGACCATGGCGGCGAGATCGTTGCCGGGGAAGATCGCGACAACCATGAGCAGCACCACGATTCCCGGCACCGCGAACACCAGATCAGCGACGCGGGTGATGATCCTTTCCGGCCACCCGCCCAGATAACCCGCGGCGATCCCGAGTGGTACGCCGACGGCCAGCGACGTGAGAACCGCCGTCGCAACGTCGAGCAGCGCGACGCCGCCACCGTGGAGCAGGCGGCTGAACACGTCCCTGCCGAGCTGGTCGGTCCCGAGCCAATGCACCCCACCAGGTCCCGCGAGGACATGGGCGAGGTCCTGCAGGTTCGGGTCGCCAGGAGCCAGGATGGGTGCCGCGAGCACGGCGACCACCAGCAGCAGGAGATAGACGCTGCACACCAGCACGATTGGTTTGCGCACCACGGACGTGCGCATTCGCGACTGTGTCCGCGACGGGGTGACCGGGCTGGTGGGGGCCTGGTTGGCGATCGTCGTCACGACTTCACTCCGACTGTCGGGCTCAGGAAGCGGTAGGAAATGTCCACGAGCAGGTTGACGACGACGACGATTACCGCGAAGTAGAGCGCGACGCCTTCGATCATCGGCAGGTTGTGGGTGAGGCTGGCATTGACGGCCTGCTGGCCGATGCCCGCGATGGCGAAAATGTTCTCGACGAACACCGTGCCGCCGAGCAACCCGATGAACATCAGCCCCAGCGTCGTGACGACCGGCACGGCGGCGTTGCGCAGTGCGTGTTTGAAGACGATCGACCGCATCGGGAGTCCGTGTGCTCGCAGCGCGATGATGAAATCCTTCGCCAGCACACGCATCATCGAGTCACGGGTCTGTCGCGCGATGAAGGTCGTCGCCCCGGCAGCGAGGGTGATGACGGGCAGGGCGATGCTCTGTGCCCACCCCACCGGGTTTTCGCCGAGTGGTATGTAGCCCGTTGCCGGGAACAACGGGATCCCGATGGCGAAGATCTCGATCAACACGAGTGCCAGCCAGAAGTTCGGAACCGCGAAACCGACCGCAGTCGCGACCTCGAGCGCCTTGCCGATCAGGCCACCGCGGACGGCGCTGACCACACCAGCGCCGACGCCGAGGATCGTGGCGACGACAAGGGTCACGCTGATGATCGAGAGGCTGGTCCCGAGCTGGCCGTTGAGCGTGTCGGCGACGGGCTGCCCGCTGAAGAGGTCCGTTCCCAGGTTGCCGTGCAGCACGTTCGTCAGCCAGTGCCAGTACTGTTCCAGAAGCGGCCGGTCGAGGCCGAGCTGCTGCCGTACCTGTGCGTACTGCATCGGCGTGGGGTTGGCCTGGTCGCTGAGCACCGCCTGAACCGCGTCACCCGGTGCCAGCGAAGCCAGCACGAACGTCAACGCCGTCACCGTGAACAGCAGGACGAACGAAGATGCCAGCCATTGGAGTGTCGTACGGATCATCGCGGCCTCCTCTTGTCGTCGAGCAGTGTTGATGCGGCCTTCAGGTGGCGGGCTGAACCTCGTAGATCGATACATATGAGGTCGGTGTCGTGGTCGTTCCGGTGATGTTTCTGGAAGCGTAGTAATAGAGATCCTGGCTCACGATCGGAACGAACCAGGCCTGCTGGACCAGGTACGCCATGATCTGCTTGTCCACGCCGGCCTTCGCCTCCGGTGAGGCAACCGCGCTCTGGTTGTAAAGTTTCTGCAGAACGGGGTCGGCATTGCGGAACGGGTTGTACAGCGCGTTCGGGAGATAGAGGTAGCTGCCCTCGATCGCAACCGGGACGCTGAAGTTGCTGGTGAAAGCGGGCGCTTTGGCCTCACCCAACACCGTAGTCCGGTAGGCACTGGCGTTGGAGATCTCGTTGACTTTGACCGTCACTCCGGCCTTTCCCCACTGCTGCGCCACCGCCTGCGTGACGAGATTCAGCCCGCCGCCGGTCGTGGTGAACAGGTCCAGCGTGAACCCGTTGGCGTAGCCCGCCTGCGACAGCAGGGCCTTCGCCTTTGTGACGTCGTAGGGATAGGTGTGCTCGAGGGCCGCGTCATACCCGGCGGACCCCGGCACACTCAGCTGCATCGTCGGGGCGCCGCTGTCGGCGTACAGGGCCTTGGCGATCGACGCTCGGTCGGTCGCGTAGTTCAGGGCCTGCCTCACCCGAACATCCGCGAGCGGCTTGACCAGCGTGCCCCCGCGGTCAGCGAGCGTTACGGCGACGACCAGCTGCGGTGCGCTCGTCACCGTCAGGCCCGCTCGTTTCGCCGCGGGGACAGTGCCCTGATCACCCAGCGAGAGGTTCACCTGTCCCGTCTGCATTGCGGCCAGCGTCGACTGCGGGTCGAGCATGACCTTGACCACGACCTTCTTCCAGTGCACGGCAGCTTTGTCGTAGTAGTTGGGGTTCGGCACATAGGTGTACTGGCTGCCGGCAACGGTCTGCGCCGCGTCGATTTGGTAAGGCCCGGCTCCGAAGGTCGCGCCACCGAGCTTGGCCGGATCGCTCAGGCCCGTGGGGCTGACAATGTCACCGGCGACGAAGTTTTGGCTGAGGTGCTTGCCAAGATCGGGGTCGGGCTTCGGGCTCCTGACCGTGACCTCCAGCGGGCCGGTCGCGGCGAATTCGTAACCGGCGAACAGGGGGGCCTGCTGCCCCGCGGCTTTCACCAGGTAACTGAAATGATCGACCACACCTTGCGCCGACAAGGCACTTCCGTCGGAGAACTTCACGTTGGGACGCAGTGCGAGTACGAAAGTCATGTTCCCGGTACCGACGTAGTGCCACGACAAGGCCAGACCCGGTTGCAGATCTCCGGCAGAGTTCTGGACGATGAGCGGCTGGTACGCGAGAGCGGCATAGAAGCGATCGGAAGTCGTCTCTTTCGTCGGATCGAGGGTCTTCGGCGCGGCTGGCTGGGCAAGGGTCAGCACCTCGCCGACCTTCCCGCTCGGTTTCGGCTGGCCGGACCCGGAACCGGTGACAGCGGTTCCTCCACAGGCGCTAAGCACGACAAGAGATGCCGCCACCGCCAGCGCCATTCTCATTGAGCGTTTCCTTGATCGCATAGCTGCTCCTGATCTTCAGATGCGGTCCGTCCGGGAACGCCCAGCCGGCCGGATTCTCCCGGTTACGCGACGATCACTGTTCGGCCGAGATAACCGGCCAGTCGATCCGCCGGCGTGGCGCCCTCGGGTACGGGACTGATGGAGGCGATCGGCATGCCCTCGCGCGGCCTTCCCTCTAGCCTGGCGCGATAATGCGCCATCACCCGATCCACCAACTCCGGGTCGTAGTCGGTGGATCGGCCGGTTGCTCTGGCCAGATCCCATAAATGTGCGACGAGGTCGGCGATCCGCCGTTCCGCCAACTCCGCCACGGTCGCGGCTCCCATGAAGGTGCCCTCGACGATGCGTTCGAGCGCACCCGGCGGGGTCAGCTCGGCGCGGGTACCGACCAGTGACTTGGCCACCGCCCTCGTCGGGTCAGCACCGAGATGGTCGGCGCTCCTGTCGGGTTGCGGCTCGTTCTGGAAGAACGCGGTGACGATCAGGTCTCCGAGCACAATGTGGTTGAGCACGTCGCGAACGTTCCAATCCGAACACGGTGTCGGCAATGAGAGCTGTTCGTCAGTAATCGGTCCGACCATGCCGTCCGTAATCGCGGCAGCCCGATCGAACGCCTGCAAGGTATCCATTCATCGACTCCAGTTCTCAGCGGTGAAGACTGTGGCGACGGCTGTTCCGCTCGGTCGCACGGCTGGTGCGTTCTCATCGACCGCGAAGGCGATCCCCGGCGTGGGCGGCTACGGAGTCGACAGGTGTGAGCATCGAAACGACAGCGAACAGCGCCATCGCCACTGGAAGGGTGGATCTCCGGCTGATCCAGTCGCTGGTGAATCCGAGCGGATCGCGCCGAACAGCCCCATGCCACAGATCGGGCCGAGTGCGGCGAGATGGCACGTCACCTGGCGGCGGCTTTGGGCCGGCTGTCGAGTTCAGGCCAAGGTGTGTCGTCGTTCGATTAATTTCTGACTATCGGCAAAACTCGTCGAGGGAGCCCGGTTGTCAAGGTGACCAGCACCTGATTTACCAGAAACGACCTCGGCCTCGCTACGTGAGCTTCATCGGTGGACTTCGAGCAGTAGAACCAGGATCTCGAAGTCTCGTTTCGATTTCGACTGTCCCGTGCCGGCCGTGAACTCGGGTGCCGCCGACACCGCAGCATTTTCCGGCCACATGAGGAATCCTCGCCACGGCTGCTCCGCGGTCGAGAGCCGGCTGCTTCTCTTGCGCACCAACCCATGTCTCCTGTGTCGACATTGACATGCCGGCATTGTAGGCACCTTGTGTATTGACATGTCAAGTCGGAAGGCGCACGGGCCGGCGTTCGGGTGACCGGTTGCGTCCGATGTGTCTGCGTTCCACAGTCGTGGGCCGGCTCTGTCGGCCCGAAGAACGGGGTTGTCAGCATTTTGACCGCCGGCCCGGATGTTTGGTGGTCTCACGTGACTGTGAGGTCCAGCTGTTTCGAGCAAATCGGCGACTGCCGGTTGGGTGCCGGGGCGGGACGCTCGGCACTCAAGATCACCCGGGCCCCCTCCGCTCGGCCGGCGACCTCATTTGACGTGTCAATTCAATTGGCCAATGATATCAATCGTGGCTTCCAAGGATTCGAGGACGAAAAGGTCGGCGGGCGTTGCATTGGCGGGCGATGAGCTGCGGCTCTGGCGTAATTTTCTGCAGTGGAGTGAAGGTGTGACGGCCGCGGTCGCGCAGGCGCTGGCCGTCGAGGTGGGTCTCTCACAGCCCGACTACGAGGTTCTGAAGCGCCTCCTCGAGGCCGATGGTGCGCTGCCGCGCCAGGCGCTGGAGCAGAGCCTGTCCTGGTCTCCTTCGCGGCTGTCGCACCAGTTGCGAAGGATGGAAGCCAGAGGTCTGGTGGCACGCGCCGGCTCCGGGCACGGGCGTCACGTGAACGTCGAGATCGCGGACGGTGGTCGTGGCGTGATGGCCGCGGCTGACCGGGCGCATGCGCAAGCGGTACGCCGGCACCTGCTCGACGCGCTGCCTGACGACGTGCGCGGATTCCTCTACAGCGCGCCCGGTGTGCCTACCTCCCGCGATGGCTCGACAAGCGACGGTGAGCACTGAGCCGGCGGCTCGCAATTGGGCTGCGCCCAGCGCGACCTCGACTGACCCGCCTGAGCTGTGGGACTGGCCCCGATCAGAACATGCCGCCGCCCGCGTGCACGGCCTGGCCGGTGACCCAGCGGGCAGCGTCGGAGGCCAGGAAGGCGACGATGTCAGCGATGTCATCGGGTTCGCCGATGCGGCCGAGCGGTGTCCGTGCGGCTATCTCCTCGAGCACAGCGGCCGGTCGGAGCTCGATCAACGCGTCCGTCCGGATGGCGCCGGGAAGCACGCTGTTCGCCGTGATTCCTCGCGGCCCGAGCTCCTTCGCGAGCACTCGCATGAGTGCGTCGCCGGCCGCTTTGCTGGCACCGTAGACGGCACTGCCCGGCCTGTGGGTAGCGGCTGCCACGCTGGAGATCACGACGATCCGGCCGTTGTCGCGCACCCTCGTGGCCGCCTCGCGCAGCGTCCGGAACGTGGCGCGAGTGTTCGTGCTGAATATCAGCTCGTAGTCCTCATCGGTGAATTCCGCGAGCGGAACGAACCGCGCCACGCCGACGTTACTGACCACGATGTCCAGCCCACCGTAGTGTCGCTCAGCGGCGTCGAAGAGACCACGCAGTTCGTCGGCATCGGTGACATCGGCCCGCATCGCGACGGCCCGGCCGCCGCTCGCCTCGATCCGCGCGACCACCTGCTCGGCCGCGTCGCGCTCGGACCGATAGTTGACGATCACGCTCGCCCCATTCGCACCGAGCCGTTCGGCGATGGCACGCCCGATCCCGCGCGAGCTCCCCGTGACGATCGCGATCTTCCCGTCCAGCAACCTGCACTCCTGGTGATAGATGATGAGCAATGGACTGACAGTGGGGATTCCTGGCGGAATTCGATCAGTGCAGGTGGGTGCCGAAGAAGTTCTCGATCCGGTTCCACGCGTCCTGCGCCGACTTGGGCTCGGGGCCGATACCCGCGACACGCAAAAGCGGCCGCAGGAGTCGGGGGCCGGCTTCGGCGTCGTTGAGAAAGGCGTGGCTGGCGGCGGGATAC
Organism: Amycolatopsis sp.; assembly: GCF_025464955.1. Classification (GTDB taxonomy): domain Bacteria; phylum Actinomycetota; class Actinomycetes; order Mycobacteriales; family Pseudonocardiaceae; genus Amycolatopsis. The sequence continues at coordinate 90,590 of NZ_JAODNM010000067.1, read as the reverse complement.
TCCTTGACATCGTGCGTCACTCCGGCTTTGTCGAGTGCCGCGTCGAGCCGGTCGGCGGCGCCCTTGAGGGAAGGGTCTCGACCGCCGTAGCTGCCGACGACCGGGCAGGCGCCGGTGAGCGCGGCGTCGAGGTCGCGGGGAAGCTGGCCGTAGTTGACGGCGGCCGCCTCATACCCGGAGCTCGCGTTCAGCAGCGCGAAGCCGCCCCCCATACAGAAGCCGATGACACCGACTTTCCCCGTGCAGTCGGCGGAGGCTGCCAGGTACTCACGTGCGGTAGCGATATCGGCGAATGCACGACCCTGGCCCCGAAGCATCGCGCGCATGGTGGAGACCAGGCAACGGACCGTGCCCCCCGCGCTGAACAGGTCGACGGCGAGGGTGAGGTAGCCGAGCCCGGCCAGTCGGTCGGCGTGCCGGCGCATGACCTCGTCGAGGCCGAAGATCTCGTGGATCATCACCACACCCGGCCACGGTCCGGTCCCGGACGGCTGCGCCAGGTAGGCATGAAGGGGCTGGGAACCACTCTGGGGTTTGGCCAGGTTGGTCAGGTCGATGTCGGTCAAGGTTTCGCCTCCTGTGGCGGGGTAGCGGCAAGGGTGCGCAGGTCGACGGCGGCGCCGAGCAGGGACAGACCGTTGCGAAGGGCATCGGCCGGGACGTCGTCGACGAGGTGGTGCATCACGATCAGGCCGTGCATCAGGGAGAACAGGGTCGCGGCGGTGGCGCGGGTGTCGGCGCCGGGCGGCAGGTGCCCGGCATCGCGCCACCGCACCGCCAGTTCGGCGATGTGGTCCAAGGTTTCCAGGTAGAGCACGCGGGCACGTTTCTGGAGCGCGGGATTGCGCAGCGCCTCCGCCCACGTCTGCAGGGCGATTCGGGACATGTCGTAGTCGGGATTGCTCGCCCTGCTGGCCAGTTCGCCCACCAGCAATGTCAGCGTCTCGGCGGGACCCGGACATGGGTCCCGGTTCACCAGGCCGACGAAGATGCCCCGGACCTTCGCGAGGCCTTCGTCGGCCGTGGCGTTGATGATCTCGTCCTTGCTGCGGAAGTAGCGGTAGACCGCGCTGGAGGACATCCCGGTCGCCGCGATCACGTCGTCCATCGAGGTCGAGTGGAAGCCGTTGTCGGAGAAGCACGCCCATGCACTGGCAAGGATGTGCTCGCGGCGCTTCGCGCGGGTCTGCTCGCTGAGTCTGGGCACAGACCCCACTCTAAACGGAAACGATCGGTTGCGCTATTCGCTCGATGTGGGTACCGTCACTCCCAAACACGAACGATCCTTTCTCTTTGGAGGTTGGGATGTCGCCGCCGACACTGTCCGGTCTGCGCCATCTGACGTGCCCGGTCGAGGACCTCGACTGCCACGTCACGAGTCATGCCGGACGACACTCGTGATCACGCTCGCCCAGGCCCGCACGATCGTGGACCGGGCACTCGCGCACGCGCGGATCCACGGCTTTCCCCCGATGACGATCGCGGTGCTCGATGCGGCCGGGCAGCTTGTCGCGTTCGCCCGGGAGGACTCCTCGAGCCTGCTGCGCGAACGCATCGCCCGAGGAAAAGCCCACGGCGCACTGAACATGGGCGTCGGCAGCCGAAGCCTCGCCGCCCGGGCGGCGGCCCATCCCGCATTCGTCAACTCCCTCGTGTCGCTGGCGGACGGCAACCTCGTGCCCGTCGCCGGCGGCGTCCTGATCCGCGACGAGAACGACGATGTCATCGGGGCCGCCGGGGTCAGCGGCCACCAGCCGGACGACGACGAGGCGTGCGCCATCCACGCCATCACCGCTTGCGATCTGCGACCCGATCCCGGCACCTGAAGCACAAGTCCTGCCATCGAAAGGAGCACCCCACCGGTGTTCGACACAGACAACCGACTGCTCGCCATGCTCGAAAAGCAGCAGATCCCGTTGGGAATGCAGTGTTTTACCGCTCATCGGGGCCCTGATGAGGTCTTCGGGTTGACCGGCTTCGACTTCGTCATGCTCGACACCGAGCATTCCCCGGCCAACCCTCGCGCCATCGAGGATGGAGGCGGACGCCCAGGGCCTGTTCGTGCCCATGGCCAAATCGGCCGCGGACATTCGGCGAGTCCCGTGGTACCGCTCATCACATGACCGGAAAGGTCAAGGCGGCCGCGGACCGGCATGACGTGCTCCGCGACACCCGTCCCGCGCCTCCCACCAGCGCCTTCCCTGCCCGCTGAAACATCACCTCCCACGACAACGCGAAAGGAAACCAGTGCTGTGACACCACGTCTGAACAGGTTTGTGGTCGGACCCGACGCCGAAGGCCGCTCGACCGTACTCGGCCGAGACCTCACCAACGTCCAAACCCGCGAAGGGTTCTACTGGCGCGCAACGCTGTGGGCCGCCCAGGAGACACCCGTGGACAACGCCATCGTGGGCGACCGGTCACTGACCGCGGGCCTGGGCGCGCGCCGGGAACCGTTCCCGAACGGGATGCTGTGCCGCGCCCTCGAAATCCCGCCGGATACCGCGGACACCACAGAACACCGCCAGGTCCTCACCGACCTCAACGACCAGGTGCGGCAGAAGCACAAGCCCAGCGCTGACGACCTCGCCCGGCACCCCAGCATGCACCGCACCGACACCCTCGACTGCATCACCTGCGTCCGAGGCGAGATCTACCTCGTCACCGACGTCGACGAGGTCCTCATGCGACCAGGAGACACCGTGATCATCCGCGGCACCAACCACGCCTGGAGCAACCGCTCGGACTCCCCATGTCTGCTCGTCGGCACCATGATCGACGCTATCCCACCCGACAAAGATCAAGAGCATTAGAGTCGTCGGCATATACGCACCCTTGGAGGGGCTATGAATCTCACGGTACTGGGTGCCACCGGTGGAGTGGGGCGGCATGTCGTCAGGCACGCCTTGGCCGATGGGCACAAGGTGACCGCGGTGGTCCGGGATCCCGCCCGGCTGGGCATCGAGCACGAGAGCCTCTCGGTCGTCCGCACGAATCCCCTCGATGCCACGTCGCTGACCGGGGTTATCGAAGGGGCCGACGCCGTGCTGTCCGGCATCGGTCAAGCCGGCCGGGCGGACCCGCTCAGGCCGGCATCGACGTCGGTCCGAGCGGCGGTGGAAGCGATGGTGGCGACCGGTGTACGACGCATCGTCGTGATGAGCTCGGGCACGCTGAACCGTACCGGAGTGGGGCAGCCGTGGTTCTCGCACCGAGTACTCACCCCCGCACTGTGGGCAGTTCTCCGTGAGGCATACATCGACCTCGAGCGAATGGAGCGGATCCTGCGCGAGAGCGGTCTTGACTGGACGGCGCTACGGCCGCCCCGTCTGACGAACGCCAAAGCCAAGGGCTCCTACCGTGATGCCATCGAAGCGGGCCCGACCGGCACCACGATCACCCGTTCAGACGTTGCTCGCGCAATGCTGGACTACATCTCCGTACCCGGCACGATCCAACACGCGGTCGGCGTCAGCAACTAGTACGGCAGCTTTTACGGCTCGCCTCCGGCATTCCAGCCACGCGGCACAACGGCGATTTGTTCACTCATGATGCCGCCCGTTCCAGGACACGAGCGCGATGTCGCAATCCTCGACTGTGCGGACTTCAGCCTCCATGTTCAGTATCGTCGTCCGCCAGCTGAACTCCGAAGGCGACGTCCTCGTCGGTTTCGACCCCGATGGCGACCCCGGCCATGACGAACGGCTCGTCTCCGTCGTTCCTCCACGAGTGCCAGCCAGCGAGCTGCACCAGCATGTCACCAGCGGCGAACTTGACCGACATTCCGTCCTCGGTGTGCATCGTCAGCTCGCCAGAGATGGCCACCAGATATTCGTTGATGTGCGGCGTCCGGTGCATCGGGCTCGCGCTTCCGGGAGCGACCTCGACTCGCAGAAACCGGACTTCTCCCGGGCTCAGCTTGAAGTTGAACTCCTGGATCTCGGCCACGTAGTCGTTGGTGCTGCCATCGACCGCCGCCGCGGCCCACCCAAGGTACATGCGGGTGCTCGGAGCCTCCGACGAAACTTCGACTTCTTGGTTCCCCATCGCCATGGCGCGAGGCGCGCCCTGAAACAGGACAGTGTTCTTTCCACTCCCGCCAACTCCGCAAATGATTCGCTTCAACTGGCCCTCTCCTGTTCACGCAAATAGTGAAGCTTTCGTAGATTAATCAGGCACAGTGAATTGAATCGCTGTCACTTCGGACGCGAGCCTACGCAAGACTTGCCGAGGCAGGTCATGAGACGGATGTTCAGCGTAGGCCCGCCAACCGGCCGCATCGTCGAAATCAGCAGTGAGCGCGTAGTCTGCTCCGGAGTCGGCGATACTCAGACCAGATCCGTGCGCCATTGCCCCAACAGACGGCGCTTCCGCGCCCAGCTTGTCAAGACAGCTCCGAACCTCGGTCATCTCGGCGGGCGAAAGTTCCTTACGCCATTTCAGCAAAACTACGTGTCGAATCATTGACTCGTCCTGACAAGATTCGTTGAGTGGACACGGCATCGTAGGCAATGATCCGACGTCAAACCTGCGAAATGCTTTCGTCGGAATTCGTCTGCCGGAACTCAAGTGCCTTACGAAGGCCACTTTCCATAACCGTGGCAAAGAACTTCTTGTCGTCAGCCGACCCGTGACCACTGAGCGCGTTTTGCACGAGTGCCATGTTGGCCAACCCCATCAGCTCGTACTGACGGTGAATGCCGAGCTTTGCCGCCTTGGTCTGCTGAGGCGGCACCAGGGCCAACTCGTCGGCCCACGCCCGAACGACGGTGTCGAGTTCGTCGGCAGGGACGACTCGTTGGACGAAGTCCCACTTGAGCGCCTGCTCGGCGGTGTACCAGCCGCCGGCCATCATCAGCTTCTTGTAGACCCGCATCGGCAACTGGAAAACCAGCGGCGAGTAGGCGATGACGCCGGCACCCATTCGAGCCTGTTCAAAACTGAACTTCGTCCCTTCCACGGCGATCACGAAGTCGCAGTGGGCAACGATGTCCTGTGCGATCGGCCCCACATACTCATGTACGCCCGCAATGATCGGCTTGGGGAAGTACCACATGGCGCGAAGGTGAGGAACCTTGTGAGGCGGCGGTCCGCCGGCGACATATTTGGCGGCTACCTCCTTGAGGTCGTGCCCAGCGGAGAACAGCTTGCCGGCTCCGCGGAGCGTCACCACGCGGATTGCGTCATCGTCGGCAGCAGTGTTCAGCAGGCGCTCAAGCTCCTCCTCAAGAGCGTAGGTGATCGCGTTTCGCGCAGCGGGCCGATTGATGATCACTTCAAGAATCGGACCGTCGGCCTTGACCAGGAAATTGTCGTAGTCGTCATACATGAGATGGATGTCCGATCTTCGAGAGCCGGCATCGGTGCGGTCGGCAAGCACCGGACCGACGATGCGGCTGGACGTTCAAGACGTCGCGGCGGTGGAGGGAAGTTGCACGAATCCGGACGTACCTGCCGTTCCAGCAGCGCGTGCAGCTCGCCCAGAGACATTCCGCGATTCCAGCACACGACCCGCGGTGATTGTCGGCATCAAGAGGATCGTGCAAGGACCCAGGAGCATCGTTCAAGCGTCTGCCGAGCCTCGGTGCCACAGTCGACTGTGCCGACCTGGTTGAGCGGGTTCGCATGGCCAGGCAAGGAGAACAAAGGGGTTCGCATGGATTCACCAATTATGTCGACCACGACTCTGCCGCGAGTGCTGCGCGACCGAGTAGCCTCAGCGCCCGAGCAGGTCGCGCTTATCGACGCTCCCACCGGTCTTAGCGTCACTTTTGCGGAGTTCGGCGCGAACGTTCAAACATGGGCCCGGCGGATGGCGGCTCATGGGGTGGTCGCCGGCGACCACGTGGCGACCCTGCTCGGCCCGACTTTCGATGCCTATTACGTCTGGATCAGCCTGAGCGGACTCGGCGCAGTCGAGGTTCCCATCAATCCGCAACTCAAGGGCCGACTGCTGACGTACCTGCTGAACCACGCTGAGCCACGGATACTGGTCACGCAGTCGGCTTTCCTTGAGAACCTCCTGTCCATCGCAGATGGCCTCGACACGTTGGAGCAGATCGTCGTAATCGACGCGGCAGAAGGCATTGAGCAAACCGCGGGCGGCCTACGGGTGCTGAGCAACCCTGAATTCGCCGCGCGTGAAATAGATGTCGAATTTCAGTACGCGGAAAGGCATGACACCGCCTGCATCATCTACACCTCGGGCACGACCGGCCCACCGAAAGGCGTAGTCATCCCATGGGGAATGCAGGCTACGTCCATCAAGCGACTGCCGGAGCGGATTCGAGGCGGTTCTCGATATTCGTTTCTTTCACCCGCGCACCTGTCCGGCAAATCGGCGCTGACTTCAGCACTGACCGAAGAGCGCACCCTTGTACTGCGGGAGACGTTCAGTGTCAGTGCATTTTGGGAAGACATAGCCCGCTACGATTGCAGGGTAACACAACTCTTTCCCGCCATGATCAAATATCTGCTCAGCCAGCCTCCGGTCGACGCCGATGCGAAAAGTCCTCTGCAATTCATGTGGACTGCACCCGTCACGAAGGATACAAAAGAATTCATGCGGCGCTTCGGTGTCGCGGTCAGCACCGGATTCGGGATGACGGAAATTGGCGGGCCAATTTATGGCGTAGACATAGATGGCACAAACCTGGAGTCCTGTGGCGGATTGAATGCTGCCGACCCGCGAGGCTATGAGGTCCGGCTCGTTGACGAACATGACCGAGAAGTCGAAGTTGGCGATGTTGGTGAACTCGCGGTGAGAACATCCGTCCCCTGGTCCCTCAACGCCGGCTATTTTCGCAACCCGGAGGCCACCGCGGCAGCCTGGCACAATGGCTGGTTCCACACCGGCGATGCGTTGAGACAAGATTCGGACGGCAATTTCTACTTCGTTGATCGTTTCAAGGACTGCATTCGACGCAAGGGCGAGAACATTTCGTCCTTCGAAGTGGAGGCATACGCCCTGGAGGTTGCAGGCATCGCCGAGGCGGCGGCCGTGGGTGTACCTGCGGAGGACGGGGAGCAGGACGTCAAGATCTTTCTGGTGGCGAGTCCGGGGGTGTCACTGAATCTCGCCGCGGTGGGACTATCGCTGGCACAGTCCATGCCGCGCTTCATGATTCCTCGGTTTCTTGAGCAGGTGAACGCACTTCCGCGCACGCCGACGACCGGCCGCGCCCAGAAGGGCTCACTGCGCTCGAAACCACCTGGCGCCCGCAGTTGGGACCGGCTCGCCGGCTCGGTCCCCGTTCCCGTGCGGTTCCAGCAGGAAGCAGGTGGCCGGTGAACACCACCCCCGCGATGCGGGACAAGCCGTCGTCTCAGTCCGATGTGACCGCCCTCGTCGTCGGCGGGGGCTTCGGCGGCGTTGCCGCCGGCATCTACCTGAAGAAGTCCGGCATCCACGACTTCCGCATCATCGAGAAGGCTGCCGGCCTCGGTGGAACGTGGTGGGACAATCACTATCCCGGTGCTGAGGTCGACGTCCCGTCGCACCTGTACTCCTTCCCGTTCAAGGCTTTCGACTGGTCACGAACGCATGCGCAGCAGCCCGAAATGCAGCGGTATATCAAGGACCTCGTCGACGAGTACGACCTCTCGCCGCATGTCTCGTTGCTGACCACGGCCGTCGAGGCCGTCTGGTCCGAAGACGCCCAGCGGTACCGTGTCTCCCTTTCCACGGGCGAGTTCGTCACCGCCCGGGTACTGATCAGCGCGGTGGGATTGATGAACGTCCCCCACTATCCGGACTGGCCGGGGCTCGACGAGTTCGAAGGGCCGAAGTTCCACACCGCGCGCTGGGAACACGAGCACGATCTCGCCGGTAAACGCGTCGCGGTCGCAGGAACTGGGTCGACGTCCTCGCAGGTCGTTGCGGCGATCGCTCCCCTGGTCGAGAAGCTGCATCTCTTCCAGCGCGAGCCAGGCTGGGTGCTCCCGAAGGGCGACCGCGACTACAACCCCGAGGAGCGGGCCAAGTTCGCCAACGAGAGCGAACTGAAGCGTCGCTGGAGGCGGGTCAAGCCCTATGTCGCGCAGATGCGGACGCAGGCCTTTGCGCGGATGTGGCGCCCCGCCACGAAGATGAACCAAAATTTGCAGGAAAAGGCACTTGCCTACATCGACAGCGTGTTCGCCGAACGACCTGATCTCAAGGAGGCAGTCACCCCGAAATATCCGTTCGCGGGAAAACGCACAATCCTGAGCGGCGCGTTCTATCCGGCACTACTTCGGCCGAACGTCGAAATCATCCCCCGCGCTGTTGTCGGCGTGACCCGCAACGGTGTTGTCGATGCGGGCGGTATCGAGACACCCGTGGACATCCTCATCATGGCGACCGGTTTCCAGCAGGCGAATGTACTCAGCTCGTTACGGGTAATCGGCCGCAACGGCCGAAGCCTGCACGACATCTGGGGCACGGAGCCACGCGCCCTGCTGGGTATCACCGTGCCGGACATGCCGAACTTCTTCATGCTCTACGGGCCCAACACCAACGGTGGAGAGATCTTCAGCAACCACCGCGCCGAGGCCAAGTGGGCAACCCGGTCGATCAAGCGCCTGCAGCGTCACGGCGGCACGATCGAAACACGCGAGCGGCCGTTCGAGATTTTCGACAAATGGCTGCAGAAGAGCATGCGCAAGACATCGTGGGTCGCTGCGAACAACTATTACAAGTCCTCGACGGGCCGCATCGTCACCCAATGGCCATTCGATGCTTTCACCTATCGCGTGCTTGCGCGGATCTTCTATCGAATCGGCCTCAAGCATCAACGAAAGCGATGAACAAGCCTCCTAGCCGGGGGCCGACCTGCTCCCACATCGCCGCGAGGGATCCGAATGGGGTCAGCCGCGAGGCCAGGGACGACCGGTGAGCCGCTCGATGTCGGTGTTGAACTGCTGGAGGTCGGCGACGAAGTTCGCCAGCCGTTCGGGTGGCCAGCGACGAACACGCCGGCGAGTCCGGCGACGAACTGGTTCCGTTCCCAGGCGAGCCTCTTCGCTCCGTTGCCGGTGATGCGGAGCTTGCGGGCGAGTCCGCCGTCCGGGTCGAGCATCCGCTCCACCAACCCGTCCTTGAGCAGGGCGTTCGTCTGCCGGGTGAACGTGGACGCGGCGAGCCCGAACGCCTCGACGAACTCGGCGATCGACATCGGGCCCTGGACCTCAAGCCTGCTCAGCAGCACGTAAGCGCTGCGATCGAGGTAATCGCCCGGACGGGTGCGGCGGGAGGAGGTCATCTCGCGATGTCGGGTCATGATCAGCAGTTCCCGCTCGATGTGCTCGCTTGCCTGGTGCAAGTCCATGCCGTTCGCCGCCGATGGCGCGTCTCTGTTACGTCACCCCATGTCGACCCTCATGATGCATGTTGATTGCACCATGCGCAGCTTGTGCATGGTGCAATACATGTGTAGCTCGCAAGTCATGGCTGTCGCTGTCGAAGCACGTTTCTGACCGGCACCTAAGGGCTGACCGCGGGAGCCCTCGGGGCGTTCTCCTCGCGCTCCGCTGCTTTCACCAGCACGACCGCTGACAGCAACATGACTACTGACGAGCTGATATGAGTTCGACCCCGCAAGCAGTCACATCCCCGCGCGCGAACCTGGAGATCGGCGCGGTCGGTTTGGGGGCGCTGGCCGCAGCCCTGACCCAGACCCTGGTAATCCCCGTCCTGTCGGTGATCTCGCGCGAGATCGGGGCGTCCGCCGCCGAGACGCAGTGGCTGCTGACCTCGACATTGCTGGTAGGGGCGGTGTCCGTACCGATCGTCGGGCGCTTCGCCGACATGCTGGGACGTCGGTTGATGTTGCTGGTGTGTCTGGGTTGTCTCGCCATCGGCTCGATCGTGGACGCACTCACGTCCGATGTGACCGTGATGATCGTGGGACGAGCCACCACCGGCGTCTCGGCAGCGGCGATTCCACTCGGGATCAGCTTGCTGGCCGGCGTATTGCCCGCACAGCGTCAGGCGAATCGGTCGCCGCTGGGACACTCGACGACTTCGCGAGAGGCAAGCACGCCTCCTACCCGGGCCGAGCTAGCGATCGCAGGTACACCTGGGCAGGGGAAGGCTCCGTGACCCGGCGAGCACAGGCGGCAGCGCTCGCCGAAGGGACCCTCGTGCCGGTCGCCGGGATCGAGGCAGCCGGGCTGTTCGCGGACCCCGGCGGGTAGGCGGTGCCCGCCATCAGCGGCATCCCTCACATCACGTCGTCGCCTGCATCCGCGACGCCGGAATCTCCTGGTTCACGCGGATCCTCTGCGCCCGGCAAGTCGCCATAACGGAAACGATCGGTTGCGTTACACCATCCTGACGGCTACCGTCGACACTAAGCGAAACCGATCGTTTCTTTTTGGAGTGAAGATGGCGAGAAACCGCCTGCTCAGCATGGTCGACGAGCACGTCGTGCCCATCGGGATGCAGTGCTTCACCGGGAACCACACGCTCATCGAGGTGCTCGGCTCGACCGGGTTCGACTACGTCTGGCTCGACAGCGAGCACAGCGCCCTCGATCCGCGCGCGCTCGAAGACACGATGCGCACCTGCGAGGTCGCCGGCCTGGTCCCGCTGGTCCGAATCCCCGACCCGGCCGATACGACGTCGGCCCGGCGAGCCCTGGAGGCCGGCGCCGCGGGCATCGTGGTGCCGATGGTGCGCTCCGCCGCCGACATGCGCGGGATGATCAACGCGCTGACCTTCCCGCCCCGCGGCACTCGCGGGCTCTGCCCCGCGCTGCGCGTGCCGGGCTACACCATCGCCGGCTTCGACGACTACCTGCGCGAGAGCGACTCCGGGCTACTGGTGATCCCGATGATCGAAACCGTCGAGGCCGTTGCCGAGATCGACGAGATCTGCGCGCTGGACCAGGTCGAGATGCTGGTCTTCGCGGCCGGGGAACTCGCCTTCGCCCTCGGTGAAGGGCCCAGCATGCACAGCAGCCCCAAGGTTCGGGAAGCCCAGCGCGCAGTATACGCCGCGGCGAAGCGGCACGGCGTGGCGCTGATCGGCGGTCCGATCCTCGATCCGTCACCGGAAACCTGTTCCGCCGCACTGGAAAGCGGGATCTCGGTGCTGTGCGTCGGGCTCGACGTCCTCGCCTTCCGGCGGCTGTGCGAGACGACGGTCGCCGCCGCGGACGTGGGGGTCGCGGCCACCGCCGGGTACACGCGTCCGCCGGCTCCGGCGAGCGGCTTCCCCTCATCCTTCTGAACCACCGAAAGGATCCACCATGGCGCACTTGCGGCGCTACGTCGTCGGCCGTCACGGTGTTCGGCCAGTCGGCGGGCGCCGCGGCGGTCCGCACCCTGCTGTCGGTCCCCGCCGCTCGTGGCCTGTTCCGGCGCGGCATCGTCCAGAGCGCCGGGTTCGAGGACTACGCCGTGGTGGCGTCCCCGTCCGCGGAGCGGGTGGCCCGGCACAGCGCGGCGCTGTTCGACCGGCTGGGCAGCCGGGACATCGACGTCCTGCGCGGGATGCCCGCAGACGCCGTCCGCGAGGCCTCGTTGCTCGAATCCGGGATCGTCCCGCCAGCGAGCCAGGTGCACACGCCGGCGAACCTCGTCTGGTACCCGGCCCGCGACGACGACGTCGTGGCCGAGGACCTGTCGGCCTGGACGCGGGACGTGTCCGTTCTCTTCGGCACGACGCAGGATGAAGCGCGGTTCTTCCACCGCCCGACCGGGCTGTACAGCAGACCGGACGTCGATCCGGCTGACGTCTACACCCCGCAGACGCTGGCGACGATGGCCGGCGTCCTGGCAGGTGACCGAACGGTCTTAGCCCACCACAATCCCTACGAGGCACTCGTGGAACTGTCGACCACGGCGGTGTGGTTGGAACCCGCCTTGGCTTCCTATCGCCGCTTCGCCGGTCTCGACCGCGACGCGTACTACTACCACTTCGCGCGGGTCTCCCCCGCTGCCCGGCACTCGGGCTTGCTGGCCTGTCACGGCGCCGAACTCCCCTACGTGTTCGGCACCCTGCGGGCCGACGACGAGACCGACCTCGCGGTGTCCAAGACACTGCGGCACGCGTGGACCGAGTTCGCGCGCACCGGCCGACCCCGCGGCCCGGACGGCGCCGCCTGGCCGGCATGCACCCGCGAAGCCCCGCGGTACACGCTGATCGGCGACGTCACCGAGCCGCGACACCTGACCGTCAACGCGCTGACAGCACTGATTTCCGCCCGGCGGGGGTGAGGAAGCGGGCCAGTGCGAAGACCGCAACGGCCGCGCCCAGCGAAGTCGACCCGGTGACCAGGAACAGGTCCGGCGTACCGACCCCGAGCGTGACGAGCAGCCCGCCGAGCAGCGGTCCGGCGATGCCGCCGATCCGGCCGATCCCGACGGCCCAGCCGATCCCGGTGGCCCGCACCGACGTCTCGTAGAAGCTGGCGCACAGCGCAACCGTGCACATCTGCGCGCCCACACTGAGGCTCCCGGCCAGGAACGACACCACCAGCAACGCGACGGCCGAGCTGCCGGTGTAGCCGATCGCGGCGATGGCCACCGCGCCGAGAGAGAACGCCGAGCCGATGACGACCGTCGGCCGGGACCGGTCGGCCAGGCGGCCGATCACCAGGCAACCCACGACAGCACCGAGATTGAGCGCGACGACGCCGAAGATCGCCGACGCCGCGTCGATGCCGCTTTGCCTGGCCAGCAAGGGGATCCAGTTGGTGAGCAGGTAGGTCAGCAGCAAGCTGAGGAACAGAGTTGCCCACAGCAACAGGGTCCCGCCGGCCCGCCGTTCGGTGAACAGGCGGACCACCGAAGGCCGGGCCGCCTCGGGTTCGGGCTCGACGGTGTCGTCACCACCGGCGATGCCCAGCCGCCGCAGGACCGCCCGAAGCGCATCCTGGTCACCCCTGAGCGCGAGGAACCGGGCGGACTCGGGCAGCCGCGCCCACAGCAGCGGGAGCAGAAGGATCGGTACGACACCGCCGACGAGAAACACACTGCCCCAGCCGAAGGCCGGGATCAGCCGAGCCGAGGCGAGGCCACCCGCGACGGCACCGAGCGGAAACCCGCAGAACATCAGCCCGACCCCGGTGGCCCGCATCCGGGCCGGGGTGTACTCGGACGTGATCGCGATGATGCACGGCAGCGCACCGCCCAGGCCGAAGCCGGTCACCAGCCGCAGGAGGCCAAGCAGGGTCAGCGAATTCGCGAGCGGGGTGAGCAACGAGCACACGGCGAATACCGCCATCGCCACGAGCAGGGTCGGTTTGCGGCCGTACCGGTCACCAGCGAAGCCGAAGAAGATCGCGCCGATCAGGCCGCCGAACAGCCCGACGCCGAACACGACACCAAAAGCCGCCGTCTCGGCGCCCCATTCGGCGGCGATGTCCGGGGCGACCAGCGCGATCGACTGGGTGTCGAACCCGTCGACCATCGCGACCAGCGCGCACAAAACGACGACGGCGACCTGTCCGCGGCCGAAACCGCCGGAGTCGAGGAGGTGGTCGAGCCGGGGACGAACTTCGTTGTCCATCGCGGAGCCTCTCGCCAAAGAGAAACATTCGTTTTCGTTTAGCGAAGCAGCCTAAACTTCCTTCCGGCATAGCGCAAGCGATCGTTTCCGTTTAGACTGCGGATGTGCCCAGACTCAGCGAGAAAACCCGCGCGGACCGCCGGCAGCACATCCTCACGAGCGCGTGGAAGTGCTTTTCCCGCAACGGTTTCCACGCGACGTCCATCGATGACGTGATCGCCGAGACCGGCATGTCCTCCAGCGCGGTCTACCGCTACTTCCGCAGCAAGGACGAGATCATCGACGCGACGACGGAGGAAGGCCTCACCCGCGTGCGGGAGATCTTCGTCGCGATCCTCGACCGCGACCCGTGCCCGTCTCCGGCCGAGACGGTGGTCCTGCTGACCGGCGAGCTGGACAGCCGGACGGCGCACCCGGACTACGACATGACGCGCATCGCCCTGCAGGCCTGGGCCGAAGCACTTCGCAACCCGCGTCTGCTGGACCGCGCCCGCACGATCTACACCGACGCCCTCGGTCACATCGACGAGCTGGCCCGCCGCTGGCGCACCGAGGGTCACCTGCCACCGGACGCGGACACCCATGCCGCAGCGGCGACGCTGTTCTCCTTGATGCACGGACTGATCGTGATGCATCATCTGGTCGACGACGTGCCCGCCGAGACCCTCCACACCGGACTGGCCCTGCTCGGCGCCGGCCTCGCGCGCTGAATGCCGCCCGGCGGTCGGGCCTAGACCGGTCGTAGACGTGCAGCAGCGCGATGGTCCCGGTGGTGGTATCGCGGTCGAGGAAGGGCGGCAGCACCTCTCGCAGGAGGTGGTCGGCGGTGAACAGGCGGAAAAGTGATGCAGGGCGGCTCGATCTCAGCCGCCCGCGAAGGGCGGAAGCACCAGAAAGCCGCCGCAGCCGGTGAGCCTCCACCTGCCGAGGCGCCGTTCGCCGACGCTGGCGCGCCACTGCGGTCCCAAGCCAAGGACATGCTGCAACGTGCCCGGGATTCTCCCCAGGACCATCCGTCTCCCATTAATTCAGACGATGGCAGCTCACCCACTTTTATCCGACTGCATTCGAAATTCCAGTGAGCTCCCAGCGATCGGACCACCACGCCAAAGATCACCCATAGCGGGGATATTTCACTATAATTAGTTGACCCACCAGCCTAAAGAAAGGGAACCTTCGGCAAGATCAACACTAAAATGAACAACGCCAAATCGTATACGGCGCACGCGCGATTCCGGAAGGCAGACGGAGGGATCAAGCAGGTCGAGCGTACTGGCACCAGCAGAACCGCTGCCAAAAATCGCCGCAGAGAGGCGATGAGCAACTTGGCAGCCGAAGTCCGAGGCGATGAGGTCTCCGGCGATACACGCATGGCTCGAATCGCAGAACTCTGGTGTGCGGAACTGGACCGAGAGGTACGACTCGGGAGCCGAGCACCCAACACTGTTCGACTTTACCGAAGTCGATTGAAGAACTGGATCCTGCCCGCTACGACCGAACTTCAAGCAAGAGAGCCGACCGTGATCACCTGCGATAAATTGATCAACAAGGTGCGCGACGAAACCGGTCACGACAACGGCAAGAGTACCCGCACTGTCCTGACCGGCCTGTGTGGCTACGCGACCCGCTACGGAGCGATGTCGGTCAACCCCGCTCGGTCAGTTGGCTGGCCACCGGTGTACGGCTGGGTGAACGGTGGCTGGCTGGACCCCGTTAACGTCGTCCATCGCATCAAGGAAGCGTTGACTGAAGTCGGCTACGGCTGGGTCACGTCTCATGTCTTCCGCAAGACCGTCGGGTCGGTGATCGACGAAGCAGACCTCCCTCTGAGCGCACTGGCCGACCAGCTGGGCAACACGCAACAGGTGGCCGACAAGCACTACCGCAAGCGCCGAGTAGCCAACAAGGCGTCTGCAGATGCCTTGGAAGGCATGTTCGACGAGGCTAGCGACGCGTAGTGAAAGTGGCGGGTTTATGGAGGATCGAGTGCCAGGCACCCCGGACACAAAGAAGCCCAGGTCGTTGACCTGGGCCTTTGCTCCCCCGCTTGGACTCGAACCAAGAACCCTCCGATTAACAGTCGAATGCTCTGCCAGTTGAGCTACAGGGGAATGTCGCTCTTTACTCGGATCTCGCTGTCCGGATCACTCCGTCCAACGAAGAAAACTCTAACGCATGCCCGATCCGGCCCGTACACGACCCCCGGCTTTCGATGGCTCCGCGATGGCCGCGGGTCGTGGACAATGGCGGGG
Source organism: Amycolatopsis sp. (assembly GCF_025464955.1). Lineage (GTDB taxonomy): Bacteria > Actinomycetota > Actinomycetes > Mycobacteriales > Pseudonocardiaceae > Amycolatopsis. Next base: position 74,843 of record NZ_JAODNM010000067.1, on the reverse strand, counting down.
ACGGCACAGGCCGACCGGAGGGTGTGGAGCGCATGAAGAAGTTTCTGCTGGGTGCGGCCGCGGGGTACGTCCTGGGCGCGAAGGCCGGGCGAGGTCGCTACGAGCAGATCGTGCGCACCTATCGCCGGATCGCCGACCATCCGCTGGTGCAGGGAGCCGCCGGGGTGGCCAGGGCCAAGATCAGCGAGAAGACGCCGTTCCTGCGGGATCGCTCCTGACCCTCAGGGTGTCCGCGCGACGAAGAAGATCCGGCGGAACGGAAACCACGTCGTGCCGTCGGCGCGGGGCGGGTAGGCCTGGTCGAGCATCGGCGCCAGTTGCGCGCGGAACCGGGTCCACGAGTCCGCGTCGAGGGCGGCCTTCACCGGCCTCAACGCAGTGCCGGTGATCCACTCCAGGACGGCATCGGGCCCGCTCAGACGTTGCGTGTAGGTCGTCTCCCAGGCGTCGATGGCGCAGCCTTCCTCGGCGAGCAGGTTGGCGTAGCCGAGCGGGTCTTCCACGGTGCCTTCCTCGCGGAACACCACTCCGGCCAGCGAAGACTCCCACTCGTCGGTGGCGGCCAGTTCGCGGACGGCGGCATGCGAAGCGGCGCCGAAGTTGCCGGGGACCTGCACGGCCAGCCAAGCGCCGGACGGCAGGTCGTTCGCCCACTTGCGCAGCAGGTCCTGGTGCCCCGGCACCCACTGCAGCACCGCGTTGGACACCACTACGTCGGTGTCCGCCGCCGGAGTCCACTCGCGGACGTCGAGCTCTCGCGCGTCCAGCCCTCGCGCCCGGGCGGCTTCGACCATGTCCGGCGAGCTGTCGCCGGCTTCGAGGACCGCGTCCGGCCAGCGCTCGGCCAGGCTCGTCGTCAGGTTTCCCGGGCCGCAGCCCAGGTCGACCACGCGGCGGGGCGAGGTGGCGCCAACGCGGGCGAGCAGGTCATAGAACGGCCTGGCACGCAGGTCGGCATAGTCGAGGTACTTCGCAGGATCCCACATGACGCCTCCCGGACAGGCTTAACAGTACGCTCGTACTGCTTCAACCCGTACGAGCGTACTGCTAAAGCTCCGGGGTCGCCAGCTTCTCCGCCGCCTCGCGCGCGATGGCCGCCACCACGTCACGGTCGGTGCCCGGATCGGCGCGGACCTGCAGCACCGCGCCGTCGCGGCCGGGGACCTTCCGCTGCACGAACCAGGCACCGCCACCGTCGGCCAAGTCCTTGCGGTAGCGCGACCTGATCGACCCCTCGACCCGCTCCCAGATCAGTTTGGGCACCTTGCCGGAACGCTCCAGCCCGAACCGCACGGGCGCCCGGTCCGCCAGGAACACCGCGTCCCCGGCCGTTCCCACCTCGTCGGACTCGGTCAGCTCGATCAGGTCGTCACGCCACGCGGCCTTGGCGATCAGGTGCCAGCCGACCCGCCTCGGCCCGGGGATCCACAGCCCGAGCGGGGTGACGACGAGCAGTCCCCCGCCGGTCACCTCCGCGCTGTCCAGCACGTGCTCCCCGGGATCCAGGACGCCGTCGAACCCCTCCGGCGTCCGGTCGCCGAACAACCGCGCGAGCCATCCCATAGATCAGTCCAATCCGGCGATCGACTGCGACCGCAACGCCTTCCGGTACTCCTCGAGCGCGACCAGGTCGCCGAACAGCGCCCGGTAGTCGTCCGGGGCCTCCACCGGCGACAGCCGCTGCAACTTCGACTTGATCTCGTTGATCTGCCTGCCGACGAGGTTCTCCTGCACCGCGGCCAGCACGCCGCCGATGTAGCGGGAATCCACGTCGCCCTTGGTGGCGTGCAACGGTTCCACCGACAGCTCGCCGAGCACGCGCCGGATCATCCCCTGCGGACAGTGCTCGGCCGCGGCGTCCATCAGCGCGGGGCCGGTGAGCCCGGACGCGGCGCCGCCGGCCGCCAGGACGGCCTTGTGGATTGCCGCGTACGCCGGATGGGTGAACGCTTCCTCAGGGAGCGCGTCGTACGCGGGACCGGCTATCGCGGGTTCCTGCAGCGCGGCCTTGAGCGCCTCACGCTGAGCTGCGAGCTGCGGGTCCTTCGGCGCGGGCCGGGGAATCTCGGGACCGGCCTTGGCGGGGGGCGCGTCGGCCTCGGGCGCGGCAGGCCGCCCCCGTAACGGCGCCTTCGCCTTCACCCCGGCACTCCCTCGCACCCGGCTGACGACCTGCGCGGCGTCCTGCCAGCCGACCCACCACGACAGCTTGTTGGCGTACCCGTCCCGGCTCGAGCGGTCCTTGATCTGGGCGACCACCGGTACGGTCTTCTGCAGCGCGGCGACCTGGCCGTCGACCGAATCGAGGTCGAAGTTCGACAGCATGGACTTGATCGCGAACTCGAACAGCGGGGTCCGGCGGGCCACCAGGTCGCGCACCGCCGCGTCGCCCTTGGCGAGCCGCAGGTCGCACGGGTCCATCCCGTCCGGCGCCACCGCGATGTAGGTCTGGGCGGCGAAGGTCTGGTCGCCTTCGAACGCCTTGAGCGCGGCCTTCTGACCCGCCGCGTCGCCGTCGAAGGTGAAGATCACCTCACCGCGGAAGGCGTCGTCGTCCATCATCAGCCGCCGCAGCAGCTTCATGTGGTCGTCACCGAACGCGGTCCCCGACGACGCCACAGCCGTCGGCACCCCGGCGAGATGCATGGCCATCACGTCGGTGTACCCCTCGACGACCACCACCTGGTGCCGTTTGGAGATCTCCCGCTTCGCCATGTCCAGCCCGAACAGCACGTGGGACTTCTTGTAGATAGGGCTCTCGCTGGTGTTGAGGTACTTCGCCTCGATGCGGTCGTCGTCGAACAGCCGCCGCGCGCCGAAGCCGACGACGTCGTTCCCGACGTCGCGGATCGGCCAGACCAGACGGCGGTGGAACCGGTCGATCGGGCCCTGCCTTCCTTCCTTGGCCAAGCCCGCGGTGATCAGCTCGGTGAGCTCGAAACCCTTGTTGAGGAGGCGTTTGGTCAGCTTGTCCCAGCCGGACGGGGCGAACCCGCAACCGAACTTGGCCGCCGCGGCCGCGTCGAAACCGCGTTGGGTGAGGAAGTCCCGCGCCGGTTCGGCCTCCGGGGTGGCCAGCTGCTCGGCGTAGAACTCCTGCGCGGCCTTGTGTGCCTCCACCATGCGCGAACGGGTGCCTCGGTCGCGCTGGACGCTGCCGCCACCGCCCTCGTAGGTCAGTTTCAGCCCGACCCGGTCGGCCAGCCGCTCGACGGACTCCACGAACGAGATGTGCTCGATCGACTGAATGAACTTGATCACATCGCCGCCGACGCCGCAGCCGAAGCAGTGGAACGTGCCGTGTGTGGGCCGGACGTTGAACGACGGGCTCTTCTCGTCGTGGAAGGGGCACAGCCCTTTCAGGCCACCACCGCCCGCCCGGCGAAGGGCGACGTAGTCACCGATGACCTCGTCGATCCGGTTGCGCTCGCGCACTTCCGCGATATCGCTCTCACGAATCAGTCCAGCCACGCCCACCACTGTAGTTCTCCGCCGCCGGCGCCGATGCGGCACACTCGGGCAATGAACCCGAGCACCGGAACCTGGGACCTCCTGGCGGAAGAATTCGCGTCGCACCGGTCGCATCTGACCGCGGTCGCCTACCGGCTGACCGGCACGCTGTCCGACGCCGAGGACGCCGTCCAGGACGCCTGGCTGCGGCTGTCCGGGCTCACCGCACCGCAGCGGGCGGAGATCCGGGACCTCAAGGCCTGGTCGACCACGGTCACCAGCCGGATCTGCCTCGACAAGCTCCAGTCGGCGCCCGCGCGCCGCGAACACTACGTCGGCCAATGGCTGCCGGAGCCGATCGTCACCCGCCCCGGCACGCCGGACCCGCTGGACCACGTGGTCCTCGACGACGGGGTGCGGATGGCCGCGATGATCGTGCTCGACCGGCTCAGCCCGGAGCAGCGGGTGGCGTTCGTGCTGCACGACGCGTTCTCGCTGCCCTTCGCCGAGATCGCCGACATCCTGGGGTGCTCCTCCGACGCCGCCCGACAGCACGGGTCGCGAGGACGCCGCGCGCTGGCCGACGCGGACCCGCCTCCCCGCACCGCGCTCGCCGAGCAGCAGCGGGTGCTCGACAGGTTCGTCACCGCGCTGCTGGGCGGCGACATCAAGGCCGTCACCGAACTCCTGCACCCCGACGTGGTGCTGATCGGCGATTCGGACGGAAAGGCCCGCACGGCACGCCAGATCGTCGTCGGCTCGGAGAAGCTCGTCCGGTTCCTGTTCGGGCTGCTGCGGATGTACTCCCCGAACGCGCTCGCCGGCGGGGTCACGGTGCTCGTCAACGGCGATCCGGGCGTCTACCTGCCGCCCACGACGGGCACCGACGAGCACCGCGCGCTGGACGCCCACGTGCAAGCCGTCAGCGTCCGCGACGGCCGGATCGTGGCGATCTACGACCTCGCCAACCCGGACAAGCTCCGGGTGCCATAGCGGGCGGCCGACCACCGTCCACAGAGGACCGATCAGGGCATCGGCACGCGGCAGGCGTCGCCGGAGGTGAACCCCTGGTCGGTCAGGCCGAGCGCGTGGTTGTTCCTGGCGCGCATGTTCTCCAGCGAGATCAGGTAGGTCAGTTCGACCACCCCTTTGCGGCCGAACTCCCGTTCCAGTTCGGCGACCTGCTCGTCGGTCACGGTGACCGGGGTCGACGTCATGCCGTCGGCGTAGGCGATCGCCAGCCGTTCCGGTGCGCTGAACGCGGGCGAAGTCGCGTAGTCGTCTATCGACTTGAGCCGCTCGATGTCCAGCCCGTCGTGCAGCTGCAGCATCATGCCGAAATCCACGCACCACGAGCAGCCGACCACGGTGGCCGTGCGGTACACCGCGAGCTCACGCACGCTCACCGGCAGCGTGCGTGCCGCGCGGCCGACCATCAGCTCGTGCACCGCGTACGCCCGGAGCAGCCCGGAATGGCGCGCAGTGACCGCGACGGGTTCCGGCACGGCGCCGAACTGCCTGCGCGCCATGCGGTAAAAGAGCTTCAGCAGCGGCCCGGCCTCATCGCGGGACACCACGGGAATGCGAGTCATGTACGTCTCCTTGCAAGCGCTGTTCGCTGTCACCTTCCAGACGAAACGACACCGGAGGATGTGACAGCCGGGCGCTCACTCGGACAGGTGCCGGAAACCTCGCCATGGCACTATGGCGTCGGCGAGATCGAGTGATCTTGGGCGAAAGGCATCCCAGACGTGACCGAGGACGCTGAAAACGACGGGAAGGGCGCCGGCCCGGCGCTGTTCCGGCTGGTCCGGCATTGGTCCCGCCAGTGGGCACCCGACGTCGTACAGCAGCTGGACGACTCCGCACCGGCGACGTGGACGGCGCAGAACCTCTACGTGATCCAGGCGATCGACGGCGCCGCCGGCACGGGCGACGCCGAGGTGACCGTCGCCGACGTCGCACGCCAGCTGGGGCTCGACCGCTCGGTCGCCAGCCGGATGATCACCGACGCGGTCCGCGACGGGTTCGTCTTGCGCGACACCTCCGCCCACGACGCCCGCCGCGCCGCGCTGAAACTCACCGACGAGGCCCGGTCTTTCCTCCAGCACAGCAACACGCACCAGCAGGACGCCTTCGAACGGCTGGTCTCGGATTGGCCCGCAGACGACCAACGACGCTTCTCGAGCTACCTACTGCGCCTCACCACCGAAGTGCTCGACGCGCCCTAGTTGCCCAGCGCACCCCGGGGCCGCACTTTTGCGCTTTTGTGGGGTCTCTTAGTTTCCAAGAGACCCCAACTCGCCGTCGAGTTGCGATGGCTGAGCGCTCAACCAGGGTACTGATCCGAAAATCCAAAGTGGGTGGGCAGGGTTGTAACCCGGCGCAGCGCAGCGGAGCCGGGTGGGATGCGACCATGAGTCACCTGCTCAGGCGGTGGCCCCCAACGGCTCCAACGTCACCTTGAACCCCAACACCTCCAACTGGTGCCGATGGTTACGGACCCGGCGATCACGGTCGATACGAGAGGCGTGGAAACCAGAACCGAGATCCACAAAATGGGCGTCCGGGTCCGCGAGCAGATGCCAGATCACGGTCAGAACCGAACGCCCGACAGCGACCAACGCGATCTTCGGCCCACGACGACCCCGGATACGCCGGTAACGTTCACCCAGGAAGGTGTCGAGACGCGCCTGCGCGATCGCTACCTCGCCCACCGTCGCAGCGAGGTAGCGGTTGCCGTGTCCGGTCCTGCCGCTGCCTATGCGTTTGCCCGCCGACTCCGACACCCCCGGCGCGAACCCCGCCCACGACGCCAGATGCGCCGGGGTGGGAAACCGGTCCATGTCCAACCCCACCTCGGCCACCAGCACCCGCGCCGCTCTCACCCCGATCCCCGGAACCTCACACAATCTGCGCACCGCCGCCGCGGCCCGCTCGAAAGGGACGATCAGCTGCTCCACCCGCGATTCGATCGCCTCGATATCAGCGGTGATCGCGTCGATCCGCTCCAGCATCCTGGCCAGCAGAAACGCATGATGATCACCAAAGAACCCGGTGAACGCCTCGGTCAACGCCGCGGTCTTGCGCAACATCCGCCCATGCGCCATCGACGCCAACACCTCAGGATCACGCTCACCGCAGATCAACGCGGCCATCATCTGCCGCCCCGACACCCCGAAGATGTCCGACGCAACCACCGACAACTTGATGCACGCGTCCTCCAGCAACTTCTCCACCCGCTGCTTCTCCGCACCACGCGACACCACCAACGCCGCCCGGTACCGGCTGAAATCCCGCAACCGACGGATCTGCGGCGGGGGCACGAAACTCGGCCGCAGCATCTGACGCTCCGCGACCTTGCACAACCACACCGAGTCCAACTTGTCGGTCTTCGCCCGACCCGGCAGATGCTTCACATCACGGGCGTTGACCAGCCACACCTCGAACCCGGCCGCCTCCAGGACGTAGAACACCGGCTTCCAGTAATCCGACGTCGCCTCCATCACCACCCGCGTCACCCCGAGCTCGCTCAACCGGTCGGCGAGCACCAACAACGACCGGGTCATCGTCGAGTACTCCACCACCTCTTGCAACCGCCCACCAGCACGAGCGGTGTCAGGGACCCGCACGCAACACATCAGCGCAGCCTTGCCGATATCGAGCCCGGCGACCCGCGCGATGATCTCCTCGGTCTCCTCCGTCTGCTTGAGCATCGGTCCTCCCACACAGCGCCATCACCGTCACGGCCGCCTGGGGAACCACATCACAGCGAATCTGATCCTCGTGCTCGAAGCAACACTCAACTACTCGTACCAGGTTCCCAGCGCCCGACTTTTGCACGGCCTCGTGGACCACAGTGCGACGACGTCGGCAGGCGACCTAACCCGATTTTCACCCCTCACCAACCCGCCCGCCAGGGCGGAAGACCGACTTTTGTACAAGAGCGCCCTGGTCGGAAGCGCCACCCCCTACGGGGCGCTTCCGACCACTGACGCGATGACGGCGGTGACGGTGGCGACGAAACCAGCCCTGGCGGGCATGCCGAGGCTGATCCACAGGCCGGCGGGGTCGGTGTCGGCGATACCGACGCAGGCCGACGCGCAGCCCTCGGGCAGGTACTCGGCCGGGATGGTGTCGACGTCGAGCAGAGCGCGCAGCGCGACGTCGAGCAGTTGGTGTTCCTCTCCCACGGTGCTCGCGCGGGCCGTGACGAGGTACGACAAGGTGCATCCCCTGGCGGGTGGCGCGACGCCGGAGGGCCCGGCGTCGCGCAACCCGAACAGGAAGAGGTCGACGGCGTGAATCGGCGTTTCGGTCTGCCAAGTGGGTTTCGGCGCGTCAAGTCGCACGACCGTCCCCTCGGGCAGGTGCCGGCTGACCAGCCTGCACAACGCGTTGTCGACCTGCGGGATCATGACTCAGATCAGCCCTTCACGGAGTGCGTACGCGACGGCGTGCGAGCGGTTCCTCAGCTGGAACCGGTTCGTCACGTCGTGCAGGATGCTCTTGACCGTGCGCTGCGAGTAGCAGAGCTGATCGGCGATCTCCTGGGTGGACATCCCCGAAGCCACCAGCCGCAGAACTTCGGTCTCCCGCTTGCTCATCCCCCCGATGTGCAGGCCGTGCGGTTGCAGGACCTGGCGCTGTAGCCGTGAAACACGGCTCAGCAGCCGGCCGAGCAGGTCCGGCGGCAGTGCGCCTTCCCCGGCCGCGGCGGCCTTGATCAGACGGACCATCACGTCCGCGCCGGCATCCACGCGACGGGCCACCGCGCACACCCCGTGCTCGATCGCGCTGAGGATCTCGTTGTCGTCGACCTCCCCGGCGATGAGCACGATGCGCGTGAACCCCTGGTGCTGAAGCGACGACAGCAGCTGCGTCATCGCGGCGTCGAGCCGGTCGGCGACCAGCAGGGCGACGGTCGACGGCTCGGCCGCCGCGCTGTCGACCAGCCGGACGTCGTCACGGGTGCGCAGCGCCATGCAGACACCGCTGTGGAGGATCGGATCGGTTGCTCGGACGAGTACAGGCGTCCGGTTCGGTTCGAACATGGTTTCTCATTTCCCCTCGGAGCGCGCGAGGGCCCCCCGCGCAGTTATCACCCTGCCGGGGGAGGTGTCCCAAGCGCATGGGACTCAGGTCCCCTAATTGCCCGAAAAGACGTCTGACTGGTACTAGTGCCGAGTGGTCCTGCTCGTCTTCCCCGGCAATTCGCAAGGAAGCTGAATCACACGACACAGCCGAACCCGCTGGCTAGTGCTGTGAGCCGTTGTTCCCGAGGCCGGCTTCGCGTGCCCGGATGATCGCCTCCGCGCGGTCGGCGACCCGCAGCTTGCTGAACACGCTCGAGATGTGGTTCCGCACGGTTTTCGGGCTCAGCGACAGCGTCTGCGCGATGACCGGGTTGCTGCGCCCGGCCGCGATCAGCGCGAGGACCTCCCGCTCGCGGCCGGTCAGCTCCGGGAACACCGGGTCGAGGCTCTGCTGGGCGCTGTTGAAGAAACCGAGCACCCGGGTCGCGATATCGGGCCCGAAAATGGCTTCGCGCCGCGAAACCGCCTGGACCGCGCGGATGATTTCGTCCGGCTCGGCGTCCTTGAGCAGGTACCCCCGCGCCCCCGCGCGCATCGCCGCGAACACCGACTCGCTGTCATCGGACATGGTCAGCATCAGCACCCCGGTCTCGGGTCGCTCGGCGACGATCAGCCGGGTCGCCTGCACCCCGCTGATATCGGGCAGGTGCAGGTCCATCACCACGACGTCCGGCTTCAGTTCCGACGCCGCGCCGACCGAGTTCACCCCGCTCGAGGCCTCCCCGACGACGGTGATCGAAGGCTCGCTGTCGAGCAGGGTGCAGACGCCGAAGCGGAACAACGGATGGTCGTCGACGACCAGGACACGGAGGTTTTCGGTAGTCATCGCTCCTCCGCGGAGGAGAGTGCGTCGTCGGTTGTCATGACTCCTCCGCGGAGGAGAGTGCGTCGTCGGTCATCAGCCCTCCCCAGGCAAGGGCAAGATAGCGCAGACGGCGGTGCCGCCCGTACCTGGTTCGTCCGCTTTGAACTCCCCGCCGAGTTCGGCGGCCCGTTCGCGCATCGACCCGAGCCCGATCCCGGTGTCGGTGCGCGAACCCAGGCCGACGCCGTCGTCGATCACGTCGATGCGCAGGTTTTCGGTGACGCGCACCCGGACCGTGCAGTGCCTGGCCTTGGCGTGCCGGCAGACGTTGGTCAGCGCCTCGCACACGATGCGGTAGGCCGCGACGTCGACGGTCGGGGGCAGCGCGGGCAGGCTTTCGGGGGCTTCGAGGACGATCTTGAGCTCGGGGGATTCGAGGCTGGTGATGTACTCGCGGATCGCGCCGAGCAAGCCGAGCTTCTCCAGCGCCGGCGGGCGCAGGTCGTGGGCGAGCCGTCGGATCTCGGTGACCGCGCCGGCGAGCGCTTCGGAGAGGCGGTCGAAGAGCATGTCGGCCGACGGCGTCCCGCCGAGCGTGCGGCGCCCGGCGTGCAGGCCGAGGTTGACCGCGGCGAGGGTGGAGCCGACACCGTCGTGCAGCTCCCGCAGGAGTCTTCGGCGCTCTTCCTCCCGGGCCCGGACCAGCCTGTCCCGGCTGCGGACCAGGTCGGTGGTCAGCCGGGCAGTGTGCACGACTGTTCCGGCGTGCCGCGCGACCTCAGCCAGCATCGAGCGTTCCTTGCGCCCGAGCAGCTGGCGCGCGCCCCGCCGGGCGATCACCAGCTGGCCGACGAGCTCGCCCTGATAGGTCAGGGGCAGTCGATGCGACAACGTTGTCGGGGTGCCGAAGCTCGCCGCTTTTTCACTGCCGGCTTCGCGATCCAGTTCAATGGCCACATAAGGCAATCGCAAAGCGGTGCCAATCGTTTCCACCATCGCCGGAAGTTGTTCGGCCGGAGTGTGGATGTGCTCGAGTTTCGAGGCCAGTGCCGACACCACGTGGTAGGGATCGGAGCGCTCGCCGAACAGGGTCGTGTTGATCATCGACTGTAGCCTGGAATGCAGCGGATGCGCCGCCATGGCTATCAGCGCGGCGGCCAGCGCCTGTTCCCAGAGGTGGTTTCCCGGGCCGAACGCGACGCTCATCAGGCTGACCAACCCGATGTACAGCGCCAGCAGCCCGATGGTCAGTGACCCGTAGACGAGCGTCCGGCCGACGACGACTTCGATGTTCAGCGCCTGGTGCCGCTGGATCGCCACGGCCACCGCCAACGGCACCGGCAGGAACGCCAGCGTGTGGTACTGCAGCGGGATCGGTGAGCCGCCGGTCAGCGCGATCGGGATGATCCACATCCCCAGGTAGAGCGCGGCACCCCCGCCGAGTGCGGTGGCCAGCCAGCGCAACCGCCGCCGCAGCATCGGATCGCTGTTCCGGACGTACTTGACGAGCAGGACGCTGATGATCAGCGCCGGGTACGTCACGAGGGCCGCGAGTGCCGGCGAGCCGACGATGGCCAGCCTTTCGAGCGGATCGTCGACGGTCAGGAACCCGAATCCGGCCACCAGCGGATAGAGCACGAGCGTGCCGGCGTACCCGGCGATCACCCGCGTCCGGTAGCCGCGGCCGGTGAACTCCGGGAAGGACAGCGCGAAATGCAGCATCCCGCCCCAGAGCAGCGCGAACAGCAACTCCCCGGTGTACCAGCGCCAGAACTGGTCGCCGGCGACAAGATCGACGGCTTCGAGCGGGAAGTAGCCGGCGAACGCGACCGTGGAGACACCGATGGCGGACGCGAAGATCCCGGCATGCGCCGCCCGTTCGCGCGCGCTCACGGCGAAGATCGCCAGCGCGGTGCCGAGCAGGACGATGGTGACCAGCAGGGTGGGCCAGCCGACCCAGATCGCGTCGGCGACTCCGAACCGGTGCAGCGTGATTTCGAGCCGGACCGGGGCGCCTTCGCGGAGGATGTCGTAGGGCAGGGTCGTGCCGGCTTCGACCGGTGCGCCGCCGACACCGTGCGCGACCGACTCGGCGAGCGGCCTGCCGTTGATCGCGACGATCCGGTCGCCGACCCGCAGCGGGGTCGGTCCGGTCGTTTCCTTGACGATGACGCCGTCCGACGACGCCGCGGTGTCGCCGATGTTGACCATCGTGCCGTCCGAGGGGCCGGCGGCGCGCCACAGCACTCCCACTACCGCGATCAGCAGGAGCAGGAAGGTGGCGGCCAGGAAGAGGGCCGGCAGACGCCGATTTCCCCCGGAATTAAACACGTGGTGAAGCATGTCGCAGAGCGGCCGTACAGCCCAACTGTTTCCACCGTTGCCCTAGGGGGCAGTCACCCGTTCGGCCTAAAGGGTGGCTATTTGACGGGGCGCAAGGGGGTGACGTCGGCGCCGGAGTCCTGGTCGCCGCCGGAGCCGCCGGAGTCGCGGCGGCGGGTGCCGAGGTCATCCGGGAAGACCCACCTCTTGAACGCCCAGAACCGGAACACCATCGCGAGCAGCATGCCGATGATCGAACCGCTGATGAAGTCCGCGAACTCCTGTACGAACCGCGTGGTCTCGGGGACCTCGAAATGGAACAGGTACCGAGACGCGTAGAGCGGGATGAGGTTCACGAACACCGCGATCCCGCTGATGATGAAGAACAGCGCGGCCTCGTGGTGGCGCTCGCGGCCGCCGCGGGTCCGGAAGGACCACTCGCGGTTGAGGATGTAGGACACGATCGCCGCGACGATGATGGAGATGGCCTTTGCGGTGGTCGGTTTCGACTCCAGCACGCCCAGCTTCAGGATGTACCAGATGCCGTTGTCGACAACGAACGTCGTTCCGCCCACGATCGCGAACTTGAGCATCTCGCGGTGCTTGATCAGGACCGACCGGAACGGCTCGGGCGTGTGCGACAGCACGGATTCGACAACAGTCACGAACTGAGTCTACGGAGCGCGGTCGGCGACGAGCCGATCAGGCCGCCTTGTCGCCCTGTATGTCCGAATCGGTCGACGCGCCGCCGTCGACCACCCGCACCCGGGCGTCTGCCTGCGGGAATACCCATTTCTTGAACGACCAGTAGCGGAAAACAGTACCCAGCAGCGTCCCGAAGATCATCCCGCTGACGAAGTCGGCGATCTCCTGGGTGAGGCTGCTGACGTTGGGCACTTGCAGGTCGAGCACGTAGTGCGAAATCGCCAGCGGCACCGTGTTCAGGCCCAGCGCGATGGCGCTCAGTACGAAGAACAGCGCGGCTTCGTGCTGACGCTCCCGGCCGCCGCGGGTGTTGAACGACCATTCACGGGACGCGACATACGAGAAGATCGTCGCGATCAGCACGCCGAGCGCGAGCGCGGTCACCGGGTTCTTGCCGAGCACGGTGAGTTTGAGCCCGTAGGTGACCCCGGTGGTGATCAGAAAGCTGATGCCCCCGACGACGCCGAACCTCAGCAATTCGCGGTACTTGATCAGCAGCGTCTTTGTCGGCACGCCGTGTGACGCTACTACGGCAGCGGAATGATCCCGAGGAGACCCGGCCTGCTGGGCGTTGTCGACGGCCCTGGTTGCGGAGGTGCGCTGGTCGTGGCGTCGGGCTGCTTCCCGGGGCCTACCGGAGCGCTCGGCTGGAGCGCGGGCACACCCGGATCCGGCGTCGGCGTCGGATCGGGCGTCTTGTCCGGCGTGTCCGTCGGCTTCGTCTTTGTGCTGGTCGGCGGGGTGCTCGACGTCGACGGGGCGATTCCCGGCGCGTCGCAGACCTGGCCCCAGCAGTCGAAGTACACCGTCTGCGGTCCCGAGTTGGCGGCGCCGAGCTTGGCCGTCACCGTGACGCCCTCGTCGTGCGGCGGACGCCGGTCGAGCGCGACCCAGAGATCGAGCCGCTCACCGGGGGCCAGTGCGCCCTTGCTCAGGCACGTGGTCCCGTCGGCGGTCCGGTGGCAGCGCGCGCTCCAGTTGCCGATGATCAGGTCCACCGAGTGGTCGAGGGTGATCGACACCGGTTTCGTGGTGGGCCCGGTGTTGTGGACGGCCAGGTGCATGACCGGGTGGCGGACCCATGGCAGCCCCGAGTCCCAGGCGCTCGACACCCGAAGGACGACGACGTCCGGCGGCGCCTTGACCTTGACCTGCACCGCGACCGAGACCTTCACCGAGGCCCCGGAGGTGATCGATCCGGTCACCGTGCCGGCCTGGGCCGTGTCGTCGGCCGTCAGCCGGAAGTTCAGCGTGGCGGACTGACCCGGCTGCAGGCCGTGGTCGGTCTTGCAGGTCACGGTGCCCGTGCCGCCGGGGCAGTTCACGATGATCGGCGCGTCCGACTTCGCGAGCGCGGAGAACCCGGACGCCGCACCGCCGCCTCCACCGGCCGGAACGGCCGTGACGCCGGGCGGCAGGTTCAGTGTCGCGGACACCGGGTCGGACACGCTGCCACCGTCGTTGCGCACGGTGATCGGCATGGTGACCGGGCCGCCGCCGGGCTGGAGCTCGACGTCGGCCGGCTGGGCGGCCGTCACCTTCGGCGGTGCCGGTACAGCCGGTGGAGCCGGTGGGCTCGATGGTGGCGTGGTGGCAGGTGGTGGCGTCGCGGGTGCGGGCGGTGCCGGAGTCGTGGGTGGTGCCGGCGGGGCGGGCGGCACCACCGGCGGGACGACGGGCGGCGGAGCCGCGGGTTGCGACGTCGCCGGGGGAGGTGCGGGCTGCGCGGCGACGGAGATCTGCTGCGGACCGCCGGCCGCGGCGAGCCCGACGATGACGGCCGCGGCGATGGCCGCACCCGACGCGCCGACCCCGACAAGCTGGCGGGGGAGCCCGGAAGCGGCACCGGCGGCGGCTCCGGAAGACGCGCCGGCCGCTCCCGCAGTACCCGCGGCGGCCGCGGCCGCCATGCCGGCGGTGATGACGCCGGCCTTCGCGCCCGCTGCGGCGAGGTACGCGGTAACCGCGCCACCCAGCACCATCGGCGCGATGATGAGCCGCAGTCCGCTGTTGACGTCGGCGAGTTCGGCGGCCAAGGCGCGGCAGCGTTCGCACTCGTCGAGATGCGTCTCGACCTGGGCGCGCTCCCGCTTGGACAGCCCGTCGCGGACCCACGCGCCGAGACGTTCCGCCGTCGCGTGGCACCGCTCCGCCGAGGTCTCGGCCAGGTGGACCTGCAGGTATGCCTGGCGCAGCCCCTCGCGGGCGCGGTAGGCGAGCGCGGACACGCCGTTGGCGGTCAGGCCGAGCAGTGGCGCGACCTCCGCCGGCGTCTGCTGCTCGATCTCGGTGTGCCAGAGAACCGCCTGCCAGCGTTCCGGGAGCCTCGCGAACGCCTTCGCCGCCATCGTGCGCTCGAGCCCGGCGACCGCGGTGTCGGAGAACTGCACCGTGAGGGCTTCGCCGACGGCGCCGCCCGCGTCGGACATGTCCTCGGTGAGGTCGATCCGCTTGTCCTTGCGGGTCTTGTCGTACGCGGTGTGCCGCAGCGCGGTGAGCAGGTAGGCCCGGAACGCGGAGTCGGGCCCCTTGCCCGCGCGCAGCGTGTCGAGCACCTTGGCGAACGCCTCGGAGACCAGGTCGTCGGCCTCCGCGCCGGACCGGGCGAGCTGGCGGGCGAGGTTGTGGGCGGCCGTCGAGTGCCGTTCGAAGAGGGTGCCGTAGGCGGCGATCGTCCCGCCGCGGACGGCGTCGATCAGCTCGGCGTCGCTCTTGCCGTTGAACTCAGCGGGAAGGGTGGACACGACTCTCCTTCTTCGCTCGTCGTCGACCGCGGCCGGAAAGGACCGCGCTCGACCCCGGCGTACCGCAGTGCTCAGTGTGACGGACGCGGACTCGCGCGTCACCTTGTGGGCCCAGTGATGACCCGGAGGGCCCAACAAGTTCACCCGCGCATGCCTCGACCGGCCGGTTCGACGATCTTAGGAGCTATCTGCGCCATTCGGCGTCACACCGGCGGGGTTTCGACGTCCCCTCGTCGGAAGGTCTCAAGATCGAAAGCCGGGCGAAGGGCGGGTAACGGGGTGGATGTGCCGGCGGCCGGTGATCCGTTCGGGTCGCGAAGCGGGCGGACGGAGACGGCACGGGACGAAGCTTCGTGGGGCGCGCTGCGGGCCTTGCGGGCGCGCTGGCGCGCGGTGAGTCTCGCGTCGGGGTGGCGGTTCCCGAGCGACTGGGCGCTCCCTGAGGTCGACGCCGTGTGCGCGGCGCTGCTCCGCGGTGACCTGCGGGGCGGCATCGCGGAGACAGCGCTGGCCGGGCTCGGCCGGGCGAGGGCGGCGTCGGGCGCGGGCCTGTCCGAGACGCTGACCGACCTCGCGGCGCTGCACGCGGTGATGGGCGACCTCGACGGGGTCGACGGCTTCATCGCCCCCGACGTCGACACGACCCCGCCCCGGCTGCTCCGGCTCACGGCGTTGGCCTGGGCCGACGTCGCCACCGACCAACTCGTCCACACCGAGGTCACCGACCCGCTGACTGGCCTGCCGACGGTGGCCTACCTGCGCACCCGGCTGGCCGAGCTCTACCGGCAGGCGGTGCGGGACGGGCACCAGGCGTCGGACGAACACCTGCTGCTCGTCGTCGCGATGGACTTTTCCGAGATCGCCGGCTGGGCGCGGCTGACCGGAATGATCCTCGTCGCGGACGCCCTGCGAGCCGTGTTCGACGGCGGCGAGAGCGTCGCGTCGCTCGGCCCGTCGACGGCGGCAGCGCTGGTGGCCCGAGACGGCGGCATCGCCACGCGCGGCGTGCTGCTGCGCCGTGAGCTGCACGAACGGCTGTCCATCGACGCCCAGCTGCGTGAACTCGGCCACCCGCGGATCTCCGTCGTCCGGCTCCCGCCCACCCACGACGCCGCATGCGACCTCCTCACCCACCTCAGCCGCGGTTGAGGTGGGTGAGTGCGTTCGTGAGCGTTCCGGCCGGTTAGAACCCGGCCGGAACGCTCACGAGTTCTAACCAGACGAAACGACCAGTTCGGGGGCTTCCCAACGAAGCTCAGGGCATTCATGCTTTCCTGTTCGGGTGACCCGGATCGTTTCCGCCCCGCCTGACGGTGAAGCTCCGGCGCGTCCTTCGCAGCCTCGGCTGGCGTTGCGCGCGTCGCTCGCGCGCCTGTCCGTCCGGCCGCGGTCGGTGTTGATCCTGGTGGCGGTCCCGGTCCTCGCGATCATCGTCGGCATCGTCGGCTGGCTGCTCGACTGGCACCTCGGCGTCGACAGCGCGGTGTACCGGGCCGGCGCGTTGACGCTGGTCCACGGCGATCCGCTGTACAACGCGAGTTCGCTCGCCAACGAGCCGTACTGGGCGCTGCTGCCGTTCACCTACCCGCCGACGGCCGCGCTGCTGTTCGTCCCGCTCGCCACCGTGCCGCTGGAGGTGGCCTGGGGCGCGTTGACCGCGATTTCCGTGCTGGCGCTGGCGCTGGTGGTCCGCATCGCGATCGGTTCGCTGCCCCGCCCGGCCGCCGACGCGCCGCGCTGGTGGGCGTCACCCGCCCGCTCGACGCTCGTCTTCACGCTGGTCTTCCTGGCGCTCGAACCGGTGTGGCGGACGATCTTCCTGGGCCAGATCAACCTGATCCTGATGGCCATGGTCATCCTCGACGTCCTGGTGATCTGCGCGCGCGGTTCGCGCTGGGGCGGTGTCCTGGTCGGGATCGCGGCCGCGGTGAAGCTGACGCCGCTGGTGTTCATCGGCCACCTGCTCGTCACTGGGAAGTGGAAGGACGCGCTGCGCGCGCTCGGGACGTTCGTCGCCCTGCAGGCGCTGATGCTCGCGATCATCCCGCACGACACCATCGAGTACTGGACGAAGACCCTGCGCGACACCGGCCGGATCGGGCCGATCCACTGGGCTGGGAACCAGTCGCTCAACGGCCTGATGAACCGCATCACCGACCTCGCGCCGTGGGCGTCGAACGCGGCGCTCGGCATCGGCGCGCTCATCGCCATCCCGGCGCTCTGGCTGATGCTCCGGCTCCACAAGCGCGGGCAGAACCTGGCCGCGTTGCTGGTCACGGCGTTCTGGGTGCTGCTCGTCTCGCCGGTTTCCTGGTCGCACCACTGGGTCTGGGCGGTGCCGCTGATCGTGCTGCTCATCGCGCGCCTGCCGCAAACCACCTTCGCCTCGGCGTGGAAGCGCTGGCTCGGCGCGGTCGCGGTGATCGCCGTCTTCGTCAGCTGCGCGCTGCTGATCTTGCCCAACGGCCGCAATATCGAGCTGCACTGGCAGGTGTGGCAGGCGATGGTCGGCAACATGTACATCGAGATGCCGTTCGTGCTCGCGATCGTGCTGTTCGTCCGCTGGCGGATACAGGTACGGGCCGGCCGCGCCGCGGCCAGCGATGTCGACTCGACCCCGCTCTAAGCCCCGCACAGCCTGGCTACTCGTGGCGGCGCTCGCCGTCGCGATGTTCGGGCTGGGGCTGGGCGCGTGGCTCGGTGAGTGGCATCTCGGCGCGGACAGCGTCGTCTACCGCGCGGGGGCGTTGACGTTCCTGCGCGGGCAACACCTGTACCCCGCCGAGGCGCTCTCCACACTGCCGTCGTGGGTGCTGCTGCCGTTCACCTACCCGCCGGCCGCCGCACTGCTGTTCGTGCCGCTCGCTGGGGTTCCCGCCGGGCTGACCTGGGGTGTTGTCGGGGCGGTGTCGATCGTCGCGCTGGCCGTCACGCTGCATGTGTCGGCGCCGAAGCTTGTCGACGCGCGTTGGTGGGCGCTGCCGGGCTGCGTGGTGCTCGCGATGGCGCTGGAGCCGGTGTGGAAGACGCTGCTGCTCGGCCAGATCAACCTGATCCTGATGGCGATGGTCCTGCTCGACGTCCTCGTGCTGTGCGCCCGTGGTTCGCGGTGGGGCGGCATCCTGGTCGGCGTCGCCGCGGCGGTGAAGCTGACGCCGTTGATCTTCATCCCGCACCTGCTGATCACCGGGCGCCGCCAGGACGCGGCGCGGGCGCTGGGCGCGTTCGTCGTGCTGGAAGGCCTGATGTTTCTGCTCATCCCCGGTGACGCGAGCCAGTACTGGACGCGGTCGGCGTCGGATCCCAGCCGGATCGGCGCGGTGTCGTGGATCTTCGACCAGTCGCTCAACGGGCTGGTCAGCCGCACTTCGCACCTCGCGCCTTGGTCGTTGAAACTGGCGCTGGGCATCGGTGCGCTGCTGGCGGTGCCGTCGATCTGGCTGGTCGTCCGGCTGCATCGGCGCGGTGAGGCGCTGGGCGCGTTGCTCGTCACGGCGTTCTACGCGCTGCTCGTTTCGCCGGTTTCTTGGTCGCATCACTGGGTGTGGGTGGTGCCACTGGTCGCGCTGCTCGTCACTCGGGGACGCAAGGTTGTCGCGCTGGTCGTCGGGGCGTTCTTCGCGAGTTGCGTGGTGATGATCGTGCCCAACGGCGGCAACGCGGAATTCCGGTGGGGCTGGGGTTTGTCGATACTGGGCAACAGTTACGTGCTCGTCGCGGCGCTCGGCATCCTCGGGCTGGCTGCCTGGGAACTTCGCCAGGCGCTGGTGGCGGGGTCGTCGCGCGGACCTGTCGCGGACCGGTGACGCTACGCGTCCGGCTACGCTGAGTGCACTATGGACAAACATACCGGGCTCCCCGTGGTGGGGATGGTGGGCGGCGGCCAGCTGGCCAGGATGACGCACCAGGCCGCGATTTCGCTGGGGCAGTCGCTGCGCGTGCTGGCCGCGAGCGAGAACGAGTCCGCGGGGCTCGTCGCCGCGGACGTCGTCATCGGGCATCACACGGACATCGACGCGCTGCGCTCGTTCGCCGCGGGTGTCGACGTGCTGACGTTCGACCACGAGCACGTGCCCGGTGAGCACCTTCTGACCCTCGCCGCCGAGGGTGTCGTGATGCGGCCAGGTGCGTCGCTCGCGTTTGCGCAGAACAAGCTTGTCATGCGGGAAATGCTGGCAGGGCTGGGGATCCCGGGTCCGGCGTTCGCCGAAGTGTCCGAAGTGGACGATGTGCTGAAGTTCGGCGAAAAGCACTCGTGGCCGGTCGTGCTGAAGGCGGCTTCCGGCGGTTACGACGGGCGAGGCGTGTGGATGCTCGACACCGCCACGCAGGCTCGCGAGACCGTGCCGGAACTGCTCGCCGCAGGCACGCCGCTACTGGTGGAGACCAAGGTGGTCATGCTCCGCGAGCTGTCCGCGCTGGTCGCGCGTTCGCCGTTCGGCCAGGGTGCCGCTTGGCCGGTCGTCGAGACCGTGCAGGTCGCGGGCATCAACACCGAGGTCCTCGCGCCCGCGCCGGGACTCTCGGCGGAGCAGATGTCCCGGGCCCAGGACCTCGCGCTGCGCATCGCGTCGCAGCTCGGCGTGGTCGGGCTGCTGGCGGTGGAGCTGTTCGAGACCGAGAACGGGTTGCTGGTCAACGAACTTGCCATGCGGCCGCACAACTCCGGCCACTGGACCATGGACGGCTCGCGGACTTCGCAGTTCGAGCAGCACCTACGCGCGATCCTCGACTACCCGCTCGGCACGACCGACCCGCTGGCGCCGGCGTGTGTGATGGCGAACGTGCTCGGCGCCGGGGTCGCGCCGGAGATGAGCCTCGACGAGCGTCTGCACCACCTGTTCGCCCGGTACCCGGACGCGCGTGTCCACCTGTATGGCAAGGGCGAGCGCCCGGGCCGCAAACTGGGGCACGTGAACATGCTCGGCGAGCACCTGCAGCAGCTGCGTGACCGGGCACTGCTGTCCGCGCACTGGCTGTCCCACGGCGTCTGGCTCGACGGTTACGAGATCCACTGACCACCGAGGGCACTTTTGTACAAAAGTGCCCCGCTCTAGGAGGACGTTATGGCGCCGCAGGTGGGCCTGATCATGGGCAGCGACTCGGACTGGCCGGTGCTCGAAGCGGCAGGTCAGGCGCTCGACGAGTTCGGTGTGCCGTACGAGGTTGGGGTGTACTCCGCGCACCGGACGCCGCAGCGGATGCTCGACTACGCGACGTCGGCGGCGGAGCGCGGCCTCAAGGTGATCATCGCCGGCGCCGGCGGCGCGGCGCACCTGCCGGGCATGGTCGCGTCGGCGACCGTGCTGCCGGTGATCGGCGTGCCGGTGCCGCTGAAGTACCTCGACGGGCTGGACTCGCTGCTGTCGATCGTGCAGATGCCGGCCGGGGTGCCGGTCGCGACCGTGTCCGTCGGCGGTGCCCGCAACGCCGGCCTGCTCGCCGTCCGCATCCTCGCCGCGAGCGACGAGACCCTCCGCGCGAAGATGGCGACCTTCCAGGCCGACCTCGCGCAGCTCGTCCTCGACAAGGACGCCGCCCTCCGCAAACGCGTCGACGGCGAGTAGCCGGCGTCGTGAAGGCCACCTTCACGGCGTAAGGCGTACTCAACTAGGCTTTGACAATGTGGCGTTGAAAGCCACAGTGGCCCCGAGGAAACGTCCGAACCCCTAGAGCTGCTGCCGGAGTTCGCGTTTGAGCACCTTCCCGGCGGCCGACACCGGGATCTGGTCGATGAAGATCAGCTCGCGGATTCGCTTGTACGGCAGCACCTTCGCGTTGACGTTCGCGATGAGGTCCGCACTCGACGTGTCGTCGTGACCGGGCGCGCGCACCACGAACGCGACGGGTAGCTCGCCCACCTCGGCGTTCGGCCTGCCGACAACGGCAACCCCGGCGATGGCGGGTTCGGCGATCATCAGCTCTTCGAGCTCCCGCGGGTATACGTTGTATCCCTTGTAGAGCAGCATGTCCTTCTTGCGGTCCACAATGGACAGGTAGCCGTCGTCGTCGAGCACCCCGATGTCGCCGGTGTGGAACCAGCCGTCGACCAGCGCCGCCGCGGTGTCCTCCGGCCGGTTCAGGTAGCCCGACATGACTTGCGGGCCGCGGATGCAGACCTCGCCCTGCGTGCCCGCGGGAAGGGCCTCCTCGCCGCCTTCGGCCGGGACGATCTTGATCTCGGTGTCGTAGATCGGGAGGCCGACCGAGCCGACCTTGCGCACGCCCGAGCGGTACGAAGGCGCGGTGGTCGCGCACATGGTGACCTCGGTGAGCCCGTAGCCCTCGCCGATCGTCACGCCGGGCAGGCGACGGTGTAGCGCGTTGATCATCTCGTGGGCCAGCGGAGCCGCGCCGGAGCCGACTCCCCGCACCGACGACAGGTCACGCGTCTGGAAGTCCGGGCACGCGAGCAGGGCCGCGAACAGCGCTGGCGCTCCGCCGAGCGAGGTGACCTTGAGCAGCTCGGCGTCGGCCAGGTAGGCGACGGGGTCGAACCGGTCGTGCAGGACCACGGTGGTGCCGCTGAGGAGCGCGGCGTTGAGCCCGGCGATCGTGCCCATCGCGTGGAACCACGGGGTCAGGTTGATCGTGATGCCGGTGCCGAGCCGGCTTGGCCACTCGTCCTCGCTGCCGACCTGGTCCAGCCGCAGGTTGCCGTCTTCGTCTTGGTCGGGGAGTGCGCCGCTGCCCCAGCAGCAGTACTGCAGCGTGTTGACGACGACATTGCGGTGGGTCAGCCGGACGCCTTTCGAGCGGCCGGTGGTGCCGCCGGTGTACGAGACGTGGGCGAGGTCGTGGTGGACGTCGATGTCCACTTCCGGCCTGGTCTCGGGCTGTCCCGCGTGGAACGCCGAGAACTCGACCTCGTTGTCGGCGAGCTCGCCGGGCGGTTGGTCGACGATGACGAGCCGGACTGCCGTGCGGTCCAGGACGCTCCTGAGCACCCCGGCGACGGGCCCGAAGGTGACGACGGCGACGGCGCCGCAGTCCGCCAGCTGCGCGGCGA
Source organism: Amycolatopsis sp. (assembly GCF_025464955.1). GTDB lineage: Bacteria > Actinomycetota > Actinomycetes > Mycobacteriales > Pseudonocardiaceae > Amycolatopsis. The sequence goes on along the minus strand of NZ_JAODNM010000067.1, from coordinate 52,712 downwards.
GGTCGTCTGGCGGGAGAAGCGGGTTCGCGGGGCTGAAAGTGGCTCCGGCCAGCAGGATGCCGTAGTACGCGACCGGGTAGGCCAGTCGGTTCGGGAGGTGGATGGCCACCGTGTCGCCGCGGCCGATCCCGCGTTCGAGCAGGGCGTTCGCGAACCGGCAGGCACCTCGGTAGACCTCGGCGGCGCTGAGCTGGTCACCGTAGTGGACGAACGCGGCGCGATCGCCGAACCGGGCGGCGGCGCCGGCGACTATCGCGCCGACCGGAACCTCCGGATAAGTCAACGAATGGGGGAAATCCGACGGCATGACGGGCGCTGTGAGCGGCATCACCTGAACATACGAAGGGTGCGGCCAAGGACACAAGAGCGAGTGAGTAAACGAGCGCTAACATCGGATCAGGATTCGCATACCGTCGAGAGAGGTGACTCAGGTGTCTGACGGCCCCGGGCTGTACCAGCTCGCTGACGAGCACGAGGAGCTGCGGGCTGCCGTGCGTTCGCTGGCTGAGAAGGAGATCCTTCCCTACGCCGCCGCGGTGGACGAGGACGAGCGCTACCCGGCCGAAGCGCGGGACGCGCTGGTCAAGGCGGGTTTCAACGCTGTCCACATCCCCGACGAGTACGAGGGCCAGGGCGCGGACGCGGTGGCGGCGTGCATCGTGATCGAAGAGGTCGCGCGCGTCGACGCGTCGGCGTCGCTGATCCCGGCCGTCAACAAGCTCGGCACGCAGCCGATCATTCTGTCCGGTTCGGAGCAGGTGAAGAAGCTCGTCCTGCCGTCGATCGCTTCGGGCGAGACGTCCGCCTCGTACGCGCTCTCGGAGCGCGAAGCCGGCTCGGACACCGCGTCCATGCGCACCCGCGCGCGGCTCGACGGCGACACCTGGATCCTCAACGGCACGAAGGCGTGGATCACGAACGCCGGCGAGTCGTCCTGGTACACCGTCATGGCGGTGACCGACCCCGAGGCCGAAAAGAAGGCCTACGGCATCTCGGCGTTCGCCGTGCACAAGGACGACCCGGGCTTCTCAGTCGGCGCGAAGGAACGCAAACTCGGCATCAAGGGCTCGCCGACCCGCGAGATCTACTTCGAGAACTGCGTGATCCCGGCCGACCGCATCATCGGCGAGCCCGGCACCGGCCTCAAGACCGCGCTGCGGACGCTGGACCACACGCGCCCCACCATCGGCGCGCAGGCCCTCGGCATCGCCCAGGGCGCCCTCGAGGCGTCGATCGCGTACGTCAAGGAGCGCAAGCAGTTCGGCAAGGCCGTGTCGGAGTTCCAGGGCGTCCAGTTCATGCTCGCGGACATGGGCATGAAAATCGAAGCCGCCCGGCACCTCGTTTACGCCTCCGCCGCCGCCACCGAACGCGGCGACAAGCGTGCGGGCTTCATGGCGTCGGCCGCGAAGACGTATGCCTCGGACGTCGCGATGTCGGTCACAACAGACGCCGTCCAGCTGTTCGGCGGCGCCGGCTACACCCGCGACTTCCCCGTCGAGCGCATGATGCGCGACGCGAAGATCACCCAGATCTACGAAGGCACCAACCAGATCCAGCGGATGGTGATGGCACGGGCCCTGTTGAAGGGCTGACGCCTCGACGGCCTTTCGCGGTTCCGACTCGGGGGGCGTTTCGTACAATTCAATTGTACGAAAACGCCCCCCGAGTCGTTTGCTGTCGGGTGGCCGCCGGCGCACGAGTGTCCACTTAGGTTGCGAATTGGTTGCGGGAGGGTTCTTGCGGGTGCGGTGAGTAAGGGCTGTAGTGGTCGCGGCGACCTACCTACGCGTTCCCATCCGACAACGCGGCGCTCAGTTTGCGCCGGTCGGATCCAGCCAGGAAGGGCCCTAGTCTCATGACGTATCCCAATCCCCTTGAGCCTGCCCAAAATCAGCAGCTTCAGCCGGTGGCGTGGTCGCCGAACGCGCCGCTCGTGTCGAATGGGCCGAGCAGGCAACCGGTTGCGATCGGCCGGAACGTGGCGGCCGGCGAAGACGTACGTTGGCTCCAAGAGGCCGATGCCCGTGTGCTCGAACGTCACCGTGCTTGGCGGGATACGGCATAGGTGGCGACGCGTAACTCGACCGGCTGGTGACGGCATCGTGGGTGATCGGGATTGGGTATTCTGTCCGTATTGGAGGGTGCCTGTGGAGCTGCGGTTGCTCGGAGCCGTCGAGGCGCACGAGGGCGGGCAGCCGGTCGAGCTCGGGCCTCGCCAGCAGCGGCTCGTGCTCGCGGTGCTGGCGCTCGAGGTGAACACGCTCGTCCCGGTCGAGCGGCTGGTCGAGCTGGTTTGGCCGGACTCGCCCCCGCGCACGGCCGTGAACGCGGTCCGCACGTATGTGTCGAAGCTCCGCGTCCTGCTTGATGGGCGTGACGTCGACATCTCCGTCGAGGAGACGGGGTACGTCCTGCGCGGTGACCCCGCGCGGGTCGACGTCCACCGCTTCCTTGCACTGGTGGAGCGGGCTCGTTCCGCTGAAGACGAGGACAAGGCTCGGCTGCTGGGCCAGGCACTCGCGCTCTGGGGCGGGCCTCCGCCGGTCGGGGACTTCGACGAGATCCGGCGGTCCGCCGTCGAGGATCTGATGGACGCGCGGTTGCGGCTCGGTCGGCATGCGGACGTCGTCGACGAACTCGCCGAGCTGGTCGACGAGCATCCGGGCCGGGAGCGGCTGGTTCGCCAGTTGATGCTCGCGCTGTACCGCGGCGGCCAGGCCAGCCAGGCGCTCGAGATCGGACGTCGTATCCGCGAGCTCGGGATCGAACCTGGCGAGGAGCTGCGGCAGCTCGAACTCGACATCCTGCGCAACGACCCGGGGTTGAAGCCGCCGGTCGTCGCCGCGAAGGTCCTGGTGCCCGCCCAGCTGCCGCCCCTCCCTGGCGATTTCACCGGGCGGGAGGCCGACCTGGCGCGCTTGGACGAAATGGCCCCGGAAGGCGCCGCGGCGATCAGCGCGATCTCCGGGACGGCCGGCGTCGGCAAGACCGCGCTGGCGGTGACGTGGGCACACCGCGTCCGCGAGCGGTTCCCCGACGGCCAGCTTCACGTCGACCTCCGCGGGTATGCGCCTGGGCCGCCGTTGCGGCCGGAGCAGGTGCTCGCCCAGTTTCTGCGAGCGCTGGGCATGCCGGCCGAGCAGATCCCCGTCGACGCCGACGAGGCGAGCGGGACTTACCGGACCTTGTTGGCGTACAAGCGAATACTGGTGTTGCTCGACAACGCCGGCTCTGCTGGGCAGGTGCGTCCGCTGCTTCCCTCCGGGGTCGGTTGCGTGGTCGTCGTCACCAGCCGGGACAGGTTGGAAGGCCTGGTCGCCACTGATTCCGCGCGTCGGCTGGCTCTGGACGTCCTCCCTCACGACGAGGCCGTCGCGTTGCTGACCACGATGCTCGGCCGGAAGCGGATCGTTGCCGAGCGTGTCGCGGTGGCCGAACTCGCGACGGCCTGTGCGCGGCTCCCGCTGGCACTGCGCATCGCGGCAGCGCAGCTGGCGGAGAACCCGCATCGGCGGATCGACGACTATCTGGCTGAACTGCGGGAAAACCCGCTCGCGGAATTGTCCGTCGACGGTGACGAAGAAGGTGCCGTGCGCACGGCGTTCGGCCTGTCCTACGCCGTCCTCAAACCCGACGCCCGACGAGCTTTTCGGTTACTGGGGCTCAATCCTGGTCCCGACGTGAGCGTCGAATCCGCGGCGGCACTGCTGGACCAACTGCCAGGGGAGACGCGCAGGCTGTTGGCGCGGCTGGCTTCGCGGCACTTGATCGACCAGGTTTCTCCGGGCCGCTACTCCTTTCACGATCTGCTGCGCGCGTACGCGGGTGCCCGCGCGAGGGAGGAAGACGGCACGCAGACGTGCACTGCTGCCGAGAAGCGCTTATTCGAGCATTACCTCGACTACGCGAGTGCGGCCGCGGATGTGTTGTATCCGCAGGTGCTCCGGGTGCCGTACACGCCGTCCGGCCCGGTCAAGCCGTTCGACAGCCAGGCGAGCGCGGGGGAATGGCTGGACGACGAAAGGCCGAACCTGCTCGCAGCCGTCCAAAATGGACCCGGTTGGCTCGCCTGGCGGCTCGGAGACGTTCTGCGCGGCTACTTCTATTTCAGGCGGCGGTTCGCGGACTGGGTCCCCGTCGCGCAGGCCGCGATCGCCGCGGCCGCGGACGAGCCGCAGGGCCTTGCCGCGGCGCACCTCAGCCTGGGGCTGGCCTACTACAGCGTCAGCCAGTATTCGCAGGCCGTCGAGCAGAACACCCTCGCACTGCGGCTGGCCGTCGAAGCCGGCTGGGAGCACGGTGAAATCGGCGCCCAGAACAACCTCGCCATCGTCGACCACGTGCGCGGCAACCTGGACAGCGCCGCCGAACGGCACAGGCTCGCCATGGTCCTTCAGCAGCGGATCGGCCCGGACGACCACGAGCAGATCGCGCTGATCAACCTCGGCAAGATCGACGAGCAGCGCGGAAAGCTCGACGAGGCCGCCGAGTGGTTCAGCCAGTCGCTGGCGGTGTGCCAGGCGAATGGTTCGCGGCACGGCGAAGCCACCTCGCTGGAATTCCACGGGTACAACGCTTTCCTGCGCGGGGAGTTCGGACTTGCGGAGGACCAGTGCGCGCAGGCGCTCAAGGTCTACCGCGAGATCGGCACGGTCAACGACGAAGCGCACACCCTGACCCACCTCGCGCTCATTCACGATGCCTTGGGGCGGTCCGAGAAAGCCTTGGAGACCGCGGAAGCCGCCTTGGCCTTGGCAACCGACGCCGGGGATCGACGGACCGAGATCTCCGCTCGGCTGTCGCTGGGCGTCGTCGTCAGGGATCCGTGGGCAGCGGTCGACCAGTACGAGCGCGCGCTGGGGATCGCCAGGGAAATCGGTGCCAGGTATGAAGAAACCGAGGCGTTGATCGGGGTCGCCGCGCTGTACCGAGTGGTCGGCCTGCCCGATCACGCGCTCACCCACGCGCGTCACGCCGTGCGGCTCGCCGGTGACGCCGGGTTCCGCCTGCTCGAAGCCCAGGCGCGGGCGGTGCTGTGAATATCGATGATGGCTTATATAAGCAGAAGGTGTTAAGGTTGCCGGGTGCACGCGTTCGACGTACTTGGTGACCCGGTCCGGCGGCGGATCCTTGAGCTGCTCGCCGGCGGGGAAATGACGTCGGGTGGGGTGTGCGCGGTCATCCAGGAGGAGTTCGGAGTCTCGCAGCCTGCGGTTTCCCAGCACCTGAAGGTGTTGCGGGACAACGGCTTCGCGACGGTAAGGCCGGAAGGGGCACGTCGCCTCTACGCGGTGAAGCACGAACCGCTGCGCGAGGTCGATGCCTGGCTTGACCACTTTCGGCGGTTCTGGACGCCGCATCTGGACGCACTGGGCACCGAGCTCGCCCGAGGCAAACGAGAACGCCGGCTCCGCGAGTCCGGCGACGGGAGCGAATCATGATCGACGTCAACCACCAGATCAACGCCGTGCGCCGCTCGGTCGGCAAGCGCACGCTCGAGGCCGGCGAGGCTCGGGTGACCACCATCAGCCAGGTGTACGACGCGACCGTCGATGACGTCTGGGACGCCTCCACCAATGCCGAGCGCATCCCGCGCTGGTTTCTGCCGGTAACCGGTGACCTGCGCGTCGGCGGGCATTACCAGCTCGAAGGCAACGCGGGCGGGACGATCGAGCGCTGCGATCCGCCGAAGTCGTTCGCCGCGACCTGGGAGTTCGGCGGCGAGGTGAGCTGGATCGAGGTCCGGATCGCCGCCGAGCCGGAAGGCGGCACGCGGTTCGAGCTCGAGCACATCGCCCACGTCGACGACGAGCGCTGGGAGCAGTTCGGGCCGGGCGCGGTCGGTGTCGGCTGGGACGGCGGGTTCATGGGCCTTGCGCTGCACCTCTCGTCCGGGAAAGCGCTCGATGCGCAGGAAGTCATGGCGTGGATGATGTCCGAGGAAGGCATCGAGTTCATGACGCTCAGCAGCGAGCGGTGGTGCGAGGCGAACATCGCCGGTGGTGAGGGCGAAGACGTCGCCCGAGCGCAGGCGGCGCGAACTACGGCCGCATACACCACCCCGCCCGATGGAGCCTGACTTCGGGCAACTGTTGCGTGAGGACCGGTCGACGACGGTCCGGTTGCGTGACTCGCTGAAGCGGCAGGTCGCGGGCATCGTCGAGGCCTCCGAGTGGACCGCCAACGACGACGAGCACGACCCCGAAGGCTCGACGATCGCGTACGAACGTGCCCAGGCGCAAGGACTTCTCCGTCAGGCGCAGGCAGATCTCGAGGCGCTGGATCGTGCCGAGGAGCGCTTGCGCGACGGGACCTATGGCACGTGCCTCCACTGTGGCCGCCCGATCGGCACACCGCGTCTCGAAGCGCTCCCGGCTACGACGTCGTGTATTTCCTGCGCCGACCGCCGCTGACGTTCCCTCACCGGTTGGGATGGCCGATTGGCGGGTATCCCTCGTTCGGGTGAGGCTCGGAGGAGGCGTCGGTGGCGGACACGACCGCGGGAACCAGCGTGGAGACGAGCGCGAACAAGGCGGCGTCGCGGGCACAGCGCAGCAAGGTGACGCAGGTGCTCGGACGTGCGGGGATGGCCTCCTACGGGCTGGTGCACCTCGTGATCGCCTACCTCGCGGTGCGCGTCGCGTTCGGTGGCAGCAAGCAGTCCGCCGACCAGAAGGGCGCGATCGCCGAGATCGGGTCCAGTTCGTTCGGTGCGATCCTGTTGTGGCTGCTGGCTTTGGGGCTGATCGCGTTCGGGCTGTGGCAGTTCCTGATGGCGGCGACCGGCTACGACTGGGTGTCCGACAAGCGCAGACGCGCGGTCCGCAAAGCGGGTTCGGTGGCACGCGGAGTAGTCGTCATCGCGTTGGGCGTCTCCGCGATCCAGCTTGTCACCGAAGGAAACCAGGGAGGTTCCGGCAACCAGAAGCCGCAGGAGTTCACCGCGAAACTCCTGTCGTTGCCAGCTGGCCCCGCGCTCGTCGCGGTGCTGGCGGCAATGGTGCTCGGCGTCGCATTTTCCTCCGCACGCAAGGGAATCAAGCGGATCTTCCTCGACGATCTCGACACGGCGGAGTTGCCGGTGGGCGCACGTCGCTGGGTCGAACGGCTCGGCTTGACCGGTTACGTCGCCAAGGGTGCCGTTTTCGCGATCGTCGGCGTGCTGACAGCGATCGCCGCCTTCAGCTCCAACGCGGGCAAGGCCGGTGGTCTCGACGCCGCCCTACGGACACTCGCCGCGCAGCCGTTCGGTCCGTACCTGCTGGTCGTCGTCGCGCTCGGGCTGGCAGCGTTCGGCGTCTACTGCTTCGCCGCCGCGCGCGTTCATAAGAGCTGACCCTTGCTGTCGGCTTGCTGTCGATCAGCTACTGACTGTGCCTTTCCGACGCCGGGCGCCCTACCTTGAGGTGAATCAGTTGAAATTTCACCGATCGGAGAGTGGTCTTCTCATGCTCGCTCGTGTCAAGGACACAGCACTCCTTCTCGGCCGGATCGGCGTCGGCGTCGTGTTCCTCAACCACGGCCTGCAGAAATGGGACAGTGGGGTGGACAAGACGGCGGGGTTCTTCGGCAGCGTCGGCATCCCGCTCCCGACCGCCGCGGCGGTCTTCGCGATCGCGATCGAGATCCTCGGTGCGATTGCCTTCATCATCGGATTTGCGCTGCCGCTCATCGCCGCCGGCTTCCTCATCGATTCCGTGGGCGCGATTCTGTCCACCGAGACCGGCCATATCTTCACCGGGCAAGGCAACTTCGAACTCCTGCTGGTGCTCGCGCTCGCCGGACTCGCCTTCGGGCTCAACGGCGGCAGGTACTCACTCGACCACCTGTTGTTCTGGAGCAAGCGCGAAAGCCGTGAACTCCAGACCGTCTAGGACTCGTGAGCGTTCCGGCCGGTTAGAAGCGGCCGGAACGCTCACGAGTTGTCTACGTGAGGTCGCGGGTGGTGCGTTCCGCCTGGCGGCGGTCGTCGAGCTTGGCCGGGTCGGCATTGCTGACGTGGACGAGGTGGGCGCCTGCCGCGAGCGGGACGAGGAAGCCGTCGAGGATACCGTCCGGCTGCGTCCAGTCGATTGTGGACAGCACGCGGTCGGTGCCGGACAGGCCCAGTTTCTCGGCACGCGAACGGGCTTCGGCGAGAAGATCGTCCACTGTGGACGCATTGAGTGCCGGGGTGTCGCCGGGGATCGGGAAGAGCGCCTGGAAGTCGTCACCAGCGAGGCGGACGTCGGAAAGGTAGTCGACGGCGCCGTTGGCGGGCGGTTGCCGCAGGCCCATGCCCATCGTGTCCAGCGCGACCACCGCGGTGCCCACTCCCGCCGGGACATCGGGGCCGACGAACGCGATCCGCGCACCCTCGCCGGTGGTCACCACGTGAGCGCCGCACCACCACGCGCCGAGCAGCACACCGGCCGTCTGCCAATGGGCGGGCAGGCGCACCGAGACCTCGTCGCCCGGCTCGACGTCGACCTCTTCCACCAGCCAGTTCGCCGTTTTCGCGGCCCAGTTCGCCGTGGTGGAGACGGACAACTCGACCCGGCTGCCGACGGCGTCGTCGTAGTGCGTGATCAGCGGACGCGCGCCGGACTTGGCCAGCAGGGGACGCAACAGGTGCTCGGTGATGCTCACGCCCCGAGGCTAGTTGTGAACGCGAAGCGTTTCTGTGGGGGGTGGTGGTCGGGTGGCGGGTGGGCTAGTTGTGAACGCGAAGCGTTTCTGTGGGGGGTGGTGGTCGGGCGACGGGTGGGCTAGTTGACGCAGGGAACGCTGCCCGAAGCCATCTCGAACGGCCCGCCACCGCCACCTTCTCCACCGCCACCGCCGGCGACGACCCCACCAGCGGGCGGTGCTTGCAGCGCCGTACGGCCGGCGAGGCTCGCGACGAACTGCCGTACGGCGGTGGGGTCGACCTGCACGATGCTCTGCTTGCCGTCCTCACTGCGGCCGTTGCTGTTCACCACCGGGATCGTGGTGAACGTCAGCGACCCGGACGCGATGCCCTTCACCTGCTCGGCGAAGTCCAGCAGGTCGAGGCCGGGATCGAGGACGACCGACCGATGCACCGCGTCCAATAGCGCGTTCGTCTTCGACGGGCTCGCCAGCGTGCCAGCCGACATGACCTTCTGCAGCGCCGAAGACAGGAACGTCTGCTGCCGCACGATGCGGTCGAGGTCGCCGCGCGGCAGGTTTTCGCGCTGCCGGACGAACGACAGCGCCTGCCCGCCGGACACGGTCTGCACCCCGGCGCGGAAGTCGGCGCCGGAGTCCTTGTCCGAGGTCGCGTGGTTGAGGCACACCTGGACCCCGCCGAGGGCCTCGGTGATCAGGTAGAACCCGAGCAGGTTGACCTCGGCGTAGTGATCGATCCGGAGCTGCGTGAAGTCCTGCACGGTCTGCACCAGCGTCTTGCGGCCGACCTGGTCGGACTCCCGCTCGATCTTCGCGCGGTCGGTCTCGCCCTGGGCCCGCAGCTGGTCGGAGTAGTTCGCCTTCGCCACGCCGTACGCCGAGTTGATCTTGGTCTTGCCGCGGCCGGGGACGTCCACCCAGGAGTCGCGCGGGATCGAGATGCCCGCCGCCTTGCCGCCGTTCTTGGGGATGCGCAGGATGATGATGGTGTCGGTGTTGACGCCGGCCTTGTCCTCGGTCCGCAGGTTCTTCAGCATCCTGGCCGGCAACGGGGCGCCCTCGGCGTCCGTCCGGGCGTCGCTGCCGACGAGCAGGATGTCGGTCGCGCCGTCGTCTACCGGCGGGGCAGCCTTGTCGTCGGGCTGGGTGAGCGCATCCGTGGTGTTCACGGTGGCCTGGAGCTTGTTCGTGGTGACGTAGGCGTAGCCGGTGACGGCGACAGCCACGACCGAGACCAGTGCCAGCACGACCTTCCCGGTGGTGCGGAGGCGCCGCTTCGGGGCCTTGACGACCGGGACTTCGGGCAGGATGCCGGCGACCGGGGCTTCGAGATCTTCGGCTTCCGGTTCGGCGTCTTCTGCGTCCTCGACGTCCATGCGAGGGAAGGGGCTCGGGACGAACGGCACAGGCTCATCACTCTCGGTGACATCCTCGTGCTTCTCCGGCTCGACCGCGTCCACCTCGGCCGACGGCTCCTCGGCTGGTCTGTGCTCGTCGTCCACGCTGCTCGCTCCCCACCCTCGTTTTCCCCGCACCTAGGCTAGGGCACGTTGCCGTTCAAGGTGGTCACCACCTAGTTGACGCAGGGCACACCGCCCGCGGTGATGGGCTTCGGCAGCGGCTGCGAGCTGCTGGAAGACACCGAAACCGAGCTGGAAACCGAGCTGGAAACCGCCGACGTGCCGGGCGTGGTGAGGCCCTGGAAGTCCTTGCCGAGCAGGATCCGGACGTGACCCTTGGTGACATCCTTGTCCGGCTCGGCGGTGACCGATGCGCCGAACATCTGCTTGACCAGGTCGGCGGCCGCCGCGTCGCCGGGCGCGTAGCGGAGCACCGTGGTTGCCCTCGGGCTGAGCTTCGCCGAGCTGCCGGTGCTGAATCCGCGGCCGTGAAGCGCGTTTTGCGTGGTCGTGTCGAGAGTCCGCGCGCCCGTGCCGTCGAAGACGTCCACAGTGACGGCGTCGGCCCCGGGAACGGCCGAGGCAGTCGTGGTCGTGGACGCGCCGGGCGAGGTACTCGTGGCGTCCGTGGTCAGCTGGTTCACCATCGCGCGCACGGCCACCGGGTCGACCCGGAGCACGTCGGCGCCGCCGATGACGGCATTGCCCTCGGTCGGGATCGTGTGGAACTGGATATTCCCGCCGGTCAGGCCGCGCATCTGCGCGGCGAACTCGGCCAGGTCCCAACCCTCCGACAGTACGACGGACTTCTTCACCGCGGAGACCAGGTCCGCGATCCGCACCGGGTTGGTCAGCGTGTCGCTGGAGAGCACCTTCGCGGCGAGCCCGGACAGGAACGCCTGCTGCCGCGCGATGCGGTCGAGGTCGCCGTTGGGCAGGCCATAGCGCTGCCGGACGAACGCCAGCGCCTGCACGCCCTGAAGCGGCTGCTGCCCGGCCGGCAGGTCGACGCCGGACTTCTCCTCCTTGACAGCGTGGTTCAGGCACACGTCCACGCCGCCGATGGCCCTGGTGATCTCGTAGAAGCTCGACAGGTTGACCTCGGCGTAGCGGTCGATCATCCCCGGCTTGCCCATGAACTGCTCGAGCGTGGCGATCAGGTTCTTCCGGCCCGCGAGCTTGGACTTCTCGTCGACGTCCTTGAGGTCCTTGGAGCCCTGGCGCTGGAGCGTCTTCGACGTGTCGTTGTAGGCGTAGACGTACGCGCTGTTGAGCTTGTGCTTGCCGAACCCGCCGGTGATGTCGACGTAGGAGTCGCGCGGGAAGGAGATGGCCACCGCGTGCTGCCCGTTCTGCGGGATGTGCACGAGGATCATCGTGTCGGTCTGGCGCTCGCCGTCCGCTTCGCCGGCGTGCAGCATGTCCAGCACCTCGCGGGGCAGTGGGTTGCCCTGGGCGTCGGTGCGACTGTCCTGGCCGACCAGCAGGATGTCGATCGCGCCGTCGAGCGGTATCGCGTGCACGGAGTTGTCCGCGAAGACCGGGGTCGTGGTCAGGCCTGTGGTGGGGTCGCCGATGACCTGCCAGCCGTACCAGGTCAAGGCCAGCACCGCGACCGATACAAGCCCGAACACCGTCTTGCTGCCCCGGCGTGCGTACACCGCCACGCGGCGGCGGCGCGCCGCCGGAACGGGTGGCGAGAGCCACTCGGTCACGCGGTCCTCCCCAAGGATCCCCGGGGGGCGCACTCTGCCCCCGCTTGCAGGATAGGCGATCAACGCCAAGACGTCCCCGGACTGGCGGAAGGTTGCCCCGGTCGTGACACACTGTCGGCGAAACGCCCGGCGTTCCTTGCCAGGCGCGTGGTGGGAAGTGAGTGCTCGTATGGCTTTGGAAGTACTGGTGCCGGGCGGTTCCGGGCAGCTCGGCCGCGATCTCGCGGCGTCCGAGGGCGAAGACGTCAAGGTCTACGCGCCCTCCTCGGCCGAACTGGACGTGACGCAGGCCGGCGCCATCGTGACCGCGGTCTCCGACCTGGTCGCGCGCGCCAAGGCCGCGGGCGCCAAGCCGGTGGTGATCAACGCCTCCGCGTACACCGCGGTCGACGCGGCGGAGACCGATGAGGGCCGGGCGTTCGCGATCAATGTGGACGGTCCGCGCATGCTGGCCGCGGTGTGCTCTTCGCGCGGTGTGCCGCTGATCCACGTCTCGACCGACTACGTGTTCGCCGGGGACGCGTCGAAGCCCTACGAGCCGGCGGATCCGGTCGGACCGAAGACGGCGTACGGCCGCACGAAGGCCGCCGGCGAGGACGCCGTGCTGGGCTCGGGCGCGCAGGCGTGGGTCGTGCGGACGGCCTGGGTCTACGGCAAGACCGGGAAGAACTTCGTCAAGACCATGATCCGCCTCGAAGGCGAGCGCGAAACACTGTCCGTTGTGGACGACCAGCACGGCTCACCGACCTGGTCCGCGGACCTCGCCGCCGGACTGCTCGAACTGGCCGGTCAGGTCGTCGACGGTCGCGGGCCCGCCCAGCGGATCCTGCACTGCACCGGCGGCGGCGCCACCACGTGGTGCCGGTTCACCCGTGCGATCTTCACCGAACTCGGCGCCGACCCGGCGCGCGTCAACCCGTGCACCACGGCCGACTACCCGAGCCCGACCCCGCGTCCGGCGTACTCCGTGCTGTCCAACGCTTCCTGGGCCGACGCAGGGCTCACCCCGTTGCGCTCCTGGGAAGACGCCCTGAGGGCCTACTTCGCTGGTGAGTAAGTCCAGGACTGGTGAGTGTTCCGGCACGCCCGGGTGCGGGTGTCCCGCAAGGCACAGCAGGCGGCCGGAACACTCACGAGTCTTTACGGGCGACGGGCGGCGGTGCGGTAGGCCTCGACGGTCTTTTGTGCGCAGGCGCGCCAGGTGAAGCTCGCGGCGTGGGTGCGGCGGGCTGCGGAGGTGGCCACGGCGTGCGGGTCGTCGACGGCGGTGCGCAGGGCTTCGGCCAGCGCGTCGACGTCGTCGTAGGGCACCAGGCTCGCGCAGCCGCCGGTGACTTCGCGCAGCGCCGGGACGTCCGTGCAGACCACGGGCACGTCCGACGCCATCGCTTCGAGCACGGGCAGGCCGAAGCCCTCGTCCCGCGACGGCAGGACGACGGCGGCCGCGCCCGCGACCACGGTCCGCAGGTCCACATCGGACAGGTAGCCCAGGTGCTGCGAGCGCTCGGTCACCGTGAACGGACCAGGCCCGGCGAAAACCAGCGGCGGCAGGCCCTCGGCGGCGGAGTGCGCGCGGTTGAGCCAGTCGAGCCCCTTGCGCGGACCGGAAGTACCGACGAACAGCAGGTACTTCGACGGCAGCCGCAGTCGCGCGCGAGCCTCGTCGGTCGGCGGGCGGGCGGTGAACCACGCCGGGTCGACCCCGAGCGGCGTCACCATGATCTTCGCCCGGTCGACGGCGAACCGTTCGGCGATAGCGTCGGCGACCGCGGCCGTCGGCGTGCAGATCACGTCGGCACGCGCGGCACCGCGCTGGACGAGCTGTGGCAGCCCGCGATCGCTCTCCGCGAGTTCACCGGGGGCGTCGAAGAAGGCCAGGTCGTGGATTGTCAGTACCCCGGCCGCGCGGACCGTGCCGGGAAGGACGAAGTTCGTGCCGTGCACAACATCGGTCGGGCCCGCGAACAGCTCCACCGGCGGGAACTGCGAGCGCAGCCAACTCTGGCGCAGCCACCGCGCGGACACCGGCATTCCGCGGGCTTGGACCCCGTGCGGCAGGACGTGCCGCAGCCGGCGCCAGCCGCGCAGGGTGAACGCCACCGCGCGAGTGTCTACTTCGGATAGTGAGGCGAGCTCTTCGAGCAGTGACGCGGTATAGCGGCCGATGCCTGTCCTGCGCCCGAGCAGTGGTGTGCCGTCGAGCAGGACGCGGAGTGGCTTCTCAGCCATTTTTACGCCGTGCCGTCTTGGCGACCTTCAGCACGCGCCCGGCCGCCCGGCGCGCCAGCTCCTTCGGTCCGCCGTCCGCCAGGTACTCGCGGAACAGCTCCACGTCTCGCCGCAGGAATTCCTTGCCCCGCAGGGGGTCCGTCACGACGAGATCAGCCGACCCAGGGAGTCTGTCCGCGGCGGGACGCGGGTCGCGGCAGAACTCCACCAGCGGCGCGAGCGCGTTCGGCCACGCGAACCGCTGCGCCACCGCGGCGATGCGCTCGACGCAGCCGGCGGCGAACTCGGTGTCGTACAGGGAACGTTCGAGCGCTTCGGCCAGCGCGTTGGCGTCCTGCGCGGGAACGACGACGCCCAGTTTCTCCTCGCGCACCAGGTCGGCGAACGAATCGCCGTCGGTGGTCACGATCGGCAGCCCGGCCCACAGGTAGTCCAGCACCCGGGTCCGGAACGCGAACGTCGTCTCGACGTGCTCGTAGTGGGTCGTCACGCCGCAATCGGCGTCGAGAAGCCAGTTCTGCCGCTCCTCGTACGGGACCCACTGCTCGTTGAAGAACACGTGCTTCCCGGTCAGGCCCAGCGAATCCGACAGCCGGATCGTCTGCGCGCCGATGTCCATTTCGGCCACTTCGGGGTTCGGATGCTTCATCCCGAGGAACACCAACCGGACGTCGCCACGGCGCTGGCGCAGGATTTCGACCGCGCGGATCAGCGTCAGCGGGTCGAACCAGCTGTACACCCCGCCGGCCCAGAGCACGACGTGGTCGGTCTCGGTGATGCCGTCGAGGCTCGCCCGCAGCCCGGGGCCCGTGCGGGTGGGCGCCTCTGTGGACAGTCCGAACGGGACGACCGACAGCAGTGAACCGGTGGTCGGGTCGGCGTCGTACAGGCGCGGCGAAAGCCGTCCGAGCGCGGCGAGGTGGCCGAGCCAGAAGTGCCGCTGACGCTCGGACGCGCAGAGGAAGAAGTCACCACGTTCGAGCTGTGCGTCGAGCACCTTGGTGACGCCGATCAGGTCCTTCGCGCGCTTGTCGTCGGCGACGCCCTTGCCCTGTTCGAGCAGCTCGAGGTGCATCGGGTCGTAGAGGTCGGCCACCACGATCTTGGCCGAGTACTCCTTTTTCAGCGACGGCGCGAGCTCGAGGACGTGACCCTGCAGGATCACGACGTCGGCCCAGCCGATGTGCGCGTCGAGGTCGCGGCGGCGGGCTCCGGCGACCTCGAACGGCGCCGGCGGCGGGTCGGCCAGCGGGTTCACCGTCACCAGCCGGACTTCGTGCTCGACCGACAACGTCGACGAGATGTTCCACGCGCGGATGGCCGGCCCGGCCATCCGCGCGGTGAGCGCGTCCCCGGTGAGCACGAGGATCTTCCGGCGCTTGCCGAAGATGCCCTCGATCCCGAACGCCTCGACGAGTACTTCGTGCGCCGCGAGGTACCGGGGGAGCGGGTACGCGGGCTCCAACGCCTTACGCATCAACGGAATCAGGTCGGCGTCGGTGCGGACCCTGGCGGCCTGCTCCTTCACGCGGGACTCCGCGAGGGACGGTATCAACTCGACGAACTGGTCGATCGCCAGGAACCCGGCGAGGCTGGTGCGGGGAATGGCGACGTCGGCCGTCTCGATCGGGCCGACCCCGCGCTGCAGGTCGAGCTGGGTCGCGTCGAGCTCGCCGCGCGCGGTCGCCCGGCGTACCGCGAGCGCGAGCGCCGCCGGGAGGACCTTGGCGAGCGTCTCGTCGGAAAGGTTCTTGTACAGCGCGGCCAACGCGTTGCGCTCCAGCAGGAACGTCTCGCGGCCGGAGTCCGGAGCGTCCACAGAGGACATCGTCGCGTGGTGGCGGTGGTAGGTCAGCGACTCGGGGACGTACCGCACGCGCCAGCCGCGCAGGTTCATCCGCCAGCCGAGGTCGACGTCCTCGTAGAACATGAAGAACCGGTCGTCGAAGCCGCCGAGCTCGGCGAACAGCCCGGCGCGGACGAACATGGCCGAGCCGGTGGCGAACAGGACGTCCTTCGCGACCTCGTGCTCGGCGGCCGGGACGTCTGCCAGTGGGCTGCCCGCGTGCCGCTTGTAGCCCATGCCGAACCAGGTCAGGCCGGCGTCGACGAAGTCCGTGCCGGTGCCGTCCCAGTCGAGGACCTTGCTGGCCACCGCGCCGACGGTCGGCTGCGCGCGGAACTCGGCCACCGCCGCGCGGACCCAGCCGGGCGCCGGTTTGGCGTCGTTGTTCAGAAAGGCGAGCACGGTGCCGGCGGCCTGGGCGGCGCCGAGGTTGCAGCCGCCCGCGAACCCGAGGTTCGACGGCGACTCGATGAGCTTGACCTCGGGGTACGCGGCCCTGATCCGGGCGACGTCGTCCCCGCCGGAGGCGTTGTCGACCACGATCGTCTCGAGCCGCGGGTAGTCCAGCTCGGCGGCCAGCGCGGCGAGACACGTGATCGTGTCCTCGGCCCCGCGGTAGTTGACCACGATCACCGAGACCAGCGGCTGTGTTTCCCCCTGCGACAAGACGACGTCTCCCTCATTTCCGGATGGCAGGGAGGGTAGCTCACCCTGGCCGGACGACCTGCGTCAAACCCCGGCCCAGGCGTCCCAGACCGTCTCCCGGCTGATCAGGGCGATCCGTTCGATCCGTCGGCGCGCCCGCAGCGTGCCGGGCAGGCGGACCAGCAGCTCGGCGAGCACCTGGGAGCGTAGGCCGAACCGGAAGTTGGCGGCTGCCGGCTTTCCCCGCAGCGGCAGGACCAGCGTGAGCACGGCGAACTTGACCAGCTCGCGGGCGGCGATCCGGCCGGGTGCGCAGCGCAGCAACATCAGCAGCCGGTTGCGTTCGTTCCAGCGGTGGAACAGCGGCGACCCCGGTGCGGTGCTCACGCCGTGCCGGTGGACGACGTGCGCGTCCGGGGCGCTCACGACGTCCCAGCCGGCCAGCCTCAGCCGCCACGCCGTGTCCGTGTCCTCGTAGTAGCAGAAGAAGTCGGCGGGCACGCCGCCCGCAGCCCGCAGGACGTCGGTCCGCAGCAGCACCGCGCCGCCGCAGAAGCCGAAGACCTCGGCGCGCTCTTCGATCACATCAACGCCATGGCCGTCCCCGCTCAACCGCACGCCGAGTGACTGCGGCGACCCGTCGGGAAGCTCCATCCACGAGCCGGCGGCCGCCGCGGTCGGAGCCTTTTCCAGAGAGTCCTCCAGCGCGCCGAGCCACCCGGGCGCGGGTTCGGCGTCGTCGTTCAGCCACGCCGTGTACGGAGTGTCCACAACGGACAGTGCAGTGGCCATCGCCCCTGCGTAGCCGGTGTTTCGGCGGGTCCGGACGACCTCGGGCGCGGACGGGTGCGAGGCCAGCAGCGCGGCCGTGCCGTCGTCGGAGGCGTTGTCGATCACCAGGGTCCGATGTGGACGATCCTGGGCGGCCAGCGCGTCGAGACACGCTGTGACATGGCCCACTCCGCGCCAGGTCACCACGACCACGGTGGTGCCGACCTCGCTGGATGCCACAGCGAGCAGAATACGGGCCGTGCCCGAACTCGTCGTCGTCGCGGAGCAGTTGCTCGCCCCCGTCCCCGGTGGCACCGGCCGTTACACCGGTGAGCTGCTGCGGGCGCTCGCCGCGTCGGCGCCGGCCGGCTGGACCGTGTCGAGCGTGGTCGCCCGCCACGCCGACATCGAAGCCGCGCGGATCGACGGCGTCGACGGGCCGCACGTGCTGCCGCTGCCACCGCGCGCGCTCGTCGCGACTTGGCAGCTGGGCCTGCCTTGGTGGCGCGGGGACGCCGTGCACGCGCCGACCCCGCTCGCCCCGGCCCGGGCGCCGCGCGGGTGCACGCTGTCGGTCACCGTGCACGACACCGTGCCGTGGACGCATCCCGAGACGTTGACCCCCCGCGGTGTCACCTGGCACCGCGCGATGATCGGGCGGGCCGCGCGCCGGGCGAACGCGCTGGTGGTGCCCACGCAAGCGATTGCGGACGACCTGACCAGGCGACTTCCCGTGTCGGCTCCGGTGCACGTCATCGGCCACGGCGTCACGGAATTGCCCACGGAGGAACCGGTCGACGTGCCGGAGCGCTACGTCCTCGCGATCGGGACGGTCGAGCCGCGCAAGGGCATCGACGTGCTGATCAGGGCCATGGGCGAGCTGGACGTGCCGTTGCTGCTCGCCGGGCAATCCGGTTGGGGCGGCCTCGATCCGGCGTCGATGGCGGCCGACGCGGGCGCGCGAGTGCGCGTCCTCGGGCGGCTGACCGACGGCGAACTGGCGTACGTCCTGCGGCGCGCGAGCGTGCTCGCGGTGCCGAGCCTCGCGGAGGGCTTCGGGCTGCCGCTGCTGGAGGCGATGGCGGCCGGCGTCCCCGTGGTCCACTCGGACGCTCCGGCACTCGTAGAGGTGGCTGGGGGCGCCGGCGTCGCCGTGCCCAGGGGCGACGCTCCCGCGCTGGCCGCCGCGCTGCGCGACGTCCTCGCCGCTCCGGCGCGAGCTGCGACCCTGTCCGATCTGGGCCGGATCCGCGCCGCGGATTTCTCCTGGCACTCCGCCGCCCGCTCGGTCTGGGACCTCCACCGGCGCTGATCCGACGTGGTCTACACCACAAAGCGGGACCCGGGAGCAACCTGGATGCCCCCAGTTTGTTGGTTCCTGTCCAACTCGCGACCTATCGGTCGTACGCTTCCCGGGTGGTGTCCGAACCCCGCGTGCTGATCGACGCGACAGCAGTCCCGGCCGACCGGGGTGGTGTCGGCCGCTACGTCGATTCTCTGGTGTCGGCCCTCGACGACGGCGGCGCGCGGTTCACCGTGGTCTGCCAGCCACGGGACGCGCGGCTCTACGGCGCGCTCGCCCCTGGTTCCCGCGTCGTCCCGACGGCGCAGTCGACGTCCACCCGGACAGCCCGGCTGACCTGGGAACAGACGACTTTCCCGAGGCTGATCCGCCGGCTCGGGGTCGACGTCGTGCACTCGCCGCACTACACGATGCCGCTGGCCAGCCCGGCCGCGTCCGTGGTCACGCTGCACGACGCCACGTTCTTCACCGACGCCGTGCTGCACTCCTCGGTGAAGGCCCGGTTTTTCCGCGCCTGGACGACAACTGCCCTGCGGCGCGCGACGCTGTGCGTGGTGCCCAGTCAGGCGACGGCGAACGAGCTGGTCAGGGTCGCTCACGCGCGGGCGTCCGACTTCGAAATCATCCAGCACGGCGTCGACGCTGAGCGGTTCCATCCGCCGTCCCCGGCCGAGATCCGCGCCGCGCGGGACGCGGTCGGCCTGGGCGACACCCCGTATGTCGCGTTCCTCGGCGCGCTCGAACCGCGCAAGAACGTTCCGGCGCTGATCAGGGGCTTCGCCCAGGCTGTCGCCGGGCGCCCGAATCCGCCGGCGCTGGTGCTCGCCGGCCAGCCCGGCTGGGACAGCCAGGTCGAGAACGCACTCGACGCCGTGCCGCACAGGCTGCGCGTCATCCGGGCCGGGTATCTGCCGTTCGAGACACTCGCCGGGTTCCTCGGCGGTTCCGAGCTGGTGGCCTATCCCAGCCTCGGTGAGGGTTTCGGGCTGCCGGTGCTGGAGGCCATGGCGTCCGGCGCCTGCGTGCTGACCACTCGACGTCTTTCGCTGCCCGAGGTCGGTGGTGACGCCGTCGCGTACTGCGGGGTCGGCGCCGGAGACGTCGCGGCGGCCATCTCGGAGCTGCTCGACGACTCGGCGAAGCGCGCGGTGCTCGCCGCGGCCGCACAGCAGCGTGCCAAGGAGTTCTCCTGGGCCACCACCGCCGACCTGCACCGGGAGGCCTACGGCAAGGCCTGGGCGGGGCACCGAAGTCGCGTTCGGTAGCCGAGGCACAATTGCGGGGTGACTGAGCACCCCGGCAACGGCAGTTCGTACGGTGACGCGCTCGCCGTGGTGACCGTGACCTACTTCCCCGGCGAGACCCTCGAGCGCTTCCTCGACACCCTCGAGAAGGCGACGGACAGGGATGTCCTCGTCGTCGTCGCCGACAACGCGTCCACCGACGGCGCGCCGGAGAAGGCGGCTACGCGGGAGAACGTGAAGCTGGTCAGCATCGGGGAGAACGTCGGTTACGGCACGGCCGCCAACCGCGGCATCGCCGAACTCGACAACAGCTACGGCTGGGTAGTCGTGGTCAACCCGGACCTCGAATGGGAGCCGGGCTCACTCGACGCGCTGCTGGACGTCACCCAGCGGTGGCCGCGCGGTGGCGCGTTCGGCCCACTCATCCACGACCTCGACGGCACGGTGTACCCGTCGGCGCGGCTGCTGCCGTCGATGGGCCGGGGCGTCGGCCATGCCCTGTTCGCCAAGGTGTGGCCGGGAAACCCGTGGACCCGGCAGTACCGGCAGGAGAACAGCGCCCCGGTCGAGCGGACTTCGGGCTGGCTGTCCGGCTCGTGTCAGCTGATCCGGCGCGAGGCGTTCGACTCGGTCGACGGGTTCGACACCCGCTACTTCATGTACTTCGAGGACGTCGACCTCGGCGACCGCCTGGCCAAGGCGGGCTGGCTCAACGTCTACGCGCCTTCGTCCAGCGTGATGCACATCGGCGGGCATTCGACGTCCCAGGCGTCGGCGAAGATGCTGGGCGCGCACCACGACAGCGCGTACCGCTACCTCGCCGACCGCCACCGCGGCCTCGCCTGGAAGCCCGTCCTGGCCGTCATCAAGCTCGGCCTGAAGGTGCGGCTGAAGCTGGAGACCCGAAAGGGCTAGGCACTTTGGCCTAGGCACTTTTGTCCTTTTGTGCCCTCATTGAAGTCTCAAGCAGGGCACAAAAGTACAAAGGTGGCTCTTGTGTCGGATGTGTGGGTCCGCGACGCCTCAGTGGCTGGTGGGGTTCTTGAGGTCAGTGGGTGTGGTCGGCTGGTGGTGACTGTGGGACTCGTCGGGTTGAACGTGGGACTCGCCGGGCTGGAGTGTGGGACTCGCCGATGTGCTGTGCGAGTCCCACGTTCAGCGAGGGCGAGTCCTACAGTCAGACCGGCGAGTCGCACACCCAGCTCCGGACACCGGCATTCGCCATACACCGACACGACACGACCGGCCCTTGCTGCGCTAAAACGCAGCCAGTCCACAGCAACCAGCACCCACACAGACGACCGAAGACCCACAAAAGTGCCCGCTAGATGCCGTCCAGCCGACGCGACAGGTTCGACCGGCCGCTGGACTGCGTCACCGTCGGGATGAGCCCGCTGAAGCTGTCCTCGGACGGCTCGTCGCTCGGCTCCGGCTCCGGCTTGCGGTTCTCGGCCGGTCGTCGTGCCTCCGGCGGCTTCTGCCGCCGCGGCTCGCCGGTGTCCAGCCTGGTGGTCGGTTCGACCTCGGCGAGATGGTGCTGGTCGTCGTTGGCCGCGATCATCGACGCGGGCAGCACGGTGGTGGTGTCGGGATCCTGGCCGCGGTCGATCTCGTTGACCACCGAGCGCGGGATCTGCTGGGTGTTCGACGAGTCCATCGGAGAAGTCGCGTTCTCCAGTGTCACCACGAAGGCTCCGCGTGCTCGTGCTCGTGCGAGCACGGCATCCGCCCGATCGCGGGGGTCCATCCCCAAGGCCTCCCGACTGACCCGAGGCCCTCTGGGAGGAGAGCCTGCTGTGTGCTGTCTAGGGTAGGCCCTCGCGGGGTTCGGCGTCAGTGTTTCCCGCGGCTTGTCGCTCAGCGGTGCGTGATATAGACGAAAGTTTTGCAGGCCAGAAAACCCGAGGAGGAGCGTTTCGTGAATGCCGAGCTCGAGGTCGACGCCGTGGTGCTCGTCGGCGGACGGGGCACCAGGTTGCGGCCGCTGACGCTGTCCGCGCCGAAGCCCATGCTGCCCACGGCCGGGACTCCGTTCCTGAGCCACCTGCTGTCCAGGATCCGCGCCGCCGGGATCACCCACGTCGTGCTGGGAACCTCCTACCAGGCCGAAGTGTTCGAGGACTACTTCGGTGACGGGTCGGCGCTCGGGCTGGAGCTGGAGTACGTCGTCGAGGACGTCCCGCTGGACACCGCCGGGGCCATCCGCAACGTCTACGACCGCCTGCGCGCGCCGAACGCGGTCATCTTCAACGGCGACATCCTGTCCGGCGCGGACCTCGGCGAGCTCGTGCGCACCCACGTCGAAGCCGACGCAGATGTCACGCTGCACCTTCAGCGTGTCGAGGATCCCAGCCGCTTCGGTTCCGTGCCCACCGACGCTGACGGGCGCGTCCTGGAGTTCCTCGAGAAGACACCCAACCCGCCGACCGACCAGATCAACGCCGGTTGTTACGTGTTCCGCCGGTCGGTGATCGAGTCCATCCCGACCGGCCGCCCGGTTTCGGTGGAGCGGGAGACGTTCCCCGCGCTGCTGTCCGCCGGAGCGCACGTCCACGGGTTCGTCGACACCTCGTACTGGCTGGACGTCGGCACTCCGGAGGCGTTCGTGCTCGGCTCGTCGGACCTGGTCAAGGGCGTCGCGCCGACGTCGGCACTGCCCGGGGCGGTGGGCGAGGCGCTGGTGCTGGACGGCGCCGTCGTCGCCGCGGACGCGTCGGTGACCGGCGGCTCCACGATCGGTCCCGGTGCGACGGTCGGCGCGGGTGCTCAGGTGAGCGGGTCTGTCCTGTTCGCCGGGGCCGAAGTCGGTGCGGGCGCGGTGATCGAGCGGTCGGTGCTGGGCGCGGGCGCCCGGGTCGGTGCCGGAACGGTGCTGCGCGGGGTGGTCGTCGGGGACGGCGCTTCGGTCGGTGCCGACAACGAACTGCTCGACGGCGCGCGGGTGTGGCCGAAGGCCGAGCTCGGGGACGGCGTAGTGCGCTTCTCGAGCGACGGCTGACGATGCTCTGGACGCCGTCGTTCGAGGTGGACCTGGCCGGGGTGCTGGGTCCGCTGCGGCGCGGCGCGTGGTCGCCGAACCTGATCGACGACGGCACCGGCGTTACCTGGCTCGCCGCGAACACTCCCGACGGCGCCGGCGCGCTGGCGCTGAGCAGGCGTTCCGGCGGCGAAGTCGAGGCGGAGGCGTGGGGGCCGGGCGCGGATCGGCTGCTTTCCGGAGTCCCGGCGCTGCTCGGTGCGAACGATGATGACTCGGGCTTCACCGCCCATCACGCCGTGATCGCCGAAGCCCGACGGCGGCACCCGGGCCTGCGGATCGGCGCGACCGGCCGGGTCTGGGACTCGCTGGTCCTGGCCGTGCTGGAGCAGAAGGTCGCCGGGCGCGAGGCGATCCGGTCCTGGCGCGAGCTGTGTGCCTGGTTCGGCGAGCCGGCGCCCGGACCAGGGCCCGAAGGGCTGCGCGTGCCGCCGACGCCGGTGGCGATCCGTTCCATTGTGGACTGGAAATGGCACCGGGCCGGGGTGGACCTCAGCAGGCGGTCGACCCTGATCCGCGCGGCCAGGGTCGCCCACCGGCTCGAACGGGCGGTCGAACTCGGTGGGGTGGAAGGACGTTCGCTGCTGCGGAAGGTGCAGGGCATCGGCGTCTGGACGGCCGCCGAGATCGCGCAGCGGGCTTGGGGCGACCCGGACGCGGTCAGTTTCGGTGACTACAACATCCCGTCGATCGTGGGCCACGCCCTGACCGGGGCCCCCCTCGACGACGCGGGCTTGTTCGAAGTCCTCGCGCCGTACGCGCCACAGCGTCAACGTGCCGTGCGCTACCTGGGCGCCGCCGGCTTCCGTAAGCCCCGGATCGCCGCCCGCGCGGCGCTGCGTGACTACCGCGCCATGTGACCGGGCGGGTACTACGCCGACCTGTGGGGCGTGACCGTGCTTTCCAGTGCGGCGTTCACGATGGCCAGCGCCTCGTCCCGGCTGAGGCCCAGCGCGCGGGCGATGTTCGCGTACTCCGCGGCGGCCCGCTGGGCGTTCTGGCGGCTCTGGTCACCCGACGCGCTGACGAAGCTCCCGGCCCGCCCCCGCGTTTCGATCAGCCCGGCTTCTTCCAGCTCGCGATAGGCCCGCGCGATGGTGTTCGGCGCGATCCCGAGGTCCGCGGCCAGTTTGCGCACGGTCGGCAGCTTGGTGCCCACGGGCAGCGTCCGGTCGTTGATCTGCGCCGCCAGCGAAGCCCGCACCTGCTCGTACGGCGGTAGCGGCGAAGCACTGTCCACACTGGGAATCACTGCTCCCACTCCTCCCTGGCAGCCGCGACCGCAGCGTCGACGACGTCGGCGAGGTCTTCGGAACCGGCGGGCAGCGCGTCGACGGGCCACCAGCGGAGGTCGTCGGATTCGTGGCTGCGCACCGGCTCGGCGCCCGCCGGCGCACGGACCGCGTACCGGACGTCGAAATGCCTGGTCGGGAGGCCGAGCGAGCACGTGATCGGGTGGACGTCGAGGTGCACCGGCGAGGAGCCGATCGTCAGGCCGTCCATTCCGGACTCCTCACGGGCTTCGCGCAGCACGGCGTCGGCCAGCGTCCGGTCTTCGGGCTCGCAGTGCCCGCCGAGCTGCAGCCACCGGCCGACTCGGGGGTGCAGCGTGAGCAGCACCCGCTCACCCGTGGCGTCCAGGACCACGGCTGACGCCGTCAGGTGGCCTGCTTCGCAGGACCGTGCGCAGGAGTCCTCACGCGCGGCGAGGAAGCCGAGAAACGCCTGGCGCAGGGACTCCTGATCGCCGGCCTCCGGCTTCCAGTCGTCCAGTGTGGACAGTGCGTCAAGACGAAGATTCACAGTTCCAGCAGCCCTTCGCCCGCCTGAAGCGGACCACGCGCCGGAGACGCGGACGCCGGGTGCCCGATGGCCACCGCGCCGAGCGGCTGCCAGTCGTCGCCAAGGCCGAGCGTGGCACGCACGAGGTCGGCGGCGAAAATGGTCGAGCCGATCCAGCACGAACCGAGGTCCTCCGCGGCCAGCGCCACGAGCAGACCCTGCACCGCCGCGCCGCCCGCGACGGTGAACATCGTGTTCTCGCAGACATTCCGCCGTGCGTCGGGGTAGGTGTGGGCGCCGTCGGGCACCAGGAACGGGATGACCACCTCGGGCGCGTCGAACAGGATGTTGCCGCGGCCGACACGTTTGGCGATCTGCTCGGCGGTGAACCCGTCGGCGAGCAGATCCGCTTGCCATGACTCGCGCATCGCGTTGAGCAGCTTCTCCCGCGTACCTTGCTCACGCAGCCAGATGAACCGCACGGGGTGGGTGTGGTGCGGCGCCGGCGCGGTGAGCGCGACAGCGATCGCGTGGCGCAGGACGTCCGCGTCGACGGGCTCGTCGCTGAACTCTCGCACGGATCGCCGCAGCGGCACGGCTTCCCGTCGGCCCTGCGCGATCGCTTCGTTGGTGCCGAGGCGGAACAGGTCCTCCTCGACCGGCCGGATGAGGTTCCTCGCCGTCGACCCGTCGTCCACAAGCGACAGTCCACGGACGACAGCGACGGGCAGGCCGCCGAGCTTGCCCTTGACCAGGTCGGCCGCGGCGGCGATCTCGTCGGCGACCGCGACCTCGGTGACGGCCAGTTCGTTGCCCTGGCTGTCGATCTCGCCCGCGTAGGCGTGCAGCGCGCGCAGGCCGGACGCGCCGATCGCGGCGTCGGTCTGCCCGATCCGCCACGCACGGCCCATCGTGTCGGTGATGACGACCGCGACCTCGACGCCGAGCCGCTCGCGCAACCCGTTGCGCAGCGCCAAAGCCGACGCGTCCGGGTCGGTGGGCAGCAGCGCGATCTCGTCGGTGGACACGTTCGACGCGTCGATGCCCGAGGCCGCCTGCACGATGCCGATCTTGTTCTGGGTGATCACCGTCCGGCCGATCCGGGCGATGATCCGGACGGACTCCTTCTCGACCCATTCGCGGCGGATCGCGTCCCGCTGCTCCGGGTCGGCGGGGACGCGGATCAGCATGCCCTCGATCTTGGACACGACCTTGCTGGTCACGACCACTACGTCACCCGAGCGCAGCCAGGGCGCGGCCGCCACGATGGCGCCGGTGAGGTCGTCGCCCGGCCGGAACTCCGGCAGCCCGGGGACGGGCAGGATCTCGATCTTGGCGGAGGCGTGATCAGGCAAGGTCCACTCCGGACAGTTCCAGCGCCGCGCGGGCCATCGCCGCGGTGGCGTCCACATCGGACATCAGCAGGGGGACCGCGCGCACGGCGACCCCGGGTACGTCGACGGTCTCGCCCTCGGCGACCAACCAGCCGTCGAGCAGCCCCGTTTCGGATTCCTTGCGCGAGCCGTAGTGCCGGCCGACGGCCTCGGCGGAGGTCTCCACGCCGATCGCGGTCAGGCACGCGTCCGCCATCCCGCGCAGCGGCTTGTTCGCGATGATCGGCGACACGCCGACGATCCCGGCCTCGCTCTTGCGCAGCGCGTCCCGCACGCCGGGAACCGCCATGACCGTGCCCACCGAGACGACCGGGTTCGACGGCGCGAAGAGGATCGCGTCGGCTCCGGTGATGGCGTCCAGCACCCCGGGCGCGGGCGAGGACTCCTCCGCGCCGACCGGGAGTATCGACTGCGCCGGCAGTTTGGCCTGGTAGCGCACCCACCACTCCTGGAAGTGCAGCGCTTTCTGCTGGCCGGGCTCGTCCGGGTCGTCGACGACGACGTGCGTCTCGACGCGGTCGTCGGACATCGGCAGCAGCCGCACACCCGGCTTCCAGCGGTCGCACAGCGCCTCTGTCACGGCCGAGAGCGGATAGCCGGCGCGCAGCATCCGGGACCGGATGAGGTGGGTCGCGATGTCCTTGTCACCGAGGCCGAACCAGCTCGGCTCCGCGCCGTACGCCGCCAGCTCCTCCTTGACCGTCCAGGTTTCCCCGGAATGCCCCCAGCCGCGCGCGGTGTCGATCCCGCCGCCGAGGGTGTACATGCAGGTGTCGAGGTCCGGGCAGATGCGCAGGCCGTGCATCCAGACGTCGTCGCCGGTGTTGACCAGGGCGGTGATCTCGTGGCCGGAATCGGGCGGGCCTTCGCCGATCTCCGGCAGGCCCAGCGCGGCCTTGACCCCCAGCAGGAACCTCGCCCCGCCGACACCGCCTACTACTACGACAACCTTCACGATGTCCGATCCTCGCATGAGGCGACAGGGGGCACCCAGTACCGGTACCTGTGGTGCTCGGCGAAGCCGAGTGAGCCATACAACGCCAGCGCCGGGGCATTCGTTACCGAAACCTGGAGGACCGTGCGCGTCGCGCCGAGCTCCGCCGCCCACGCGGCCGCGGCGTCGAGCAGCCGCACCGCGAGTCCCTGCCGCCGGTAGCCGGGCCGCACCGCGAGCCGCGCGATGTGCAGGACGTCGTCGACGACCGCGCCGCGCACCACACCCGCCGTGACGCCGTCCACGTCGACGACGCCGTAACCGATCTTGCCGCCGGTCAGCACGTGCCGCTCGGCGTCGGTCGGTTCCGTCGAGCCGACGGTGAGCTCCCACCAGGCGGGGGTCGGGCCGGGCAGCATCCTGGCGTCGCCGGGTGCCCCGGGTCGCGCGTCGGCGATCAGCACTACGACGTCGTGTCCGGCCGGATGCGCGATGTCCGGGACCCAACCCGCGGCGGCGATGGCCGCCTCCGTGGCGGTGTCCTGCACCACCTGGATCTTGGGCGGGATGGCGTGCGAGTGGGCGAAGTCACAGACCGCGCGGAGGGTGTCGGACAGGTCGCCCCCGGGTTCGCCGACGGCGAGTGCGCTGTTGGCGCGCCCGGTGAACCCGCCCGCCCAGCGCAGTCGCCACTGGCCGAGGAACTCCTGCGAAAGCGGCGGCCAAGCGTCGGAACAGACGACTTCGAGCGCTTCGGCGGCATTCACGGTTAGATTATGACAAGAACCCGGAGGTGGTCAGATGAGCGTCTTACGCAAGGACGACCGGCACAACGAGGACCTGGTCGGCGAGATTTCGGACAGTTTCAACCGTGCGCTGTCCAAGAAGAAGGCCGAGGACGGCGAGCCGGCGGCCGAGCAGCCGCGCTTCGTCGTCACCGGGGACAGCCGGGCCAAGACACGCAAGAAGCGCGACTCGCGTTAACGCCGTTTTCGGGAGTTCCGCAGACCTTTGCTAAGGGTTGCCTCACCACCCGATGGTGGTCGAGATCGCGTAATGTCCCGAGCGCGGCTAGAGCCGGAAAACACAGACTAAAAGCAGGAGACCGCAGTGACCTACGTGATCGCCGAGCCCTGCGTCGATGTACTCGACAAGGCGTGCATCGACGAATGTCCCGTCGACTGCATCTACGTCGGCGACCGGATGCTCTACATCCACCCCGACGAGTGCGTCGACTGCGGTGCCTGCGAGCCGGTCTGCCCGGTGGAGGCCATCTACTACGAGGACGACGTTCCCGATCAGTGGAATGCCTACACCAAGGCCAACGTCGACTTCTTCAACGAACTGGGCTCGCCCGGCGGCGCTTCGAAGGTCGGCACGACCTCCCACGATCCGGACTGGATCAAGGCACTGCCTCCGCAGGGCGAATGAGCAAGATCGCTCTGCCCGACTTCCCGTGGGACTCGCTCGCCGAGTTCAAGGAGAAGGCGTGCGCGCATCCGGACGGCGTCGTCGACCTCTCCATCGGGACGCCGGTGGACCCGGTGCCGTCGAGTGTCCGCGACGCGCTGGCATCGGTGTCCGACATTCCCGGGTACCCGACCACGCACGGCATCCCCGCGCTGAGGGCGGCCGCGCTCGACGCGTTGCGCCGCAGGCACGGCATCGAGGGCCTCGAGCCGGACGCGGTACTGCCGACGATCGGGTCGAAGGAACTGGTCGCCTGGCTGCCGCGGCTGCTCGGGTTCGGCCCGGGGGACACCGTGGTGATCCCCGAGCTCGCGTATCCGACGTACGAGGTGGGCGTGCTGCTCGCCGGGGCTTCGGTGCTGCGCGCGGACAGTCTCACCGCGATCGGCCCGCAGCGGCCCGCGATGCTGTGGCTGAACTCGCCGTCCAACCCGACCGGCAAGGTGCTCGGGGTCGAGCACCTGCGCAAGGTCGTCCAGTGGGCGCAGGAGCGTGAAGTCGTCGTCGTGTCCGACGAGTGCTATCTGGCGCTGGGCTGGGAAGACGAGCCCGTGTCGATCCTGCACCCGGCCGTACACGGTGGCCGGACGGACGGCCTGCTGGCCGTGCACTCGCTGTCGAAGTCGGCCAACATGGCGAGCTACCGGGCCGGGTTCGTCACCGGCGACCCGAAGCTGGTCGCCGAACTCCTGGAAGTGCGCAAGCACGCGGGCATGATCGTGCCGCGGCCGGTGCAGGAAGCCATGATCGCCGGCCTGACCGACGACGAATCCCTTGCCGCTCAGCGGGAACGCTACGCCCGACGCCGGCTCGTGCTGCGCAAGGCGTTGCAGGACAGCGGGTTCCGGATCGAGAACTCCGAGGCCGGGCTGTACTTGTGGTCCACGCGCGACGAGGACTCGTTGAAGACGGTGGAGTGGCTCGCCGAGCGCGGCATCCTGGTCGCCCCCGGCACCTTCTACGGCCCTACCGGCAGCAAGCACGTGCGCGTCGCACTCACCGCCACCGACGAACGCATCGACGCCGCCGCCGCCCGCCTCGCCTAGCCGGAACCACCGCAACTCGCCGTCGAGTTGCGGGGCTGTCGGCGAGTCCCACGCTGAAGGGGCCGAGTCCCACATCGGTGCCTCTTCGGCGGCCCGCTCTCTCCCGAGGGTACCGGCGCGCTGCGGCCCGGCGACCGCGCGCCGGACGCGATCGTGCAGGACGCCGACGGCCGGCCGGTCCGCCTGTTCGAGTTGTTCAACGGCCCGCATGCGACTCGGTTGGTGTTCGGGCACGCCGCTTTTGAACCCGGCCGGCACGTCCACCGCATCCTCGCCGCGGGCGAGAACGCCGTCGAGGGCGAGTTCGTCGACACCGACGGCAACGCGTTCAAGGCGTACGACGTGACCGGCGAGGCGAGCGTGCTCGTCCGTCCCGACGGCTGCGTGTGGACGTTCGTCAGGCCGTGATCGCGCGGGCCGCGGCGTCGACCTCGGCCCAGACGGCCGGCCACAGCTCGCGGTTGTGCGCGCGTTTCGCCAGCTCGAGCTGCGCGATGCGGCCGGCGATGAAGCCGGTGTGGCCGTCGAGCTCGTCGAGCAGAGCACGCATGCGGTCGGCGGCGATGACCGCGTCCTGGTGGTCGCCCAGCACGGTCTGCAGATCCTTGGTGGCGTCGACCAGCTTGCGGACCTTGCCGGCTTCCTTCTTCTTCACCGAGGACTGGGCCAGTTCGGCGGCGTAGCGCAAACGTTTGCCACCGATGCGCAGGGCGTGCAGGTCGTCGTCCGGCGGGTCCTCCGGCAGCGCGGCGACAGCCTTGGCCAGCTTGCGGTACGGCTTGCGCAGGCCGGCGACCAGATCGACGGGGGCGGCCGGCGTGCCGGGCTCACTGGGGAGTTCCGGCTCCTGCTCCGGCTGTCGGGCGAGCTGGGCCGCGCTCTGCAACGTCGTGAGGTACTTCGGACTCGACAACGCCTTGGTCAGCCGCCGTTTGGCGACCGCACGGGCAGCCGTGAACCGCGCGATCAGATCGTGCGCGGCAAGCTGGTCACGCGCCTCGAAGGCGGCGACCAGTTCACGCAGGTGCCCGATCAGGACGTCGTAGTCGCGGACCTCGCCGAGCGCCTGCCCGAGCTGTCCCAGCTCGGCGCGCACGGGCTCGGCGGTCGCGCCGAGCAGGGCGCCGGACGTCTTGAGCACACTGCGCATCCGCCGCAGCGCCACCCGCATCTGGTGCAGGTCCTCGGGATCCACGCCGGAGCGCGTGCCGGGCTCGCGGGCGAGCAGCTCCCGCACGAGCACGTCGATCTTGGCGCGGACATGGGTGGCCGCCGGGTCGCCGGGCTTGGCTTTCGCCGGTCGGTCACCCAGTCCCAACGCGGCCGGGGTCGTCGAAGCCAGACGCGGCTTCCGTGCTTTCGCTGGCAACGTTTCGGTGGTCACCCGATGAATAGTAGGTGAACCCGGGCTTTAATCGGCGTGCCGTCAGTTCGCGTGCAGCGCGGCGTTCAGCTCGACACCGACGCCGGGGCGGGCGACGGCCTCGACCGCACCGGTGCCGGAGTTGCGACGGAACACCGCGCCGGAGATACCCGAAAGCTCCCTGGCCTTGACGGTCTTGCCGTCCACGACGACCTTGGTCCCGGCCGTGACGTACAGGCCGGCCTCGATCACCGAGTCGTCGCCGAGGGAGATGCCGACGCCGCCGTTCGCACCGATCAGGCAGCGTTCGCCGATCGAGATCACTTCCTTGCCGCCGCCGGACAGCGTGCCCATGATCGACGCGCCGCCGCCGACGTCGGAGCCGTCACCGACGACGACCCCGGCGGAGATCCGGCCTTCGACCATCGACGCGCCGAGCGTGCCGGCGTTGAAGTTCACGAAACCCTCGTGCATCACGGTGGTGCCGCTCGCGAGATGCGCGCCGAGGCGGGCGCGGTCGGCGTCGGCGAGGCGGACGCCGCTGGGGACGACGTAGTCGACCATCCGAGGGAACTTGTCGATGCCGAACACCGTGACGTGGCCGCGGGAGCGCAGCCGCACCCGGGTCGCCTCGAAGCCTTCGACCGCGCAGGGGCCGTGGTTGGTCCACACGACGTTGGCCAGCAGGCCGAACATGCCGTCCAGGTTCTGCCCGTGCGGCTGGACCAGCCGGTGGGACAGCAGGTGCAGGCGCAGGTAGACGTCGTGGGTGTCGACCGCCGGGGCGGCGAGCTTGCCGATGGTGACGCGCACGGCCACGACCTCGACGTCGCGTTCGGTGTCCGGGCCGAGCAGTGCCGCGGCGGCCTCGCCGAGCGCTTCGGCGGTCTGCTCGCGGGTGAGGCGCTCGGTACCGCTCGCGCCGGCGGCTTCGGTCAGCTTCGGCTGCGGGAACCAGGTGTCGAGCACCGTTCCATCGCTGGTCACGGTGGCGATGCCGACGCCGTGGGCGCCGGTGGATTCGGGGTTCGGGCTCTGCTCGGTCACGGCTCCCACGGTAGCCGAATCGCGCCGATCAGCCCGTCGTGCCCTGCTTGAGCACGTTGGCCTTGATCACGGCGAGCGTGCCCGCGATGTCGACGAGGGCGTCCTTGCAGGGACCGTTGCCCGAGGCGGTGACCGTGTCGCACGAGTTGGAGCGGTACGCGGCGACCGCCTTGCTGAGGCCGTCGGCCTCGTCGTTCAGCTTCGGGTCCTTGCTCGTGGTCGCCCGGTCCCGGAGCGTGTTGACGGTGCCTCCCAGCTCTGTGACGTACTTCTCACAGCCCTTGGGGATCTGGAGCGACGGCGACAGGAAGCAGTCGTCGACGGTCAGCGCGTTCAGCTTGATGGGCAGCGCGTCCGGGCCGGGATCGCCCGCCGGCCGCGCCACCTTCGGGCCGGCCTCGTTGCCGCCACAGCCGCTCAGGAGCAGCACCAGGGCACCGATGACGACGGCCATGAGCTTTCGAGTGCGCACCACCTCACCGTACGCAGCGTCCGGAGCGGCCTTCCGGCGGGATAGCGTGCCGGGTATGACGTCTTTCGAGCTCGAGGCCGACCCCGTCGACATCACCGCCGCGTTGGTGGACCTCTTCAGTGTCTCCGGCGAAGAAGCAGCCATCGCCGGGATCGTCGAGGCCGCGCTCCAAGTGCAGGCCGGACACCTGGAGGTCGTCCGCAACGGGAACACCGTGCTGGCCAGGACGAACCTCGGCAGGCCGTCGCGGGTCATCCTCGCCGGGCACCTGGACACCGTGCCCGTCAACGACAACCTGCCGTCGCGGCGTGAAGGTTCCGGCGACGACGAGGTGCTGCACGGATTGGGCACAGTGGACATGAAGGGCGGTGACGCCGTCTTCCTGCACCTCGCGGCGACCATCCGCGAACCCCGGCACGACGTCACGTTCATCTTCTACGACAACGAAGAGGTCGAGGCGGCCAAGAACGGTCTCGGGCGGATCGAGCGCGAGCTGCCGGAGTGGCTGCGAGGCGATCTCGCGATCGTCGGCGAGCCGTCGAACGCGGTCATCGAGGCGGGCTGCCAGGGCACCATGCGGATCGAGCTGCGCACCGCGGGGGCGCGCGCGCACACGGCGCGGGCGTGGATGGGCGTGAACGCGATCCACGCGCTCGGCGAACCGCTGCGGCGGCTCGAGGCGTACGAGGCGCGCGTGGTCGACATCGACGGCCTGACCTACCGCGAAGGACTGCAGGCGATCGGCATCACCGGCGGGGTCGCGGGCAACGTCGTGCCGGACGCGGCGATGCTCACGATCAACCACCGCTTCGCGCCGGACCGCAGCGCCGAGGACGCCGAAAAGCACCTGCGCGAGGTGTTCGACGGCTACGACGTGTCCGTTGTGGACTTTGCTCCCGGAGCCCTGCCCGGCCTGAGTGCTCCCGCCGCCGCGGAGCTCGTCGAAGCGGCCGGTGGAAAGGCTGTTGCCAAGCTCGGCTGGACCGACGTCGCCCGCTTCTCCGCGCTGGGGCTGCCCGCGGTCAACTTCGGCCCCGGCGACCCGACGCTCGCCCACACGCAGCAGGAGCACGTCGCCGCGTCGGAAATCCGCCAGGTGGCGAACATCCTGCGCACTTTCCTCACCTGAGCGGTGTCAAGGAACCCCTCGGGGCCACCCTTGTGGCGTTGAACGCCAATGCGGCGGCCGCCATCAGGATGGCCCCGAGGGAACTTTGGGTAGCCACCCGGTGACGCGCACTAAAGGGCTTTCGCCGAGACCCTAGGCTGTGCGTGTGAGCGATCAGGCAGAGTTTCCGAACGGCCAGTATCCCGAGCGACCGGTCGAGCGGCACAAGGGTCCCGTCGTCCTGCGTCGTGACCAGCGTGAAGAGGGTTCCACCACCGACGAGCGGCTGCTGGACTCGCGCGGTCCGAGCGACTGGGTGCACACCGACCCGTGGCGGGTGCTGCGCATCCAGGCCGAGTTCGTCGAGGGCTTCGGCGCGTTAGCCGAGCTTCCGCGCGCGGTGACGGTGTTCGGGTCCGCGCGGACCAAGCGGGATCACCCGGAGTACGAGCTGGGTCGCCAGATCGGCGCCGCCCTGGCGAAGGCCGGGTTCGCGACCATCACCGGCGGCGGTCCCGGCGCGATGGAGGCGGTCAACCGCGGCGCGTCCGAGGCCGGCGGCTTCTCCGTCGGGCTCGGCATCGAGCTGCCGTTCGAGCAGGGCCTCAACCCCTGGGTCGACCTCGGCGTGAACTTCCGGTACTTCTTCGCGCGGAAGACGATGTTCATCAAGTATTCGCAGGCCTTCATCTGCCTCCCCGGCGGTTTCGGCACGCTGGACGAGCTGTTCGAAGCGCTGACGCTGGTCCAGACCAAGAAGGTCACCAAGTTCCCGGTGGTGCTGTTCGGCAGCAAGTACTGGGGCGGGCTGTACCAGTGGATCTCCGACACCCTGGTCGCCGAAGGCAAGGTCGGCGAGCAGGACCTCCAGCTGCTGCACGTCACCGACGACATCGACGACGCCGTACGCGTGGTGCAGGACTCCTACCAGGCGTGGGAGGACACGCACTGATGCGGCGGATCTGTGTGTTCTGCGGGTCCAAGCCGGGCTTCGACCCGGTCTACGTCGAGCACGCGAAGGCTCTCGGCGCGCTGCTCGCCGAGCGCGGCATCGGTGTGGTCTACGGCGGCGCGAGCGTCGGCACGATGGGCGCGGTCGCCGACGGTGCCCTCGCGGCCGGCGGCGAGGTCTTCGGGGTGCTGCCCGAGCACATGAAGCGGGTCGAGATCGCGCACCACGGGCTGACCGAGCTGCACATTGTGGCCGACATGCACGAGCGCAAGGCGAAGATGGCCGAGCTGTCAGACGGCTTCCTCGCGCTGCCCGGTGGCGCGGGCACGCTGGAGGAGCTGTTCGAGGTGTGGACGTGGGCGCAGATCGACCTGCACCGCAAGCCGATCGGGCTGATCGACGTCGGCGGCTTCTACCAGCCGCTGCGCGTCATGGTCGACCACATGGTGACCGAGGGATTCCTGCGTCCCGAGCACCGGGACATGGTCGCGGTGGACTCCGATCCGCGCGTGCTGCTCGACCGCTTCGCCACCTACACCCCGCCCAGCGCCGGAAAGTGGCTTCCGGCCACGAGCTGAGGCTCAGGCGGCGGATTCGTCCGGGCGCTTGTGGTACTTGTCGACGTACTCCTGCTCGGAAAGTTCCAAGATCGCGTACATCACCTCGTCGGTCACGGCCCGCCGGATCGCGGGGGAGGCGTCGAGTCCCTCGTAGCGGGCGAAGTTCAGCGGCTCGCCGAACCGGACGGTGATCTTCGCCGGGCGTGGGATCCGCCGGCCTTCGGGCTGCAGCTTTTCGGTCCCGATCAGTGCGACGGGGACAACGAGCGCGCCCGTCGCGAGGGCCAGCGAGCCGACGCCGGTGTGTCCTCGGTGCAGCCGGCCGTCCCGCGATCGCGTGCCCTCGGGGTAGATGCCGAACGCGCCCCCGGCGTCGAGCACCTTGCGCGCGGCTTCGAGCGCCGCCAGCCCGGCCTGCGCGCTGCCGCGTTCGACGGGGATGTACCCGAGCCCGGAGACGAACCCGGCCATGAACCGGCCCCTGATGCCGGTGCCGGTGAAGTACTCGGCCTTGCCGAGGAACTTGACCGCGCGCGGGGTGGTGAACGTGATCACACCCGTGTCCAGCGCCGCCCGGTGGTTCGACGCGAAGATCACCGGGCCCTCGGCCGGGATCCGGTCGGCGCCCAAGACGGTGGGCCGGTAGAGCCACCGGGCGAGCGGGCCGAGCACGAACCGGACGAACAGCTGAAGCAACTCTCCTCCAAGGGTGTGGTTCAAGCATGGCATGGGCGCATGGGGGCGGGTCCGCGCAATACTGTTCTTCGTGACGACCGCGCTGATCTACCTCGTAGTCATGCTGCTGGTGGCGGCGGTGGTGTTCCTGCTGGCCGCCGTCGTGTTCGGCCGGGGCGAGGAACTGGCCCCGCTCCCGCCCGGCAGCTCGCCGACCAGGCTGCCCGCCGGCGACATCACCGCCGACGACATCCAGGGCGTCCGGTACCAGCTGGTGCTGCGCGGCTACAAGATGTCCGAAGTGGACTGGGTGATGCGCAGACTCGGCGTCGAGATCGACGAGCTGCGGGCACAGGTGCGGTCGCTGCAGGCCGAACGCGAGGAGTCCAGGTGACCGATGTCGCCCTCTCGGTCGACATCGGGGCTTCCGCCGGCACCACCTGGCTCGCGCTGACGGACTGGGCGCGCCAAGGCGAGTGGATGCTCGGCACCGACGTGCGCGTCGTCGACGGTAACGGCCGCAGCGTCGGGTCCAAGCTGGCCGCGTTCACCGGGATCGCCGGGATCGGGTTCACCGACACGATGGAGATCACCACCTGGGAGCCGCCGGTGCGCTGTGGGGTCAAGCACATGGGCAAGGTGGTCAAGGGGACCGGCGTGTTCCAGGTACTCGACAAGGGGCCCCAGCGGTCGACGTTCGTCTGGGTGGAGCACCTCGTGCTGCCGTTCGGGTTCGTCGGGCGGCTCGGCTGGCCGGTCGCCAAACCCGTGTTCACCGTCGGTCTGCGGTACTCGCTGCAGAAGTTCGCGCGGTACGCGGAGTCGTACTCGGTGGGTGAGGCATGAACGAGCTGGTCGGAGCCGACGGCGTAGCGCGCTGTTCCTGGGGGAACTCGACGCCGGACTACGTCGGCTATCACGACGAGGAGTGGGGCGTGCCGCTCCACGGCCAGGACGCGCTGTACGAGCGGCTGTCCCTCGAGTCGTTCCAGTCCGGGCTGTCGTGGATCACGATCCTGCGCAAACGTGAGGGCTTCCGGCGCGCGTTCGACGGGTTCCGGCCGGAGAAGGTGGCCGCGTACGGCGACGACGACGTCGAACGTCTCATGGGCGACGCCTCGATCGTCCGCAACGGCGCGAAGATCCGGGCCGCGATCACCAACGCCCGCGCGATCGCGGAGCTCGAGAAGCCGCTGGACGAGTTGCTCTGGTCGTTCGCGCCGCCGTCACGCGGGCGGAAGCGGCCGAAGACGATGGCCGACGTCCCGGCGGTCACGGACGAGTCGAAGGCGATGGCGAAGGACCTGAAGAAGCGCGGGTTCAGCTTCCTCGGCCCGACCACCTGCTATGCCCTCATGCAGGCCACCGGCATGGTCGACGACCACGTCCGAGGCTGCTTCCGCGCCACCTGACATCGCAACTCGCCGTCGAGTTGCGGTAGTTGCGGTGCGCAAGTCGACGTCGAGTTGCGGGGTTACTTGCCCTGGAACTCGGGCTTGCGCTTGGTGACGAAGGCCTCGACGGCTTCGAGGTGGTCGGACGTCGAGCCGAGGGCGGTCTGCGCGTCGTTCTCCGCGGCGAGCGCCTCCTCGAACGTGCTCTCCGCCGCCGTGGCCAGCGTGCTCTTGATCTTCGCGTAGGCCACCGTCGGACCCGCGGCCAGCTTCGCGGCGACTTCGTGAGCGCGCGCGGCGAGTTGATCGTCGGGGACGACCTCGCCGACCAGCCCGAGCCGCAGCGCCTCCTCCGCGCCGACCGTGCGCGCGAGCAGCATCAGCTCGGCCGCCCGGCCGAGCCCGATCAGCCGCTGCAACGTCCACGACGCGCCGGAGTCCGGACCGAGTCCGACGTTGGCGAAAGCCATCAGGAAGCTCGACGACTCCGCCGCGATCCGGAGGTCGCTCGCGTACG
Organism: Amycolatopsis sp.; assembly: GCF_025464955.1. Taxonomy (GTDB): domain Bacteria; phylum Actinomycetota; class Actinomycetes; order Mycobacteriales; family Pseudonocardiaceae; genus Amycolatopsis. The sequence goes on along the minus strand of NZ_JAODNM010000067.1, from coordinate 15,177 downwards.
CGAAGGCCGCGCCCGCTCCGGCCGCCGTGCCGTTGATCGCCGAGATGACCGGCTTCGCCATGCCGATGATGGTTCGCACGATCGGGTTGTAGTGCAGCGTGACGGTCTTCAGCGGTGCCGGGTCGTTCGCCTGCAGCAGGCCGACGTGCTCCTTGAGGTCCTGGCCGGCGCAGAACGCCTTGCCCTCGCCGGTCAGCACCACCGCGCGCACGGCCGGGTCCGCGGAGGCCGCCTGCAACGCCTCCAGCAGCCGTTCCTTCAACTCGACGGTCAGCGAGTTGTACGCCTTCGGCCGGTTGAGCGTGAGAGTGCGGACGCCGTCGGCGTCGGCCGTCAGCAGTACGTCGGTGGGGGTCACGGGTAAATCCTCCTGGAGATGCGGGTTCGAGAGCGAGTCTCCCAGCCGCGCGGGGCGCATACCAGCACCGATGCGGCGGCAAAAGATCGGTCCGCGTTCGCGGTCCCGCGCTGATGAGGGACAATGGACATATACCCGGCTGGCTTTGACGAGCGCGACCCGGGCGCGCCGGTTGAGACGGAGGGAGCACGCTATGGCGGCCATGAAGCCCCGGACCGGAGATGGTCCCCTCGAAGTGACTAAGGAGGGGCGGGGCCTCGTGATGCGCGTACCGCTCGAGGGTGGCGGGCGACTTGTCGTCGAGCTTTCGGCCGAAGAGGCGAAGGATCTAGGTGTTGCCCTGCAGGAGGTCACGGGTTGAGCTGACCTCGACCCGAAAGTTACCGATCCCGCACCCCGGTTTCCTCCTTGGAGACCGGGGTTGCGGCCTATCTACCTGGAGATAGCAGACCGTGCGCAACCCGGTGCCCTCTGTTCCGAGTCAGCTGATCGACGTCGAGGTGTCCATCGATCCGCGGCGTGGTGCCCCGGTCGCGGTCCTCGTGCCCACCCCGCCCGAAGACGCCGAGCCGTTCTCCGTCGGGGAGGTGACGTCGACCGGCAAGGCGGGCGACGTCCAGCGGATCCCCGGGTCCGGCGCCGGTACGCGCTGGCTGGTCGGCGTCGGTGACGGCGAGCGCAAGCACTACCGGCTCGCCGGCGCGGCGCTCGTCCGCGCGGCAGACGGCTTCATCGCCGCGGAGACCGAGGCCGGTCGCAAGCCGTCACGGGCTGTGCAGGTCCAGCTGCCCGAAAACGCGTCGGCCACCCAGGTCGCCGAGCTGGCGACAGGCCTGTTCCTGGGCGGGTACAGCTTCACCGTCACCGCCGAAGACCCCGCTCCCGGTGTGAAGACCGTCCGGCTCCTGACGAACGCCCCGGACGCCGTCGAGGCCGTCGCGCGAGCCCGTCAGCTGGCGGCCGCGGCCGCGCTGGCACGAGACCTCGCGAACGCTCCCTCCAACATCAAGGACCCGGCCTGGCTGGCCGGCACGGCGGAGCGGGTCGTCGGCGCCGGAACGGGCCTGCAGGTCACGATCCGCGACGAGAACTGGCTGGCCGCGCAGGGCTTCGGTGGCGTCCTCGCGGTCGGCGGCGGTTCGGCGAGCCCGCCGCGGCTGATCGAGGCGGAGTACCGGCCTCGCGGCGCGAAGACGCACCTGCTGTTCGTCGGCAAGGGCATCACCTTCGACACCGGTGGCCTGTCCATCAAGCCCGCCGATGGCATGCACCTCATGCGCACCGACATGGCGGGCGGCGGCGCGGTCCTCGCCGCGGTACGCGCGATCGCCGAGTTGCGCCTGCCCGTGCGGGTCACCGCGCTGGTGCCGGCCGCGGAGAACCACGTGTCCGGGTCCGCGTACCGGCCGGGCGACATCGTGCGCCACTACGGCGGTAAGACCACCGAGGTCTCCAACACCGACGCCGAAGGCCGGATGGTCCTGGCCGACGCGCTGGCCTACGGGATCGCCAAGTTCAAGCCGGACGCGGTGATCGACGTCGCCACGCTCACCGGCGCGATGAAGGTCTCGCTCGGCACGCGCACCGGCGGCTTCTTCGCCACCGAAGACGCGCTCGCCGACCGTGTCCGCGAAGCGGGCGATCTCGCGGGCGAAGCCTGGTGGCAGATGCCGCTGCTGGAGGACCTCGTCGAGTCGGTCCAGGGCGAGCTCGGCGACGTCCGGCAGGCCCCCGGTGGTCCCGGCGGCATCGCGGCGGCGTTGTTCCTGCGCGAGTTCACCGACGGCAAGCCGTGGGCGCACCTGGACATCGCGGGCCCCGCGCGGTCGGACAAGACCTACGCCGACGTCGTCCCCGGAGCCACCGGGTTCGCCGCGCGCACGCTGGTCGAGCTGGCGGCTTCGTACACCTGATCGCGGAACTCGCCGGCGGCCGGGGTCAGGCGTTCCCCGGCCCGCCAGGTGAGTCCGATCGTCCGCGTGAGCCTCGGCTTCAGCGGCACTTCGGTGACCCCGGCCGGCTCCCGCGGCTCGAAGCGGGGGAGCAGGGCGACCCCGAGCCCGGCGGCGACGAGTCCGCGGACGGTGTCGGACTCCTGGCCCTCGAAGGCGATCGACGGCGTGAAACCGGCCTGGGCGCAGAGCTCGTCGGTGATCTTCCTCAGGCCGTAGCCGGGTTCGAGCATGACGAACTGCTCGTCGCGGAGTTCGGGGATGGACACCTCGTGGCGCCCGGCCAGCCGGTGCGCGTGTGGCACGGACAGCTGGATCTCCTGCTCGGCGAACTTCACCGAGTCCAACGCCGGGTCGTCGGCGGGGAGCGGGGCGAGCAGAGCGAAGTCGAGTTCGCCGGAGGTCAGCCTGTCGAGCATCTCCTGGCGTGAGCCCTGGATGAGCGTGAAGCGGACTCGCGGGTTGACAGCGCGATAGTCGCGTAGCAGCGAGGGCACCAGGGAGCGGCCAAGAAGGTGCAGAAAGCCGAGCACGATGTGTCCGGTGTCCGGCTGGATCTCCTCGAGCGCTCGACGTGTCCCGGATTCGAGGCCGGCCAGTGCGGCGACGGCGCCCTCGGCGAGCAACGCGCCGGCTCTGGTCAGGCGTACGCCTCGGCCGTCGGCCACTGTCACCGGAGCTCCGAGCTCACGGCCCAGCGCAGCGAGACGCCTGCTGAGGGTCGGTTGCGGCACGCCCAGCAGCTCCGCCGCGCGGGTGACGTTCGGCACCTCGTGCAGGGCGGCCAGCAGGGCCAGGTTCGGCGCGAGCTGCGCGGCTAGCAGGGTTTCCGAGCTTTCATGCGCCACAGTATCAATACTCGCACATTTGAGCATTAGACGTATTGGTTAGCAGAGCTTAGTTTCGGGTCATGTCAGTTTCGCTCGAGTTGCCCGCCCGCGTGAGTTCGCGGCGCGTCACCATTGCCGTCGCTGCCGCGGGGATCTCGTCGTTCGCCCTGCTCTACGCCCCTCAGCCCGTCCTCCCTCAGCTCGCGGCCCGGTTCGGGCTCGATCCCGGCGGTGCCTCGCTGGCGGTCAGCGTCGCGACCGGTGCGCTGGCGCTGGCCGTCCTCCCGATCGCGGCGCTGTCGGAGGTCATCGGCAGACGGCCGGTGATCCTCGCGTCGGTGATTGGCTCAGTGGTGCTGGGGCTGGTGCTGCCACTCGCGCCGTCGTTCTCGACGTTGCTGATCCTGCGGGCGCTGCAGGGCATCGCCATCGCCGGGTTCCCCGGGGTCGCGGCCGCGTACCTGGTCGAGCAGCTGGGCAAGAAGGGCGTCGCGGCGGCCGTCGGCGCGATGATCGCGGGGAACACCCTCGGCGGCATGCTCGGACGGCTCTCCAGCGGCTTCTCCGCCGGTCCGCTGGGTTGGCACGGCGCGCTGGCCGTCGTCGGCGGGGTGGGGCTGGTGTGCGGGGTGGTGAGCGTGGTGGCGCTGCCACGATCCACTCCTTCGCCGCGCGGCGAAGTTCGGCTGCACGACGTCCTCGTCGGACTGGGCGCCGCGATCCGCAAGCCGGTGCTGCTGGCCCAGTACGCCGTCGCGCTGCTGGCGATGGGCTCGTTCGTGGCGCTGTACAACGCGGCCGGGTTCCGGCTGACCGGGCATCCGATCGACCTCTCCCCGGCGGTGGCGTCGCTGGTGTTCCTGGCGTACGCGATGGGCGCGGTGTCCTCGTCGATGGCCGGACGGCTCATCACACGCTTCGGCCGGACGCGGTCGCTGGTCGCGGCGCTGCTCATGACGATTGTCGGCGCGGTGCTGACGCTGCCGGACTCGCTGCAGCTGATCATCGTCGGTTTTGTAGTGCTGACCGGCGGCTTCTTCGCCGCACACGCCGTCGCCAACGGCTGGGCCGCCGCGGAGGCGCCCGAAACGGCTCGCGGCCAGGTGTCGGGGCTGTACACGCTGTCGTACTACCTGGGCAGCAGCGTCGGCGGCACGGTCGGCGCTGTCGTCTACGGCCACGCCGGCTGGGGCGCGCTCGTGGCCGTCATCGCCGTCTGGCTCGCACTGGCCACCGTCCCCGCGCTGGTGCTGGGGCGTCGGATGGCGCGGGTCTAGGGATTTTGCGAAGCAGGCGAAGCGGAGCGAAGCCCTCAGGCGACGGCGGCGACGAGCAGTCCGGCGCCGACCGGCAGCATGGCCGGGACCAGGCGTTCGTCCTCGCGGATGGCACGGGCGACCTCGCGGAGCGCGAGCGTTTCGGGGTCGCGGCGGCTCGGGTCGGCCACGCGGGAGCCGCCGAGGACGTTGTGGAACGCGAGGACGCCGCCGGGCCGAAGCAGCGCGACGCCTTTCTCGTAGCAACTCGGGTACTCGATCCGCGCCGCGTCGACGAACACCAGGTCGTAGCCGCCGTGGGTCAGGCGTGGGAGGACGTCGAGAGCGCGTCCCATGATCAGCCGGGTGCGTCCCGGCGGGTAGCCGGCTTCCAGGAAGGTCTTGCGGGCGGCCCGGTGGTACTCGGGTTCGATGTCGATCGACGTCAGTACGCCGTCGGCAGCCATCCCGCGCAGCAGGTGCAGGCCGCTGATCCCGGCTCCGGTCCCGATCTCCACGACGGCTCTGGCCCGCACGGTCGCGGCCAGGAACCGCAGCGCCGCCCCGGCCGCGGCACTCAGCGGTGTGCAGCCGAATTCGGCCGCCCTGCCGCGGGCGGCGACCAGCACCTCGTCGTCAGGCAGGTACCCCTCGACGAATTCGGCGTCGCCAAGATCAGCCGAAGGGGTGGCGTGCGTCCCGGAGCTCACGGTGCGAGGTTAGCGGTGCTTGTCGATAAATCCGCGCAGGCTCCCTGGTAGGCGGGGTGTGAAGTCCAAACGTGGCCGATTGGTGACCCACAACGCAGCCAAACGGGCAGTTCTCAGGCCTTTCTCAGTCCTGTCTCACTAGAACCATAAGAAGACCAGCCAGACTCAGTCGCAAGAACGAAGTAGCAGGACCGCAGTACCGGGAACACAGTGCGGATGGCCCGCGTTGGGTGGAGTAGTTGGGAGAACAGCCTGATGGAGGCGCCTTCCCCCGCGAAGCAGAGGAACTCGATGACCAAGCAGCTCGAGACCGAGGTCGCGCCGGTTCCGGTCGACGCCGGCGAGGCCGCTTGGACGCCGCCGTCCTGGGACGAGGTCGTGAAGGAGCATTCCGACCGCGTCTACCGCCTCGCGTACCGCCTGACCGGTAACTCCCACGACGCCGAGGACCTCACGCAGGAGACCTTCATCCGGGTCTTCCGCTCGCTGGCCTCGTACAAGCCGGGCACTTTCGAGGGCTGGCTGCACCGCATCACCACCAACCTCTTCCTCGACATGGCGCGGCGCCGGTCCAGAGTCCGGATGGAGGCGCTGCCCGACGACACCGACCGGATCGTCGGCGACGACCCGAGCCCGGAACAGGTCTACACCGCCACCCACCTCGACCCGGACCTCCAGAGCGCGCTCGACGAGCTGCCGCCGGAGTTCCGCGCCGCCGTGGTGCTGTGTGACGTGGAAGGTCTGTCCTACGAGGAGATCGGCGCCACGCTGGGGGTTAAGCTCGGCACCGTCCGCAGCCGGATCCACCGCGGCCGTCAGGCACTGCGCGCGTCGCTCGAGCGCCGCCGCGCGATGGAGCACGAATCTCTTGAGAGGGTGAGGTCTTCGGTATGACCGCACCGCGAGGCTGGGGTTTCCCCGAGTCGCACCTGCTTCCCGACGTCGTCGTCGCTTATGTCGACGGTGAACTTTCGCTAGGCGCACAGGACCGTGCCGCGGCGCATATCGCCCGCTGCCCCGGTTGCGCCGCGGAGATCACCGCGCAGCGTCAGGCGTGCGCGGCGGTCAAACGCGCGGACGCGCCTTCGATGTCGGCAGGGTTCCTCGCCAGCCTCATGTCGATCCCGGAGCACACCGAGCTGCCTGGTGCCCCGGACAATCTCGCCATGACTTCCGACGGCCAGCTCGTCGCGATCCAGCGTCCCGACCGGGTCGCCGGCCTGCGTGATGCGGGCGTCCTCGGCGGCGCCGCGCCGCTGGGCCGCACGACCCCGCTCGGCAGCTCGCCGACCGTGCTCGGGGGCGGCCGGGTGGGCCCGTTTGCGCGGGGCGCCGCCCGTCGTCGCGCCGCTCAGGGTGCGGGCGTCGTCGTTTCGGGCCTGGTGCTCAGCGCGCTCGCGCTGGTCGCTACCGGTGGCGACACCGGTGAGGTCGCGACCGACACCGGGCCGCAGTCGCCGCCGCAGGGGGTCAACCTGCTGCCCGCGCAGTTCGGGCAGCTCGGCGGTCCCGCGGCACCCGGCGTGACCACGTCCGAGGTAGTGCCCGCGCCGCTGTCCAGCACGGTGCCGCTCACGGCGGGCCTCGTCGCCGGTCGGTGACGACGTCCTCCAAGCAACGCCCACTTCACCGGTGCGACGGCAAACTCGATGGTTGAGGCTTGGCGTATCGTCACGCCGAGCAACCTTCAGTGTCCGGTGGCGGCCAACGCCTCGCGGCGCTAGATGAGTCCCGGGGAATGATGACCGAGCAGCCGAACGAGAACCATGAGCAGCCAGGTGCCCGGGCAGCTGAGGACCGACTGGCTCCCCGTCCGCTGGACAAGCCGTCCGTGGACCCGGTGCAGGCGGCCACTTTCGGTCGGCCGCGCGGGGTCGAGGGCGCGTTCGACAAGCTGTACACCCCGGACACCGGCAACGGCCGCGGCCAGGTCGCGGCCGCGCGGACCCCGCCGCCCGAGTCGCTGGCCGAGGCTTTCGGCCGTCCCGCCGGCGCCAACGGCGTCACGCTGGAACGCCCCCGCGACGACAGCGGCCTCAATGGCAACGCCCGCCTCGCCAGCGGTTCCGGCGCGCCCCTGTGGTCCGACGCGGCCGATCCGTGGCGCGACCCGGCCGCCGGCGCGGTGCTGGGTGGTCCGGCTGTCGACCTCGAGCATGAAGATCCTGAGGAAGAGCGTCCTCGCAGTGCCATGCTCAGCCTGCCGGAGGTGCTGTTCGGCCGCCGCGTCAAGCCGAGGGCGTTGGCGCTGCTCGGCGTCGTCGCCCTGCTCGTCGGGGCGGTCGGCGGGCTGGTCGGCTGGTGGATCGCCGACACGGGCAACTCGCTGACCGGCGAGGCGACCATCTCCCAGGCGCAGGCCAGCAAGGAACGCGCGCCCGGTTCGATTGCCGACATCGCCAAGCGCGTGTCGCCGGCGGTGCTGTCGATCGAGGTCAAGTCGGGTGATTCCGGCGATGTCGGCTCCGGCGTGATCATCGACCCCCAGGGCTACGTCGTCACCAACAACCATGTCGTGTCGCTCGCGTCCACCGACCCGGCGGCGAAGATCACGGCGGTGTTCAGCGACGGCACCCGCACCGAAGCCAAGATCGTCGGCACGGACCCGCTGACCGACCTCGCGGTGATCAAGGTGAACGTCAGCAACCCGACCGTCATGCAGATCGGCAAGTCGGCCAACCTCGAGCCCGGTGACGCGGTGATCGCCGTCGGCTCGCCGCTCGGCCTGGAGAACTCCGTCACGTCCGGCATCGTGAGCGCGTTGCACCGGCCGGTCACCGCGCAGGGCGACGCGGGCGCGGCGCCGGTCACCTACGACGCGATCCAGACCGACGCGCCGATCAACCGCGGCAACTCCGGTGGCGCGCTCGTCGACTCGACCGGCGCGCTGATCGGGATCAACTCCTCGATCCGGACCGACGGCACCGACGGAACCGGCGGCAGCATCGGCATCGGCTTCGCCATCCCGGCCGACCAGGCGATGAAGATCGCCACCGCGCTGATCAAGGACGGCAAGGTCAAGCACGCCGACATCGGCATCAACGCGGCGTCGGTCTCGGCGGACACCGCCGAAGGCGCGCAGGCCCAGAACGTCGCGCCCGGCGGCCCGGCCGCCAACGCCGGCATCAAGGAAGGCGACACGATCACCAAGCTCGGCGGCCGCCTGGTGCGCAACGCGGCCGAGCTGACCGTGGCCGTGCGGGAGCACAATCCCGGCGAGGTCGTCGCGGTGCAGCTGGTTCGCGCGGGGGCGCTTCTTACAGTTGACGTAACTCTGGGTTCTGACTAACGAATCGAATGGTCCGGCGAGTACGCTGACCTGGGGATGAACGAAGGCGGAGGTCACGGGTGTTCGACAGCGTCGGCTGGGGCGAGATCCTGGTGCTCATCGTCGCCGGTCTGTTTATTCTGGGTCCGGAGCGGCTGCCCGGCGCGGCGGCTTGGCTGGGGCAGAACCTGCGCAAGGTCAAGGGTTTCGCGGCCGGTGCGCGTGAACAGCTGCGGGAGGAAATGGGGCCGGAGTTCGAAGAACTCCGCAAGCCGCTGGAGGACCTCCGCAGCCTGCGCAACTTCGACCCGCGGCGCGTGGTCACCCAGCACCTGTTCGACGGCGACGCCGACCCGCTGGGCATCAACGCGATCAAGAGCGACATCAACGGCGAGATCAACGGCACCAGCGGCGGTGCGAAGCCGAACGGCTACCCAGCCACCAGCGCGCCCCAGGTCAAGCCCCAGGCGGAGCCGCTGACCTCCGGCGAAAAGCCCCCTTTCGACCCGGACGCCACGTAACCCACCTTCGGGACGCCGTGGACCGCAACTCGACGGCGACTTGCGGTACTTAGCGTCCGCAACTATCGCAACTCGCCGTCGACTTGCGAGGACGCGCGAGCGGGCGGGGCGCCCGGACCGCGGGTTAGCGGGTGGTGGGGGTGACGTTCAGCATCATGCCGGCGAGGCCGCGGGCGCGGACGGTGAGTTTCGACGCCGCTTCGCGCAGCACCTTCGACGCCGGGGCGTCGGGCTCGGATAGCACCAGCGGCGTGCCGCTGTCGCCGCCTTCGCGCAGGCGGGTATCCAGCGGGACCTGGCCGAGCAGCGGGACCTTCGCGCCGACGGCCTTCGACAGCGAGTCCGCGACGATCTGCCCGCCACCGGAGCCGAAGATCTCCAGCCGGGAGCCGTCCTCGTTCTCCAGCCACGACATGTTCTCGATGACGCCGGCGATCCGCTGACGCGTCTGCAGCGCGATCGAGCCCGCCCGCTCGGCGACCTCGGCCGCGGCCTGCTGCGGGGTGGTGACGACCAGGATCTCCGCGTTCGGGATCAGCTGCGCCACCGAGATCGCGATGTCACCGGTGCCCGGCGGCAGGTCCAGCAGCAGGATGTCGAGGTCGCCCCAGAACACGTCGGCCAGGAACTGCTGCAACGCGCGGTGCAGCATCGGGCCGCGCCACACCACCGGCGCGTTCCCGGGGGTGAACATCCCGATCGAGATGACCTTCACGCCGTGCGCCTGCGGCGGCATGATCATCGTGTCGACCTTGGTCGGCTTCTCGGACGTCCCCAGCATGCGGGGGATCGAGTGGCCGTAGATGTCGGCGTCGACAACGCCCACCGAAAGCCCGCGCTGCGCCATGGCCACCGCGAGGTTCACCGTCACACTCGACTTGCCGACGCCGCCCTTGCCCGACGCCACGCAGTACACCCTGGTCATCGACCCGGGCTGGGAGAACGGGATCACCGGGTCGGCGCTGTCGCCCCGGAGCGACTTGCGCAGGTTGGTGCGCTGCTCGTCGCTCATCACGTCCATCTCGACGCGCACTTCGCGTACGCCGTCGAGCTTGGTAACCGCTTCAGTGACGTCCTTGGTGATGGTCGCCTTCAGCGGGCAGCCGGCGACGGTCAGGTAGATCGCGACGGTGACCAGGCCGTCTTCGCCGATCGTGACGTTCTTCAGCATGCCGAGCTCGAGGATCGGTTTCTTGATCTCCGGGTCCTGGACGTCCTTCATCGCTTCGCGGACGTCTTCGACGCTGGGGAGCTGCTGCGTACTGGTCACGGGTCGAGCACCGGCCTTCTCTGCTGGGGCTGTGCGATACAACTGCTCTGCGATAGAACTGCTGTGCGATAGAACGGCTGTGCGGTACAACTACTGCCCTTTCATGCTACGGACAGGTAGCGACCCTTCGTACGTGCCGTCAGTTACTTTGCTCGACGACCTGTTCGGCGACATTTCCGTCTACTTTCTCGGCGACCTTATCGGTGACCTTCTCCACGCGGTTCTTCGACTTGCGGGGCTTGGTGTTCAAGTCCTCCCGCAGCTTGTCGAGCTCGTTGCGCAGGTAGTCCCGCGTCGCGACCTCGCCGACAGCGATGCGCAGCGAGGCGATCTCCCGCGCGAGGTACTCCGTGTCCGCCTTCGTCTGCGCCGCGCGGTTGCGGTCCTCGTCGAGCGAGACGCGGTCACGGTCGTCCTGCCGGTTCTGCGCGAGCAGGATCAGCGGCGCCGCGTACGCCGCCTGCGTGGAGAACGCCAGGTTGAGCAGGATGAACGGGTACGGGTCCCACCGCAGTGCCACCGCGAACACGTTGATCGCGATCCAGACGATCACGATCACGGTCTGCCAGAACAGATAACGCCCGGTGCCGAGCCCGCGTGCCAGCCTTTCGGAGAACTTGCCGAAGAAGTCCGGGTCGATGTTGATCGAGAAGCGGTTGGGGCGGCGCGGCTGGTCGAGCCGCCGCCGCGTGGTCAGCTCAGGCATGGTTCACCTCGGTCGTGGCCTCGGGTTCGTCGATGGAGCCGCCGGAGATGTCGTGCAGGCCGGTCTCCCGCCAGTCGTCCGGGAGCAGGTGGTCGAGCACGTCGTCGACGGTCACCGCGCCGAGCAGGTGATCCTGCGGGTCCACCACAGGCCCGCACGCGAGGTTGTACGCCGCGAAGTAACGGGTGATCTCCGCCAGTTCGGCACCCGGCCGAAGCGCCGGCAGGTCGGTGTCGACGATGCTGGCGACGAGTTCGGCGGGAGGTTCCCGCAGCAGCCGTTGGAAATGCACGCAGCCGACGTACCGGCCGGTCGGCGTCTCCGTCGGCGGGCGGCAGACGAACGCCATGCTGGCCAGCGCGGCGGGCAGTTCGGGGTTGCGGATCCGGGCGAGCGCCTCGGCGACCGTCGCGTCCGGCGTCAGCACGACGGGTTCCGGGGTCATCAGACCGCCGGCGGTGTCGGACGAGTACGCGAGCAGCCGCCGGACCGGCTCGGACTCCTCCGGCTGCATCAGCCCGAGCAGCCTGGTCTGGTCGGCCGGGGTGAGCTCGGCGAGCAGGTCGGCCGCGTCGTCCGGGTTCATCGCCTCCAGGATGTCCGCGGCGCGCTCCTCGGGCAGGTACGCGAGCAGGTCCTTCTGGTCGTCCTCCGGCAGTTCCTCGATGACGTCGGCGAGCCGCTCGTCGTCCATCGCGTCGGCGACTTCGTGGCGGCGCTTGATCGGCAGGTCCCGCAGGGTCGCGGCGACGTCGACCGCGCGCATGGTGTCGAACAGGACCAGCAGCTGCCCGGCGCCCTGCGGCTGCCCGGACAGGTCGTTGAGCCCCAGCCCGGACACCTCCGACCACGGCAGCACCTGCAGCGACGACCGCCGCCTGCTCAGGCCCAGCCGCGTACTCCGCTCCCGGATCGCCAGCTTCGCGAGCACCCAGTCACGGGTCCGCGTCGGTTCCATCGCGGCGTCGACCACGGTTATCCGGGTTTCGCCGTCGGACAGCTTCGCGTGCGCGTCGAACAGCTGCCCGACCACCAGCACCTCGTTGGGCCGCTGGTGGAACCGGCGCATGTTCACCGATCCGGTGGCCAGCGTGATCGCGTTCGGCTCGATCGAGGTGACCCGCAGCATCGGCACGAACACGCGTCGACGCGTCGACAGTTCGACCACCAACCCGAGGATGCGCGGCGGCTGATGGTCCAGCCGCAGCCCGGCGACCAGATCGCGGACCTTGCCGATCGACTCGCCATCCGGACCGAATACCGGCAAACCCGCCAGCTGAGCGGCAAAAACCCTGTTCACAGCTGCCATGTGGTCAATCTATCGCCCGCGCCGCCTGATACGCCCAGTGGGCGAGCCTGGGCGCGAAGAGGGCAGCGGGGTCTTCGGTGGGTTCGCCCTCCTCGATCGCGTTGAGCCAGCTCCGGACAGCTCGAACGAGGGCCCACCCGACGGCAAGCTCGGCGTCAAGCCCTGCGGCAGCGACGATCGCGGCCATCCGAGCGTCCGGAGTGGACTCTTCGACGCGGTTCCACATCAGCGACAGCACGCCGAATTCGAGGTCGGCGGCGAGTGGTTTGGGATCGATCACGAGCCAGGGTTCGCGCGTTCCGCCGAGCACGTTCTCGTAGTGCAGATCCTCGTTCACCAGTAGGTCGCCCGAAGTTGGGCCGGACTTCCGGCAGACGTCCACGGCGGCGTCGACGAGATACCGCGGAAACGGCTGACCCAGTTCGCGCCAGCGACGGGGGAGCGCGTCGACCAGCCTTGCCGCTTCGGTACGGAGATCGCGTCCCAACTCGGGCGGCGCGGGCACGGCGAGCCTGCGCATCAGACCGCCGGCGATCTCGACGGCGTAGTCGATCGGCTCGTCGCGCAGGATGCGTCCGGAGTCCAGCCGCTCTAGCAGCATCGCGCCGCGCGCGGGGTCGCTTTCCAGCAGCCGCACCGCTCCCTGACCGTTCCAAGTGGACAGTGCGAGCGGTTCGCCGCTGCTTTCGGTGTCGAGCCACGTCAACTTGAGTACGACGGGGGTGCCGTCGGCGCGGACGGCCGGCACCACCACCCCGATGTAACCGTGCATGGGTTCGCCGTCGAGCCGGACGTCCCATTCGCGGCAGTACCGGGTAGCCAGCGCGGGCAGCGTTTCGAGCCAGCGGCGTCCCGCTTCGCCTTCGCGCCGGGCCGTGACGGCGGCAAACCCTGTCGGCACGATCAGGCCCTTCACCTGGACATCTCCCTCTTTTCGGGCCCGTTGAGGCGTACGATCGAATCCAGGGCGGAATACCCGGGAGCTGCCATGATCGTGGAAATAGTCTCCGCAGTCGTCGTCGTTGGCGCGGTCTGGCTCGGTGCCAGCGTCCGCGTCGTCAAGCAGTACGAACGCGGGCTGGTCTTCCGCTTCGGCCGCGTCCAGCCCAAGATCCGCGAGGCCGGGCTCGCCTTCCTGATGCCGATCTCCGACCGGCTGCAGAAGGTCAACATGCAGATCATCACCCTGCCCATCCCCGCGCAGGACGGCATCACCCGCGACAACGTCACCGTGCGGGTCGACGCCGTCGTGTACTTCAAGGTCATCGACCCGGTGGTCGCCGCGGTCAACGTGCAGGACTACCGGTCGGCCATCGGGCAGGTCGCGCAGACCTCCCTGCGGTCGATCATCGGCAAGAGCGACCTCGACGACCTGCTGTCCAACCGCGAGCACCTCAACCAGGGCCTCGAGGTCATGATCGACAGCCCCGCGCTGGACTGGGGCATCCACATCGACCGCGTCGAGATCAAGGACGTCGCGCTGCCGGAAACGATGAAGCGGTCGATGTCCCGGCAGGCCGAGGCGGAGCGGGAACGCCGGGCCAGGGTGATCTCCGCGGACGGTGAGCTGCAAGCCTCGTACAAGCTGGCGCAGGCGGCGGCGGAGATGTCCGAGCACCCGGCCGCGCTGCAGCTGCGGCTGCTCGAGACCGTGGTCCAGGTCGCGGCGGAGAAGAACTCGACACTGGTGCTGCCGTTCCCCGTCGAACTGCTGCGGTTCCTCGAGTCGGCGACGAACGCGAACACCGCCGCCGCTCCGGCGGCTGCTCCTGTCGAAGCGCCCGCGCAGCCCGCCGTCGAGGCGGGCAACGGACACGCTCCGCTGCCCAGGGCATCGGACGACGCCCCCGCTCCCTAGTGGCCGCTGGGCTCGGCCACCATCGCAACTCGCCGTCGAGTTGCGATCCTTAGCGTGCGCAAGGAGGGCGCTTTTGTGGTTCTTCGGTCGTATAGGGCCGGGTCGTGTCGGTGTACGGCGAATGCCGGTGTCCGGAGCTGGGTGTGGGACTCGCCGGTCTGACTGTGGGACTCGCCCTCGCTGAATGTGGGACTCGCACAGCGCGTCGGCGAGTCCCACACTCCGGCCCGGCTGTCCAAAAGTGACGCTAGTGGGCGTTGATTCCCTCGAACAGGCCGGTCAGGAAAGACGCGACGATGAAGCCTGCCCACAGGGCCAAAACCACGTAGCCGATGATGACCGCGGACAGCGCCAGACCCTGGCCGCCGGCTTCGCCGCGCTTGGCTTGGCCATAGGAGATGTGGCCCATGACGACCCCGGCGATCGACCCGATGCCGCAGGTCAAGATGCCGATCAGCGAGCACACCAGCGCGCCGATCGCGAGCCCGGTTCGCTGCTGCCGTAGCTCCTGCTGCGTCGGGGTCACGTAGCCATAGCCGTAGCCATATGCGGGCGGCGGGTACGGCGAGCCGTAGGGCTGCTGCTGGTAGCCGGGGTTGTACGTCGGCGCCGGAGGGAGTCGGGCGGCGGGCGCATACGAGTTCGGCGGCTCAGGCGCCGGTAGCGCGGGTGGTGCCTGCGGCTGGGGGACGGGAGCCTCCGTGGCGGCCGGTTGCGGAGGCGCGGGCGGCGTCTCGGGTGTCCAGGGCTCCGGCGTCCAAGTCTCCGGGGTCCAGGGCTTCTCGGCGCGTGTGTTCTCGACGGTCGAGGCGGCGTCGGACGGCGGCTGCTCGGGCGGGGTGGCCGGATCGGTCATGCTGCGAACCCCTCAGTTAGGTCGGATCATCACCGTAGCCGGACGTGAGCCCACTCATAGCGAGTACCGGGGGTTTGACGTCATACTCAGGCATACTCACCGGTAACCCAGCGTCGGGCCTGTCCAGGGCCGGCACAGCGCCACTCAAGGGAGCAGTGATGGCCCGCCTCGCCCAGACCGCCGGCTTGACCGACGTCCAGTCCGAGATCCTGTCCACGGTCCGGTCGTTCGTGGACAAGGAAGTCATCCCGCACGCCCAGGAGCTGGAGCACTCCGACACCTA
>NZ_JAODNM010000020.1 GCF_025464955.1 Amycolatopsis sp. | reverse complement strand
CCCCGGATGGTGACTCGGCGGCCCGGCCGACTGGAGAGGACGATGCTGTGACTGTCGGCAGCCGCTTGGCTCCAGTTCTTGAGATCGCAGACAAGCCGCACGCGACGTCGATGCGGAAGGCAGGTTTTCACTATGTCACGAGAGAGGTGGCGCATGGACAGCGCCGAGCCTGAGCTGCTGCGGCTGGTCAGCTGCCGGTACGTCGTCGAGGTCGTCGACGTGTTGGCCATCCGGCCCTGCGCACGTGCCGAGCTGCGCCGGTACACCGGGGCCCGTTGGCGCGACCTTGCCGGCGCAGTGCGGGCTCTCGCGGCATACGGCGCGATTCGACGTCACGACGGACAGGGCAGCTGGGATGACAGGGATACGGCCGGGGACTGTTACGCGCTGACCGATGTGGGGCGCCGCGTGGCCGCGCAGCTCGAGGTGTGGACCGCGCTTTACGCGCACCACCTCTACGGCACAACCACCACCCAGGAGCAGACCCACCCCCCGCAAGATCGCTGACGAGGCTCCGGCTGCACTCTTATGCGGAAGTGGTCGCCGGCGTTGCAGGAGCGCTGGTGTTGTCCGGCGTTGATGATCAGGATACCGCCTTGTGCATGCCCATTGCCAACGTCGATACATCGTCGAGGTTGGCAATGGCTCAGTTGACAGTGTCTGTAACGCCGGCACGCCCCAGCAGCCTGTTTGAGCCGGTTGCTCGGAAACTCGCATGGCCGGCTTCTGAGGGGCGCGGATCCAGCAATGGATCCCCGCTACCCGACCAAGGCCAATCGGGCCCGCAAAAGGCCGGATCTCGAGGCTGGCGGCATGTTCCGGCGGTGAGCGGCGGACCGGCTTTGTACTGGGTTCGGGTCGTCCGGGGGATACCGACTCCGGCCGCAGCGTAAGCGGCGTGGGTGAACCCGGAGCAATCGAACCCAGGATCGCCGGTGCCGCCCGTATACGGCTTGCCAAGTTGAATGGTCGGGCACGTTACTGAAATGTTCGGCGTCGTTATCGTAGGTCCGGCAGAATTACCAGGAGGAAGCAATGCAACGCAAGAGAACATTCGCCCTGGCGGCAGCCACTGCCGTTGTGGCGGTAGTGGCGGTGGTGCAGTCGTTCAGTGCCGCGGCGGCTGGCGCCAACGCAGGGCAGGCGCCCTTGACCACGCAGCAGGCCAGCGACCTCGCGCAGAACGTGAACACCCCGGTGATCGTGCTGTTGAAGAACCAGCCGGCCCCGCAGGCGGTGAACACCCCGGCGGCGACCACCCGAAACAACACCATCACCGGCGCCCAGTCGCCCGTGGCCGGCGAACTGTCCCAGGTGCACGCGAAGAACGTGCGCAGCTACCACGTCGCCGACGCCCTCTCGGCCACGGTGTCCCCGGGTGAGGCGAGCAGGCTCGCCGCCAACCCGAACGTCGAGGCTGTACTGCCCGACTCGGTGATCAAGGAGTCGCCCGCGACGGCGCCCACCGGGAGCGCGTCCGGCACCGGCCTCACTGTGCCCGCCGGTACCTGCCCGTCCCCCGGCAAGACCATGTTGGAGCCGGAGGCCCTCGCCGACACCCACACCGACTCCGACGACCCGACCGCCAAGACCGCGCGTTCGCTCGGGCTCACCGGTAATGGCGTGAAGGTCGCCTACCTCGCCGAGGGCATCGACATCAACAATCCGGACTTCATCCGGGCCGACGGCAGCCACGTCTTCGCCGACTACCAGGACTTCAGCGGCGACGGCCTGAACGCGGACACCAATGGTGGCGAGGCGTTCCTGGACGCCAGCGCGATCGCGGCGCAGGGTCGCCATGTCTACAACGTGCAGAACTTCGGCGCGCACCCGCTGCCCACCCCGTGCGACATCCGCGTCGAAGGTACCGCGCCGGGTGCGTCGCTCTACGGGTTCAAGGTGTTCGGCCAGACCAACACCTCGACCATATCGGCTATCCTGCAGTCCATCGACTACGCGGTGAACACCGACCACGTCAACATCATCAACGAGTCTCTCGGCTACAGCCCCTTCGGTGACAACGGCTCCGCCGACGCGGTGAAGCTGTTCGACGACATGGCGGTCGCGGAAGGCGTCACGGTCGTGACGGCCACCGGTGACGCGGGCTCCACCGGCACTCAGGCCAGCCCCTCCAGTGACCCGGACGTGATCTCCGCTGCCGCGTCCACTACCTTCCGGTTCGCCGCGCAGACCGACTATGGCGCAGCCGACAACTTCCCCATCACCGGCTGGCTCAACGACAACGTCAGCTCGCTGGCTTCCACGGGCGTGACGCAGAACGGCACCACACTGAACCTGTTGGCGCCCGGCGACGCCAGCTTCGCGCTGTGTACCCCGTCGCCCGTCTACTCCAACTGCACCGACTTCACCGGCAAACCATCCGATCTGGAGTTCGGCAGTGGCAGCAGTGAGTCCGCGCCGCTGACCGCTGGCACGGCCGCCCTGGTCATCCAGGCCTACCGACAGTCGCACAACGGTGCGACGCCGACCCCGGCACTGGTCAAGCAGATCATCACCAGCACCGCCGACGACCTGACCGAGCCCGGTGACGAGCAGGGCTCCGGGCGGCTCGACTCCTACAAGGCGGTCGAGGCCGCACTGTCCATTCACGACACCAACGGGTCGCCTGCCGCGGTCGGCTCGACCTTGCTGGTCAACCAGGCCCAGCTGGACGCGTCCGGCCCGGCCGACTCGACCAAGCAGTTCACCGTAAAGGTGACCAACACCGGCGCGACCGCGCAGACGGTCAACCTCTCCGGTCGCGGTTTCGGTCCGCAGACCGACAAGCAGACCGGCAGCGTGACACTGTCCGACACGACCAGCCCGCACTTCGTCAGCGCGTCGGGGGTGTCGAACAACTACGGCACGCTCACCTTCACCGTGCCCGCCAACACTGACCGGCTCTCCGCGTCGATCGCCTACCCGGGTAAACCGACCGGGGGCTCCGCGCGGCTGATCCTGATCGACCCGCAGGGTCGCTTTGCCGCGTACTCAAGTCCGCAGGGCGTCGGCAACTACGGCAACGTCGACGTCCGGTTCCCGGCCGCCGGCAAGTGGACCGCGGAGATCTACAGCAGAAGCATCGCGAGGGGCGGCGTCGCCGGCACGGTCAAGTTCGGGGCCGACACCCAGAACACCACCGGCTACGGCTCGGTCAGCCCGTCCGTGCTGCACTTGGCCCCGGGCGAAACCAGACCGGTCACGGTCACCGAGAAGACCCCGGCCACCCCGGGCGACGCCTCCGGTTCCCTCGTGCTCAACGCGGGCGCGGCCGGCCAGACCTCGGTGCCGATCATCCTGCGCAGCCTGGTGTCCGCCGCCGGCAATGGTGCCTTCACGGGCACACTGACCGGTGGCAACGGCCGCCAGCCCGACCTGGGCCAGGAGACCTTCTACCAGATCGACGTGCCCAACGGCCGGAAGGACCTGGACGCCAACGTGGCGCTGACCAACGACGTCGGCGACAACGTGATCGCGTTCCTGATCAACCCGGCCGGCAACGTCGTCGCGACCGGCTCCAACGCGGTCACCACCGCCTACGACCCGGCCGCGCGCAACGCGACCCAGCACAACGTCCTGCAGACCGACCTCTACGCGCGCAACCCGCAACCGGGTCGGTGGACACTGGCGATCAACTTCCTCGGCGCGATCGTCGGCGACGAGCTGTCGCAGCCCTACACCGGTGCGCTCACCTTCAACAAGGTGGACATCACCGCGCCCGGCTTGCCCACCAGTGCCGGCACCACGCTGCCGGCCGGCAAGCCGGTGACCGTCCAGGTCGCGGTGCACAACACCGGCACAGAGCCGCAGGACTTCTTCGTGGACGCCCGCACCTCGGGCCTGGCCAACCTGAAGCTGGCCGGGATCTCGCCGACCAGCAACGTGGCGCTGCCGTTCCCGTCCGGGGCGCCGGACGGGTTCCCGTCCAAAACCGGGACACCGGCCTGGCTGGTCCCGTCCGAGACCGTCGGCGCCACTGTGGTGGCCAACGCGACTCTGCCGGTCACGTTCGACTACGGCCCCTTCGCCGGGGACCCGGACCTGCCGCCGCTGGTCAGCGGCAAGACCGCGATCGGTTCGACTGTCGGTAACCCGCTGCCCTCCGGCGACTGGGCGGCTGACCCGTCCGAGATCGGTCCGACCGGCCCGAACGGTGCCCCGGCGGGGACCGCGAACTTCTCCTTCTCCGCGCTGACCAAGGGTTTCGACCCGGCCGTCAGCTCGACCGCGACCGACCTGTGGGCGACCTCGGTCACCCCGGCGACCAGCTTCACCCTGCTCACGGTCAACCCCGGTCAGACGGTGAACATCCCGGTCACCATCACCCCGACCGGCAAGCCCGGCACCGTGGTGAGCGGCACCGCCTACGTCGACGAGTTCCTGGCGACCCCGACCGCCGAGACCAACGCAGTCAACTTCACCGACACCGCCAACGACCAGCCCAACGCGGACGAGTTGGTGGCGCTGCCCTACAGCTACCGGATCGGCTGACCCAGTAGTCCATGAAGCGGGTCCGGTCGCCGTGACGGTGACCGGACCCGCCTGGAAACGAACGCAGGACGGGCCGAGGTCAACGCCGCAAGCTCTGCCGCCGCGGCCGGCTATTAGGCCCGCGTGCTCGACCTGCTGATCACCGAGCGACCGCTCGGCACCCGGCTGGCCCTGCTGTCCAACGCGCACCGGAACACGAAGGCAAGGGAGGCTCCGAATGAGTAGCCGTCCACGGCGAGTGAATCGAATGGCCATCGCGGCAAGCGTTTTGCTGAGCTGGGTAGTAGTGTGTCGCTGCTTAGTTATGTCCTGTGTGGCTGGGATGCTGTTGTGCGGCAGGTCGTTCCCCTGTTGGACAAGGACGGTTGTTGTGCCCTCGCAGAAAAAGCGGCCTGTCAGGTTGGCCGCGCGGGATCGTGACGAGTTGGTCCGGGTGACCACGACAGGGGTTCATCCGGCGTCGATGATCAGATCGCCGCCGGGGTCGGCAACTGCTCGAACTACTACGGCCAGCACACGCAGACCGGCTTGCCCGCGCTCGACGGGACGACCTCGTTCCCCACACAGGTCTGCGGCTATACCAGTACCCAGCTGCGCTACGCGTACGGCATGAACAATGCGGGCACCGGCAAGGGCGTCACCGTCGCCTACATCGAGGTGGCAGGCCGTACAAGATGTTCCAGACACTGACCACGTGGGCCGCGGCGAACGGCCTGCCCGCGCCACGCTCGTTGAACTACCAGGAACTGGTCATCGGCAACGGTGACGCCTGCGGCAACCCCTTCGACGGCGAGGAACAGCTCGACGTCGAGTCCGGCTACGCCATGGCGCCCGACGTCGACCAACTGCTTGTGGGCGGGGACAGTTGCGACCTGGTGTGGAGCATGGCCTGCAGGCCATGCTCCACGCAGACCTGACGGTCGTCAACGGCACAGGCGGACACCCGCTCGCGTCGATGACCTCCAATTCCTGGGACGTGAGCGGCGGCGAGGCGACGGTCCCGTCCGAGTTCATGAACATCGCCCATTCGATCCTGCTGCGCGCGGCGGCTGAGGGCATCGGCATGTACTTCTGCTCCCAAGACTTGCCTGGCGTGGCCGTTCCCGCGGCCGACCCGTACGCCGCGGCGGTCGGCGGCACCAGCCTGGCGATCAACGCGAACAACCAGTGCACGTTCGAGACCGGTTGGTCCGATGACGTCCAGCGGATCGCCACGTCGATCAACGGCTACAACGACCTCGGTATCCAGGGGGCGGCCGGTGGCGGCGCGAGCCTGTTGTGGTCCCAGCCCTGTACCAGAAGGATATCGTGCCCGCGTCGACGTCGACCCCGTCGTCAGGTAACAAGGGCGGCGGCCCGTCGCGGGCCGTACCGGACATTGGCGCCGATGGCGCGCCGAACACAGGCATGACCAAGTCGGAGACCGAGCCAGGCCAGAACGGTGGGCCTGACGTGTTCTCCACCTCTACCGAGGGCGGCACCAGCCTCGCCGCTCCGCTGGTCGCGGGCATGGTCGCGGACGCCGAACAAGGTCAGGCCACGCCGTTCGGGTTCATCAACCCGCTGCTGTACTCGTTGTCCGGCACGTCCGCGCTCAACGACATCCTGCCGGTGACCTCGTCCACCCCGGCGCAATACCACGGCGTGTACCGCCCATGCGTCAAAGAGGGGGGCCAGGTGTGGACCTTCGACGGCCAGTCGAAGCTCTACACCGACTAGGTCACGGCCACGGGCTACGACACCATGACCGGTCTCGGTTCGCCGAATGGCCAGTCGTTCATCACCGCCCTGCGCAAGGTCGAGCGGTAGCCGATCGATCGCGAGGGCCCGGCACGGTTCGTCACCGTGTCGGGCCCTTCTCACCGAATCGAATGGCGCACACGACCGTCATCCGACGCGGCAGCGCGCGTTCACACAACCATTGCCCGCAGCCGCAGCTCGAAATGGGTGAGCACGAGTGCGGCTTTGACGATGTCACCTATCTTGCGCGGGTAGCCCCTCAGGCTCTGCAGCGAGCGGCCGGGCGGGTCGTAGATCGAGGGGTAGGTGACGTCGATGTAGCGAACGAAGTCCTCCGGTGCGCTGCGGACGTCGATGCCGAGCGGCTGCAGCCTGGAGGCTGCCGGAGTGCCCCGGTGACCGGGTGCCGCCGGGTGAGCGTGGCGGCGACCCGCTCTCGGTCTCGCTGGTCTCCGGTGAGCTTGCCAAGGTGGCGGGCGCGAGACCGCACTGGCGGCAGAGTGCCTTCTTTGATCCATCCACAGAGGATGGTCCTGCGATCAACATCCTTGGTTTCGCTGACGGGATCGCCGTCCCCACGGCGACGCCGAACTCGAGCAGGAGGTCCGGCTCGACGGACCGGCGGGAGCGCGCTGTGGGACCATCGCCGTGGTGCGGCGGATGAGGTTGAACGTGGCGGACTTTCCTCGGCAGGCCTGATCGCCGGCGGTTACGTCATCACCGAGGACGTTCGCGATCGAGATGTGCGCTCGTGCCCGGTTCCCTTGACTTGACGGGCTTCCGTGTTAAGCCGAGGGAACCGGGCACGCCGATGTCAAGGACGTGATGCTGGCGGTGAGGGCACCGGTCACCGAGGTCCGTGCAGTCGGCGCTGCCGAAAGAAAGCTCCGGCGCGGTACAGTAAAGCTTGATGTGCATCCGAACACTAAATATCATCCAGATGAATCTGGCTACAGCTGCCACAGCGGGAAATCAACAACCTCTATCAGGGTTCGCTGTTGGCAGCTTCCGCGCTCGGTGGGTTGATCAGGAGTTACCGGGGATCGTGGAACCACAAGTTGTTTCCGCTGCAGTACCAAAAGCTTCCGGCAGGTGTGGCGATAGGGTTTTGGATATTGGCTTCGTTCTGACACGCAGACGCGGACGGGTACGTGCCCTCAAATACGTTGAAACCACCATCCAAGGTCTGGGCGGACGCCGAGGGAGCCGCTAGCACTCCGGCACCCACAATCAGTCCGGCAGTCGCGAGTGTTGTTACGATGCGTTTCATTATTTCTCTTTCTGCCTTCTTGAGTGATGACCTATCGTGGACTGTATAGTAGGTGACTCACCGGTGGGCTACCCCCACTATGAACGAGAACCTGCACGAGCATACTAAAACAATGCCCTTACGTACATCTCGACTTTCGCGGTTACGCGGCGGCTGCGGCGCAGGCCAGGGCGTAGTTGCGCAATAGATCGGGGTCGGTCTGATCTGGGCGAACCGCGGTAAATCGAGCTGAGAGCAAGGTTCGGCGGAGCTTGGCGAGCATGTCTTCGAAGGGGGGCTCAGTCTTGCTTTGGTACCACGGCTCGGCGAATCTGCGGGCGGGCTTTTGACAATGTCAGTGCAGGCGCGCCGACGTGCATCACCGCTGGTTGCTGGAAGGCCGAGTGGATCCTCTGTTCAGCGACGGGTCAGGGTAACGGTGTGGATCGCGGTGCCGTCGAGCTGGTTCACGATCTGGTCGGTGCCGCCAGTGATGGTGAGGGTTCCGCCGGTGGTTGGGTCAAAGGGCCCCGCCATTCGGTAGGACTCGGCGCCCAGCGTGACTGTGACCTCGCGGTCGTCGAGACTTCCATCGGCGCGGATCTGCAGGCAGTGCCCTTCCAGGGTCCCCTTCTTGACGCCTGCCTTGGTCCTGAGGGTCGACTCGAAGGTGATCGTGTCTCCGGCCTTGCCGTCTGCGTCCGGCGCGGGGGCGTCGATGGAGTGGAAGGCACTTACAGTTTCCACCAGGGTGAGCGGGGGCTGGTCGGATGACGTCGCCGCTCCGGCGGTAGTCGCGATGGCTACCGCACCCGCGAGCGCGACGGCAGCTGCGACAGCGCCGGTCCGGATCATTGGCGAACGATTCATGGGCTTGACCTCCAGTTCATGCGCGCCGACTGTCGGCGCGGCACCTACCGGTCACGCCGGGAGGTAAGTGAAGATTCAGCTATATTAAAGTTGAAGAGTCAACTGTTCGTGCAGATGTCGCGTTGTCGTCCTCGATGGGTGAGGACTGGTGGTCGTTGCCGGAGATCGTTGGCTACCGCATGGCCGGTAAGCCCGCTCATCGCGCTGTCGATGTGCTGCGGGGTGATCTCCCTGAGGCTGTCGTGCTCGAAGCCCCACTGTTGAACGACCGGGTAGGCGTAGCCGAGGTACTTGCGAATGGTCTAGATTGCGTGATCAAATTCTTGCCCGCGTCGGCCGAGCAAGCCCGACGTGTGATCATCTCTCAAGTGCACGATCCCAGACCATCCCTCTGCCGCCTCGGCGTCACATTGGTTGTCCCGCCCAGGGGCGGCGCGTAGCCTTCGTGCTCGTGGTGATCGGGGTCGATCAGGCTCCGCGCTGTGCGATCAACTCGCCGATCGAGGCGTGGATCTCGGCGAGGGCGTCGTGCTTCCCGTACTGCTCGCTGAGGTACACGGCCCGCTCCCGGTAGGTGGACGTGTCAAGCACGCTCTCGACGGCCTTGCGGAGGTCCGCGGCCGCGGGACGCTGCGTGGCGAGGTTGATGGCCGCGCCGGCCCACGCCGTGCGCGCGGTGACCTCGATCTTGTCCTCGGACTGCCCGGCGAGCACCATCGGCACGCCGTGCCGCAGCGCCTGCTGAACCCCGCCGAAACCGCCGTTGCTGACCAGAACACTCGTGTGCGGCAGCAGCTCGGCGAAGGGGATGAAATCGGCGACCCGTGCGTTGGCCGGGACGTCAGCCAACCGGGTGTCTGAACCGCCCCGGGTTTGGCGGGGACTCCATCGTGTGAGTGAGGATGGAGTTATGGCCAAGTCTTCGAGGCACCCTCGTGAGCTGCGTGAGCGCGCGGTTGCGTTGGTGTTTGAGCAGGTAGAGCTGTACTCGTCGCAGTGGGACGCGATCAAGTCCATCTCGGCGAAGGTGGACGTGTCCGCGGAGAGCCTGCGGCGGTGGGTGCGCCAAGCCGAGGTTGATGCGGGGGTCCGGCCGAAGGTCGACGCTTCG
>NZ_JAODNM010000017.1 GCF_025464955.1 Amycolatopsis sp. | reverse complement strand
TTGCGGTTGTTGCGGACGCTGGTAGGCCGCGTGTGTAAGGAGGGCACTCTTGTACAAAAGTGCCTCTTGTGGCGTGTGTGTGGGTCCGCGACGCCTCAGTGGGTGCCGGGTGATGTGGACTGGCTCCGTTTTACCGCGGCAGGGATGCGGGGCGGGTGGTGTGGGGAAGGGATTCTGAAGGTCGGTTGGGGTGGCTGGGTGGTGTCGGTGTGGCTGGTGGGGTTCTTGAGGTCAGTGGGTGTGGTCGGCTGTCAGTGACTGTGGGACTCGTCGGTTTGAACGTGGGACTCGCCGGGCTGGAGTGTGGGACTCGCCGATGTGCTGTGCGAGTCCCACGTTCAGCGAGGGCGAGTCCCACGTTCAGACCGGTGAGTCCCACACCCAGCTCCGGACACCGGCATTCGCCGTACACCGACACGATCCGGCTCTTGCTGCGGTAAAACGCTGCCAGTCCACAGCAACCAGCACCCACACATACGACCGAAGAGCCACAAAAGTGCCCTCGGGTCAGGGGGCGACGTCGTTGAGGGCGTCGACGAGGGCTTGGACGGCGCCGGGGAAGGCGTGTTTCGCGGGGGAGCCGTAGCCGACCATGATGCCCTGCGGGTGTTCTCCGCCGGAGATCCAGAACCGGGTGAGGCCTTCCACCGAGACCGAGTGTCGCCGGCACGCGGCGAGGACGTCCGCCTCGGTCGGGCCGCCCTCGGGCAGCATCAGCATCAGGTGGAGCCCGGCCGAAATGCCTTGTGGCGTCACGTATTCGGGCAACGCGGCGAGCAGCGCGTCACGGCGTGAGCGGTATTCGGCACGGCAGCGGCGGACATGCCGGTCGTGCTCGCCGGACTCGAGGAACTCGGCGAGCACCAGCTGGTCGAGCATCGGCGGGTACGAACCGGCCGCGGACATCGCCGCGCGCATCGGCTCCACCAGCGTCCGCGGCAGCGCGAGCCAGCCCAGCCGCAGGGCAGGCGCCAACGTCTTGCTCGCCGTGCCCGCGTAGACGACCCGCTCCGGCGCCAGGGCTTGGAGCGCGCCGACCTGCTGCCGGTCGAACCGGAACTCGCCGTCGTAATCGTCCTCGATCACGATCGCCCCCGACGCGGTCGCCCAGCGGGTCAACGCCGCGCGACGCTCCGGCGCGAGGGTGTGGCCCATCGGGTGCTGATGGGCGGGGGTGACGACAAGCGCCGGACTGTCCACAGCGGACACCTGGAGGCCGTCGGCGTCGACCGGCACCCCGACCACCCGCGGTCCGGCCCCGGTGACGAGCTTCCGGAAGTTGTCGAACGACGGGTCCTCGAACGCGATCTCGTCCACCCCGCGAGCGTGGAGCACCCCCGACAGCAGCGACAACGCCTGTGAGTAGCCGCCGCAGATGACGATCCGCTCGGCGTCGGCCAGGACTCCGCGGCTGCGGGCGAGATACCGGGCCAGGACTTCGCGCAGTTTCGGCGCGCCGCCGGCGGACGGGTAGTCGAACACGTCCGCGGGTGCTTCCTGCAGTACGCGGCGGGTCGCCGAAAGCCACGCTTCCCTGGGGAACAAGGAAAGGTCTGGACGTCCGGGCCGCAGGTTCCACCGCAAGGCGGGCTCGCCGACGGGCCGTCGGGGAGCCGACTGCGGCTGGTCGCCGGCCGTCGCGACACGCGTCGGCGCACCTTGGCTCGTGCGGAGGTAACCCTCGGCGGTGAGGTCGGCGTAGACGCGCGTGACGGTTCCGCGCGCGACACCGAGGTCGTGGGCGAGCGCCCGCGTCGACGGCACCACCGAGTCCGCCGCCCACCGGCCCCGCCGGATCGCCGCGCGGATCGCGTCGGCCAACCCGGCCCGGCCGGACGTCGGCTGCCAGTCCAGATGGACGTCCTGGGCCATGTTCGGGGAGACTACTCGTGAGTGTTCCGGCCGCTTCTAACCGGCTGGAACGCTCACGAGCCACCGGCGCCGTTGTCGCCGATCAGGGCGGTGACCTCGCCGGCGCGCGCCTGGAAGGACGCGCCGCGCAAGGCCTCCACCGAGCCGTAGTGCTTGATCAGGTTCCGTGCGTCGAGCAGGATTTGTTCACTCATGCGTTCCCCTTTTTTCCGGGGCCGGTGGGCGGCAGCGGATCACTGTCACAGCACCGTCCACAGTGGTTTCTCCGGCGTCGTAGGGGACGACGAACGTGTCGCCCTTGGTCAGCGGATACTCGCCGCCGTGTTCGGTGCGCAGGGTGCCGGAGCCGTTCATGACGACGAGTACGGCGAAGGACGGGTCGAGTGACAACGTTGTCGTGACCTGCAGACGATCCGCGCGGAAGAAGCCGTCCGAGCCCCCGGCCAGCAGGTCCACAGTGGACGACGTGTCGCCCGCGGTGTGTTTGATGATCGTCTTCAGCCGGTCTTCGTCCCAGCCGGACGTGTCGAGCGCTTCGATCGCGGTCTCGAAACCGAGTCCGAGGTGGCCCTTTTCGGGGCCGGACAAGAAGTCGCGCCATTCCAGCGTGAGCGAGAAGTCGGTCGGCTGCTGCAGCTCGACGACGAACACGCCCTCGCCGATCGCGTGCGGCAGGCCGGACGGGATGTACACCGTGTCGCCCGCGGTCACCGGGATGCTGTTCAACGCCCCGAGCATGGTCGGCGCGTCCTGTTCACGGGCCCATTCGTTGACGGTCTGCTTGCTGACCGTTTCCTTGAAACCCGGGTAGACGCGCGGGTCGTCGCCGTAGGTGCCGACGACGATCCAGGCTTCGGTCTTGCCGAAGTGGGAGTCGAAGTGCTGTTCGGCGAAGCTGTCGCTGGGGTGGAAGTGCACCGGCAGCCGCTGTCCGGCGTCGAGGAGCTTCACCAGCAGGCCGGTGGAGTCGCCGAGCGCCGCGATGTGCTTCTCGCCGAGCCAGGCCTGCGGCGCTTCGCGGACCGCGTCACGCAGCCAGCCGCCGCCGGGCAGCTTGGTGAGCCCGTTGGTGTCCTGGCCGAACATGGTGGTGGCCGACGCGACCCAGTCCTCCGGGCCGAACTTGCTGTCGGAGGAGGATGCCCCGCGCAGGGCGGCGATCGCGTCGCCACCGCGGTAGAACTGCGGTGGCTGGTTCGCCGGGAGGCAGATCGGTTCGAGGTGCTTACTCATGGCTTGACCTCACCGGATCCGCGGGCTACTAGGTGCACGGGCAGAACTACCTTCCTTGGGGTGGACTGATCTCCTTGGATGCGGGCGAACAGTACTTCGGCGGCGGCGTGGCCCAGCGCGCTGACATCGTGCGCGATCACGCTCACCGGCGGGTCGAGGAGGTCGGCCAGCTCGAAGTCGTCGAAGCTGATCATCGCCGGGCGGCGCTCGGCGTGGGCCAGCGCACGCAGCAGGTGGACCGCGACGCGGTTGTTCCCGGCGATGATCGCGGTCGCCGGCTCGGGTCCGGACATCAGCTGGCGCACCGCTTCGCTCACCCCGGCCGGCGTCGGCGTCCGCATGATGACCAGCCGTTCGTCGTAGAAGACTCCGGCCCGCGCGCAGCCTTCGCGGAAGCCGCGCAGCCGCTCGCCGGCGGTGAAGATGTCGGGGCTGTCGGCGAGGAAGGCGATCCGGCGGTGCCCGTGGGCGACCAGGTGCGTGACGGCCTCGACGGTCCCGCCGATGTTGTCGACGAGCACGGTGTCGGCCACGATGTCGCCGGCCGGGCGGTCGATGAAGACCACCGGGGTGCCGGCGCGCATTTCGGGGACGAGGTAGCCGTGCTGCATACCGGCCGGCACGACGAGGATCCCGTCGACGCGGCGGGCGCAGAACTCCAGCGCCAGCTCGCGTTCGCGGTCGGAGTTCTCTTCCGAGGACCCGGTCAGCACCTGGCGGCCGAACGAGGTCGCGATGCGCTCGACGGCCCGGTTCAGCTCGGAGTAGAAGGGGTTGCCGACGTCCTCGACGATCAGGCCGATGGTCCCGGTCGAGGACCCGCGCCGCAGGTTGCGCGCGCCGAGGTTGCGGCGGAAGCCCAGTTGCTCGATCGCGGCCATCACGCGCTCGGCGGTGTCGGGGTGGACCGCGGGTTCGTCGTTGACGACCCGCGAAACGGTCTTGATGCTGACGCCGGCGAGCCGGGCCACGTCACTCATGGTGGCTCGGCGACTGGCGGTCTTGGGGGTGCCATCGCGGTCACCCGACGACAACGTTGTCATAGTGGCGGAAATTGGACACCATTTCGACTGCCCGTGTCAATCCCTCTGGCCGGGACACCGACGAAAGGCGTAGTCGCCGAGTAGTCGTGCGGTGCCACTGGGTGTCTGGAACCGGACAGGCTCTTTCCCGGCTCTTGACCTCGCCGTGATCGATTGCCCAAAGTGACTCGCAGCAGGTGAACGGGCGACAAGGTTGTCGGCGAGGTTGTCACGGGGACGGAGACACGCATGCCCAGGTGGAGCAGGGGACTCGCGTTGCTGGTGGTGGCGGCCGTTCCGGCGGCCCTGCTGACGCCGGTCGCGGCCGCGGCGGCGAGACCGGGGGACGTACTCGGCTCGGTCAACACGTTCATCGGCAGCAAGGACGACGGCAACACCTTCCCCGGAGCCGCGGCGCCGTTCGGGATGACGCAGGTCAGCCCCATCGGATCGGCGTATGCCGGCTGGCAGTACGACGACCCGGCGATCCGCGGGTTCGGCCATTTCTTCCTCTCCGGCGCGGGCTGCTGGGAGCAGGGCGGGCTGATCTCGACCCTGCCGACCACGGGTTCGATCGGCGTGGGCGGCGACTTCGACACGAGCAAGCCGGCCACCTTCGACCAGAAGCGGTACGGCTCGCCGTTCACCCACGACGGCGAGGTCGGCAAGCCCGGCTATTACAAGGTCCACCTCACCGGTTACGGCGGCATTGACGCCGAGACGACGGCCACCACGCGTACCGGGATGGAGCGTTACACGTTCGACAAGGCCGGTCCGGCGAACATCCTGATCAACGTCGGGCAGGCCAACGACAAGGAGCCGGTGACCGGCAGCAGTATCCGGATCGTCGGCGACCGGACCATCCAGGGCACGGTCCAGGCGCAGGCTTTCTGCGGCGGCAAGCCCTATACGACGTACTTCACGACCACTTTCGACCGTCCATTCACGACGTTCGGTACCTGGTCTCCGACCGGCGGCACGCCCGGCTCCCGCGACTCCGCCGGTGGCGCGGGCCTTCGCGGCGCGTGGCTCACGTTCGACAACGGCGGCGCGGAGCAGGTGACGTCGACGACCGCGATCTCGCCCGTCGACGCCGAGGGCGCCAGCCGAAACCTCGCGCTGGAAGGAACCAGCCACGGCAAGCTGAACGCCTTTGACAAGGTCAAGGCCGGTGCCCGACAAGCCTGGCGCAAGGAACTGTCCACCGTGGACCTTCCGAGTACCGGGGCCGACGACCGCACGGTGTTCTACACCTCGCTCTACCACACGCTTTTGCAGCCGCTGACCGGAAACGACGCGGACGGGCGCTATCGCGGGTTCGACAACGAGATCCACCGAGCCATCGGCTGGACGTATTACCAGTTCTTCTCGTTGTGGGACACCTATCGCAGCCAGAACCAGCTGTTGGCGTTGCTGCGGCCCAGCCGGGCGAGGGACATCGCGAAAACGTTGCTGGCCATCCACGACCAGGGCGGTTGGCTGCCGAGATGGGCTTACGCCAACCAGGAGACCAACACGATGACCGGCGACCCGGTCACTCCGTTCCTGGTCGACCTGTGGCGTTTCGGCGCGCTGACCGGTGAAGAAACCCAGGCGTACGAGGCACTTCTGCAGAACTCCGAGCAGATTCCGCCGGCGAGCTCGCAGTTCCAGGGCCGCTCGGGCAACGCGAGTTATCAGGCCGACGGCTGGGTTCAGTACGACCCGAACTTCCCGAAAAAGGGGCAGGACACCGACCCGAACCACGGTGCTTCGGCGACGATGGAGTACGCGCTGGGTGACTGCTCGCTGTCGCTGATGGCGAGCGCGCTCGGGAAGACTCAGGACGCGAAGGCGTTGGCGGTGCGCGGTCGCAACTACCAGAAGCTGTGGGATTCGAGCGTCACCGACCGCGGCTTCACCGGGTTCCCGCGGCCGAAGGTCACCGGCGGCGGCTGGTTCACCCCGGCGGACCAGCCGTACACCCCGCAGGGCCAGGACGGCTTCCACGAGGGCACGGCGTGGCAGTACCAGTGGCTGGCGCAGCAGGACATGCCCGGCCTGATGAAGAGCATGGGCGGCCAGGCGGCCACGCAAGCCCGGCTGGACGACTTCTTCGACTACGCCGACCTCGTCAAGGATCCGGCGAAGACCGTCCGTGAGGACTGGGTCGTCGGGCCGTACAACTACTACGCGCAGTTCCGGTACAACCCCAACAACGAGCCGGACCTGCACGCGCCATGGATGTACACGCTCGCCGGGCAGCCGTGGAAGACCGCGACGGTCGTGCGGGCGGCGCAGACGCTGTTCACCAACGCGCCCAACGGTGTCACCGGCAACGACGACCTCGGCGAGATGTCCGCTTGGTACGTCTTCAGCGCGCTCGGGTTGTATCCGGAGGTGCCGGGCACGGGCCAGTTCGTGCTCAACGCGCCCCGGTTCGCGAAGTCGGTCGTGCACCTGGAGAACGGGCGCGACGTCGTGATCAAGGCGTCGGGGGCGCAGCCTTCGCAGCTTCAGTACGTGCAGAGCCTGAAGGTGAGTGGGTATGCGAGTGACCACGCGTACGTCAGCTTCGAACAGCTCACGCACGGAACCACGCTCGACTTCGCCCTCACCGCCGACCCTGCCCAAGCCACCTGGGCCACCGGCCCCACCGGCGCCCCGCCCTCCCCCTGTGCCAGCTGACGCCCCGGCCAGGACCTCCCACTTTTGGACAAAAGTGGCTCTTGTGGACTGGCTGCGTTTTACCGCGGCAGGGGCGGGTGGTGTGGGGGAAGGGATTGTGAAGGTCGGTTGGGGTGGCTGGGTGGTGTCGGTGTGGCTGGTGGGGTTCTTGAGGTCAGCGGGTGTGGTCGGCTGGTGGTGACTGTGGGACTCGTCGGTTTGAACGTGGGACTCGCCGGGCCGGAGTGTGGGACTCGCCGATGTGCTGTGCGAGTCCCACGTTCGTACCGCCGAGTCCCACACCCGGTTACGCACCACCGCAACTCGACGGCGAGTTGCGGTCTCTTAGAAACTAAGAGACCCCACAAAAGCGCAAAAGCGGGACGCTTGAACGAGCGTCAGGAGCGGCGGGGGAGTAGGCCGAGGAGGTAGGCCAGGACGGCGGCGACGATGAAGGAGAACAGCGATGCGCTCATCCAGTCCGCCGGGGTGAAGTGCAGGGCCGACGCCAGGTTGGTCCAGCCCTTCGACCAGAAACCCGCGTCGCCGGGGTGGATCAGCTGGTAGACGGCCAGCCCGGCCACCCACGCGATCAGCATCCGCCAGCGTGACGGCGCGGTCTCCGACAGGTCCCAGCTCGCGGCCGGGTCGCGGTGGCGGTTGCGGCCGAAGTAGTCCGCGGCGAGCACGCCGAACATCGGGACGAACACCGAGCCGATCAGGGTGAGGAACCCGGCGTACTGGTCCATGTTGAGGGTGAGCGCCATGACCGTGGTCAGGACGCCGATGGCCCCGGTGAGCACCCGCCGGTCGGTGCGCGGCAACAGGTTCTGCAGCGAGACGCCGGTCGAGTAGGTGTCGGCGAAGGACTGGTCGACCTCGCGCAGCACGATCACGCCGAGGAACAGCGCGCCGAGCGGCACCGCCAGGAACGGCCGGTATGGCTCGTCCAGTGTCCCGGCCTGGAGCAGTACGAGCAGACCGAGCGCGTAGCAGGCGATCTGCGACAGCGAGTAGCCGACGGCGGCCGTCGAGAACGCCGCTTTTGTCGACTTCGCGTGCCGGGAGTAGTCCGAGGCGAGCGGGATGAACGACACGGCGACCGCCAGCGCGGCGTCGGTGCCGTACCAGAACCCGCGCCACGAACCGGCATTGACGTTCGGGATCGGCTGGCGGAGCACCTGGACGAACAGGTACACCAGCGCGATGGCGACGGCGATGGTCACATACCGGCGCAGCAGCCGAACCGCGCCCAGCGGCCAGATGGTCATCGCTGTGGTCAGCAGCCCGACGGCGATCACCCACGGCCAGCGCGGGCCGCCGCCGAAGATGGCCTGCGCGCCCTGCGTGATCGCCAGGATCTCGAACGTGCCCCAGCCGATCAGCTGGACGACGTTGAGCAGCGTCGGCAGGTACGACAGCTTCGCGCCGAACAGGCCGCGCAGCAGGACCATCGACGGCGCCTGGGTCTGCGCGCCCGGTACCGCGGACAGGCCGAGCATCACCGACCCGATGACCGTCCCGACGACGGTGGCCGCGAGCGCGGCGACGAACGACAGCGGCGGCGCGCCCGCGGGCATCATCACGGTGGCGGCGCCGGTGAACCCCAGCAGGCTGACGCCGAGGTTGACCCAGAACGCGCCTTGGTCGAGGGTCCCGAGGCTGCGCGGCGTGGGGCCGTCGAGGGTCTTCGAGACCTCGGCGTTCGAGAAGTCGGTGGGGTTCTTGACGGGGACATCAGCGGCCGTGGCCATGAACACTCCCTACGCCGGCATTACCCGGTCAGGTTCGAGCGGTCGACGGCGGTCTCCTGCCGTCCTCTCAGCCCGGATCACCCGAGCTCCCGCGATATGGGATTTTCCGGGAGTCTACGTCAACGACCATGATCAACGGGGCCTCTCCGGCAGACAGGCACTGACCAGTCACTGAGACGTCGCTGACAACGGGCTGAACTGCCCTGCGGTTTTCCTCGAAAACGGGGCCTGGTGAGCATGATCACGGCCCCCGGTGTTCCGGTGAGGGCCGTCACGCCTCACACTGGTAGCAGAACGTCCGACAGTGCTGTTGACGTCCATGGAGCAGTCCTCCGTGGACAGTGCACGTCGGACGCTTTTCTGTGTGCGGACACAAACTGTGCGAGCACGTTTGCCGCAGCTATTAGGAGGAAGTCGTGTCCAGCAAGGCCGCAGTCCTGTTCCGGGTGGCCGCAGTAGCCGAAGCCTTTTCCTGGGCCGGTCTGCTGATCGGGATGTTCTTCAAGTACGCCATCGGTTCCGGCGATGGTGGGGTGCCGGTGCTCGGCATGGTCCACGGCGTCGTGTTCTCCGCGTACGTGCTGGTGTCTCTCTCGGTGTTCAAACCCCTGGGATGGCGTCCGAAGACCCTCGTGCTGGCGCTGCTCTCCAGTATCCCACCGCTGTTCACGTGGCTGTTCGAGAAGTGGGCGCTGCGTAACGGCAAGCTCGACGGCCCGGCCCGGCTGACCTACGGCGGTACCGGCCTTTTCCAGGTGAGCGACCCCGCTGTCGTCGCCGCCTGATTCCCCCAGGCCCCTCAAGGCCACCTTCACCTCGAAGGTGGCCTTGAGTGTTTGCTGGGCTACTCCGTGAAGTCGCCGGTGGCCTTGCGGACCTTCGTCAGCAGTTCGGTGAGCTGCTCGACCTGACGCCCGGTGAGTCCGTTCAGTCCGAAGTCGATCGCGGTGACGGCCTTCGTCGCCTGCTCGCGGCGGGCCCGGCCGGTGTCGGTGATCTCGACCAGCGTCGTGCGGCGGTCGGTGGGATGCGGCACGCGGTTGACCAGTCCGTCCTTCTCCAGCCGGTCGACGATGTTGGTCACGCTCGTCGGATGCAGTTGGAGGCGCTCGCCCATCACCCGCATCGGCAGGCTCGACGCGCGCGCGAACGTCAGGAGCACCAGCGCCTCGTACCGGGCGAACGTGAGTCCGTGCGGCTTGAGCGCGTTGTCCACAGCGGACTGGATGATCTGCTGGACGCGCATGACCCCGGTCACCGCGGCCATGGTTTCGGAGGGCCCGATGCGGTCCTCCCACAGCTGCGCCGCGCGGGCGATCGGGTCGAACGGCAACGGACGGTTCATGACGTTCGAAGTTACCAGCGGGTACCCGCTCAGTGCGGCAGGGTGGGGAGATATCCCCGAGAATCCCCGCGAATGAGGAGCAGACCATGATCGTCGCGTTCAGCATCAGCCCGTCCAGCGCGGCCGAAGACGGCGGAGTCAGCGAAGCCGTCTCACGCGCCGTCAAGGTCGTCCGCGATTCGGGCCTGCCGAACTCCACCAACGCCATGTTCACCAACGTCGAGGGCTCCTGGGACGAGTGCATGGACGTCGTCAAGCGGGCTGTCGAGGCCGCTGGTGAGGGCTCCGCGCGGGTCGGGCTGGTGCTGAAGGCCGACCTCCGGCCCGGCTACGATTCCGGCCAGCTCACGGCCAAAGTCGAGCGTGTGGAGAAGCATCTGGC
This sequence comes from Amycolatopsis sp., assembly GCF_025464955.1. Taxonomy (GTDB): domain Bacteria; phylum Actinomycetota; class Actinomycetes; order Mycobacteriales; family Pseudonocardiaceae; genus Amycolatopsis. Next base: position 5,620 of record NZ_JAODNM010000017.1, on the reverse strand, counting down.
GGGCTAGCTGTCCCACTGGGTGACCAAGGGCACCGGTCCAGTGGCCACCTGCGGTGAAAGCGCGGCGCGCGCGTGCCAGGATGGAAGCGTGACGCATCCACGTGGAGCAGCAGCGAAGTCGGCCGCCATGTCCGCGGCACTGTCCGGCGCGGTCGATTTGTCCGGGCTGAAGGCGCGAGCCGATTCGGTTCGACGGCAGCCCCCGGCCCCGGGCGGCCCCGGCTCGCCCCCGGCCGCCGAGCGGTCCGCCGACAGCGCCGACAGTGCCGGTAGCACTGCGGCCGTGTTCGAGGTCAGCGAGGCCACTTTCCAGACCGACGTCGTCGAACGGTCGATGAACCAGCTCGTAGTCGTCGACCTGTGGGCGGAGTGGTGTGGGCCGTGCAAGCAGCTCAGCCCGCTCCTGGAGCGGCTCGCCAAGGAAGCGGGCGGCGCCTGGGTGCTGGCGAAGGTCGACGTCGATGCCAACCCGCGTATCGCCCAGCTGTTCGGCGTGCAGTCGATCCCGACGATCGTCGCGATCGGCGGCGGCCAGCCGGTCGACGCGTTCTCCGGTGCGCTGCCGGAGCCCGAGATCCGCAAGTGGCTCGACTCCCTGCTCGACGCGCTGCGGGACAAGTTGCCCGGTATCCGCGCGGCGGAAGAGGCGAACGGCGTCGAACCGGTGGAAGAGCCGGACGACCCGCGTTTCGTCCTCGCCGAGGACGCCTTCGAGCAGGGCGACTACGCCGCCGCGCAGGCCGCCTACGAGCGCATCTTGGACGAGGAGCCCGCCAACGACCAGGCGAAACTGGCGCTCACCCAGGTCAAGTTCACCGCCAGGGCCGAGGCCGCCGACCCCGAGTCCGTGGCGCGCGCCGAAGCCGACCCTGCCGACCTGGACGCGCAGCTCGCCGCCGCCGACTTCGAACTCGCCGACCAGCGTGTCGAGGATGCGTTCAAGCGCCTCGTCGACGTCATCCGCCGCACCAGCGGGGACGAGCGCAACCGGGTCCGCCAGCACCTGGTGGAGCTGTTCGAGCTCTTCGACTCCGCGGACGACCGGGTCACGAAGGCCCGCCGCAACCTCGCCAGCGCCCTGTTCTAGACAGCTCAGCAAGAGGCCCCCGCCGCGGCGGGGGCCTCTTGCTGAGCGATAGCTGCTGCTACGCGTACGTCGTGGAGCAGACGGGCGAGCCCTGCAGGTAGCCGTTGCGGAGCGCGGCGACGCGGTCGAAGCCGCTCACCGGGCGGACGCCGTTGGCGTCGGCCGCAACCAGGCTGTTCGGCTGCAACAGGTCTGTCATGGCCTCGTCGAGGTCACCCGGGGAAAGCCGCAGATGCTGACCCACCACGTTGGTGGCCTTCGCCCAGGCGCCCACCAGGCACGCCGTACGCAGGCCCGCGTTGGCGTTGTCGACCGACGCGTCGGCGGTCTTCTCGACGCCGATCACGTATCGCGACGCGATCTCCGAGAACGCGGCGAAGTCGCCGAAGCCGCCCGCACTTTTGCCATCGTCGGAGACGGGCTGCGCGAGCCGGGTCAGCGCCGCCATGTCGATGCTGACGGTGTTGGTGTCCGCGCAGTAGGTCGCGGGCGGGGTGCTCTTGCCGCCCGGGCACGTGCCGTCCTTCGCGGTGATCTGCGGGGCCTTGGCACCCACTCCGGTGAACGCCTGGTCGAGGCTCTTCTGCAGGTCGGCGACCGCGGTTTCGTTGAACTTGGCCGTGCCCTGGCCGTGCAGCTGGTCGCCCTTGGCGAACGGCTGCTCGACGATCCGTGCCTGGACGTTCTGCTGGTTCATCGCGGCGCATTCCTTCGGGGTCTTCTCGAACCCGGTCTGGAACGCGAAGACGCGGTCGAACGCGGTGCCGTGCGCCTGGACGTCGGTGTTGTTGAACCCCGCCGGGTCCCGGATGGAGAACATCGCGGCGAGCACCTGGCTGAGACCCTCGTCGGTGGAGACCTGGAAGTACTGGCTCTTGTCCTCGGCGAGGTACCGGAAGTAGTTTCCGGCGAAGCAGTCGGCCTGCTGCTCCTTGACGATCGTCGGCGTCTGCTTGGTCATGTTCGCCTGGGGACCGAGGCGGGCCTGGATGGCGTGGCCGAACTCGTGCGCGAGCACGGTCACCACCGAGACCGGGCCGAACTGCTGACGCAGCTGGGGCAGCAGGACACCGCGGTCCCAGTTCACCGAGTCGTCGGTCGAGCAGTAGTAGGCGTTGACGACCTTCTTGGTCGACCCGCAGCCGGACTGCTGGGCGGCACCGTTGGAGTCGTAGGACAGCAGCGACTTGACCGGCTCGAACTGCTGCCCGCCGAAGTTCGCCGGGAGCTGGGTGGACCAGTACTTCTCGACGTCGACGATCGCGGCCGTCGCCAGCTTGTCGTCGTCGCCGGTGGTGACGTTCTTCACGGTGACGTCCGGTGTCGGGGCGTTCGCTTTGAACCCGCTCTGGAAATGCGTCACCGGCAGGCCGGCCACGTTCTGCGCGGCGTCCGGCGGACCGGACGCGGTGCCACCGGTCTTCCCGCCGCCGCACGCGGTGCCGGCGAACAGGGTCACCACGGCAAGGATCGTGATCAGAACCGGACGTCGAAGGCCCCGTTCTCCCCCTTGGATCATGCTCACTCGCTTCCAGGTGTTCGATGGTGTGACCGGCTGACTACCCGGCAGCAGGCACCCTACTCAGCGCTTATACGCAGCGTGCACGGAATCCCCATACCGGTGGCCCAAGCGCGCGGCGGGCCGTGCGGATATGGTCGCTGACCATGAAAGCTGTCCGCCGGTTCACCGTTCGCGCGAGCCTCCCGGAGCCGCTGTCCGGGTTGGGCGCCCTGGCGACCAACCTCCGCTGGACGTGGCATCCGCCGACGCGGGACCTCTTCGCGTCCATGGACGCGGAGCTGTTCAACCGCATCCGCGACCCGCTGCGCATGTTGACCGCGTTGCCGCCCGCGCGGCTCGACGAGCTCGCCGTCGACGAGGAGTTCCTGTCCGACGCGCGGATCGCCGCCGAGGACCTGGAGCGCTACCTCACCGAACCGCGGTGGTACCAGCGGCGATCCGACGAACGGCCGGCCGCGGTCGCTTACTTCTCGATGGAGTTCGGCGTCACTGAGGCGCTGCCGAACTACTCGGGCGGACTCGGCGTGCTCGCCGGCGATCACCTCAAGGCCGCGTCCGACCTGGGCGTGCCGATGATCGGCGTCGGCCTGCTCTACCGGGCGGGCTACTTCCGGCAGTCGCTGTCGCTCGACGGCTGGCAGGTCGAGCACTACCCGGTGATCGACCCCAACGCGTTCCCGCTGGAGCTGCTGCTCGACACGGCCGGTGTCCCGGTGCTCGTCGACGTCGCGATGCCCGGCGGACGCGAGCTGCACGCGCAGGTCTGGACGGCGCGGGTCGGCCGGATTCCCTTGCTGCTGCTGGACACCGACATCGACGAGAACTCCGAGGACCTGCGCGGGGTCACCGACCGGCTCTACGGCGGCGACGCCGACCACCGGATCCGGCAGGAGATCCTGGCCGGGATCGGCGGCTTCCGCGCGGTCCGCCGCTACTGCGAGCTGACCGGGCATCCGCAGCCGAAGGTGTTCCACACCAACGAAGGCCACGCGGGTTTCCTGGGGCTGGAACGCGCCCGCGAGATCATCCAGGCCGACCAGCTGGGCTTCGACGAAGCACTGTCCGCGGTCCGTGCCGGCACGGTGTTCACCACGCACACCCCGGTCAGTGCTGGGATCGACCGGTTCCCCGTCGACCTCGTGCAGCACTATTTCGGCGACGGCAGGCTGATCCCGGACCTCGAACTGCGGCGGATCCTCGCGCTCGGCGCCGAGGACAACCCGGGCATGTTCAACATGGCGCATATGGGTTTGCGGCTGGCGCAGCGCGCGAACGGCGTGTCCGCGCTGCACGGCCGGGTGTCGCGGCGGATGTTCTCGCGGCTGTGGCCCGGGTTCGACGAGGCCGAGGTGCCGGTGTCCTCGGTCACGAACGGCGTCCACGGGCCGACGTGGGTCGCGCGCGAGCTGAGCGCGCTGCTCGGGGGCAACGACGAGGAATGGGGCGTCGACGGCGCGAACACCGGGATGGCCGGTATGCGCGAGCGTGTCAGCGACGAGAAGCTGTGGGCGCTGCGCCGGGACCTGCGGGAGAAGCTGGTCGCGGAGGTGCGGCGCCGGGTGCGGGCCTCGTGGCTGCAGCGCGGCGCGTCGCCGCTGGAGCTCGGCTGGACCGACACGGTGTTCGACCCCGACGTGCTGACCGTCGGGTTCGCCCGTCGCGTGCCGACCTACAAGCGGCTGACGCTGATGCTGCGTGACCCCGAGCGGTTGCGGGCGCTGCTGCTCGACGCCGACCGGCCGATCCAGGTCGTCGTCGCCGGCAAGTCGCATCCCGCGGACGAAGGCGGCAAGGCGCTGATCCAGCAGATCGTGCGGTTCGTCGACAGCACCGATGTCCGGCATCGGATCGTCTTCCTGCCCGACTACGACATGCAGATGGCGCGCTACCTCTACCGCGGCTGCGACATCTGGCTCAACAACCCGGTCCGGCCGCTGGAGGCGTGCGGGACGTCGGGGATGAAGTCGGCGCTCAACGGCGGGCTCAACCTGTCCATCCGCGACGGCTGGTGGGACGAGTACTACGACGGCAGCAACGGCTGGGCGATCCCGACCGCCGATGGGATCACCGACCCGCTGCGCCGCGACGACCTCGAAGCCGCCGCGTTGTACGACCTGCTCGGCCAGCAGATCTCGCCGCTGTTCTACGACCGCGACCACGCCGGGGTGCCCGGCGGCTGGATGTCGATGGTCTGGCACACCCTGGAAATGCTCGGACCGCGCGTGCAGGCGTCGAGGATGGTGCGCGAATACGTCGAGTCCGGGTACGTCCCGGCGGCGAAGATGGTCGCCGCCGCGACCGGCGACGACTACCACGGCGCGCGTTCGCTGTCGGAGTACCGCACGAAACTGGACATCGCGTGGCCCAAGGTGCGGATCTTCGACTCGGAGCTCATCGTCGAGGCGCAGGAACAGCTCGTGGTGGGCACCGAGGTGCGCGTCCGCGCGCGGATCGACCTCGCCGGGCTCTCGGTGTCCGATGTGGACATCCAGGCCGTGGTGGGCAAGGTGGGCGACAGCGACGAGCTGCAGGACGTGGTCACGGTGCCGATGGCGGCCGACGGCATCGGCGCGTTCGTCGCGGCACTGCGGCTGCCACACGCCGGCGCGCTCGGCTACACCGTGCGCGTCCTCCCGCGGCACCCGCTCCTCGCCAGCCCGGCCGAACTCGGCAAAGTCCTCATGGCCTGAGCAAAGCGGGCACTTTTTTGGCTCTTGTGTCGTATGTGTGGGTCCGCGACGCCTCAGTGGCTGGTGAGTGAACCGCCCCGGGTTTGGCGGGGACTCCATCGTGTGAGTGAGGATGGAGTTATGGCCAAGTCTTCGAGGCACCCTCGTGAGCTGCGTGAGCGCGCGGTTGCGTTGGTGTTTGAGCAGGTAGAGCAGTACTCGTCGCAGTGGGACGCGATCAAGTCCATCTCGGCGAAGGTGGACGTGTCCGCGGAGAGCCTGCGGCGGTGGGTGCGCCAAGCCGAGGTTGATGCGGGGGTCCGGCCGAAGGTCGACGCTTCG